>JBEKOE010000013.1:0-85252 GCA_049522075.1 Candidatus Acidiferrum sp.
GGATCACGCAGTTCGATTTCCTTGGCCACCGTGACGCCGTCCTTGGTGATGATGGGGGCGCCAAACTTCTTTTCAATCACCGCATTGCGGCCCTTGGGGCCGAGGGTGATTTTTACTGCGTCCGCAAGAGCATTCACGCCGCGCAAAATCGCCTGGCGGGAAGCTTCTCCGGTTACAATCTGCTTCGCCATTGCTTCGTTCCTCCTAAGATTTGCTACTGAAATCCGAACCTTGCTTCGACTAGGAAGTCAGGTTTAGTTCTTGGTTCCTGATAGCTGATATCAGATATCCGATATCAGGTTTTACTTCTTTGCTGCCTTTGCCGCGCCGCCGAGCTTGGCGAGAATTTCTTCCTCGCGCAGGATCAGGTACTCCTCGCCCTCGATTTTGATTTCACTGCCACTGTACTTGCCGAAGAGCACGCGATCGCCGACGTTGACGTCGAGAGGGATACGCTCACCCTTCTCGCGCTTGCCGGCGCCGACGGCGATGATCTCGCCCTCTTGCGGCTTTTCCTTCGCGGAGTCAGGGATGATGATGCCGCCCTTGACGGATTCCTTCTCTTCAATACGCTTCACAATTACGCGGTCGTGGAGCGGTGTAAGATTGACTGCCATCGTCGAAAAACCTCCATAGGTGAACTAGCGGTAGAACTGAAGACTTACCGTGGTTGGGAGCACCGAAAGGGGATTAGCACTCCTCGCAACCGAGTGCTAATATAGCAAGAATTCCCCCTAAGTCAAGCCATTTCCTTGCGATGTGAGTGTTGGGCACGCCGATTCATTTGCCAGCTGCATTGCTAAGCATATTATTTACAATATATTAGAAGCGCCAGAATTTTCTTGCACTTGGCAATTGCCCTGCTTCCCCGCTGGAGATAGACTTTCGTCGAAACGCCAATGCGCTGGGTTCTCTACCTTCGGCTGATCTTGCTGACTGCGGGAACACTCCTCCCATTCTTCTGGATGGTGGTGATCCTGGGCCATCGTCGCCAGCGCAACTTCGAGCGTGTTTTCTTCTTTCTTTGTTTGGCACTGACGTGTTTTTTCGGAAGCAGCTTGCTCGCACTAAATGCGGAACTTCACTACGTCGTGCCGCCGCAGGGCCTGCTCCGCTTTGCCTGGACTTTGCTGTGCCTCGGCCTATGGCTGATTCCGCCGCTGGTTGTACATCTCCATGTCGAGTACGCATCGATCCGAGGACTCATCTCTCCCGGAATGCGAAAGACCGCTTGGTTAGTGTGCACATGGGTGCCTCCAATATTACTTGTTCCGTCGCTGTTAGCGGCACTCAGGTCGAACCAGGCATTTGCATTCTCCAGTCCTTCCCGACAACTAGGCGTGCCATTTCAAGTCTGGCTAGTTGTTGCGGTGGGACTCGGGAATTTCTGGCAACGCCGACTTGAAAAAACTGCGCCGGACGAGGAGCAGAGAGCTTTTCACAAAAACCTAAGATGGAATCTCGGGCTACTGACAGTCTTGTTGATGATCACATTTGGAGTTCGGCCCTTCATCGCAAGGGAGGATGCCTGGACCTCTCTGGTCGCCATGACATTTGCGCTTGTGCCGCTCATTGGCTTAATCATCCAGGTACGACGGTTCAACTTCTTACAGATCGGGCGGCAGCGCAATCTGATTTATGCGGTGTTCATGGTGTTTGTGGCGCTGTTGTACCTGAGTTTTGTGCGAAGAGCGAGTCTGTGGTGGGAGCATTACCTGCCACCGGAGGCGACGGCAGCGCTGCTGCTTTTCTTGCCCGTGGTGTTTTTTGAGCCGCTGCAGCGGGCGATGGGAAGGCTCCTGCGAAAAACTGCGCAAACCGAGGTGGACCGGGCGCAAAAGTTGATGGGGCCGATCAATGAGGTGGCGCGGCTGGGGAACCAAGCTAAGCTGAGGGAATTCAGCGAACGGTGGATCGCGGAGCAGTTGCAACTCGCCGAAGCGCATCTGGCTCTTGATGCCGAAGGGGAGGCGTCGAATCTCCTGGTACATTCGCAGAAAGGTTCGGAGGAGATCTTTGAAGTCCGGCGGGGCGGGCATCGTATTGGTTCGCTACGAGTACGCGCTTACGGTGCGATGATTTCCGGCGAGACTTACGCGGCGCTGGAATTCTTGAGTGAACAGCTTCCGGCGGCGTTTGACCTTTGCGGGCTGATCGAGGAGAAGCTGCAGTTGGAGCGCGAACTGGCCGAAAGGCAACGGCTGGCGCTGGTGGGGCAAATGGCGGCGAGCATTTCGCACAATTTGAAAAACCCGCTGGGTTCAATCAAGACGATTCTGCAGGTGCAAATGGAAAGCGCGGAGTTGCCTGCTTCGTTGCGGCAGGAAACGCAGATGGTGCTGGACGAGATCAACCGGCTCTCCGCGAAGTTGAATCAACTGCTGCAATTCAGCCGGCCCGGAGTCCGGGCGGGGAGCGGCGGCGAGCGCTGCAGCCTGGCGCAGGTGGCGGCGAACGTTGTAAACGTGCTGCGCCACGAGGCGGAGAACCGCGGGGTCGCACTCGAATTACGGACGCCAGAGGCAGAGATGTGGGTGGCGGCTAGCGCGGAGGTAGCCAACGACATCCTCTCCAACCTTGTATTAAACGCGATCGAAGCAACCCCGGCGGGCGGGCATGTGCGCATCGCCATGCGAGTGGCGGGAGGCGAGTGCCAGGTGACCGTGGAAGACGATGGGCCTGGCATCCCGCCTGAGTTGAGAGAGAAGGTCCTGCAGCCCTTCTTTACCACCAAGCCGCGCGGCACTGGGTTGGGCCTGGCAATCGTGCAGCGGCGGCTGGAGGAACTCGGCGGCGCAATTGAATGGTGGAGCCCCAAGGAGGACGGGGTAGGGACAAAATTCAGGGTCACGCTGCCGGTGAACGGGGGAACCGCGCAACGGAAAAATAGTGGTGCCACATCGAACGTGGCACGGGAGCCGCTGAAATGACTGGCCGCAAGCACAGTTTGCCTTGGCGCTCCGGCCACGTTGGCGGCAAACGTGGCTTGCCGCTTCGCCGCGTCTTCCCGGAAACTATTTGGTAAGGATCACTGCGTATGAAAACCGTACTGATTGTCGATGACGAACCGGCGGCGCGGTACGCCTTGCGGCGAGCCCTGGAGAGCCGCTACCGGATGGCGGAAGCGGACTCCGCGGCGGCGGCACGCGGGCTTCTGACAACGGATAAACCCGACCTGCTATTGCTGGACGTAGTGATGCCGGGCGAGGATGGGCTGGCTTTTCTGAAGTGGCTAAGGCAGGAGGGGCACGAATTGCCCGTGCTGATGGTTTCGGCTTTGGATACGGCGAAGAGCGCGGTGGAAGCGCTGCAACTGGGTGCCGCGGATTACCTGGTGAAGGGGTACGAACTGGAGGAACTGCGGCAACGAGTGGCGAACCTGCTGAAACTCTCCACGCTGGAAAAGGAAAACGAGAATTTGCGGCGGAGGTTGGCGACCGAAGGGCAATTCGGGCAGATGATCGGGCGCACGGCAGCGATGCGCCGCGCGTTTGAGATGGCGGACCGCGTGGCGGCGACGGATTCGACGGTGCTCATCCTGGGGGAGAGCGGAACGGGAAAGGACTTGCTGGCGCAGGAAATTCACTCGCGGTCACAGCGCAACGGCAAGGCGTATGTAGCGGTCAATTGCGCGGCGCTGCCGGAAACGCTGATCGAATCCGAGCTGTTCGGCTTCGAGCGCGGGGCGTTTACCGGGGCGGCGCAGCAGAAGAAAGGGAAGTTCGAGCTGGCTTCAGGGGGAACGCTGTTTCTGGACGAGATTGGGGACATGAACCCGGTCACGCAGTCCAAGGTGCTGCGGGCGCTGGAGAATCGCACGATCGAGCGGCTGGGCGGGACGCAATCCATTCCCGTGGACGTGCGCATTGTCAGCGCCACACACCGCAATCTGGCCGCGGCTATTCGAGACGGAAAGTTCCGGGAGGATTTGTACTACCGGCTGAGAGTGGTGACCATTGAGCTGCCGCCGCTGCGTGCGCACAAGGAAGATATTTCCATTCTTGCAGAAGCGTTTTTGCAGATCCACGGAGCGCGTCTGGGTCGTACCGCGCTTTTGACAAAGGAAGCGCTGGCGGCGCTGGAGCGGTACGACTGGCCGGGCAATATCCGTGAATTAAAGAACGCGCTGGAGCGCAGCCTGGTGCTTTGCCGGCATGCCGAGATCGGAGTGGCGGACCTGGCGGAAGAGATTGTGCGGGGTTCACCGATTCTCCCGAGGAGCGGCGGGGAATCCGAGGATTTTGGTTTGCAGGAGAAGGACCTGCGCGAGGCGAAACGCAAATTTGAGATCGCGTTTCTGTTGAAGCAGTTGGGCGCGCATCGCTGGAACATTTCGCGGACGGCCGCGACGATTGGCTTGCACCGGCAAAGCTTGCAGGAAAAAATGCGAGAACTGGGAATCCGGCGGCCGGGGCAGGGACCCGTCGAGGATGATGAATGACGCTGCCGGCGCGAGTAAGGTAAGGGAGACGATGAAACAGTTGCCCATGGAAGGGCTTGACGAGTTCGCCGGGAAACGATTTGATACGGGTGGCCGTTTATTCTGGAATGGGAACAAGCGGGCGGATCATGAAGAGGCCTGCCGGATCACCGAAGCGCGCGAACAATGACCGACGAAAGCAAAGTCCGCGGATTGACCTCGGCGAATGCGAAAGAAGACGCCGCGGAAAACTATTTTGAGTTTCGCGACGTTTGCAAGGGGTTCGACGAGCACATGGTGCTGAATCAGGTGAGCTTCCAGGTGAAGCGCGGGCAGACCTGCGTCATCATGGGGCGGAGCGGCGTGGGCAAATCGGTTTCCCTGAAGCATATTTTGGGGTTCCTGAAGCCAGATTCCGGGCGCATCTTTATCGCAGGTCAGGACGTCACGGATTTTACGGAGCGCGAGTTCAGCGAAATCCGGCGTAGGGTGACGATGGTGTTCCAATCGGGCGCGCTGTTCGATTCGCTGACAGTGGCGGAAAACATAGCATTTCCGCTGGAAGACCAGCCGGGGCTGACAGCGGAAGACATCGACGAGTACGTGATGAAATTCGCGAAGATGCTGGAAGTGGAAGACGTGCTGGACAAACTGCCGAGCGAACTTTCTACTGGAATGAAACGCGCGGTGGCCATCGCGCGGGCGCTAGCGCAGAATCCCGAGGCCATTTTGTACGACGAGCCGACGACGATGGTGGACCCGATCATGGCCGGGCACATGGGTGACTTGATCGCGCGATTGAAGGAGACGTTCCGGAAGACCTCGATCGTGGTGACGCATGACACGCACCTGGCCAAACGGCTGGCCGACACGGTGGTTTTTCTGCAGGAAAGCAAGGCGGAAGTGTTCGAGTCCTGGGCGGAATTTGAAAATTCCGCGGAACCCCTGCTGCACAATTTCCGAATGCAGGATGAACTGATTCCCGAGCTGGATGTGACCCTGTGACGACTTCCGCCGCCGTCAACACGGATCCGAAATCACGACTACGCAAAACGATGGTTGTGGCTCATCGCCAAGCTCTGAGTGCCTTCCGACAAACCTGCCGTGGAGGGGAGCTACCGCGGGCAACTCTGGTTAAGGGGATGCCCCGATGGCTATTCTTTTTGGCAGGGTAGTTCCAAGCCGTAGCCCATCTTCTTGTCCTCCATCTTTAGCAGGAGTCCGAAGATCACAGCCAGCACCCCCAGCCCAGTGAAGACAGCCATTGGGAAGGTGTAGTTGTAAGCGGGGCTGCTCAACCCATCCGCCACCCGAGTGCCGGTGATGCAGAAGCGGTCCAGGATCCAACCAATGAGGTAGGGAACGCCCCAGAGCGCCACCAGGTTTTGCATCCAGAAGATGACCGCGTAGGCCGTGCCCAGTTGGTGCTGGGGAATGAACTTGGGCAGCGAGGGCCACATGGCCGAAGGTACGAGGGAGAAGGCGAAGCCCAGGACGATGGTGGCAACCAGCGCCACCAGCCAGCTGTTTAGGAGTGGGACGGTGAAGATGAAATGCACCAACACCAGGAGCAGGGAGCCCAAGACCATGAGCGTGGCCCCCTTCCCCTTGCGATCGTAGTAGCGGCCGAAGACGACCGTCAGGGGAATGGTGGCGAAAGGTAAAATGGAAGGAATGGCGCCCGCAAGGCTTTCCTTTATGTGGAATTTCTGGACCATGAGGTCCGGAGCGTACTTGAGAAACGGGAAGACGGCGGAGTAGAACAAGGCGCAGAGCATGGTGATGTACCAGAAGCCCCGAATCCTCAGGATCTTCCCGATGTCGGAGATGTGAAAGGCCTCCTCATCGGAAGCGACGATATCCACTTCCGAAGCTTCCAGCTTCTTGTCCAAGACGCAGTAGAAGATGAAAGCTACCAGGCCCACGCACAACAGGATCAATCCAGCTAGCACGGGTGCGGCCACAGCCCTGAAATAAGCGGCGATGGGCGCCCCCATGCCCAAGGCCAGTGCCGTCCCGATCCTGGCGGTGCTCACTTGAAGCCCCATGGCCAAAGCTATCTCATAGCCCAGGAACCATCGCGCGATGAGCTTCGTGGCCACGACATTGGCGATTTCGATACCCATGCCGAAAAGGGCGAACCCCACGGAGGCCAGCAGGACTTGGGACTTAAAATCCCAGAAGAGGACGTGGACGGATGAATGATCGAGGGTGTGAGTTTGGACCGCCCACCACTTGATTCCGCAACCCACGACCATCACGATACAGGCCAATACTCCTGTAAAGCGGGCCCCCAACTTGTCCAGGAGCATCCCCCCTAAGATGAGCATGCCCAGAAAAACATTGAACCAGGCATAGGACCCCGTGAAGAAACCGTACTCGGAGCTGGTCCAGCCCAATTGCTGCTCGATCATGGGCTTGAGGGGGGACATGACGTCCGCGACGTAGTACCCGCAGAGCATGACGAACGCCACGATCAACAGCGCTGTCCAACGGGCCGCCTTGGAATCGCGCAAGGACTTGCGGATGGTTGCCATCATGTCTCACCCCAGAAATCGAATTTGCATCTTGTCAACACGCTATAGCATGCGAGGCCGTTTGTCTTGGGTAGACGTCACAACACGTCACCGCCTCACCCTCTGGGGCAGGAACCCCAACCGGAGCGAACGATGGGTCTCGAGATTAAAGAGCGAGTCGCCACGGTGGCTGCTGCCAACAAGGGCCTAGCAAAGGCCGCAGCATTGAGTGTGATCGAGGAGGGGTGCCGGGAGCCCGTCTAATGAAGGAACGGTTCGACCCTAGAGTCGACCCGGGCGGAGTTCGCCTCCTCTTCTTCCCCGGAGTTGGATTGTTCAGGAAATGATCACGATCGTCAAGCTTGTTGTCGTGGAAGCTGTCCAGCTTTTCCACAGCTTCTCGCTTGTCAACTCGTTCGATACGCTCGGCACAGGCCGTTGTTCCCTTCTCTTCGCGCTGTCGGCGCAGCGATTCGCCGCGCAACCTCTCCTCCTGCAGCAGTGGTTGGCGCGGATCGCAATTCCCTCACCCCTGAAGGGGGGTGAGCTACAGACTGGGTCTTAGAAACCCTGCTGGACGAGTTGCTCGATGGTGAGATTGCCGACGGGCTTTGCCGCGCTGCGCGCTTCCAGATAGCGCTCGACGTATTTTCCCAAAACGTCGCCCTCAAGATTTACCGCGTCGCCGATTTTGATGTCGCGCACATTGGTGTGCTCATAGGTGAACGGAATGATGGCGATTTCGGCGATGCGAGCGTGCCAGCGCGCCACGGTCAGGCTGATGCCATCGATGGCGATGGAGCCCTGGGGCACGATGTAGCGAGCGAATGTTTCCGGGACTTCCACGCCGTACCACCAGTTCTCGCCTTCGGGTTCAAGACGGGTGACGCGGCCAATCGTGTCCACGTGCCCCAGAACAAAATGGCCGCCAAACTCCTTGCCTGCGGTCATGGGGTGTTCGAGATTGATGCGCATGCCAGGGCGCAATTCGCCAAAGGAGGTCTTGCGAATGGTTTCGCCGGACAGATCGGCGGAGAAGCGCTCGTCGCCCATGGCGACAACCGTGAGGCAGCAGCCGTTCACGGCAATGCTGTTGGCGATGGCCAAATGTGGAGTGACCGTGGGCGCGTGGATGGTGAGCCGGCCGCCGTCCGCGTGGAGTTGCAGGGAATCGATGGTGCCGAGATGCTCGATGATACCGGTGAACATGAAGACCTCGCAAAAATTGGCCGTGGTACCTGGGGAACGGCCGATTGGTGGAGCGAAATAACAGGATACCGCGAAGCGTGACGTAAATCCTTGACGAAGGAAAGACCCGGGGGGAAGATGACCTCAGGCCACGCTCCTGGTCGAAGGTGGCTTATGTTCGACCCGAAACTTACCGATCCGCATCCGGAATCCGCGAAAACTTATCCCCAGAAGGTGTTCTGTTCGCAGCGGCAATGTGAGGCGCGCGTTATAGTGGCGAATTGGCCGTACAGTGAAGAGGGCTGGAGCGACTGGCGAGTGATCGATTGTTCGTTGCTGCCCCCCGGGGCCGTGCACTGTGGGATGGATTGCTTGTCCCAGGCGCGACTGGACAAGGCGTAGGCGGAAGGCTCCTCCGCCGGGGCGCAGAGGCTGGCGCGCGAATCAGATTTCTTGACAGTGCGCTTCTAGAAGTGCACCATGTTGAAAAACAGGTCATCCCCGGCCTTTGCGACGGAGGTAAGGCATGTCTGATCCTGAAGTTCTCGACCGCATCCTGCAGACGTGTAGCTTCCGCTCCCGCGAGGTGATTTGCCCCAATCAAGACAAGATCGCCAGTATTACAGCCGCGAAATTTCACGTTGTTGAGGATGAGGACTGGTCGGTGCTGGAATGCTCGCTGCAGCCGGACGGGGAAGTGAATTGCGCGATGAGCTGCCTGCTGCGCGGTTTTGACAAGAGCAACTGACGAAACTCAGGAACGTTTTTTGTGAGGAGGCCGCTTTCGGGCGGCCTTTTTTGTTTGTGTGATTGCGGCGCTTCGCTTCTTTCCTGGACCCTTGCGAGGTAATTCCTACGCGGTGGCGTGAGCGGGCTGGGCGACTTCCTGCAGCGCCTGGGCGAAGATGCCGATGGCCTGATCGATTTGCTGCCTGGTGATGATCAGCGGCGGCTGGAAGCGGACAACGTTTCCGGCAATACCGCCGACTCCGACGAGCATGCCATGGCGGAGGCAGGCCTCGCGAATCGCTTCGGCCTCGGCGGAAGCTGGTGTCTTCAGCGCATCCTTTACCAGTTCCACGCCGATCATCAGGCCGAGGCCGCGGACTTCGCCGATCAGCGCATGCCTCTTCTGGAGTTCGCGGAGCTTGCCAATGGCGTAGTTGCCGGTCTCCACGGTGTGGGCAAGCAGATTTTCCTTCTCGAAGAATTCAATGTTGGCTAGCGCGGCGGCGCAGGAGACCGGATTGCCGCCAAAGGTGGAGAGGTGATCGCCGGGCTTATAGGCATCGGCGATTTCCGGGCGCGCGGTGTAGGAACTGAGCGGGAAACCATCCGCGATGCCCTTGGCTGCGACGAGAATGTCCGGCACGACGCCGTAATATTCGATCGCGAACATTTTTCCCGTGCGGCCGAAGCCGGACTGCACTTCGTCGGCGATGAAGAGAATGCCGTAATGATCGAGGACCTTCTTCACTTCCTTAAAATAATTGGCCGGAGGCACGATGATGCCGCCTTCGCCCATGACCGGCTCGGCGATGAAGGCCGCGACATCGTTGGAAGTGGCGAACTTCACGACGTCATCGATGGCTCGGGCACACTGCCGCGCGCATTCCTCCGGATCGTTCGGCCAGTTCGAGCGGTACACGTAAGGCGCAGGCGCAAAAGAAACGCCCGTGGCGTAGGGACCACCCTTCTTCTTCCGCGCGTAGTTGCCGGTAATGCTGAGCGCGCCGAAGCTGCGGCCGTGAAAGCTGGATTGCAGGGAGATGAATTCGTGCTTGCCGGTATAGAGGCGGGCAAGCTTGAGCGCGCCTTCGATGGCCTCCGCGCCGCCATTGCCAAAAAAGGTCTTCGTGAGTCCCTTGGGGGTGATCTGCGCCAGCTTTTCGGCGAGGTCGGCGACGGGTTGCGCATGATAAATGTACGAGCCGCAGTGAACCAGTTTGTCCATCTGCTTTTTCGCGGCGGCGAGGACATGGGGATTGCAGTGGCCTGCGTTGACGACGCTGATGCCGGCGAAGCAGTCGAGGTACTCGCGGCCGGTCACGTCGGTGATCACGGCGCCGGAGGCGTGGTCGATAACGATGGGCACGACGGACTTCACGAAACCCGTCATGACGTAGTCTTTGTATTTCTGGATGGTGTCTGCCATGGCGAAGCTTTCAGGCCAAAGGCCCGGTCAGATTTTGGTGCGCGCCAAAGTGGAAAGGGCGCGAATGTCGCAAAGATTATACCTGGGAGATGGTTGCGGCATGAACATGCGCCGGGCCGCGAAACTCGCGCGTTGAAGTGCGTGCATGGTTGCTTGCAAACTTTTGATTGTGCGGACATGGGTCCCGCGGTGCTGGACCCCTACTGGGCAGGCTTGCGGAATATAGCCTCGACGGCAAGGTCGGGGCCGAATTGCTGGAAGGAACGGATGCGCAGGTCGTGAAGCGCGATTTTCGGCAAATATGCGAAAGGGACATTTGCTACCCCGGCTAGTTTGGGGGCGTAGAAGAGAACGAGTTTGTGGACAACCCCAGCGGAGAGCGCTGCGCCGTTGAGCGTAGGGCCGGCCTCGAGGAGGACACTTAGAACCTCGCGGCGGCCGAGTTCCTTCAGTACGGCGTGGAGATCGATCTTACCGGCGCGTGTTTTTAGCTGCGCCAATTCAACGCCGGCGTTCTGCAATTTGCGGGCTTTTGAGGATGTTAGGGAGGCGGCGGTAAAGACGAGAAGGTCGTCGTCAGCGGTTTGCACGATGCGCGACTTGAGCGGGAGGCGCAGCTTGGTGTCGAGGATGACGCGAAGGAGGAGGAGGCGGCGCTCAAAGCCGGTGCGATCGGTGAGAAGCGGATCGTCGGCGAGGATGGTGCCGATGCCGGTGAGAAGCGCATCGGAAGCGTGGCGCATGCGTTGCACCTCGGCGCGGGATTCCTCGCTGCTGATCCACGCGCGTTTCTTGCCTTTGCTGGGTCCGGGCAGCGCGAGTTGGCCATCGAGGGTCAGCGCAGATTTCAACGTGACGAAAGGTTTCTTCGTGGTGATCCAGCAGGCGAAGGCTTCATTAAGTTCTTCAGCTTCGGCCTCAAGGAGGCCCGTATCCACTGCGATGCCCGCGGCACGCAGGCGAGCGAAACCGCTGCCGCGCGTTTTCGGATTGGGATCCTGCGTTGCCGCAACAACGCGGGAGATTCCCGCGGCAATGATCGCCTCGGTACAGGGGCCGGTGCGCCCGGTGTGATTGCAGGGTTCGAGGGTGACGTAGAGGGTGGCGGCGCGGGCGCGTTCTCCAGCCTGCTTAAGCGCGACGATTTCCGCGTGGTCGCGCCAGAGATATTGATGGAAGCCCTCGCCGAGGATCGCACCATCCTTCACGATGACGCAGCCGACGGTGGGGTTGGGGCTGGCGAGGCCGACGCCCTTGCGCGCCAGGTCCAGCGCGTGTTGCATAAAGTGAATGTCGTGAGCGTTCACGGTTTTAGTCAAACAGCGAGTCGGCGTAGGTTTGCGCGTCGAAGGGAACGAGGTCGTTGAGCTGCTCGCCGGTGCCGACGAAGCGAATGGGCAGGCCAAGTTCGCGGGAAATGGCGACGACGATGCCGCCCTTGGCCGTGCCATCAAGCTTGGTCAGGATGATGCCGGTGACTCCAATGCTGGCGGTGAATTCGCGGGCCTGCGCCAGACCATTCTGGCCGGTGGTGGCATCGAGCACCAGCAGGACGTCATGCGGCGCGCCGGGAATGACTTTGGCGGCGGTGCGCTTCATTTTCTCGAGTTCCTGCATGAGGTTCGATTTGGTGTGCAGGCGGCCCGCCGTGTCCACGATGACCGCGTCGGCATTGCGCGCTTTGGCGGCGGCCATCGCGTCGAAAACCACGGCAGCCGGATCGGCGCCGGATTTCTGCTTGATGACTTCGACGCCGTTGCGCTGAGCCCAGATTTCGAGTTGCTCGACCGCGGCGGCGCGGAAGGTATCCGCCGCGCAGAGGACCACGCTGCGGCCTTCCTGGCGCAGGCGATTGGCGAGCTTGCCGATGCTGGTGGTTTTTCCGGCGCCGTTCACGCCAACGACAAAAATAACGCGCGGGTCCGAACCGTTGGCGGCGTCCGCGAGTTTGGGTGAAGCGCCGTAGACGTTCAACGCGCGAAAAACGTGCGCTTTGATTTCGCGCTTGAGCTGTTCGCCGTTATTCAAAGCGTTGCGAGACATCTGTTCGCGCACGGAATCGAGAATTTCACGCGTGGTTTTCACGCCCAGGTCGGCTGATAGCAGCGCCGTCTCAACTTCTTTAAGGACGGAGGGATCAATCTGACGGCCACCCTGCGTGATGGTATCCAGCGTGTCGGCGAGGGCGTCCTTGGTCTTGCCGACAGATTCCTTCAACCGCTCGAGGAGGGTGGGTTCGGGTTTACCGAAGAGGGTAATCATACCGTTGCGCGCAGCTCAACAAGCGCGCATGAAAATTGTAACAGATGGAAGTGCACAGGCCTAAAAGCCAGCGCTGCAGGAGCCCGAGCGTTTCGAGAATCAAAGCAGATGAGGTCCTTCGCTTCGCTCCGGATGACAATTCGTGTTTGCGGCGACGGGGAAAACAGGCTAGACGTGTACTTCGACGGCAGAGAGGCGAATCTTTCCGGATTTCACCGCGGATTCGAGCGCGTTGACGATGGCCTGGTCGAACTTGGAACCGGCGAGGGCCTTGATGCGCCCCAAGGCGTACTCGAGGTCCATCGCGCTCTGATAAGGGCGATTGGTGGTCATGGCATCGAGAGTATCGGCGACCGCGATGATGCGCGCCATTTGGGGAATCTGCGGCCCAGAGAGGCCGTAAGGATAGCCGCGGCCGTCCATGTGCTCGTGGTGGAGCTCGATGCCGGGGAGCATGTCCTTAAGCTGCGACACCGGGCGCATGATGTTGGCGCCCTTGGTGGTGTGCGTTTTCATGATGTCGAACTCTTCGGGCGTGAGCGACCCGGGCTTCTTCAGGACGCGGTCATCCACGCCAATCTTGCCAACGTCATGTAGCAGGGCGGAGATGCGCAGTTTGTCCAGATCTTCGGGGGAAAGCTTCAGCTCCTGTGCGATCATCGTGGAGTACTTGGCGACACGGCCGGAGTGGCCTCGGGTATAAGGATCCTTTTCGTCGATGGCGGCCGCGAGCATGCGGATGGAGCCGATGAAAAGCTCGCGGTTTTCTTCCGCGGCTTCCTTCAGACGCTCGATGTACTCCTCGATGTCGCTGGCCATGAGGTTGAAGTTTTCGGCCAGTTCGCTGATCTCGGCGGCGCCGCGTACGGGCGTGCGCTGGTGGAATTCGCCGCGGCTGATGGCGCGCGTGGAAGCAGCCAGTCCGCGAATAGGCTCGCTGATGCCGACGGCAAAGAAATAGCCAAACAGAACGGCGAGCAAGACGACGATGGAAACGAAAGCCAGGGCCTGACGGTTCAGCTCGGTAACACCGGCGTCCGCGCGCGCCTCGTTGACGCTGCGCTGCGCGATGATGGCCCAATTGACTTCCGGAAAGGTGCTGTAGGTGCCGACCATTTCCACGGAACGGTTTTTTTCCTTCTCAGAGAAGCGCACGGTTTCCGTGTTGCGAAGCTCCTTGGGCAGGGCCTTGATTTGCGCGACGAGATGCGATTTCTCGCTGAGGTCCTCGCCGGGCACAAAGGTCTTTGTCAGCGGGTGCGCCACGATGTGGCCGTAATGATCCACGATGAAAACGCTGCGTCCGCGCACGCTGGCGTCCTGCAAACGGCGGAGAATCGTGTCCAGGGAAACCACCGCCGCGAGCATGCCGGTGAAGTTGTCGTTGGAATCTTTCAATGGCACGGCAATGACGAACGCGGGGCGATTGTCCGGCGCGAGCGCCAGGGGATCGCTGCGGAATTTCACGGATTGCACACAACTGACAAACGCGCGCTGCAACGCCTTGGCCACGAAGGGATCCTGCTCCGCGCGGAAGTTGCCTTGCGAGGCGCTGGTACCCTTGCCGGAGCGGCCCACAGCAGTCAAGTAGATGAACGTGTTGCGATTCGAATCCACGAAATTCTCGAGCAAGCGCGTGACTTTGGGCTCGGCGGCAGGATCCTCGACATCGTCAATCAGGCCAGTGAGGGTGAGAATCTGGCGCTGGCTGATGAGCTGTTGCGTGAGGTTGGACTCAAAAAATTGCACTTCCTGCGCGAGTGAGCGGGCGAGTTCGGTTTGCTGCACGCGCTCGGTATCCACCAGTTTTTCCTGGCTGAGCTCCAGCACCTGGCGATGATACAGACCGATAGGGAGTGCACTCACAAGGAGGAGCGCGCCGAGCACGAGCCACAGGATGCGCACGCGGCCGGCCCGCAGGCGCGTCACCAGGGATGGGAGAGAGACCGCCATCGCAACACATTGATTTTAGAAGAGTAAGGGCGGAAAAAGCGGCTGGCCGGAAGGACAGGGGGCGCGCAAGTGCAACTGGGCCGGAAGTACTAGCGGGCAAAAGGCTTAGGGGGAGGCCTTAGTTTTAAGTCTTCAGCTCGAAGCCCCAACCACCTCGGCCCAGAATCGCGATCCTGGTCATGCAGAGTCGCCCTTGGATTTGCGAAAGGCGAAGCGCGGCTCCGTGCCTTCGACAAGCCGCTGCAGATTTGCGTCGTGCTTGTAAATGATGAGCGCGGCTGCGAACAACGTGCCGAAGCTGACCACCAACGGCGGCGCATGATGCGGCGCCCAGAGAAAATAGACGAGCAAGGGCGTCGCGGCTGCCGCAGCTATCGAAGCCAAAGAGACGAAGCGCCAAAACAGAAAGACCAGAACGAAGAGAAGCGTCGCAGCGAGCGCAGCCAGAGGACACAGGGCCGCGAAGACACCGAGGCCGGTGGCCACGCCTTTGCCTCCCTTGAAGCGCAACCACACGGGAAAACAGTGCCCGAGGAGAGCGGCCAGGCCGCCAAGCATCATAGCTTTGGCACTATTAGCGGTGAAATGTGCAGCGAGCCAGACGGCGAGACCGCCCTTGGCCGCGTCAAATACCAGCGTGAGAATGCCGGGAAGTGGGCCGGCCACCCGGGCGACATTGGCTGCGCCGATATTGCCGCTGCCGGATTGCCGGACGTCGCCAGTGCCAAAGAGCCGCGCGAAAAGCAACCCGAAGGGAATCGAGCCGAGCAAATAGGAGACCAAGAGAAGCAGCACGAGAGTTGACGAAATTCCGGCCATCGAGACTTAAACCTCCGCGACGAACGGGAAGGATTGCAGAGTAGTGTACTCCGCCCCGGCAGGTTTGAGTTGGCTTTCAATCAGGTGGAACTCACGGGCAACGAGCGAGCCAAAATCGCGTGAGGCAGATTCCTGCGCGGCGGCGGCGAGCTTTGGGGGAAGGCCTGGAAGCTGAATGCGCGCCAGTGTGAGGTGCGGAGCGAAGGAGCGGTCCTCCAGCGGAAAGCCAAGTTTGTGCGTGGCCTGGTCGATCTCCGCCGCGAGAGTCGGCAAGTTTGGCGAAGTTTCCATGCCGGCCCAGAAGACCTTAGCGCGTTTTTCGTTGGGGAAGAAGCCGAGCCCGCGGAAATGGAGGGTGACGGGCTGGCTGGAGCGAATCGCGGACAGCGCCCCTTGCATGGCCGAGAGTTTCGAGCTATCCGTTTCGCCAAGAAATTTCAGCGTAATGTGCATGTTTTCCGGGCGAACCCATTTCACTTGTGGCGCGATGGCGCGGAATTCCTTGAGCAAGGCCGCAAGAGCAGCGCGCACATCCGGGGAAATCTCGATGGCGATGAAAAGACGCATGGGCTGATTGGAATGATAACCCGAGCGCTAGTGCCGTCCCAACTTGCTCCAACAAATCCCTTCGGGAATACTCTCTCCGTGTTCGCGTCGGATGCTTGGACCGTCATTTGGCCCAGATAGTTGGAACGGCACTAGACGGACGCGCGAGGTTTCGCGTTGAAAAGAAAATGCATGCGCACCATGTCCAGAGCGACCTGCGTGGCGAAGAGGCGGATCATCTCGCGATCGCCGGGGAGATGAACGGTGCGCTCTTTCACTCCTTCAGACGAAGCGAGGGCTATGTGAACGGTGCCGACGGGTTTTTCTTCGCTGCCGCCGCCGGGACCTGCAATGCCGGTGATGCCGGCGCCCAAGGTGCTGCCAACGCGGCGGCGGATGCCTTCGGCAAGTGCTATGGCCACTTCGCTGCTGACTGCGCCCTTGGCCTGGATCAGTTCGGCAGGCACATCGGCCCAAGCAGTCTTCAGTTCATTGCTGTAGCAAACGGCCCCGCCCAGAAAATAATTGGAGCTGCCGGGAATGCGCGTAAGGCGTTCCGCGAGCAAGCCGCCGGTGCAGCTTTCCGCCGCCGCAATGGTGGCGCGATTCGTGGTGAGGATTTCGGCGACGACTTCTTCGAGAGAGACAGCGGAGTGCGCGAAGATGCGGTCGCCGAGGGCCAGTTCGAAGCTGCGGACCATCTCTTTGAGCGCGGTCTCCGCCTGCGCAGCATTGTCAGACCAGGCGCGCAGATGGATTTGCACCTCGCCGGGAGCCGCGAGGATCGTGGTGTTCACGTCGGAATAGCGGGTGTAAATGGGGCGGACGCGCTCTTCGACATGGGATTCACCGAGGCCGGTGACGCGGAGTTCGCGGTGAAACATGCGCACGCCGGAGACGTGGTGCTGCAGCCGGGGAAATACGTGCTCCAGAAAAAGCGGCTTCAGTTCGCGCGGCGGGCCGGGCAGGAGAGCGATCATCCGGCCGCCATCTTCCAGCCAGAGGCCGGGAGCGGTGCCGCGAGGATTTGCGAGGACTTCCGCGCCTTCGGGCACCATGGCTTGGCGGAGATTCACGGCGGGCATATCGCGTTTAAAGCTGCGGAAGCGCGCTTCGATAGCGCGTACGACTTCCTCGTTGCAGCGCAGCTTGCGGCCGAGGAGCTCGGCAACGGTTTCGCGCGTGAGGTCGTCTTCCGTGGGGCCGAGGCCGCCGCTGGCGATGACCACCGGCACACGGTTTAGTGCGTCGCGAAAGGCTTCGGCAAGGAGTTCGCGGTTGTCGCCAACGATGGTTTTGCGAAGAACCTCGATGCCCAGCTTATTCAGCTCTTCGGTAAGGAAAAGAGAATTGGTGTCCAGGCGATCGGGGGTGAGGAGTTCCGAGCCAACGGCGATGATTTCAGCCTTCATATGCGGAGAGTATTGTAGCGCAGAGAGGTTGAGCGCCGCCGAAAGGGGTGAATGGTTCCGGTCGGCGGACGTAAATCAGCCGAGGAGGGGCAGGCCGCGGACGTTCCAGTCGAGAGTGAAGAGGGCGCTGTTGGAAGCGAGAATGGCGCGGCCAGTGGGCAGCAGAGAGAGGCCCACGAGGGCGGAGCCGCTGAGCACATGCTCCGCGTGGCCCTGGGGCGAAATTTTCACGATGCCGCGGCGCCCGCCGAACGACGCGACCACATACAAATTCGATTCACGATCGAAAGCAATGCCCTGGGGCCGGCCCAGACCGCGATAAAAGACAATCACCTCGCCGCCTTGGGTGATGCGGTAGACGCGGTCGTAGCTGGAGGTGGTTGGGCCGGTGACGTAGAGCTCCCCGCTCGGATGAAATGCCAGATGGTAGGCGGCGACCGAGGGTTCCAGCGTGGCGAAAACGAAGATTTCGCGCGAGGGGCTGATCTTGAAGATGGTGCCGCTGCGATCGCCAACAAAAAGATTGCCGGCGCGATCGAAAGCCAAACCAGTGGCGATGCCCATGCCTTCGATCCACTGCTCCGATTGGCCATCGGGCGTGACGCGGTGGATCGTGCCGTCGTGGCGGCAGGAGACGAAGAGATCGCCCTTCACGTCAACAGCCAGGCCCGAAGGATTGATGAGCGAAGTAACATAAGGCTTCACGCTGTAGTTGGCGGTGATTTTGTAGAGCGAAACCGGCACGCGCTGCCCTCGTGGGCCGCTGAAAGTCACGTAGATATTGCCGTGGGCATCCACCGCAGGACTCGCCACCGGATGCAAATTGTCGGCGATCTGGAAACCGATCGAAACAGGGAACGGCTGGCTCTCGTTTTGCGCGTTCGCGACCAGAAGCGTGCCGCCGCTGGCGTTCTCTGGAACACGCGCAATCAGACGATTGCTGCCGGCGAGGGAAAGCGGCGCTTCCGCTTCTCCAAAACGGACGACCGGGCGCGCGCCCGGCCGCGAGGTGAAGCCGCTGCCGTACACCGTAATTTCGCCGCCGGGAATGGCCGCGGATGGGGCGATGCGCTCAATCCGCGGAACCCCGTTCTTTTCTGCCGAGGAGCCGAACCCTAGTTTCATAACAGGAGCCCGATTTTACAGCAGGCGCCGGGATTTCGCAGCCAGTACCCGCTCTTTCGCCGCTAGCTTGCCAGCGCAACCGACTATAGCAGGTGAAAGTGTAACGCGAGACGCAGGCAAATGGCAGCGTAGATCCCCGCCATCCAGTCATCCGCCATGATGCCCCAACCTCCGGCAAGATTTTCGAGGCGGCGGCAGGGGAAGGGCTTGACGATATCGAAAAGGCGGAAGAGGAGGAAGCAGGCGAGGAGGTATTTCCAGTTGAGAAGGCTCATGCCCGTGTAGAGAGCGAAGGCCGCGGCATCAGAAGCATGGAAGAACGTTGCGAGAGTGCTGAGCGGGGCGAGGCCGAGCATCAGCGCGAGATGGACTCCGGAGACTTCGTCGATCACGACGTATTGGGGATCTTTCGTTCCAGCATACTGGGCGACCTCGGTGCTGCTTCGGACTCCCAGATACGCCAGGAGGAACCACACGGCCACGGAAGGCACGAGGAGGATGAAAGCGCCCAGCGAACCGGAGAGTAAGGGTGCTTTGGCGTGCAGACTCATGTCCAGGCCTGCGCCTACGAAGACGAACCAGGTAAAGGGATGCGACAACATGGCGAGCAATACGCCGACCAGCGAGCCCCAGGTGCCTGGGCCGGGCTTCAAATAGCCGGTGCCAAGTGCAGTGGCTATAGCGAACGCAAAGCGGAGTTTCTGTGCTGAAGAATCCCCCGGGGTTGCGGGTGCGTCATTGGATGGTTTCATCGGGTTCATGCCGGCCTTTTTGTTGCGCGGGGCGATCGGCTTCGAGGAGTTCTTCTTCGTCGAAGATGGGATCGGAAACGACATATTTTTCCGAAGCCCAGGCGCCCAGATCGAGCAGACGGCAACGCTCCGAACAGAATGGAAAGTCGGCATGCTCGGCGGAGTTCGTAGGCTTCTTGCAGATGGGGCAGCGGTGTTTCATATCAAAGGAAGAGTTTTACCACAGTCGGCGCGGATGAGCACAGAGGGATTGGAAATTCTCAGCCTAGGACACGGAGAGGCGCACCCGTGGCGATGCGCGTGAGGGCTTGAAGCGGCGGGGCCGCGGCGGCCGCCGGCAGCGTGCGCAGGGCTGGCCGCGGAAGGATCTCGACAACGCGGGCGATCAAGTCGTAGGCGTCCGTCTTAGTGATCTCGATGCGTGCCACATCGCCGGGCTGCACAGAAATTGGAAGAGATGTGGGCGTCGGGCCTAGAACTTCAATGTCGGTCAGGTAGAGCTTGCCGTCTATATCGGGCGCCATGCCTTCCAGCCGCGCTTCCCAAACGAGCGGGTTGTCCGCGGACGGCCCTTCAATCAAAGCGGTTTCGACGCGGCCCTTCCAGGCGCGCAGCTTCTGGCGCGAAATCTTCTTTTGCAGCGCCATCAAACGATTGCGGCGATCGTTGATGGTGGCGGCGTCAACTTTGCCATGCAGCGGGAAGCTGGCGGCGTTGTCCACATCGGAATATTCAAAGACACCCATCCAATCGAGTTCGGCGGCGGCGACAAATTGATAAAGCTCCTTGAAATCGGCGTCTGTTTCGCCGGGGAAGCCCACGATGAAGCTGGTGCGCAGGGTGACGCCGGGAATGGTGGCGCGCATGCGCTCGAGTAATTTTAGGAAGGCATCGCCGTTGGAGCCGCGCTTCATGCGGGCAAGAACATTGCGGCTGGCGTGTTGCAGCGGCATGTCAATGTACTTGGCCAGGCGCGGATGGACCGCAATCGTGTCCAGAAGTTTCTGGGTGACGCGGTTGGGATAGGCGTACAGAAAACGGACCCAGGTGAGGTCTTCGATCTGGGCGAGCTTCTCAAGAAGAAGGGCGAGGCCATCGTGGAGGCTGAGATCTTCGCCGTAGGAAGTGGTGTCCTGGCCGATAAGTGTGATTTCACGCGCGCCGGCAGCGGCAAGATTTTCGGCTTCGCGAATCACGGATTCAAAGCGGCGGCTGCGAAACGCGCCGCGCAACTGGGGAATGATGCAAAACGTGCAAGGATGGTCGCAGCCTTCGGCGATCTTGATGTACGCCTGATGCTTCGGCGTTGTGACGATGCGCGGCGTCAAGTCGTGATAGAGGAACGAAGGAGGCTGGGCGGGCAGGACCTTCAAGTCGCCCTCGACTGCTTCCAGGATGCGCTCGACCTCGCCGGTGCCTACGACGGCGTCCACCTCGGGCACCTGCTCCAGGATTTGATGGCGGAAGCGCTCCACCAGGCATCCGGCGACAATGAGTTTCTTCGCGGCGCCAAACTTCTTGTGCTCGGCCATTTCCAGGATGGTCTCGATGGATTCTTTTTGTGCCGGTTCGATGAAACTGCAGGTGTTGACGACGAGGATTTCAGCTTCATCGGCGCGCGGCGTAAGTTCGTAGCCTTCGCGCGCCAGAATGCCCATCATCACCTCGCTATCAACGAGGTTTTTGGGGCAACCCAGAGAGATGAATCCGACCTTGGTCATGGAGCGAAAGACTTATTGCGAGTTGACAAATTTCCCTAGCTTAAAGTTAGGGTTCCAGCATCGCAGCTTGCTCTGGTCCGACTACGTCTGTTTTCGTCTTGGTTTGCCCTTAAGTGTTTTTCTGTCCCACCGCCGCCCCATACGCCACCTTGCGACCGCCGTAGCGACGTACCCTGATGTTGGCCTGTTCGGCATGCGCGAAAAACCCTTCCAGAACGCACAGACGCGAACAGCGCTCGCCGATCATCGTTGATGCCTCGTCGGTCAAAACCCTCTGATACGTGCAAGTCTTGATGAACTTACCGACCCACAGGCCACCGGTATAACGGGCCGCTTTCCCGGTCGGCAACGTGTGATTCGTCCCGATGACCTTGTCTCCATACGCCACGTTGGTTCGCGGGCCCAGAAACAACGCGCCATAATTCTTCATGTTCTTCAGGAAATAATCGGGATCGCGCGTCATCACCTGCACGTGTTCGGAAGCGATGCGGTCAGCCTCCCGCACCATCTCCTCATCAGAGTCGCACACGATCACTTCGCCAAAATCACGCCAGGAGACGGAAGCGAACTCCGCCGTGGGCAATATCGAGAGCAAACGCGCCACCTCCGCCATCGTTTCGCGCGCAAGCTTCTCCGACGTCGTGAGCAGAATCGCCGGGGTGTTGAATCCGTGCTCCGCCTGGCCCAGCAGGTCCGTCGCACAGAGTTCCCCATCAACGGTTTCATCGGCGATGACCAGCGTCTCCGTCGGCCCGGCAATCAGATCGATGCCCACGCTCCCGAAAAGCTGCCGTTTGGCTTCCGCGACGTAGGCGTTTCCCGGCCCTACGATCATCGACACCGGATCAATGCTCTGCGTCCCCAGGGCCATGGCGGCAATGGCCTGCACTCCACCCATGCAATAGATTTCATCCGCGCCGCCCAGGTGCATCGCGGCGACAACCGCCGGGTTCGGCCTGCCATTGTAAGGGGGCGAGGCCGCGACCACCCGCGGTACGCCCGCAACTTTCGCTGTCACCACGCTCATGTGGGCCGAGGCCACCAGCGGATATTTTCCCCCTGGTACGTAGCAGCCGACCGAGTCCACCGGCATGTTCTTGTGGCCCAGAATCACACCCGGTAGCGTCTCAACTTCAACGTCCGTTAGCGCCGACCGCTGCACCTGGGCGAAGTTTCGCACCTGCGCTTGCGCAAACTTGATGTCCTCGATGTTCTGCGAAGAAAGCTGCGACAGCGCACCCTCGATCTCTTTTTTTGACAAGCGAAATGCCGGCGGGTTCCATTTATCGAACTTTTCTGAGATTTCGCGCAGGGCTGCCTCGCCCCGGCTGCGTATCTCATCGAGAATGCCGGTCACAATATCGCGAACCTTTTTTGCGTCGGCGCTTGATTGCTCCGGCGGACGCCCCGTCTTTAGATGTCTCGCCATTTCAACCTCCCTGCCAAGAGCTTTTGAATCTCCGGAATAATCTCAGCCGCTTGTGGAAACGGGCTTAGCAACCTGCGCGTCTTTTCGCGACCAGCGGTGCTGCTCGGCCGCATAGCCTGCCTTATAGTCCGCTTTGACCGCCTCGGTCGCGGTTGGAAGTACCGGAAAATCCCACCAGCCGACGACTTCCGCCGCCGCAATCGAAACATCCCGCGTAATCGGCACCTCGACCAGGGCAGGCGCATTCGAATCCAGTGCGCGCTTAATGTTGGACCCGATGTCATCCACCGATTGCGCCTTGGCAGCAAAGCCGAGCCCGAACGATTTTGCCAGCGACACGAAGTCCACGGAGTAAGCCTGACCGTCTCCCGCATGCTTGTTGAATTCCGACCCGATCTGCCGCCCCATCAAGTGGTTCTGTCCGTCACGAATCGAAATATATCCAGAGTTATTGAGAATGAGGAACGTCACCGGAATGTTGTGCATCGCGCAAACCGCAAGTTCCTGTACGCCCATCATGAAATCTCCGTCGCCGATGATGCACACCACCGGCGTATCCGGCTTGGCCAGCTTTGCCCCGATAGCCGCCGGAAGCGCGAAGCCCATCGAGGAAAACGAGCCCGAGGTGATGTGCGTTCGCGGCTCATAAACCGGGAAGGCCTGTTTCGTAGTGCTCTGCGGGTGGCCTGATCCCACAGTCACGATACCGTGCCGCGGCAAAACCTTCCGCAGCTCCCGCAAAGTGCGCAGCATGGTTGTCGGCATGCCGTTGTACGATCGGCGCCGCTCGAGCTTTTGTTCCCATTCCTGCTTCGATCCTTCCACTTCACTAAGGTAGGAATCCCGGGATTCGCGCGCCACGCGAGCCTGTTCAGCGGAAATGCCCGCCAGGATGTCCGCCAAAACCAGCTTGCAGTCCGCCGCGATGCCGACCTCCGCGGGATAGTTCTTGCCAATTTCGCGTGGGTCGATATCGACCTGGATCAGTTTGGCATCGGGAATCGAAAAGCTGACGCCCTTGCGATAGGATGACGCCGACCAGTCGGTGAAACGGCAACCTAGCGACAGCAGGACATCCGCGTTGGCCGCTGTATGGTTGCCGGGAAGCGAGCCCGGCCAGCCTACGGTTCCGGCGCACCTCGGATTGTCTTCGGCAATCGCGCCCTTGCCATTCCACGTGAAGACCACCGGAATGCCCAGCTTTTCAGCGAGCATGGTCAACTCGGGCGACGCGTTCGCTGTGATTGCCCCGCCGCCAACAACGATGCAAGGCCGCTTGGCGCTAAGAAGGAGCCGGATCGCAGCCTCGATGGTCTGGCCATCCGCGCGCGTTTTTCCCATTGGAAGGCGCTTGCTGAGATCCGCAACATCAATGTCCGTCGTCTCCGCCTGTACGTCGAGCGGAATCTCCATATGCACCGGTCCGGGCCGCCCGGTCACCATGGCGTTCCATGCGCGATGCATCACGAAAGGAAGCTGATCGGCCCGGATCACATCGAAGGTGCGCTTCGTCACCGGCGCCACGATGTGCGGAAAGTCCGGTGAAGCGAAGCGGTCCAGCTCTTGCATTACACCGTGACCTCGCATATGCGTGGCTGCGCTGCCGGTGATCAGCAATAGTGCCGTAGAATCGCAAAAGGCCGTCGCAAGGCCGATTATGGTGTTCGTTGCTCCAGGGCCAAGCGAAGTGCACGCGGCGATCGGCTGGCCCGTAACACGGAAGTGCGCGTCGGCAATGTGCACCGCGCTCTGCTCGTGCATCACCTGGACGTAGCGTAGTTTTGAGACCGGATCGTTGAACGCGTCGATCATGCTCCAATTGCCGTGCCCGGGCAGGCCGGTGATGTAGGGAACGCCATAAGCCTTAAGCGCTTTGCCAATGAGTTGTCCAACGGTGAGCTGCATATGCATCCTCCTCTTGCTCGTCCTCTGCAGTGCGCCATTCTACTCCCCGGATTTGGTGAAGTGAACAAAACGCTTCCACAGAGATCGGGATGCTCTGCCCAAAGCCCTCGTTGTATAATCCGCCTCACCAGAAAGCGCGGAGCTAAACATGGATCGGCGTTCTTTTCTCTCGCATTCCGGCCAGTTGCTTGTCGCCACAGGGTTAGCTCCGAGGATGTTCAGCGAGAATCCTATGCCTGAATACAACCAATCCCGTCCTCTCTCCTTTTCAAATGATTGGATCGAAAGCCTGCTCGTAACCGCGGCGCGAGATTTGCCCGTGGACGATGCCATCGTTGTGAACCTCTCGGCCACGCCGTTGCTCTACAGCGCCGGCGCCGAGCGCGGCACAATTCTCCCCTGGAAATCCACGGTGCTCCGCCATTGCACGGTGAAGAGCGGCGACCTGCTCGCCTTGCTTCATGTGCGCCAGCGCGCCAACCTCGGGGGAGTCGCGCTCGGCTGGGACTGGTACGGCCGGCGCTTTCCACAATATCCGCGGGGCACTCCTCTTTACATCTCCTCCCAGGATGATATCGGCGAAGTCCAGCTTGATCCATTCGCCTCCTTCGCCCACGCGGATTCCGCTTTGCCGCGCCGCTATCGCCTCAAGCTGAATCTCTGGTACACGCCGGAAGAAACCGATTGTGGAATCCATACGGGGCACCAGTTTCTGGAGGTGCACACGCAGGTTCTTGGCACGGGTCACATGCAAAAATTCCGCGAAAACAAAGCAGACACGATCTACGAAGATGTTACGATGCCGCCAGGGTTCACCCACGACCCGTTTTTCACCTTGCACAGTGACGCAACCTTCAGTTATCCATGGCACCGCTATTATTCCGAGACGGACTGCATCTGGATGGCGATCGAGTTGCACCCCGCCTGACTACCTTCGGGATTCGAGCCTAAGAAGAGCAGTATCATTTTCTAAGGCGAGGTTGCCATGATCCCGCTGGCTGAATAATTGGGAGGGTTCGTTGAAGCGTAAAGCCATCATATCGTTCTTCCTGATTGTTGCCGCTCTTTCCTTCGCGGCCGCTCCAGCCAATCTACCCTTCGGCGAATGGCGCCGCCTCTCCGGCACGCCGATCGTCTCTCCACAAGGCACGACCTGGGAATCCGCCGGTACTTTCAACCCCGCGGTCATTTTTGTTCCCAGCAAAAATCCCGCGAATTCCGCTGGCGGAACTTTCGTGATGCTTTACCGCGCCCAGGATGCCTCCGGAACTTCCCGCCTCGGGTATGCCGAAAGCGCCGACGGCATTCACTTCACCCGCCGGCCCGAGCCCGTCCTCTCCCCCGAAAACGACTACGAAAAAGACGGCGGTGTCGAAGATCCTCGTCTCGTGCTCATCAACGGCACTTACTACCTCACTTACACCGGCTATAACAAGAAAGATGCACAGCTCTGCCTGGCCACCTCTCCAGACCTCGTTCATTGGAAGCGCCAGGGTGTCATCCTCCCCGCCTACAAGGGGAAGTGGAACGTCGCTTGGACCAAGTCCGGGGCCATCGTCCCCGAAAAAATTAACGGCCATTATTGGATGTACTGGCTTGGCACAGCCGCGGACAAAACCGACCAGATGGGCCTTTCCTACTCCGACGATCTAGTTCATTGGACCGAAGCTACCGACACTCCGGTTCTTCCGAGCCGTCAGGGGATGTTTGACGCGCGCGTGGTTGAGCCCGGCCCGCCGCCCATTCTGACGACGCAGGGCATCGTGCTCGTTTACAATGGCGCCGACGACCATCTCGTTTACCGCACCGGCGTGGCTATTTTTGACCGCCACGACCCGCGCAAGCTCGTTTCACGCACCGATCAGCCCATCTTCGCTCCAGAAAAAGAATGGGAAATAGTGGGCCAGGTGCCTAACGTAGTTTTCGTTGAAGGAATGTCGCGAACAGGCGACCGCTTCTTGTTCTACTATGGCGCCGCGGACAAATACATAGGTGTCGCCGTAGCTCCCGCACTGCCTGGCTTCGCCGCGCAATAGGCCTTGCACAAACTAAAGCCTTGCCGATTCGCGATGCAGCCAGGACAGTTAGGCATGAAATCCGAAGCTAACCAGTTGCAGGCGAGCGCATCGTCTTTTGTTTCAAACGATTATCCTGTAAAGACTCAACTTCGCCGAAGTTGGCTTCTCTGACACGATCCACCACCCAAAATCTGTCATTTCGACCGAAGGGACGGCGCTTTTTGCCGTCCCGGAGCAGAGAAATCCCTCTTCGAATTCGCATTTCAGCTTAAGCCGCCCCGTGTTAGGTATGGCTGCGCGCGCTATTCAGGGAGCTGCGTCTGGCCGGTGATGGTAAAGCCGGATTCAACAACGGGTGCGGCTGTACCAGGCTGTCCGCCGCCGATCGAGACGCTGTAATTCCCCGGCGCGATGATGCGGTCGCCAGCATCGTTGACGTAGCTGAGGTCGCGCGAGTTGAGGGCCAGGCGGACGTGCGTGGTTTTGCCAGCGCGAATGTGCACGCGTGTGAAGCCGCGAAGCGCTCGGATGGGCGCGCCGGGAAGTTTGGGGAAGGCCAGGTAAAGCTCGACAACCTCGTCGCCGTCGCGCTGGCTGGTGTTCTTCACGTCAGCGTCAACGTTGAGCGGGTCGCCAGCCTTTACGTTTTTCGCGGAAAGTTTGACCTTGCTGTATGCAAATTTCGAGTAGCTGAGGCCGTAGCCGAAGGGATACAGCGGCGTGCCGGTGAAGTAGCGGTAGGTCCGGTTCGCCATCGAGTAGTCCTCAAATGGCGGAAGCTGGTCCACGCCCGTGTAAAAGGTAACCGGGAGACGGCCAGAGGGGTTATTGACGCCGGCCAGGGTCTGCGCGATGGCCGCACCGCCTTCTTCGCCGGAGTACCACGCTTCGAGTATGGCGTTCGCATGCTCCTTTACCCAGTTCACGTTGAGGGCGCTGCCATTCATCAGCACCGCCACCAGCGGCTTGCCCGCCGCGGCCACGCCTTCGAGCAAATCCTGCTCGGGCTTGGGCAGGTCGATGCTGGTGCGGTCCCCGCCTTTGAAACCATCCTCGCTCACCAACATCTCCTCTCCCTCAAGCTCGCTGGTGATGCCTACCACGGCCACCACGACATCCGCGTCCTTGGCGGCAGCAACGGCCTCTGGCGTTGGACCCGGCACCCGCTTGGCCCACACGAGGCGAGGCGGCTCGCTCGCATGTGTATTCAGTCTGTATTGGACTTTCAGCGCGTAGATCTTGCCTGCCTCGAAATGCACGCGGCCCAGCTTGGTCTCCGCACCGTTCGTGTTAAATGCCATGGTTACGGGCGCGCCATTGAGCGAGACTCGGAAGAAGCCGTCACCCCGAAGACCGAAGTTGTAGTCGCCCGTTTCTTGCGGCACAAGGGCTGCTTCCCAGACAACCACTACCAGGTCCTTCCCGGCAGTCTCCGGAGGCAACGCATCTGTTGACAGGCCGATGCCTGGTTCGGTTCGAACGGCCAGCGGAGTTGGTGGGGCTGCTCTACCCAAGAGGGCGAACATATCATTTAGGGCGTAGTAGCTGGCACGGACGCCCGGGTTGCCGTCGGTGTTGAGCAATTCCGGAGGCACGGGAGATGCCTCCTTACTCAGAAACTGTGTGCCGGGGACAAAGCGAATCTGCGCGCCGGGAAACTCCGCGCGCAGGCCGTCCAGAACGGAGACGGAATGGTTCGGAATCCCGTTGTAGTTGCCCAGCAGCACCGGCGTCTGATCGGCCAAGGGACCCACTACGGCTATCTTCACGCCTGAGGTTTTCAGCGGGAGAATGCCGTCATTCTTCAGCAGCACCATCGACTCATTGGCCAGCTTGCGAGCCATAGCGCGATGCTCGGGGCCGTCCAGTAGCTTCTCGTCGATTTTCGAGTACGGCACCATCTCTGGCGGGTCAAACATGCCCAGCTTCATCCGCGCGGTGAAGAGCCGCCTGAGGGCCACATCGATTTCGCTCTCCTTCAGGAAGCCTTGCTTCACGGCCTCGATATAGGGGGCGTAGTCGTGGTCGTCGTTCACTTTGGCGGTAAAGTCGATGCACTCGTTGTCCATGCCGCGTTGCAGACTGATGGCCGATGCCTCGGCCTGTGTCGGTTTGAAGTGGTGACCGTTGAAGATGTTGCGCACCGCCTCGCAATCCGACACCACGTAGCCCTGGAAGCCCCACTTGCCCCGCAACTGGTCCTGTAGCAGGAACTCGTTGGCGCAAGCCGGCTGGCCGTTAATCGAGTTGTAGGCGCACATGACCGAGTCCGCCTTGCCCTCGGTCACCGTGGCGCGAAACGCCGGCAGGTACGTGTCCATCATATCGTGCTTGCTGGCGGGCACATCCGCCGTGTGGCGCGTGGTCTCCGGACCGCTGTGCACGGCATAATGCTTAGGGGTTGAAATCGCGCGGTAGTAGCGCGGGTCGTCGCCCTGCATGCCGGTGACAAAGGCCACACCCATGCGTGCGGTCAGGAAGGGGTCTTCCCCATACGTCTCCTGGCCGCGGCCCCAGCGCGGGTCGCGGAAAATGTTGATGTTCGGCGCCCAGAAGTCCAGGCCCTCGAAGATGTCGCTGTGGCCCGCGCGGACCGCTTGTACATGCTTGATGCGCCCCTCGGTGCTGATCGCCACGGCCATCGTGTGGATGGCCGGCACGTCAAACGTGGAGGCCAGGCCAATCGGCTCGGGGAACTCGGTCGTGCCATTCAACAGCACGCCGTGCAGCGACTCGCTCCACCAGTCGTAGGCCGGAACTTGCAGGCGCGGGATGGCGCGAGCCTGATTCACTAGCTGCGATGCCTTTTCTTCCAGCGTCATGCGGGAGATGAGATCATCCACGCGCTTTTCAAGGGGCAGGGCGGGATTGAGATAGGGCGCGTTGGACGGAGGCGTGACAGCCTGGGCAGACAGGCGGGAAGGAGCAACGGCCAATCCTGCCAGTACAACGGCGAAAATCGCGACGTATTTCGTGAATTGCATCGATTGCATCGAGTTCTCCTCTGTTACAACAAACTTTTCAGGCGCAAGACATTTGGTACGACCCTGCTGGCGGCCGAGTGGCTTGACCAACCAGAGTTTTTGTTGCGGTTTCGCGGAGCGAGCGTACATCGCATTGACCGGACCGGCCTTGTGCCGCAACTCCAGGGCGAATTTTCGGCCGATTGTAACCCAATCAGACTGCGACTACCCGCAATCTCACCGGCGAATTCGTTTGACGTTTTTTTCCGAGAGCCTTGGGAGGCCGACTCTCGTTGGATTCACCACGCCAAGTGTCCACGATTTGCTGTGCCTGCGTCAACGAGCAAAAAAACTCTTCGCTCAAGCACTCATCTCGCAGCTTCCGTTAATGCTTTCAAAGTGGACACAGCGCGCGATCAAAGCGCAACCCGAATTGATGAGTACGTCTCTCGAAAGCGGGAAGAATCTCAGTCTAGCCTAGGGCAGTTCCAGGTCCAGCGCATAGATTTCGTCCGTGCTTAGGTCGCGAACGAAAAGCGGCGAACCGTCCGGAGTAATACCACTCCAACCGCCAAGTACATTCGAATTTTGATGTAAGTCCCTCAAGTCCACTAAGAGTTCAGCACGAGTCTGGCCAAGCGGGATTCGGTAATATCCCGTCCTTTCATTCACTCTAGCCTCGAAACAGAGATATTTCCCATCCCGCGACCATATAGGGTAGCTGTACGACTCAGATCCGCCGACCCAGTCTGACCATGTCTGTCTTTTGAAATCGAAAATTACAATCTTCTTCGCGTTGACGGAGAGCGCGGCGAGGTACCGGCCATCCGGTGACCAACGAGGAGAGAACAGGCCCTGTGAACCTGAAATGATGGACACTTGTTTGGAATTCAGCTCCAGCAGCTGGAGGGTTGCCTTCTCATCTTGATTACGACCAAAGACCATTTGTTTACCGTCCGGAGACCATCCTGGATCCCACTGGGGGAGGTTTTCGGCGAGCATTTCCTGCGGTGCTCCTCCCTGTGCCGATATGAGAAAAATCTTCCACGGTCGTCCCGCTTGCATATCAGAGAACGCAATCTGCGTGCCGTCAGGCGACCAGCATGGCAGGGCAGCGAAGACCGGTGGATTTGTAAGCTGTAGACGGTCGCTGCCGTCGACCCGGCTGCGCCACAGCGTTCCCTCGGGGTAGGACACATATGCAACCCACTTGCCGTCACGAGAGAAACTCACATTAGTCGCCCCAATTCCGGACAGAAAGGGCACAAACTCGTGGCGCTGTGCATCGTAGCGGATGAGTTCGCCGCGAACTTGGAAACCGTCCACGTACAGCTTCTTGCCGTCTGGGCTGGGTGTCATCGCGCCGAATAGCATTGGTCCAGCCGTGAGCTGAAACAGCCTTGAGGGATACTTGCGAAACGCACTATTTGATTCCTGTAACACCCATATGTTCCCTCCACGCCCAGTCCAACTTATCCAACTTAAGAAGAAAAAATAACGGCCGTCAGGCGACCATTCCCCGCAGCATTCATGAGGCGGATTCCGCCAGCCGGACAGCAGGGGATGAAGATTAGTGCCGTCCGCTCGAATCTCCCAAATCGAAACTGACTGGTCTTTGTCGTTCCAAATATCGAACCGAATGCGAGTGCCATCGGGAGAAAACTCAGGGTCGCCGGCCCCATTTGCCCCGGTGGACAACTTGCGCGCATCGGTGCCGTCCGCCCTTGCCAAGTAAACATTTCCGCCTTTCGCAAAAACTAATTGGCGGCCATCCGGGGACCAGTTACCGCCAAACCCCGTCACGTCGGCAATCCGCCGGGGTGGTCCGCTGGGAAGGGGGAGTGCCCAAAACTCCATCATGGGCTCATTGCCAGCAAAATTTGCCACCAGGAGCTGAGAATGATCGGGAGAGATATCCATGAGAAGAACATCAGGGAAAGGCGTGGGAATCGGCGAAGTCTCGCCTCCCGTGACGGCGGCTTGCACCAGGAAATCGGTCGGCCCATTGTACTCTCCGATATATAGCCGTGAACCATCGGTGAGCACTCCGTTCTTCGGCAGGCCATCTTTGGTGAGTTGGGTAGCACCGAGCACCCTCGGAGGAGTCTGGGGTAGGCGTAGCCAGACGAACGTTGCAGCGACCGCCAAAATAGCAATTACAGCGGCAAGCACCCCAATCCAAGGGAATTTGCCGCTCGCAGCCGGCGCGACTGCAACCACGGGAGCCGTCTTTCCAGACGTAGTGTCCCGCTTCAACCGCTGCAAATCCGTGCGGATATCGGCTGCATGCTGGTAACGGAGATTGCGGTCCTTCTCCAGTGCCTTGTTGATGATTTGCTCTAACCCAGCGGGAATGTCAGGGTTCAGCTTAACGGTTGGGGGTGGCGTTCGATTGAGAATCCCATCGAAGATAATCCCCGAGGTCTGGCCGCGGAATGGCAGCGTTCCCGTGGCCATCTCATACAGCACGACCCCAAACGAAAACAGGTCCGTGCGTGCATCTAGCTCCTTGCCCGTCACCTGCTCCGGCGACATGTATGCCACCGTCCCGATTGCTGTGCCGGGACTCGTAAGATGCTGCTCATCGATGGACAGCGTCTCCACGCCATCGCCGGAGGTCTGGCTCGAGGGCGTGAGCGAGGCAACCTTCGCCAAGCCAAAGTCGAGAATTTTGGCGTGCCCTCGGTCAGTCACGAATATGTTGGCGGGCTTAATGTCTCGGTGCACGATACCCTTGGCGTGAGCAGCGTCAAGAGCGTCGGCGATTTCGATGCTGAGATTCAAGAGCGTCTCCATCTCCATGGGGCGGCCCACAATACGGTGCTTCAGCGTTGCGCCCTCCAGATACTCCATGGCGATGAATGCCTTTCCCTCCGCTTCGCCAATGTCATAAATGGTGCAGATGTTGGGATGGTTCAAGGCCGACGCCGCTTGCGCCTCTCTCTGAAAACGCGCTAGTGTCTGTCGGTCTTTCGCTAGATTGTCGGGTAGGAATTTCAGTGCGACATTGCGGTGCAAGCGGGTATCTTCGGCCTCGTAAACAACACCCATCCCGCCACCGCCCAGCTTCTTGATGATGCGGTAGTGGCCGAGCGTTTGACCGATGAGTGGATCGTGACCTGGTGCCTCGGTGGTCACGGGGAAGAACCCCTTCCTCCTTCCCCCATTAGCTGGCATCGTAGGTTTGGAATTTGGTGAAGTCAATAAAGAACGGCGCACGGATGTTGCGAGGCCGTTTTTGAGCAATCCGTGACTTTTCGCGAGGCAAATGCCGGGCCAAGTCCTGATTAACGTCAGTGCTTTACCGGAAGCGCGTTTTCAGGAATGACCGAAGTGAGGCGAGGTGCTCTGCGCGCGTTCGGTAAAGCCGTTTGAACGTCGCCGCCCGGTTTGCGGCGGGCGCGGAACAGCGCGAATTTGCTCCAGGAGGGCGCGGAGGCGGAAGGAGTCGCAGGGCTTGGCACCGAAGCGGGCCTTTGCGTAAAGGTCTGTGAATTCACGCACGGGGCCGGAGAGTTCGGGCCGCAAGCGGGAAGAAGTGGCGAATTCCAGCGGCGTTTGCGTGATGGGCCGGGCCGACCCGTGCTTTTCGAGGAGCCGAAGCAGTTCGGCATAGAGGCGCGAGGCAAGTTGCGGGTTGTTGCGTTCCGCCGGCGCACGGCTGATCTGCCAGGAAAGCGTAAGCCAGCGCAGCAAAGCGCGAATCCAATCGAAGCGCAGGACCACCAGGGCAAACACCAGCGCAATGGGAAACACAACGCTGAGCCGGGGGTGAAGGGCTTGCCAGGCCGTCAGACCGTTCATCCCGCGATGCTTCAAGCGGTTGAATTTCCGGCGCGCTAAACCAGCCCAATCCGTGGAATTTTGCCGGACGTTTCTCGCCAGTTGGATCTGATGCGAGAAATCGTAGTTGATGACCCACTCGTTCCAGTTGAGCTGAAACCAATCGACGTACAGGGCCAGCCGGGAAAACAACCCGGTGGCGTCTCCCGCGCCCGGTGGTGTGGGGTCGAAGGTCACCCAGCCGGAACCCGGGAAGTACGCTTCCACCCAGCTATGCGCGTCGCTGGCGCGGACGATGTAGTCGCCGGCCACGTCGTTGTATTCACCCGGGAGGAAGCCATTCACTTCGCGCGAGGGAATGCCGAGGGTGCGCAGCATGATGGCCATCGCGGAAGCGAAGTACTCGCAGTGGCCCGCACGGGTCTCGAAGAGGAAGTGAGCGAGGGGATCGTCGCCGGGCTTACCCGTCAGGTTGAGCGTGTAAGTGAAATTGTCGCGCAGGTAACTTTCCATGGCCGCTGCCTTGTCAAACGGATTGCCCGCCGGCGCAGTGATCTTCTTGGCAAGCTCCGGAATGCGTTGATCCAGTGCGCTGGGAAGCTGGAGGTAGGTGTCGAGGATCTCCTGGGGATAAGCGGAGCCGGCGGTGCGGGCCCGCACCGGCCGCGATTGCGGAAGTATGGAGACGCCGTCGTAGCGGATCTGCCCGAAACTATGCGAAGCGTTGAAAATGGAGCTCGTGGAATCCACGGCCAACGAACTACCTCGAACGGAAGCGTAGTAGGTGTTCGCTCCAGCGAAAAAATTGCCTCGCAACTTGATCGCCTGGGCAGGCGCGAACAGCGCATCGCTGGCGATGGGCTGCAGCAGGACGGTGAATTCGAGTGTCACGGCCGGCGGAGCTTGGAAGTCGTTGCGACTGGAGAGAATGATCCAGCCATCCGGCATGGGCGATTGTATTTGCCGGCTCGATTCATCGTTCGTCCACCGTTTGCCGTCAAAATTGCTCAAGGCGATGCCACGCCAGCGCAGCATCGGATACTTGACCGGCGAGCCGGTGCGCACGCGCATGACCACTGAAGTGCTCTGCTTGATCTCGCCAATCTGGCCGAGCTCGACATTGTCCGTAAAGCCGCTCATCAGCGAGGGCTGAAAGCCGCTCCGCGCCAGGTAGCCCGCGCTGAAACGCGGAAAGAAGAAGAACAGCAGGGAGCCGAAAGCGACGCCGCCAACTGCCACGCTGAGCACGGCAAGCGCCAGGGCACGGTGGAAGCGGCGTTCGGTTTCTGAACGTGCCTGCAACGGAGGGAAAACTGCCCCGGCGGCGCCGCGTCGAATTTCCAGACCGACAAAGGTAGCCACCCCGAAAAGCAAAAAGGCCAGGAAGAAAGCCAGGAAGTATGTATCAATGGTGAAAACGGCGGCGGCCAGCATCGCGGCAAAAGCCAGCATGGCGAGGAAGATGGCATCGCGATCCGTTACGGCGCTATAGAGCCGCAGGATGGTGACGAACAGCAGAAAGTGGACGGCAGCAAGCAACGCGGCGTAGATCGTGGGATTGCCCGTACCCTCGGCAAGCGAGCGAGAATAAAACAGCATGTCCGCAGGAACAACGAGAACGTAGGCGACGACGAGTCGCGTGGCCGTGCTTTGCCGCAATTCCGCAGGGTGACCGCGCCACCAGCGCACGCCCTTGTACAGAATCGCCAGAGGTGCAGCGACGCTGCTGATGGCATCGAGCTTGCCGGTGGCGGCAAGTGCCAGAACACCAGAGAGCACAAGGAAGAACAGGGCCGTGCGATAGAAACGATCGGCCGGGAGCGAACTGCCGGGAGATGCGATGGAAGAAGCCATGGTGCAACCCTCAGAATAGCATCCGGCGCGCGATGGGCGGCGGCCGGGAAACGAAAGGGTTATCGTGAGCGCCAGAGGGATATCAGAGTTCAGATATCAGTGATCAGATATCAGGAAGCAAGACTCGGTCTGGACTGAGTCCTGGCTGCGTCACGAATTCAGAGCGGCACGTGCGATTTTGCGTGTCAGGTTGGAGATCGGAACGGAGGAAAGGTCGAAAAGCGGAAGGACTCTTCCCCCCGAGAGCTGCGGAAGCTCCTTCAGGTTTAGCCGGAAAGGCAGGAGCGTGATCGAGCGGTACGTGACGCTATGGCGGATTTCCGGCAATCGATCGAGCGGCGCGGAGAATTTGCGGCTGCGCAGCAGCGATCGTTCCAGGTGCGCGCGCAAATCGCGAGCGGCATTGCGGTGAACCTCAATGGTGGGAAAGTGCCACATGCGCGAAACAATCGCGCCCACGTCGGCTTTGTGCGCCGGGCCTGCTCTCGGTTTTGGCGGAGGCAGGAGTAGCGTGCGGCCCTGGGGATCCAGCAGGACGGCGGCCGCGAGCCGGAGTTCCACCGTGGCGCGCTTCTTGCGTTTTTCCGGGATGGTGCCCGTAAGACCCAACTTGCGAGCCCGGCAAAATTCGTTGACCGGGCAGAGAAGACACTGCGGCGACTTAGGCGTGCAGAGAACGGCGCCAAGCTCCATCATGGCTTGATTCCAGTCGCCAGACGCGTTGGGGGCAAGAAGCGCCGCGGCGCCTTTCTGGAGTTCCTGCCTGCGGTTGCCCGCGCGCAGATCCCCGCGCATCGCCTGCAAGCGGGCCAGGACACGGGCAACGTTGCCGTCGAGCACGGCGAGCTTCTGGCCATGAGCAATGCTGAGAATGGCCGCGGCGGTGTACTTGCCGATGCCGGGGAGAGCAAGGACCTCCGCTTCCGTGGCAGGAAAAACGCCATGGTGGAAAGCCACGATTTGTTGCGCGGCCTTTTGCAGATTGCGCGCGCGCGAATAGTAGCCCAGGCCGGACCAGAGGCGCAGAACTTCTTCCTGCGGGGCTTCGGCGAGGGCATGCATATCGGGGAAACGCTCGAGGAAGCGCTCGTAATAAGGAGTGGCGGCGGTTACACGCGTTTGCTGCAGCATGATTTCCGAGAGCCAGATGCGGTACGGGTCTTTCGAGCGGCGCCAGGGAAGATCGCGCTGGAATTGCCAGAACCACGCAAGAAGATTTTTGCGAAAGCGGGTGAGTGCGGGTCCGGTGAGCATCGGCGCGAGTAGTTTCGCACAAAACACCGCGTGGCGAACCTGTGAGAAGTCTTTTGAGAATGCAGAGCAGGGATTCGTGGAACTCAATCGGAGGGATCCTCAGCGAAAACGACATACGAGGAATTCCAGATTTCGGCGGGAATGGAACCGCGGGGCTGCGAGGTGACCACAAGTTTGCAGGAATCGGGATTCGCTGCCAGTTGAGAGAGCAGATCATGCTCCGGCGCGGGCGCGATAGGCTGGACAAGCGCCAGGTGGCGCAAGACAGCGAAAATATTTTCGCTGGCGGGGGCCATGGGTACTTCTGCACGGACACTGCGGAATTCTAGCTGCGCGCTGCGTTCGTGAAAATTCCAGGCAATCGCGGCACACAAGCTCACGGCGCGTTCGAAGCGCTCCTTTTCGTTCGCGGATGAATCAGGTTGCGCCGCGGGACTGTAAGGATCGAAAACCAGCAGGATGCGGCAGTCGTCCTCGCGGGCGAATTCGCGGACCATCAGCACGCCGGTGCGCGCGGAAGCCTTCCAGTGGACATGGCGGGCGCTGTCATTTGGCAGGTAGTCGCGCAGGGCGTAAAGATCCTGACCGCGGCCTTTGACCATGCTTTCCACCGCTCCTTGAATGCCGGGCAAAACCTCCAGGAATTCCGGCGTGGCTTCCACGGAGGGATAGACGAGCGCCTCTGTGGCCAGATCGATGCGCCGCGCTTTCTGCAGAAAGCCAAAGGGAAAACGCGTGACGATGCGAAATGCTTCCTGGCGGTAGACGCCGCGCTGGGAGAAAAGCATCGGTACGCTCTGCCGCGCCGAGGTCTTCCGGGGAAGATACGGAAAGTAGACGGGAGTCTCCAGCAGCGCAGCCGCGGGCGCGCCTTTTTTCTTCACGCCTTCCACGCGAAGTGAAAATGAGGGCAGCGTGAGCTTTTCATTCTGGAGTTCGACGGCGGCGCGCACCATTTGGCCCGCAAAGATGTGCTCCGGCAGGTTCAGGCGCATCTCCACGCCAATAAGCGTAATGGAGGAAAGAATGCCGGACATAAGGATGCTGGCGATCAGGCAGGCGAGGACAAGGAAGAGAAGGTTGTTGCCGGTATTGATGGCCGCAAAAGCCACCAGGACGATCACCGCGATGTAGATCCAGCCCTCCCGCGTAACACGATACTCCATGCGGTAGCCGAGCCAGCGAAGCGGCGTGCGCCTGGCCAGGACGGGAACCAACGTGACGGACACCCAAGCGGCCACCACGAGCGCGGTGATCGCGGAAGCGCTGGCCAGAAGCAGGTTGCCAAGTTGCGCGGCAGCGCCGGAATAGAGGGCGAGAATCAGAGCGACGCTGAGGGCGGCCATGGAGAGAAAGAAGGCGCGGACCGCGGGGCGATCCGATTTGGCGACGAGGTTGGCGAAAGTGGCGGAAAGAGAAGGCATGTGGGTGATGTCAAAACTCGGCGACCGGCAATCGGAAAGCGGGAGCCATAACTGGTGAATTCAAGCGCTTCGTGGCGCTACAAGGGTACGCGCACCGATTCGACGATTTCGCGCAAAACATTTTCCGTGGTCTCCGATTTTTTCTGCAGCGACGCGTGGCGCGCGCTGGCCACCACGCGATGCGCGAACACGGGAACGGCCAGTTGCTTGAAGTCGTCGGGAAGACAGAAATCGCGGCCATCGAGAAACGCCCGCGCCTGTGCTGCACGTTGCAGCATCAGCGTGCCGCGAGGGCTCACCCCCAGGGCGAGCTGGTCCGACTTGCGCGTGCGGTTGACGATTTCCAGGGCGTAGTCGTGCAGGCTGGAGTCCACGCGCACGCGGGTCACGGTCTCCTGCATGGAGAGGACGTCGGTGACATCGGCCACCGGCTCCATGGCAGTAACAGGATCGTCGCTCGCGCGGCTGCGCAGAATCTCGCGCTCGGTTTCGTGCGAGGGATAGCCCATCTTCACGCGCATCAGGAAGCGGTCAAGCTGGGATTCCGGAAGCGGGTAAGTGCCGTGATGCTCGACGGGATTTTGCGTGGCGATCACCAGAAACGGCTGCGGCAGCGGCATCGTGCGTCCATCCACCGTGACTTGGGCCTCGTTCATCGCTTCCAGAAGAGCGGATTGCGTGCGCGGCGTAGTGCGGTTAATCTCATCGGCCAAAACGACGTTGGCAAAAATCGGGCCGTGGCGGAATTCGAACTCGCGCGATTCGGGATTGTAGACGCTGACGCCGAGGACGTCGCTGGGAAGAAGGTCGCTGGTGAACTGGATGCGCTGGAAACTGCAATGAAAGGATTTGGCGAGCGCCTGCGCGAGCGTAGTTTTACCGACGCCGGGGACGTCTTCGATCAGCAGATGGCCGCGCGCCAGAAGCGTAACCAGGGCCAGCTGGATCACATCTTGCTTGCCGAAAATGGCGCGCGCAATCGAGCGCTGAAGTTGTGTAACGATCTGAGAGGTGGCCGTCGGCATTGGTTGAAAACCCTTACTCTTCCTGCTACAAATGGATGAAGGGACGCGCGGGCGGTTAGCGCGAACGCAACACCCTTTACAATTTGACGGGCGGCCCGTTTCCGGGGTTACCCGTTACATCATTACCCGTTCCACGACGGGCGATTAGCTCAGCGGTTAGAGCGCTCGCCTCACACGCGAGAGGTCAAAGGTTCAAATCCTTTATCGCCCACCACTCTCTCCCAGTCTCTCATCATTTGGCAAGAGATCTGAAACAAAGAGCAATTCGGTGTGTTCAAAAACTTATTTTCGCACGGCAGATTCGTGAATTGGCAGGCCCGTGTTTTGTCCCAGGCAGCGTGGTCTTGTATAGTGGCGGCATGCAAACAATTCTGCGTTCGATTGAGTTTCTTTGCCTGAGCCTGTGGCTGGGAGCGGACGCGTTCCTGAGTTTTGTGGTTGCGCCGGGAGCGTTCGCGATTCTCGGAAGTCGCGATGCCGCCGGAATGATGGTGGGATTTTCGCTCGCGCGGTTGCACTTTGCCGGAATTTTCCTGGGGCTCATTTTCCTGGTGGCGCGGCTACTCAGAACCCAGAGTTTCGCCAGCTTTACGGCTCCGGCGGTGCCTTGCGTGGTGTTGATGGTGGTGCTGACGGCCGCGTCGCAATTCACAGTCAGCAACCGCATGGAAAACCTGAAGAAAGCAATGGTGTCGGTGCAGAACACGCCGGAAAACGATCCGCGGCGGGTTGAGTTCAACAAGTTACATCATGCATCGGTGCGCTACGAAGGCGCCGTCCTGCTTCTGAGCCTCGCGGCCATGTACCTCCTGGTCCGCGAAGTGTCCATCAAACCGTAAGCCGGTTACTTCCGTTTAGTCTTGCGCGGTGCGGCTCGCTTCTTGCGGCGCACGGGGCGCGGGCGGATCTTGTTGGTGACTTTGTAGCCCGCGCGTTCAAAGGCCCGCCACATGTACCAACTGGCAACGGTGCGGTAAGGGCGCCAGCGTTCGCCAAACTTCAAGAGCTCCTTCGGCTTGGGCATGTGCTTTTTGCCGTAGGCCACCGACCAACCCTTCTTCACGCCCAGATCGTGGATGGGCAGCACATCCGGCCGGCCCAGCCGGAATATCAGGAACATTTCGACGGTCCAAGCCCCGATTCCGCGCACGGAGACGAGGCGCTCGACGAGCTCCTCGTCGGACATCTTCACGGCTTCGTCGTGCGACGGCACGACGCCATTGAGAGTCTTTTGCGCAAGGTCGCGCATTGCTTCCACTTTTGCGCCCGAAAGCCCGGCTTTGCGCAGCATCGGCTTGCGTAGCTTGAGGATTTCCTTGGGAGTAGGTACGCCGCCGGTCGCGCTCAGCGCCTTGATGCGCCCGAAAATGGTGGCGGCGGCTTTGCCCGAAATGGATTGGTAGGCAATGGATTCAAGGAGAACTTCGTAAGGAGATTGCGCATCGGCGACGTCAATTTGGAAGGGCGTGGTTTCCGCGATAAGGCGCTTCAAGCATTCATCGCGCTCCGATAAATGACGGATCGCCTCGGCAAGATCGAACGCAAGATTCGTGGTCGGCGTGCTGCTGTTCATAGCGGCTCAAAAACATAACACAGGGTAGTCGCGTTGGTCAGCGGGAAATGCGGATGCGGTCAGACCTGCCGCAAGGAAATCAAGCCTTACCACCGTCGTGTGCTAAGATTCAGAGTTTATGCAAACAGGAATTATTGGACTACCGCAAGTCGGAAAGACCACGCTGTTCCGGATCTTGACCAAGGCGCACGTGGACGCTAAGGGCGGCCAAGCCACGCACGTCGGCGTAGCCAAGGTGCCGGAGCCGCGGCTGGTGGGACTCGCGAAACTTTATCATCCCAAGAAAATCATGTATGCGACGGTCCAGTATGTGGACCTGGCGGGTGTGCAGAAGGAACGCATGCGCGAGAGTTTGGCTTCGCTGCGGGACGTCGATGCCATCGCTCACGTCATTCGCGTGTTTGACGACCCCAGCGTGCCGCATTCCGAAGGCAGCATTGATCCCCTGCGCGACGTGACGAATCTGGACCTCGAGTTGATTCTCTCGGACCATGAACAGGTCTCCAAACGCCTTGAACGCGTGGACAAAGACCTGAAAAAGAAAAAAGATCCCGCGTTGGAGTGGGAGAAGGCGGTCCTCGAGAAATGCAAAGCGCATCTCGAAGCCGAAAAGCCACTGCGCGAACTGGAGTTGACGCCCGAAGAACGCAAGCCGATTAGCGGCTTTCTGTTCCTTTCGCAACGGCCAATGCTCTATGTGCTGAACCTGGGCGACGATGAAGCCGCCGAGATGGACAAGGCGGTCGAAAAGCACAAACTGGCGGCGCTGCAAGGCCGGCCAAACACCGCGGTAGTAGCGGTCTGCGGAAGATTGGAAGCGGAACTCGCGGAAATGGAAGAGAAAGAGGCGGCGGAACTCCTCGCTTCTTACGGTCTAAAGGAACCCGGACTGACCCGCCTCATACATGCGACCTATGACCTGATGGGGCTAATCGCCTTCTTTACCGCGGGTGATCCGGAAGTCCGCGCCTGGACAATCCGCAAAGGCTCCACAGCCGTGAAAGCCGCGGGCGAAATTCACAGTGACATCGAGAAGGGTTTTATTCGCGCGGAAGTGGTGCGTTGCGAGGATCTCCTGGCGGCCGGGAGCATCGCGGCCGCAAAGGGAAAAGCGCAGGTGCGCCTCGAAGGGAAAGAGTACATTGTGCGGGAAGGGGACGTAATTCTCTTCCGCCATAGCGGCTAAAGAAGTTCGAAGTAATAAGTAATGAGTTTTAAGTGCAAGGTCTCAAGCCTTACTTATTACTTAAAACTTAGAACTTACAACATTCAATTCCTCATGATCCACGAACTGCCATTTCGCATTGCGCTGGCGGCGCTGCTGGGGCTGGTGGCCGCCGGGGGTAATCTGCTGGGCGGGTACTTCGTGGTGTACCGCGAATGGCCGCGCCGCTACCTACAATACTTCCTGGCGCTCGGCGCGGGCTACATGCTCTCCGTGGCGTTTGTCGAAGTAATTCCGGAGTCCATCCGCTTGGCGGGAGAGCAGGCGCTGCTTTTCGTGCTGATCGGTTTTTTTCTGGTGCACCTGTTCGAGCACACCATCGCCCCGCACTTTCACTTTGGCGAAGAGACTCATACGGAAGAGATGCAGCACCATCATGCACGAAGCACGGTGCTGCTCGGCCTGGCGATCCACACCTTCTTCGATGGCGTGGCGATAGCTGCGGGCTTCCTGGTTTCCAACTGGCTGGGCATGGTCATCTTCCTGGCGGTGTTCCTTCACAAACTGCCGGAAGGATTCACGGTGGCTTCGGTTGTTCTGGCAAGCGGCCAGGGGAAGCGCCGCGCGGTGCAAGCGGCGGGGCTCTTGGGCGCCGCAACGTTGGCCGGCGTGTTGCTGACGAGCCAGCTGCAAGGCCAACTCAAGTACGCCTTGCCGCTTTCGGGGGGAGTAACGCTCTATGTTGCGGCCACCGACCTGCTGCCGGAAGTGAACCGCGAACCCGGCTGGCGGATAGCCTTGCTGGTTTTTGCGGGAGTAGCTACGCTATTGATTCTAAGGGTTTTGTTTCACGTCTAACCCGGCTTGTCAAGCGCCCCGTGCCTTCCTCGCTCACCGTGGCGTAACTGCAACTTTTTGAAGACAAACGGGTTTGTTAGAGTGTGGCGGCTATGGTCAGAACCGACGTCCAACTCATGTTGGATGTGAAAGCCGGCGACGAAGCCTCCTTCGAGCTTCTGTTGCAGCGCTATCGCACGCCACTGGTCAACTTCCTGTTCCGGATGGTTCGCAACCGCGAACAGGCGGAGGACTTGGCGCAGGAAGTCTTCCTGCGGGTGTACCGCGCACGGGAAGATTACGTGCCGAGCGCGAAGTTCACCACCTGGCTCTTCCGGATCGCCACGAACCTCGCGCTGAATTCGATGCGGGACACCCGCTACCAGAAGCTGGAAGTTTCCATCGATGCGCCGGTAACGCTGGACGCCGAAGATGGCGACGAGCGGCCGCTGGATGTTGCGGAAAAGCGCCCCAATATCGAGCAGCATCTCGTTGAGGATGTGCGGGTGAAAATGATTCGCCATGCCATCAACAAGCTCCCGGAAAAGCAGCGCGCGGCGGTGCTGCTGCACAAATACCAGGAGCTGGATTATACGGAGATTGCGAAGATTCTCAGTTGTTCGGAGAGCGCGTTAAAGTCGCTGCTGTTCCGGGCTTATGAGGCGCTGCGAGTGGAACTAGCCCCGCTGGTGGCGCACCAGGCAAGGCAATAGGGTAGGGAAAGAAGGCAGTTATGAGTTGCGAAAAAATGGCAAGCCGCATCCTGGGTTACCTCGATGGGCGGCTGAACGAAAGCGAACGGCTGGAGGTTGAGAAGCATCTGGCCTCGTGCGCGCCGTGCTCTGTGCGCGTGAATGAATTTCGCGCCGTGTCCGGGTTGCTGGACGAACTCCCGGTGATCGAGCCCTCGCCGGAATTCGATGTGCGTGTGCGCGCGCGCGTGGCGGCAGAGCCCGTGAAGGAAAGCTGGTGGGCCTGGCTGAGAGTTTCGCCGCGGGTGGCCTTTGCGGCTTCGATGCTGCTGCTGGCGGCGGTGTGGATGGGCTACTACCAGCGGCCCCAACAAGTTCAATTGCCCTGGAGCAATCCTGTGGAAGCGGATGCGCAAATGATGCAGGACCTGCCGGTGCTTGAGGATCATGACGTGCTCTCGAATTTCGAGCCGCTGAAGGATTTGCCTGGGCAAGCCGACGACGATTCGGATGATGCCCAGCAGCAGATGTAAGAGTTAGGAGTGAAGAGGCAGAGCGGCAAAGAGATGCGTAAGAAGATCCAATTCGGTTTGCTGGCGCTCGCGGCAGCATCTATTGTCGCGATGCCGGCGTGTAGCTGGGCGCAGAAGCCGTATGGTGGGGGGAATCCCGCGCCGCATGCAGACCGTCCGCCGCAGCATCGGGCGCAGCCGAAATTGCCGGCGTCGCCACCCCATCCGAATGCCAACCGGCCGCCGGCACATCCCAATCGTGGGCCCGCAAACCCGAATCAGTCCATTAACCGGCCGCCGCAAATCCATGCGGGCCCGCAGGGAAATTTCAATAATGGAGCGCGCCCGGGCTATGGAGCGCGTGGAAACGTTACGCCCAAGCAGCAACTGGGCGTCGGCGCAGCGCGCCCGTGGGTGGATCGCATGCGCGACCTTTCGCCGGGGCAGCGCGATAACGTCCTACAGAACAGCCGCGCCTTCCAAAATCTTTCGCCTGATCAGCAGAACAAAATCCGCCAGCAGTTCAATCAGTGGGACCGCATGACTCCGCTGCAGCGTGCCGACCAGAGAACCAAGGAAGATACCTGGCGCCGCATGACTCCGGAGCAGCGCGACCATATCAAGAACGATGTCATGCCCAAGTGGCGCCAGATGCCTTGGGACCGGCAACAGGTGATGAAGCAGAAATTGGGCGTCCTGCAGAACATGCCGGAATCCGCCCGCAACAAGCGGCTGAATGATCCGAACTTCACCAGGGGCATGAGCGACGACGAAAGATCCATGTTGCACGATCTAAGCCATACCCACGTAGGCGGCACCCCCGAGCCACCCGGCGAATAACTATTCCCGGCACGCTTCCCCCGAAAAGCCGGAACATTTTGTCATCCGGAGCGAGGCGAGGAATCTGCTTTACGCAGGACCCCGTGCAGGTTCCTGTTCGCCTTTGACGAGCGAGGGTTGCTTCATGCGTTGACAACAGATGAAGATTCGCGGCATCGTGACATCTGTCGGCGCAACGCATCCAACGCCGGGGAGAGTCCCATTCTCGAATTGTCCACACGATTCCGGGCGCTCAAGCACCGCAATTTTCAACTCTTCATCATCGGTCAATTGATTTCGCTGATTGGCACGTGGATGCAAAACCTGGCCCAGCAGTGGCTCGTCTATAGCCTGACCCATTCCGTCGTGCTTCTGGGTATCTTCGGTTTCGCCAGCCAGGCGCCCATGCTTGTTCTCGCCTGGATGGGCGGTTATGTCGGCGATCGCTACAACCGGCACCGCGGCGTGATCGTGACGCAATCGTGTTCCATGATCCTGGCGTTTGTGCTGGCGGCGCTGACGCTCACGCATGTCATCCGCGAGTGGCACCTGATCGGGATAGCGTTTCTTGTCGGCATCGTGAATGCCTTCGATGTCCCCATTCGTCAGTCCTTCTTCGTGCACATGGTGGGGCAGGAGGATTTGCCGAATGCCATTGCGTTGAACTCCTCCATCTTCAACGGGGCGCGGGTCGTGGGGCCGGCCATAGCGGGTTTTACCATCCTCTTGGTAGGCGAAGGCTGGTGCTTCTTCCTGAACGGCCTTAGCTTCGTGGCCGTGATCGTGGCGTTGCTGATGATGCACATCCCGCGGGGCGAAGCGAAACGCAGCGAGGAATCGCCGGTACGCAGCTTCGCCCTAGGATTCCGCTTTGCGATGAACGATCTGCCGATCCGCTCCGCGCTGCTTCTGTTAAGCGTGCTGAGCTTGTTTGGCCTGCAATACTCCGTCTTCCTGCCGATCTATGCGCACGACATCCTGCATGGCGGTGTGGAGACTCAGGGACTATTGATGACTGCAGCAGGGGTTGGCGCGCTACTGGGCGCGCTGCAATTCGCTGCCCGCACGCACTACAGAGGGCTGGCGCGGGTGATCGGGGCCACCTGCACAACGTGCGCCATTGGACTGATCGTTTTTTCGCAGGCGCGAGTGTTCTGGCTGTGCGCGGCGGTGCTGTTTGTCATGGGGTTTGCCGCCACTACGCAGATGGCTGCCACGAACACCATCCTTCAGGAGCGCGTGCCGGATCATATGCGCAGCCGGTTGATGGCCGTGTACGCCACCATGTTCATGGGTGTGCAGCCCATCGGGGCGCTGATCGCCGGCGGCGTGGCGAAACATGTCGGGACGCCGAACACCATTCTTCTTTTCGGATTTCTCGTACTCAGTGGATGCGTTGTGTTTATTACTCGCGTGGCCATGAAGATGAACAAGCCCGGGCCAACTCCGGCCTTAACGTAGGGCTGGCTTGCGAATACTGCGTACTGTGCTTCTTGCGATTCAGCGTCTTGGCTGCCAATCAAAAATCAATCGCGCGTTGCTCGTGCAATAGCCCGAGGTAGCTCAGAAGATCCCCGGTAATACGCTGCGGCTCCGCTTTTGCATAAAGTGCGTGTAGTTTCTCCGCAATCTGCTGCACGGTGTGCTTGCCGTCGCACATCCGCACAATCTCCAGGCTTGGGCCGCTGAGCCGAAGTTCGCCCCCAGCCGCCAGCAGTAGCATCCGTGGCTGCTGGTTCTTCTCGTTCAGGCGTACCCCAGGTGCAAGTCGCGGTGTGGCGGTCAATTCAGGTTTCATCTTGCGTCCTTCCGGGATTACAGCGCGCCCACGGGCGTCCAACCAGGCTTCCCTTACACAAAATAGCACGCCGGGGAGAGGCTAACAGGGGGACCATTGGCGTGGGAAAAAGGGTAATGCGACACGCGGAAAGCGCACCACTAGGCATTGTGAGAGGAGTCCACACTGGCATACAGGATGTGGTAGGGCTAAAGACAACTTTTTGGTTGCCTTAGATTTCACAAATTATCCACACGATTTGCGGATTTCCCTTGACATGGCCCAGAAACCGCATAAGCTGTGGTGAAAAGTGGGGCAAAGTGGTAAGTTGTAGCAGGAAGTAGGGTGCGTTAGAGGGCAGTGGTCTTTCTGGGCAACCTGCTCCTCCAACGAAGTGGATCTCATGAAGCTGCGGGGCAATTGTCAGGCGACGGTGGATGAGAAGGGTCGGTTGAAGATACCCGCCGTGTTTCTGGATGCTCTCAAGGAGTTTGGAAACCAGTTTTACATCACCAGCACTACGGGTGACCGTGCCCGGATTTACCCCATGAAAGTCTGGGGCAAGATCGAGGACAAGCTGGCGAAGTTGCCGAGCACAAATAAGGCCAAGCGGAAGTTCCTGATGCATACGAGTTATTACGGGCAGGCGGTCGAGATCGACGCGCAGGGGAGGGTACTGATGCCTGCAGTTTTGCGCGAATCGGCGCAGACGAAGGGCGAGGTGGACGTCCTTGGAGCTTTGGATCACCTGGTGGTGATGAACCATACCCGAGTATTGGATGAATTGAAGAGCGAGCCGTATTCGGATGCGGATGACGACGCGTTGCAGGGCTCGGGGATCTAATACGTCATCAGTAGTCAGTTTTCAGTTTTAAGCCGGGACTGAGTCAGTTGTGGGGCGGGGCACGGAGTCGGACAGGCAGAGGGAATTGGGCGCACCACATTTACCGGTTCTTCTGGTCGAGGTGCTGGAATGGCTGCGAATCAAGCCAGACGGAATTTACGTGGACGCCACACTGGGGGCCGGCGGGCACTCGGCGGCCATCGCCGCCCGGTTGTCGTCCGGCCGCTTGATCAGCCTGGACCGGGACGCACAGGCGCTGGCGATCGCCCGGGAGCGTTTGAAAGAATTTGCGAGCCGGGTGACCCTCGTACACACCGCCTTCTCGAGGATTGCGGAGGCCGTACAAGGATTGGGGATAGCGAAGGTGGACGGGGTCTTGGCCGACTTGGGAGTTTCGAGTATGCAGCTTGACCAGCCGGAACGCGGTTTTTCGTTCCGGGAAGCGGGGCCATTGGACATGCGCATGAGCAGCGGGGAATTGGCCGAAGACGAATTGACCGCTGAAGAGATTGTGAATCGCTGGCCGGAGAAGGAAGTGGCCGATCTGCTCTACCGCGAGGCGGAGGAGCGCGATTCCAGAAGGATCGCCAGGTCGATCGTGAGAGCGCGGCCCATTCGGGACACCGCGCACCTGGCAACGGTTGTGGCAGGCGTTCGGAAGCAATGGGGAAGGCAGAAACTGCATCCCGCGACAAAAACGTTTCTGGCGCTGCGGATAGCGGTGAATCGAGAGTTGGAGGAACTCGGGCAGTTTCTTTCCCGGACCCCTGCCACTTTAAATTCTGGCGGACGCTGGGTGGTGTTGACCTATCACTCGCGCGAAGACCGCCCGGTGAAGCACGCGTTCCAGGAAGCGGATAAGGCCGGAACGCTCAAGGTGCTCACCAAACACGTGATTGTGCCCGGCCCGGAAGAGCAGGCGGCGAACCCGAGATCGCGAAGCGCGAAACTCCGGTGCGCGGAAAAGGTGTAACCATGGTGGGAAAGAACAAGCCGGCGATGGTGGAGTTTCACACGGTGAAACGGATCGACAATACGCGCCTGGTGCGCCACGTCGAACCGGTCAAAATGCGCAATCTGTACAAGACGGCGGCGCTCGGTGCCGTCGTTGCGATTTGCTGCATGCTCTACATCTACCAGCACTTCCGCTGCATTGACCTAAGTTTTCAATTGGAAGACCTGCGCGTCAAGCAGGCGCAGTCGCTCGCGCTGAATGGGGCGCTGAAGTTGGAAATCGCGACGCTGCGCGATCCCCGCCGCATCGACTTGCTGGCACGGCACGATCTGGGATTGACCGAACCCACCCCGGCGCAGGTGCGCGAGTACTCGGCTTTCGACGGCTCGCAAGTGGCTGCCGTGCGCTATGTGTGGCCGAACCACGCGCCCTAATAGCGTGCGCCAACATGGCGGCGGCTGCACTTGTCCGAGTTGCGAAACACCTTTGGAATCTGCCCAAAGCGCGAGCCGATATCAGGAGCCATGCAGCAGGATAGAGTTCATGTCCGTTTACTGATACTTGCCGGCGTGGCCCTCTTCTGGATGACCGCGGTCTTGGGCCGCGTTGCCTACCTGCAGCTTTTCCGTCACAGCGAGTACATGGCCCGCGCGTCGCGGCAGCAGCGGCGCGTCATCGAAATCACACCCAAACGCGGCGCGATCTATGACCGCAAGATGAAAGCGCTGGCGATGAGCATGCCCGTGCAATCAGCGTTTGCCGTGCCCTCCGAGGTGAAGGACGTGGCCATGGCTTCGCGGCTGCTCTCCGGCGTGCTGGCAACTCCGCAAGAGGAGATTCGAGCGAAACTGGAGGCTGGCGGCACATTCGTCTGGATTAGACGAAAACTCCCGCCGGAGAAGGCGGAAGCGGTGAAGTCCCTGAATCTGAAAGGCGTCTACTTTCAGGAGGAGAATCAGCGCTATTACCCGAAACGGGATCTGGCCGCGCATGTTGTGGGATTTGTGGACGTGGACGAGAAAGGGCTTGGCGGAATCGAGCATGAGTACGACAACGTAATCCGGGGCCAGGGCGAAAAGATTGTGGTGATGGCTGACGCGAAGCAACGCTGGTTTGATGGCGGGGAAGCGCAGCGTGACCGCGGCACGAGCGTTGTGCTGACGCTCGATGAGAAAGTGCAGTACATCGCCGAACGTGAGCTGGCCACAGCGATCGAGAAGACCCACGCCGTCGCCGGCACCGTCATCGTGCAGGACCCCAATACCGGGGCGCTCCTGGCATTGGCCAATTGGCCCAAATTCAATCCTAATGCGGCCGCGGATGCTCCCGCGGAAGCGCGCATGAACCGCGCCATCAGCGCGATTTATGAGCCGGGCTCGACGTTCAAGCTGGTGACCCTCGCGGCGGCCTTCGACCAGAACCTCATTCGACCGGAAGAAAGGTTCGATTGCGAAAACGGTTCGCTGGTGGTGGGCGGGCGCCGCATCCACGATCACAAGGCGTATGGAATCCTCACCGTCTCCGAAATCCTGGCGAACTCCAGCGACGTGGGAGCAATGAAGATTGCCCTGCGATTGGGCGCGCCGAAGTTTTACGATTACATCCGTGGTTTTGGATTTGGCACGCCCACGGGCGTGGACCTGCCCGGAGAGAGCCGAGGTTTGGTGGAGCGCCTGCAACACTGGATGCCGGTTTCCATCGGCGCAATTTCCATGGGACAGGAAATTGGGGTAACGCCACTGCAAATGGTCACGGCGGTTTCCTCCGTGGCAAATGGCGGCCTGCTGTACAAGCCGCATGCCGTTCAACAAATGACCCGCGGGGAGCAGATTGTGGTGCTGGATGGTCCTTCAGCGCCTGCCGAACCGCGCCGCGTGATCCGTCCGGAGACGGCGGCGACGCTGCGGCACCTGATGGAAGGCGTGATCCTTAATGGAACGGGGAAAGCCGCGCGGCTCGACGGTTGGACTGCCGGGGGAAAGACGGGAACGGCCCAGAAGATTGATCCGGCGACGGGCCGCTACTCCCGCACCAATGTGATTGCTTCGTTCACCGGATTTGCCCCCATCAACAATCCGGCGGTTACCATTCTGGTTTCCCTCGATTCTCCCGGGGGATACCCCCACGGCGGCGGTGATGTGGCGGCGCCGGTCTTCAAGAGGATCGCCGAACAAGTCTTGTCGTATCTGGATGTGCCGCGCGATGTGCCGGTGAGTCCGCGCCTGGTGCAGACGGCCTATCACCAAGGAGCGAGGGCAGAGAGCGAGTCGCTCGATGATCTGGCACCCGTAGATTTCAATACTCTGCCGGGATCCGCAGACGCGGAGCCAAAGGAAGTGCCCGCCAAGAGCCCCGAGCCCAAGTTGCCGGAAGTGACGGTGGCCGTGGACGAGGGCGGCGACATTCCGGTGCCCGACTTTACCGGGAAAACCATGCGTGAGGTAACGGAGGCGTGCTTGCGGCTCGGACTGAACCCGATCCTGGTTGGCAGCCGGCTTGCCTCTAAACAATCACCAGCAGCGGGGTCGCAAGTCCGCCGGGGGAGCAAGGTGACCGTGCAATTTGGCGGCACTCCGGCGCATGCTGGCAATGTGCGCTAGGAAAAGGCTTTATTGGGCAAATGAGCAACGGGATTACGGTTGCGGACGAAGTGCAGAGCAGTGCCGCCAAACGCGGCGAGGGCGAACGGAAACACACTGTGGCTGAGCAGGCACACCTCGTAGGACCGACGCTGGGCTCCCTTTTGGAAGGTGTGAAACTGCATACCGCGGTGTCTTCGCCCGATTTGTGCATCCGGCAAATTGCCTGCGACTCGCGCAAGGTACAGGCGGGAGCGCTGTTTGTGGCGATTCACGGTGTGGCCACCGATGGGAATATCTACGCGAAAGACGCGGCGTCGCGCGGCGCCGTTGTGGTCCTCAGCGAAGACCCCGTGCCGGCGGAGTGGCGGGGAAACGTCGCCTGGGTGCAGGTGAGTGAGGCGCGGAAAGCCTTGGCCCTTACCGCTGCAAATTTCTTTGGGAAGCCCGCGAATGCGCTGACACTTGTCGGCGTCACGGGAACGAATGGCAAAACCACCACGAGTTCGCTGATCGATTCCATTGTGCGCGCCTCGGGTGCGCAGACCGGATTGTTCGGCACAATTGCCTACCACACGCCCCGCGGTGAACATCCGGCGCAAAATACCACGCCGGAATCGGTGGACCTGCAAAGTTTCTTCGCGGAGATTCGCGATGCGCAGGGAACATTTGCGGTGCTGGAAGCGAGCTCGCACGCGCTGGCGCTGGACCGCTTGTGGGGCTGCCATTTTGCCGCGGCTGTTTTCACGAATCTCACGCGAGATCACTTCGACTTCCACAAAAATTTCGACAACTACTTCGCGGCCAAGCGGCGGCTATTTGAGGGCACAGGCGCCGGCGCGCCGGATGCGGCGGTGGTGAACACGGACGACGAGTGGGGCAAGAAACTGCTTGGGCTGGGCCAGAAAACGCTCACCTATGGCTTGCAGAATGGCGCCGATCTGACGGCGAAGAAATTCCAGCTCAGCTTCGGCGGCCTGAATTTTGTGGCGCAGACACCTAACGGGAAAATCCAGGTGCAATCGGCGTTGGTGGGCCGGATCAACGTCTACAACATACTGGCTGCCGTGGGCGCGGGTATCGCGCTGGGTTTTTCCAGCGAGATCATCGAGACAGGCGTTCGCAATCTGGAAGCGGTAGCGGGCCGGTTCCATCGCGTGGATATGGGGCAACCCTTCCTGGTTGTGGTGGACTACGCGCACACGGACGACGCTCTGGAAAATCTGATCCGCACCGCGCGCGAACTTAATCCTAAGGGCCGCATCATCACGCTCTTTGGCTGCGGCGGCTCGCGCGACCGCACCAAGCGTCCCATCATGGGAGAACTTTCCGGACGGCTGAGCGACCTCTCGATTCTCACCAGCGACAATCCGCGCCAGGAAGATCCGCTGAAGATCATCAGCGACGTCGTGGTGGGCATGCAGAAGTCCGGCGGGAAATACATGATCGAGCCGGACCGCGGCAAAGCCGTCGCGTTGGCGATTGACGAAGCCCAAGCGGGCGATATCGTGCTGCTGGCGGGCAAGGGCCACGAGGACTATCAGGTCTTCGCCGACCACACCATTCATTTTGATGATCGCGAAGAGGCGCGAAAGGCCTTGCGCGAACGCGGCTATACGGAGCCCCATGGTGGCTCAGGATTTGGCACGTAGCGCGCTCGTCTGCTGCCCTGGGACGAGGGCCTGCGAGCCAAGGAAGTAGCTCGCAGACAAGTCAGAAGGAGGAGCCCTCAACCGGTGAAAACGCACAGAGATGTGCTTTACGGACGAGGTGGACGCTTCGCCCGAACCCTGGGGAAAGCCAACCTATTGAGGCAACTATGCGGTGGACGCTTACACAAGTGGCTGACGCGGTGGCGGGAGAGCCGGGGCATGGGCTGGACCCCGTGGCCCGGCTGGCCGGCGTCTCGATTGATTCTCGCACGCTACGTCCCGGAGAACTCTTCGTTGCCATACACGGTCCTAGTCACGATGGACACGACTATGTTGCCGCCGCCCTGGAAAGCGGGGCAGTGGCGGCAGTGGTGGCGGGGCCGCTCCTCTCGAAATATCCGGGATGGCTGCAGGACCGCTGCATCACCGTTCCCGATACCCTCACGGCGCTGCACCAGTTGGCACGCGCAGTGCGCAAGGATTGGGGCCGCAAAGTCTGCGCAATCACGGGTTCCGTCGGGAAAACTACAACGAAAGAGATCCTGGCGGCACTGCTGGGCGCGAAGTTACGGGTCCTGAAATCCGAGGGCAATTTCAATAACGAGTACGGGCTGCCGTTGACGCTGTTTCGCCTGGAAGAAACGCACGATGTTGCCGTGCTCGAAATGGGGATGTCTTTCCCGGGTGAACTGAAGCGTCTTGCGGCGATTGCGCTGCCGGATGTGGCCATCGAGCTGCGCGTCACACCGGCACACTTGATGAACTTTTCCTCCGTGGACGAGATTGCGCTGGCGAAACGGGAACTGGTCGAAGGGTTGAACGGCCCGCGTTCGCTGGCGGTGCTGAACGCCGATGACCCGCGCGTGGCGGCGATGGCTGCGGTCGCTCCGGGCAAGGTGATTTTCTACGGAATTGAAAAGCCGGCTGAGTACCAGGCGGAGGACATCGAGGATCGCGGGGCGCTGGGCTCCGCATTCACGCTTGTGCACAGGGGGAAGCGCACGCGCATCGAGATGTCACTTCCAGGGCGGCATGTCGTCTTGAATGCGCTCGCGGCCATCGCCGCTGCCAGCGTTTGGGGCATCGGCGTCGCGGAAGCGCAACGGATTTTTCCCGGCTTACGCACGCCTTCGATGCGCGGCGAATTGGTTCGCTTTACGAATGGATTTGCTTTGATCAACGACTCTTACAATTCGAGTCCTGCCGCCCTCCAGGCGATGACCAGCCTGCTGGCGGCCACGCCAGGTTTTCAGCGGCACATTCTTGCTGCGGGAGAGATGCGGGAGCTCGGACTGAGTTCGGCGCAGCTTCATCGCGAGGGTGGCGCTTTCGCGGCCAAGACCGGCAAAGTGGACTTCGTAATTGGCGTGCAGGGTGATGCTGCGCAGATTGTGGAGGGTGCCGTGGCCGCTGGACTTCCGCGCGAACGCACCAAATTTTTTGCCTCGCCCGTGGATGCCGCCAATTTCCTTATTGATTTTGTGAAGCCGGGCGACGTGCTCCTGGTGAAAGGCTCGCGTAGCGTCAAGATGGAGCGCATCGTCGAAGCGCTGCTGGGGCGCTTTGCGCCGGAGGATGCCCGGCCCAGTGCGGATGTGGGTCACTGAGATGCTTTACTACCTCCTCTACCACGTGCTGCAGAAATATTTCAGCCCGCTGAACGTGTTTCGCTACATCACCGTTCGCACGGTCTATGCCAGCTTGACAGCGATGTTTTTGGCGCTGGTGTTCGGGCCGTGGCTGATCCGCAAACTGCGCGAACTCCAGATCGGGCAGTACATTCGCGAGGAAGGACCGGAGGAACACAAGAAGAAAGCCGGAACGCCAACGATGGGCGGCGTGTTAATCGTCATTTCCACAGCCGTGCCCGTGCTGCTCTGGGCTGATCTTGAAAACCAGTTCGTCCTGCTCGCGCTGTTTGCCTTGCTGGCGTTTGCCGCCATCGGTTTTGTGGACGATTACGCAAAGGTCGCCAAGCGGCAGAATCTCGGATTGACCGGCAAGCGCAAACTCACGCTGCAATTTCTGGTCAGCAGCGTTGTGGGGATTACTCTGCTCGTTTTGGCCACGCACTTCGCGTATTCCACGCAGCTCGTATTGCCATTTTTCAAGCGTTTGCACCCGGATCTGGTTATCCACGGGCTGCTGCATTCGAATCACCTCTGGCCGCTGGCATTTCTGCCGTTTCTGGTGTTTGTGGCGCTGGTGATTACCGGCAGCTCTAACGCCGTGAACCTTACGGATGGGCTCGATGGCCTGGCCATTGGCTGCACGGTGATTGCCGCGGGCGCGCTCACGGTCCTCACCTACGTGAGCAGCAATTCGCGCTGGGCCAACTATCTTGAGATTCAGTACATCCCGCGCATCGGCGAACTCACAGTCTTTTGCGGTGCGCTGGTCGGCGCGTCGCTCGGCTTTCTCTGGTACAACGCGCATCCCGCGGAAGTGTTCATGGGCGACGTGGGCTCGCTGGCGCTTGGCGGAACATTGGGGACTGTCGCGGTGATCATCAAGCAGGAAGTGCTGTTGCTCTTCGTCGGCGGGATTTTCGTCATCGAAGCACTCTCCGTGATCTTACAGGTGGGTTCGTTCAAATTGCGCGGCAAGCGGATTTTTCGCATGGCGCCTATCCACCACCATTTTGAGCTGCTAGGTTGGAGCGAGAGCAAGGTGATCGTGCGCTTCTGGATTGCGGCGCTGGTGTTTGCGTTGTTTGCCTTGACGACGCTGAAATTGCGGTGAAGTACGTCCTCTGAAAGGTTCTGCGGTCGACGATATGCCAGGTTCGATTGAGTTGCGGAAAATGCGCGTGCTGGTCGTGGGACTGGCGCGGACCGGCGTGGCCACGGCGCTCTTCTGTGCCAAACACAACGCGATTGTCACGGCCACAGAGTCGCGCGCAGAAGGCGAACTTGGCGATGCTCCCGCAAAGTTGCGCGAAGCGGGTGTGACGCTGGAACTCGGCGGGCACACGGAGCAAACATTTCTTGCGCAGGACCTGATTATTCCAAGCCCGGGTGTGCCGGCCGACAATCCCTTTCTTCAGACCGCGCGTTCGAAGGGCATCACGGTTTGGAGCGAAATCGAGCTGGCGTACCGTTTCCTCGAGGGCAAACTGATCGGCGTCACCGGGTCAAACGGCAAGACGACCACGACGACTTTGGTTCACCACATTCTCCAGAGCGCCGGCATTCCCACCTTCCTGGCGGGAAACGTTGGCACGCCGTTGATCTCCTGCGTGGAAGAGATGAAGGGCGACACGGTCACCGTCGCGGAACTCAGCAGCTTTCAACTGGAACTCATCGAGAAGTTTCGCCCGGACATCGGACTTTTCCTGAACCTCACGCCCGATCATCTGGACCGCCACAAGACCATGGAAGCTTACGCGGGCGCCAAAGCGCGTATTTTCGAGAACCAGACGGAGCTCGACGCCGCGGTGCTGAATGCCGATGATCCGCCGACGGTGAATTGCGCTCCGAAGAAGCCGCAAGAGTTCTGGTTCAGCCGCAAGCAGCGAGTGCAGCAGGGCGCCTGTCTTAGCGGGGATGACATCGTCATCGTGCACCACGCGAAAGAAGAATTCGTAATGAAGCGGGCGGAGATTCCTCTGGCGGGCGCGCACAACCTCGAAAATGTTCTGGCCGCTGTGACGGCGGCACGCCTGGCGGGTGTAGACACAACCGCCATTGCGCAGGCGGTTCGCAGCTTCGCGGGCGTGGAGCACCGGCTGGAATTCGTCACAGAAATCGCCGGCGTGCGCTACTTCAACGATTCGAAGGCCACAAATGTGGACGCCACGCTGAAGGCCCTGGACGCCTTTCCCGGTCGCATCCTCATCATTCTGGGTGGGAAGGACAAGGGCAGCGACTACACCGCCCTGCAAAAGCCGCTGCGCGAAAAAGCCATTCTCGCGCTGCTAATTGGTGCGGCCGCGGACAAGATTGAAAAGCAGATCACCGGGAGCGTGGCCATCGAACGCGCCGCCACCCTGGACCGCGCGGTGGAGCTCGCCGCGCATGCCGCGCAGCCCGGAGACATCGTGGTTCTGGCCCCGGCCTGTGCCAGCTTCGACCAGTTCCAGAATTACGAGCAGCGCGGGCGGGTCTTCAAGGAACTCGTTCATCAGTTGGACGCGACTTCCGCACAGAATTCTTCGGATAAGGAGTGAATGAATTGCCAAGAAGTTCCGATACCGACCGCTGGCTCTTTGGTGTGACGCTGGTGCTGTGCCTGCTGGGCGCGGTCATGATTTTTAGCGCCTCTGCCGTGACCGCGCAGCAACAGTACGCCCATTCGTACTACTTTCTCGCGCGCCAGGCGGTGTGGCTTTTGTTGGGGCTGCTGGGTATGTTCGCGCTGATGAAACTCGATTACCACCGCTTGCGTGAACCGGCAGTTGTCTATTTGGCACTGTGCCTCGTGGTGGTGATGCTGATCGGCACATTTTTCCTGGATAAATCTCACGCCACGCATCGCTGGATCCGCTTTGGGCCGGTGCACATCCAGCCATCGGAGTTTGCCAAGCTTGCGGTCATCCTCTACTTGGCGTGGTTTCTGGATTTGCGGCGGCGCACGCCCACCAGCCTGGAATTCCGCAAACAGGATCTGCTGCAAACGATTCTTCCGGCGGTCGCCCCAATTCTGGTTTGCGTCGGCTTGATCGTGGCGCAGCCGGACCTGGGCACATCGGTGGACATTGTGCTGATCATGATGGCGATCCTGTTCGTCGCAGGCCTCTCCTGGAAGTGGGTGGCCGTTGGCGTTGGCGCGGCGCTGCCAGCGCTCTTTGCGCTGATCTATTTCGTTTCCTACCGCCAGGCGCGCCTGTTGTCGTTTCTCCATCCGGATTCCGATCCGCAAGGAGCCGGCTTTCAATTGCTGCAATCGCTGATCGCGGTGGGCTCCGGCGGCTTCACAGGCGTCGGCCTGATGGAGAGCAAGCAAAAACTCTTCTATCTGCCCGAAGCCCACACGGATTTTATTTACGCTGTCATCTGCGAGGAACTCGGCTTCATCGGCGCCGTGGTTGTCATTACTCTATTCGCGGTTTATGCCTGGCGGGGTTTGCGCGCCACGTTTAACGCTCCGGACGGATTTGGGCGCATGCTGGCCCTCGGCGTAACCGCCATGGTGCTCTGCCAGTCGTTCATCAATTTCGCGGTGGTGCTGGGGATGATGCCCACCAAGGGCATCCCGCTGCCGTTTGTGAGCTATGGCGGCTCGAGTTTGCTGGCGATGCTGTTGGCAACGGGCGTGCTTCTGAATATTGCTCAGCATGCTGGCAGCCGCACCATGGTGGAGGCGTAAAAGAGGCCGCGAATGAAGCTCCTGATTGCAGGCGGCGGCACCGGCGGTCATGTTTTCCCCGCGATCGCGATTGCGCGGGAGTGGTTATCACGAGGAGCGGAGAGGGAAGTCGTGCTGGTGGGAACACAACGCGGGGTTGAAATGAAGCTGGTGCCGCAAGCCGGGCTGCCACTGGAGACGATTCGCGTCGCAGGCCTGAAAGGCAAGGGTGGCACGACCCTGCTCAGGAATCTCGCCATGCTGGCAAGCGGCCTGGCGGATTCGTTCGGCGTGCTAAAGCGCCACAAGCCCGCTGTGGCGTTCGGCGTGGGAGGCTATGCCGCCGGACCCATGTTGCTGGCGACCTGGTTGCGCGGCATTCCCAACGTAATTTTTGAGCCCAACGCGGCGCCGGGATTTACCAACAAGGTGCTTTCGCGGCTGGCGCAGCGCATCGCCACTGGCTATGAAATTTCTGCTCGCGACTGGGGAGAAAAGGCGGTCGTCACCGGCTGCCCCGTGCGCGCGGAGTTCTTTTCGATCCCTCCGCGTAAGCCCGAGAAACCCTTTCGCTTGCTGATTACCGGAGGCAGCCAGGGTGCTTTACCGATCAATCGAGCGTTTGTGGATGCCATGGATCTTCTCGCGGCGCGAAAAAATGAGCTGCAGATTGTGCACCAGACCGGCGAACGCGACTATAATGCAGTACGCACCGCGTACGCGCGGCGTGAGTTTCTTGCGGAGGTGGCCCCCTTTCTGTCGAACATGGCGGAGCGCTTTGCCTGGGCGGACATCATCGTCTGCCGGGCCGGCGCGATCACCGCTGCGGAGGTGGCTGCGGCCGGCAGGGCCGCCATCTTCATTCCTTTTGGGCACGCCACGGACAGCCACCAGTTGCGCAACGCGCAGGAAATGGCCGGCGCGGGCGCGGGACGCCTGATCCCCGAGCAGGAACTCACCGCGGATCGTTTGACCCGCGAGATCTTCTCCCTCCTCGACCAGCCCCGGGAGATCGAAAACTTAGCGATGTCGGCACGCCGCCAGGCCCACCCGGACGCGGCGCGCGAGATCGTGGATTTGATTGAAGAGGCCGCGCGGCGAGCCCCTCGAGGATCGGGGCAAGCGAGCCGGAAGGAACCGCTACGAGCATGATGGTAACGTTTCGCAATTTTCAACGCATTCACATGGTAGGTATCGGCGGCATCGGCATGAGCGGCATCGCCGAGGTCCTGCTCACGCTGGGCTATTCCGTTTCCGGCTCGGACATCAAACTCTCCACGATCACCGAGCGGCTGCAGGATCTGGGCGCAACCATCTTTGAAGGCCACAAGGCCGAAAACGTCGAAGGCGCGCACGTGGTGGTTATTTCCTCGGCGGTGAAGTCAGACAATCCGGAAGTCACCGAAGCTCACAAGCGCAAAATTCCGGTTATTCCCCGCGCCGAGATGCTGGCCGAGCTCATGCGCCTGAAATATGGCATTGCAGTGGCTGGCGCGCATGGCAAGACCACCACAACATCCATGGTTGCTTCGATCCTCGCGGCCGCTCATCTCGATCCGACATTTGTCGTTGGCGGCAGGGTCAATCAGGCCGGCACAACCGCGCGCGTGGGACGCGGCGAGTATTTTGTCGTGGAAGCCGATGAGAGCGACCGTAGCTTCCTGATGTTTGCCCCGGTCGTGGCGGCCGTCACCACGATTGATCGTGAACATCTCGACCAATATTCTTCGCTGGAAGACATCCAGGCTGCCTTTCTGCAATTCGTGAATCGCGTGCCTTTCTATGGCGCGGCAATTCTTTGCGTTGACGAGCCGAATGTCCAGGCGATCATCCCCGATGTGAAGCGCCCGATTATTACGTATGGCACGTCGAGCCAGGCCGATCTGGTGATCAGCGACATCCGGCTCCAGGGTCTCAGCAGCGAATTTCGCCTTACTTACAAAGGGGATGACCTCGGTCTGTTCCTTCTGCCGCATCCGCCGGGGATCCACAATGTGCGCAATGCTGCTGCGGCCGCGGCTGTCGCGCTCTATCTGAATGTAGCTTCCGATCTGATTCGCGAAGGTCTGGCAAAATTTGCCGGCGTGGGCCGCCGCTTCGATATCAAGGGGAGCATCAACAACATTACGGTCGTGGACGACTATGGCCATCATCCCGCCGAGATTCGCGCCACGCTGGAAGCCGCGCGCGGCTGCAAGTTCAATCGCCAGCTGGTGCTCTTCCAGCCGCACCGCTACACCCGCACGCAACATCTTTGGGATGAGTTTTCCCGCTCGTTTAATCAGGCAGACTTGCTGGTTCTGATTGACATTTACGCGGCCAGCGAAGCGCCGATTGTCGGAATCAGCAGCGAAGCGCTTGCCAACACGATTCGCGAAGCGGGGCACAAGAATGTTCACTACTATCGCTCCATGCAAGCGGCCATCGAATTCATTCTTCGGGAAGCCAAGCCGGGCGACGCGATTTTAACCATCGGTGCAGGAAACGTCAGCCGGGCCAGCGGCGAATTCATGGTCCTGCTGGGCACGGAATACCGGGTGATGAACGGGGTAAAGGATGCGGATTGAAGATCCCAAATTATTGACGGCGTTTCGGGAACTCGATGTCGAATGGAAACCCGCCGTGTCGCTTGCCGAGCTCACCTACCTCGGCATCGGCGGCACCACGGATCTCCTCAGCATCCGTCGCCACGATGCGATTCCCGATCTTCTGAATTTGCTCGACGGCCAGGGCATCCCGCACAAATTCCTCGGAGGGGGCTCGAATCTCCTGGTAATCGATGGCGAATTGCCGTTCGTGGTCCTCCAATTGGAGGACCACGATCCCGATGTGGTCATCGAGGGGAACGTTGCGTCGGTGGATGCGGCCGCGGATCTGGGGCGCACCGTGACGTTCTGCGCCAAGCACAACCTGGGCGGGATGGAAGGCCTCATCGGCGTGCCGGGCACCGTGGGCGGCGCTCTGCGAATGAACGCGGGCGCCTATGGCACGCAAATTGGTTCCTACGTCCGCGAAGTCAAGCTCTACCGCGCGGCCGCCCGCAGGCTCGAAACCCTGCGCGGCCAGCAAATTTCCTTTGAATACCGGCACACCTCGTTCGCGCCCGATGATATGATGCTTTCAGTGAAACTGGAACTTCCTTCCAAACCGTACCCTGAAATTCTCCAAGGCATTCGCATCTGCAATGAAAAGCGCCGCGCCAGCCAGCCGCTCGGTCAGAAGAGCGCCGGGTGCATCTTTAAGAACCCACCGGGAGCATCCGCGGGCCGCATGATTGACGAGCTCGGACTAAAGGGTTTTGCGGTGGGCGACGCGCGAGTCAGCGAACGCCACGCGAACTTTTTTATCAATGCAGGCCACGCCTCCGCCGCGGACATGCTGGCGCTGATTGCCGGCGTTCGCGAACGGGTGCGCGGGGCCTATGGAGTTACTCTCGAAAACGAGGTGGTCGTTTGGAACGCCTGAAGCCCATGCAGCGGAACTCTTCCGCGGCCGCCGCCGCGGCTGACCAGGAACCCTACCGGCCCGAGCTGGTGGCGGACGAAGAGCCGCGTTATCTGCGCCGCCAGAAGCCGGTGGAGATTCGCCGCAAGAAATTCAGCGGCAAGACCTGGCCGTTCTATCGCCGGGTGTTTCTCTGGACAGTAATCGGCGCGATTGCTGTCACCGCCGCATTTTACGCGGTGCGCTATGCCTTGTACTCGCCGCAAATGCTCCTGGTGAAGCCCGACCAGATCGAAGTGGCCGGCAACCACATCGTGCCTCGCGAAGAGATTCAGAAGCTTTTCGTGCACGATCGCAACCGCAGTGTTCTGCGCATTCCGCTGGATGAACGCCGCACGCAGATCCAAGAGCTCGCCTGGGTGGAGGAAGCCAGCGTGCAGCGCATCCTACCGAATCATCTGCGCATTGAAATCACCGAGCGCACGCCAATCGCCTTTTTCCGCAATGGCTCCGAGCTGGTCCTCGTGGATGCGCATGGCGTGCTGCTCGACCGGCCGGAGGGCGAAGACTTCCATTTCCCGATCGTTACCGGACTTTCGGAAAGCATGCCGCGCGAAGAACGTGAAAAGCGCATGCAAATGTACCAGGAATTCCTGAAGGATATTGAGTTGGTGCGCGCGGGCTCTTCGGAGCGCGTCAGCGAACTGGACCTCGGCAACCCGCGCGATCTGCGCGCCGTTCTCACCGGGCTTGGCTCCGGCGATGCCGCTCAGGCGGTCACCGTGCATTTCGGCCAGAGCGATTTCACCGGCAAGTACCGCATGCTGGTGGAAAACTTCGCGCAATGGCAGGCCAATGCCGGCCGCGTGCAGTCCATCGATCTTCAGTATTCCCGGCAGGTAGTGGTGAACCCCGACACCTCCGCCTCCGCCGAGAAGCAAAAATAGGCCGCATTCAGGAGAGCATTTTGGCAAAGAAAGACAAGTACCTCGTCGGGCTGGATATCGGCAGCACCAAGACCTGCGCGTTGCTCGCGGAAATCGAGAACGAGCAGGTACGTTTTCTTGCGCTCGGCGCCGCGGAATCCAAGGGGCTGCGCAAAGGGCTCATCGTCAATCTGGACTCCACGGTCAGCTCCATTCGCCGCGCGGTGGAAGAAGCCGAAAGCGTCGCTAACATTCCCGTGGAAGCCGCCACCATTGGTGTAGCCGGCAGCCACGTTCGCGGTGTCAACAGCCGCGGCGGCATCCCGCTGGGGCCGCGTTCCCGCGACATTGAACGCGACGATGTGCGCCGCGCCATTGACGCCGCGCGCAACATCTCTCTTCCCGATGACCGCGAAGTGCTGCATGTTCTCCCGCATGAGTTCATCGTCGATGCCCAGGATGGCATCCGCGATCCCGTGGGCATGGTCGGCCAACGGCTGGAAGCGAACGTTCATATCGTCACTTCTTCCATCGCCGCGACGCAAAACCTGGTGACCGCCGCAAACAAGGCCGGCATCCTCATCAACGACACGGTACTCGAGCCACTGGCCGCCGCGGAAGCCTGCCTGACCCCGGATGAACGCGAACTGGGTTGCTGCCTGCTCGATATTGGGGGCGGAACCACCGAGTTGATCGTTTACGGCGGAGGAGTCGTGCGCCACACCGGCGCGGTGGCCATTGGCGGCGATCATTTCACCAACGATCTGGCGGTTGGCCTACGGACGCCCATTCCCGAAGCCGAGAAGATCAAGCGCCATCACGGGTGCGCCTCAGCAAATCTTCTGCGCCAGGATAACTCCATTGAAATCGCCAGCGTCGGCGATCGCCCCCCGCGTACGATTTTTTCGCGCATGCTCACGGACATTATCGAACCGCGCGCGCAGGAACTTCTGGCGCTCATCGCCGACGATTTGCGGCGTGCCGGTCTGGACTCCCAGATCCCCGCGGGGCTTGTCCTTGCGGGTGGCGGCGCGCGCCTGAACGGATTCGCCGAATTCGCGGAGCAAGGTTTCCATCTGCCCGTGCGCATCGCCGAGCCCCGGGGAATCCAGGATTTGCCGGAACAGGTGGCTCAGCCCGAGTACGCCACGGCCGTTGGACTTGTGCTGTATGCCGCGAAGGCGCGAAGGAACGCGCAGCAGCGTTCGGGAAACTTCGTGGCGAAGTTGAAGTCAATGTTCGTGGGAGCCTGATCCCAGCGGAAACACGCGCCGCTGCGCCATTGCTGGCGGCCACGTGGTTGCTCCTAACGGTTCGCAGGCTTGCTGAACGTTGGCGCGGGATTGCCGTGATCCAAGGGGATTCGCACCGGGAGAGGGCGGGAGATCTCGATAGTTGGGTTTTCCACAGCCCGGAAAAACTCCCTGTGGAATCGCCTAAATACGGGTTTTATAAAGGATTTGAACCAGCCGGACAGGGGGAGAAGCATGACAGCGAAAGACGCAGGTATCCGGATGAGTTTCAGCGAGGAGCTACAGCCCGCCAAGCTGAAAGTGATTGGAGTGGGCGGCGGCGGCTGCAATGCCGTTAACCGCATGATCCGCGCCAAAGTGGAAGGCGTGGAGTTCATCGCAGCCAACACCGATCTGCAGGCCCTCAGACTCTCCCAGGCCCCCGTAAAACTGCAACTCGGCGCGAAACTCACCAAGGGTCTCGGCGCGGGCGCAAATCCGGAGATTGGCCGGAAGGCAGCCCTCGAAGATACGGAAAAAATCATTGAAGCCCTCGAAGGCGCGGACATGATCTTCATCACTTCCGGCCTTGGCGGAGGCACGGGCAGCGGCGCGGCTCCCGTGGTGGCTTCGTTGGCTAGCGAGATCGGCGCTCTCAGCGTTGCCGTGGTCACCAAGCCCTTTGCGTTTGAAGGCAAGCGCCGCATGCTCCAGGCGGAGCAGGCATTGCAGGAACTCATCGGAGTCGTGGATACGGTCATTGTGATTCCCAACGAACGCCTGATGGAGACCGTCGAGCCTGGCACCAGCTTCTTCGACGCGTTTCGCATCGCCGACGACATTCTGCGGCAGGCCGTGCAGGGCATTTCGGACATCATCACCGTCCCCGGCATCATCAATCGCGATTTTGCCGATGTAAAAGCCATCATGCACGGCCAAGGTTATGCCGTGATGGGCACCGCTGTCGCCACGGGCACCAACCGCGCCATCGATGCCGCCAATCGGGCCATCTCCAGCCCCTTGCTGGAAGACAATTCCATTCAAGGCGCGCAAGGCATCCTGATCAACATTTGTGGGAGCTCTTCGCTCTCCCTCCACGAAGTTCATGAAGCCTCCAGCATCATTCAAAAGGCCGCTCACGAAAACGCGAATATCATTTTCGGCGCGGTCATGGACGACGCGATGAAAGACGCCGTCAAAATCACGGTGATCGCGGCGGGCTTCAAGGAAGCGGCCAAAAAGGGCTTGCAACATAAGCCGTCGTTCCTGCCGAGGACGTGGAAGGCGGGGCGCGATGTGCCGGCGCAGGGTGAATTGTCGGTCACGCCGCCGAACGTGGTACATCAGGTGGCGCAAAATGTGCGCGAGGCTGCGCAGGAAGTGCCCAAGGACGATCTGGACGTGCCGACATTTTTGCGGCGGCAAGCGCAAAAAGCCTGATCTCCAAAATATAGCTGTAGCTGTCTGGTTTTGTTGTGCGGTTATTGTGTCTGTTGAAGTCCTTTCGCCTCCCTTTTCTTTACAGGGGTATCAGCCATGTCTCGCGCAGCCACGCGGGGAAAAACCGGAACAAGGTGACGAAGAAGAACCCTTAGCATGCGGCGGCCATCACATCGCCGTCCCACCGCGCTTGTGTTAGGCTGCTATCGAAACCGTTCTGGTCTCATCCCACGGGAAGTGCCTCAGCGGGGAGCAGCGGAAAAGGAGACCGTACATGAAAGCCAAACAATTCTTTTCGGGATTGAGCATTGCGGCGCTGGCGATCTTTGCCGGGGCGTGCCAGCCGCCGCCGTACCACCAGCCGAATGAGCGATACGTTCTTGTTGCCGCCAACATCGACCTGCCGTATTGGCAAGAGGCCGGGGCAGGGCTGACGGATATCGGTAAAAGCATGGGGGTCAAGGTGGAAGTCGTCGGGCCTGCGACATTTTCTCCGAGCGAGGAACTCACCGCCTTCCAGCAAGCCGTGGCGCAGCATCCCTCGGGCATCCTGGTTTCCGTGACCGATCCGAAATTGTTCAAGGAGCCCATCGATCACGCCATCCTGCAAGGCATTCCCGTCATCTGCATTGATGCGGACGCGCCGGAGTCGAATCGCGTGCTCTTCATCGGCACGGACAACTTCCGCGCGGGGCAAGAAAGTGGAAAGCGCATGGCGGATTTGCTGGGCGGACAGGGCCGCGTAGTCGTTATCACGATAAGCGGGCAGCTGAACAGCGAGGAACGCGTGCGGGGCGTGAATGAGGCGCTGAAAAAGTATGCCGGTGTCAAGATCGTGCAGACCATCGATGACAAGGGTGATCCGCGGGTAGCTTATGACGGCATCTCCGCGCTCCTGCAAAAGAAGGAAAAAATCGACGGCATCATTTGCCTGGAAGCCTCGGGAGGAGAGGGTGCCGCGGATGAGCTGCACCGCATGGATCTGACCGGGAAAATTAAAATTGTGGCGTTTGACAAGGATCCGCAGACGCTCGACGGAATCGAGCGCAAGTGGATCACGGCAACCGTGGTGCAGAAGCCCTATGTCATGGCCTTCTACGGAGTGAGGTTCCTGGACGATTTGCACCATAATGCGGTGCACGAATTCAAGGATTGGGCCACAGCCCCGGCGGCTCCATTGCCCACCTTCGTGGATACCGGCACCGCCGTGATCGACGAATCCAACCTGGCGGCTTTCCGCAGAGCCCTCTCGGAACATCCCAAGCCAGGCCCCTTGGGGTAGTCAGACGAATCCGTACGAAGCAAAAGTGACGATGGACGCGACGCCGAGGGCCGTGCCAAGAACCGCCCCGGCCAGGACGTCGCTCAGGAAATGCATCCCCAAGACCACGCGGGAAAAAGCGATGCTGATGGCGAGGAAATACAGCAGCCCTTCCAGCGAAGGGTAGAAGTAGCTCACCACCAACGCGATGGCAAACGCCGTCATGGTGTGGCCCGACGGGAACGAAAACTGATCGGGTGGCAGCACCTTGGACCAGCAATGCGGCACGAGTTGGCACGGACGCGGGCGCCGACTGAGCCTCTTCAACGCCTTGAAAACGAGCACGCCTACGATGGCCGCGCAACCCGCCGCTCCCACTGCAGCATATCGGTGGGGTCCACCAACGAGCAGCAAAATCGTACCCAGGCTGTACCATAGCCAGCCATCACCCATCCGCGTTGCGGCAAGCATCCAGAACCGGAACCACCGCGGCGCTTTCCAGCGGTTCATCCGCCGCATCACGCGGTGATCGCGATTCTCGATGTAGCCCCAGATGTCTTTGGCCATGGCCATGGCGTTACCTCAGTTTGCCCAGCTGGTTTTCAATTGGGGATCCAGTTCCCACAACATTCTGGGCTCCTTCGCTTCTCCTTCGAGGCGATGCGTCCACTGTTTGCAGAAGCGGATCTCATTCAGCCAGTGCCCGGCGGTAATCGCTGGCACGAAGACCGTCAACGGCAGCATCACCGCGGCCCAAGGCTTTTCCTTGAGCAGGCTCCCGGCAAACCGGAAAATGTCCGCCGTCAGCTTAAAATAGTTGCCATTCTCGCCGTGGACCAAGCCGCGCCCCGCGCGCAGCCCGGTCAGGAACTCATCCACTGTCCGCGCCGCCGGCACCTCCGTGAATGTCTGCGCAACTCCCGTTAGCGTGTGCGAATCGCTCCCGGCAATGCCTGCCTTGCCTAGCCGCTCCGCCAGGCTTTTCGCGCTGCGATTGGCTTCAGTCCACATCTGTCCGTTCCTCACCTCAAACGCCGGCACGTAGGACGCAAACCACGCGAAATCTTCCGCTTCGCGCCGCCCGGTCAGTCCGGAAAAGACGTGATTCACGCTGAAGAAAAGCTTACGTTCTGTCAGGTACATCAAGAGCGCTATAAAATCGCTGCGTCGCCGCTGAATTTCCGCATGATCTTTTTCCGTGATCCCATAGGCCCCCAAGTGCATCTCCGTCCCGGTGGGCATGCGCACTGTCACTTCCTCGCTGAGGAAGAAATCCGGGTGCTTGCGGAGCACTTCCGCGGCTTCGATCGAGTCATGGTCTGTGATGGTGACAACGGACATGCCCAGTTGCTTGCAACGGGCATAGACTTCGGCGGGGTCGTTATAGGACTCCTTGCTAATCCGGCTCAAGCCGGGAGTGGTGCACATCCCTGAACCAGTTGAATGCACATGAAGGTCGCAGCGCATGTTTCAAGGGTAAAGACAGGATATGAACAGTGCATAAAGGCAGCGCGAATTGACCGTGAAAGATCGCACGGAACTCATTGAACACAAACGGGTTTTTGAGTTTTCCACATGGCATTGTGGGTGCTCTTGCACGGGCCTCCCCTGACCATGCAACAATGACCCCGATGAAAAAAATCCACGTTCTCTTTCATGATGGCGGTGGTGGCCATCGCAACGCCGCTGTCGCCCTGCAAACCGTTGCCGGCCAGCAGCAGCGCCCCTGGCAGATTGAACTGATTCAGTTCCAGGATCTCACCGATAAGTTGGACGTTCTCCGCAAGCTCACCGGCATCCGCATCCAGGAGCAGTACAACATCCTCCTGCGCAACGGCTGGACGCTGGGTGTTACGCAGCTCTTGCGTGTCCTCCAGTCCACTATTCGGCTCTTTCACCGGCCGATGGTGCGCCTGCTAGCCAGGTACTTTCGCGAGCACCCCGCCGACCTGCTGGTTTCGGTCATTCCCCATTTCAATCGGCAGATTGCCGAAGCCTGGTCCTCCGTGTATCCCGAGCGGCCATTCGTCACCCTGATAACGGATCTGGCGGATTTTCCGCCGCGTTTCTGGATTGAGCCGCTGGAGCAGCAATACCTCATTTGCGGCACGGAGCGCGCCGTGGAGCAGGCGCGGGCGATGGGCAAGCAACAGTCCCACATCTTCGCCACTTCCGGGATGATCCTGCGCCCCGATTTCTACCTCCCCGATAAGACGGACCCTGTCGCTCTTCGCCGTGAGCTTGGCTTGCAGCCCAATCTGCCCACAGGCATTCTTCTCTTCGGGGGTTTCGGTTCCAAAGTAATGTATGACATCGTGGAGCGGCTGGACGCCGCGCGCGTTCCCGTTCAGCTCATCGTCATCTGCGGCCGCAACGACAAGCTTGCCGAAAAATTCCGTTCGCGCTCCTGGAATCTGCCGCTGCATGTTCTGGGTTTCACAAAGGAAGTGCATCGCCTGATGAGCGCCGCGGATTTTCTGATCGGCAAGCCCGGCCCGGGCAGCATTGCCGAAGCCATGGTTCGCCGTTTGCCCGTCATTCTCGAACGTAACGCGTGGACTATGCCTCAAGAGCGTTACAACACCGAGTGGGTAATTGAAAAGCGTGTGGGGATTGTTCTTTCCAGTTTTGACGAAATCGTGCCGGGCGTGAAGCAACTTCTGGAGCCTGCCATGCTCGCGGCATTTCACCGAAACGTCGCTGCGCTGAACAATCAAGCGATCTTTGAGATTCCTGAGATTTTTGCCAAGCTCTTGGACGAGCCGGCAAGGATGTTGTCCCAGAATCCGTGAAAAACTATTTCGCTGCCCGCTCTGCGCGCGCGGGTCGCGGCAGACGCGGTCCGGCACCCGGGGTCGCCGCCGGAGCATTGGCTCGGGGCTTCGCGCACGTTACCGCCCACCACCGCGAAGCATATTTCGGCAATTCGCACATCTTCGAGCAGCCCGCCGAAGTCTTGGACATCGCACAACCGCAATAGCAGCCGCCAGGTTTCGTTTCCTTGACGCGCCCGGAAGTGTCGGCCCAGACAGAAAAGGCCATCACGGCAGCCGCCAGGATGAGCTCCAGTAAGACCCAGGTGGCGAGTCGGCGAAGGCGATGAAGTGAGAAGGAACTCATGCAGGCACAGTTTCAGCCTGGAACACACGAAAAACCGATAGCCCCCGCTTCCCGAAAAAATTGTTACCCAGGTTCTGGAGGTACTAGGGCAACCTGAAGCCAGTTTGCGCGGTGTAGCGACTCAGTCGTGTCCGTTCCGTTTTGAATCTCCTGGACAGTTTTGGTTCGCACATGTCCATCTCGTCTTGTTCATAAATCATCTGTTTTTAATGTCTTAGGGGAGTGGAATGGCCAAATCAGGTTGGCTTTCCTCGTGCAATACCTCAGGCCGTGGGTGCGTTTCAGTAAACGAGACGCAAGGACTGCAAGTGAGGGGGAAGGGGCTTGCTTGCTGGTTCTTATGGCTCGTTCCCACCTGCCTCTGAGAGGGAAGCTAGGATGGATGACCCCACGCGCCGGTGTGAAAACGACATCGGCATCTGAAACGCGCCTTCGGGGCTCCTGGTCCCAAGCGGGGGCCCCATTTTTTTGCCTACCAAGCCAGACTGCTACTTGTCCGGGGTGCGCAACAATCCCCAAAGTCAAATGCTCAGGCCTATGCCGCTGTTCTGATAGGAACGGCAGGGGATTTTCGGGGTTTGGCTCTTTGCAGCCTAATTTACTTTGCGCGTGACCGCGATTCCGGCTTGACCGAGCACATGCGCCACCTGCGTTTCCCGCAACCGCGAAGCGTCATATTCGAACGACACTTGGTTATTCTGGTCGTCCACGCGGAATCGCCGCAATCCATAGGTGTTGGCGAACTCTCCCAAGCGGCTCAATTGCTCCAGGCTCACGGGCGCCTGCAATTCGAAGGTGATTTCCACGAGTGTCATGGCCGGATTATACCAGCCCCCACCGCCAGGACCCAGCAACGCCTGTGACCTCAAAACATCGAACATAGTAAGCTATTGCTGCGAGGTTTCATGTCCACCCCACACATCCCGGCCTTGCCCATCCTGCCTCCTTCGCCCAAGGAGAAGGATCCCGTGTGCGGAATGATGGTCGATCAGCAGAAGCCTGCCGCCAGGCAGGAGTACAAAGGCAAGACCTACTGTTTCTGCTCCCCTAGATGCGCGGAACGCTTCCAAAAAGAACCAGAGCGATTTCTGGCGGCTCCGGGTGCCGCAGGCATGGAAAGCAAACCTGTCGCGCCTGCCGCGGCGCCGCTCCGTTACACCTGTCCCATGGATCCCGAAATCGTTCAGAGCGGGCCCGGAACCTGCCCTAAGTGCGGCATGGCGCTCGAACCCATGGATTTCGTCGCCCCTGGCCCTGGTGAAGAGCAGCGCGATCCCGAGTACGACTCCATGCGCAGACGCTTGTGGATCAGCGCCGCACTTTCGTTCCCGCTGCTCCTTCTCTCCATGTTCGGCGAAGCCTTGGGCCTCCATCTCGTTCCGGCCACCAAAAATGCAGTGGAGCTGCTCCTGGCATCGCCGGTGGTGCTCTGGTGCGGCTGGCCCTTCTTCCAGCGCTTCTGGGCTTCGCTCGGCAATCGCAGCCCCAACATGTTCACCTTGATCGGCCTTGGCACCGGTGCCGCTTATCTCTACAGTCTCGCTGCAACGCTGTTCCCGCAATTCTTTCCGGTGTCTTTCCGCGGCATGCACGGGGGAGTGGATGTTTATTTCGAGGCCGCCGCCGTCATCACCACGTTGGTTCTGCTCGGCCAAGTGCTCGAATTGCGGGCACGCCGGCGCACCAGCGAAGCGATCCGCGCGCTCCTGCATCTTGCGCCGCGGACCGCGCACCTCGTATCAGGAGGAGCCGAGCGGGATGTGCCCTTGGAGCAGGTCAAGCGCGGCGACTTGCTCCGCGTGAAGCCCGGTGAACGCGTCCCCGTTGACGGCACGATTCGCGAAGGCGCCAGCGCCGTGGACGAATCGATGATAACCGGCGAACCGCTTCCCATCGAAAAAGCCGCGGGCGATAAAGTCACCGGAGGCACACTCAATACCAGCGGAAGTTTCCTCATGGTTGCCGAACGAGTCGGCAGCGAAACCCTGCTGGCGCAAATCGTAAAGCTTGTAAGCGAAGCCCAGCGCAGCCGCGCTCCCATGCAGCGTCTTGCGGATAAGGTCGCCACGTACTTCGTTCCCGCCGTTGTGGCTGCGGCGGTGATCGCCTTCGTCGGCTGGGGCTTGTTCGGCCCGGAGCCGCGCTTTGCTCATGCGCTAATCGCCGCCGTCTCCGTCTTGATCATCGCGTGTCCTTGCGCGTTGGGGCTGGCCACGCCTATGTCCATCATGGTTGCCGTGGGCCGCGGCGCTTCTGCCGGCGTGCTGGTGAAGGATGCCCAAGCGCTGGAAACCCTCGCCCGCGTGGATACTCTGGTGGTGGACAAGACCGGCACGCTTACGGAGGGGAGGCCTGACGTTGGCGGCATAGACCTTTGGAAGGGAACTACATACGGGAAGGACGGGTTGCTTTCGCTGGCCGCAAGCGTGGAACGTTTGAGCGAGCACCCTTTGGCACGCGCCATCGTTCGCGCAGCGGAAGAGAAGAAGCTGCCCATCGCCCCGGTTACCGATTTCCAGGCTACGGCGGGCGGCGGCGTCGAAGGCGTGATCCTCGGCAAAAAGGTTTTGGCGGGCACGGCGACGTTCCTCAAAGCGCGTGGCGTGAGTCTGCCCGAATCACGGAAGTCTCCCGTGCAGGTCGCGGGACTTGCCGCAGTGACGCCAGTGCTCATTGCGGTGGACGGACGCGCAGCGGGAATGTTTTTGTTGACCGATCAGGTCAAGTCCACCACAGCCGAAGCCCTGCAACTGCTTCGCCAGGATGGCATCCGCCTAGTAATGCTGACGGGCGATCGGCGCGATTCGGCACAGGCAATCGCGGAGCAGCTTGGGATTGATGAGTTTGAAGCCGAGGTGCTGCCGCAGAGAAAAGAGCAAGCGATCCACGAACTCCGGGCGAAGGGCCGCATCGTTGCCATGGCGGGTGACGGTATCAACGATGCTCCCGCCCTTGCCGCCGCCCACGTCGGAATCGCCATGGGTACGGGCACCGACGTCGCCATGGAAAGCGCGGGCATCACCCTAGTGAAAGGAGATCTCTGCGGGATCGTCCGCGCCCGGCGCCTTTCCCGGGCCACACTGCGCAATATCAAACAGAACCTCGCCTTCGCGTTTCTCTATAACGCACTGGGAATCCCAGTGGCAGGGGGAGTTTTTTACCCCGTCCTTCACTGGCTGCTAAACCCTATGATCGCCAGCGCCGCCATGAGCTTCAGCTCGGTGTCCGTCATCACCAATGCACTTCGCCTGCGGCGCACCCCGCTTTGACCCCCTCCGTTTTCTTCCTGACCGTTTGACGTTTCCAGCGTCTTTAATGAGTAAGCGACAGGAACTTTTTGCGGGGGTCTACGTATCTCTTAGCAGTAGCCTCGAAAACTTCACCCAAGGGGTCGGTTATGTCTAGTAATGGCAATGGTATAGGCAATGGAAAAGCGGCCAAGAAGCGCCGCCGCAGGATCATCCTCGGCTCCATCGCGGGATTAATCCTGGTCGGTGGGGGCTATGGCGTCTATGCCGCCCTGCGCCCCAATCATGAAATTGATCCTTCCAAGCTCGCGGGCGTGGAACGTGGCGACCTGGCGCGCGTTGTTGTAGCCACCGGAAAGATTCAGCCGCTCTCGAAGATTGAAGTTAAATCCAAGGCTAGCGGCATCGTGAAGAAGCTCTATGTGGACTACGGCGACCGCGTCAAGCAGGGCGACATCCTCGCCGAACTCGACAAGGTGCAACTCGAAGCCAGCGTGCGCGCATCCCAGGCCAACTTTCAAGCTGCGCAAGCCGCCCGCGACTCCGCCACCGCCGCCCTCGAGCGCAACAAAGTCGATGCGGAGGGGCCGGACGTGCCCTACCTCAAGCTCAGCATGGAACGCGCGCAGCAGATGTTCAAAGACGGCGTGATGTCCAAGAGCCTCGTCGAGGACTCCGAGAAGAACTATCAGTTGGCCCTGAACAAGCAAGTCAGCGCGCAACGCAACCTGGCCGTTTCGCGCGCGGAGATTGCCAAGGCCGAGGCGCAGGTGGCTCAGGCCAAGGCCGCCCTCGAAAACGCCGAGGAGGATTTGCGCAACTCCACGATCGTCAGCCCGATTGATGGGCTGGTGCTGTCGCGCGACGTCAATGTCGGCGATGCCGTCAGTTCCATCCTCGTCCTCGGTTCACAGGCCACCCTGATCATGACCATGGGTGACATCAGCGAGGTCTATGTTCAGGGCAAGGTGGATGAGGCCGATATCGGCAAGGTTTATCTGAATCAGCCCGCGCGCATCGTTGTGGAATCCTTCAAGGACAAGAAGTTCACGGGCAAGGTGACCAAGATTTCCCCTATGGGCAAGGAGAAGGACAACGTCACCACGTTTGAAGTGCGCGTCTCCATCTCCAACCCGACCCTCGAACTCAAGGCCAACATGAGCGCCAACGCCGAAATCCTTCTCGAGGAAAAGAAAAACGTCCTGATGGTGCCGGAAGCTTCCCTCATCTATGACAAGGATCGCAGTGCTTCGGTCGAGCTGCCGGACCCCAGGGCCGAGAACGGCCGCAAGAAAGTGTCTGTGAAGCTGGGCATCTCCAACGGGGTAAAAACGGAAATCATCTCCGGCCTCACCGAGAAACAGCAAGTCGTTCTTCAGTAGCGAGGGTCCGTATGACCTTTCGGGATCTATTGCGCGACACCATCGCGACGCTCTGGGCGCACAAACGGCGCACGCTGCTGACCATGTTCGGGATCGCCTGGGGGATCATCTCCATCACCCTGATGGTGGCGGCGGGCGAGGGCCTAAGCCGCGGCATTCAGAAACAACACGAAAATTTCGGCAAAGACGTAATGATCGTTTTCGCCGGCCGCACCAGCATGCAGGCCGGAGGCACGCGCTCTGGCCGCGTTATTCACTGGATGGAAGACGACTACAAGCAAGTGGCGCTGGAGGCGCCGGCCTGCAGGTACGTGATGCCGGAGCTTGGCAACAACGTGAAGGTCCACAGCCCTTTCAACAGCGGAGACATTGATACGGTCGGTTCCCTCCCGCCCTTTGCCATTATCCGGAGCATCACCGTGGCGCAAGGGCGTTTCTACAATGACGTTGACAATGAAGAGGGCCGGCGTGTGGCATTCCTGGGGAGCGATACAAAAAAACAACTCTTTGCCGAGCGCGAAGCCTTGGGGCAGACCATCGAATTGAACGGCACACCCTACACTATTATTGGCGTAATGAAGACCAAGGATCAGAACTCCAGCTACGATGGCGTGGACATCCGCAAGATTTTCATCCCATTCAATTCCATGAAGCGGGATTTCCCAAACAAGCCACCGGCGGTGGAGCATTCCGTGGACCGCATTCTGGCGGCACCGTGGTCGCTTGCAACACACCCGGATTGCGTGCGACAGATTCGCCGCACCCTGGGCCGCTTGCATAACTTCGATCCACGCGACGAAGAAGCGGCCGGCATCTGGGATACCGTCAAGGGTGAGCAGGCCATGCGCCTGATTTTTGTCGGCATGGAAGTTTTTATGGGCGCTGTCGGCGTGGCCACGATTTTTCTCGGCGGGCTCGGCGTCATGAACGTCATGCTGGTGAGCGTTCGGGAACGCACACGCGAAATCGGCGTGCGCAAAGCGCTGGGAGCCACGCGCCAATCCATTCTCCAGCAGTTCTTCCTGGAAACCGTCTTTGTCGTGGCCATCAGCGGCGCGGCAGGGCTCATCATCTCTTATGGTTTCTGCGCTTTGGTGAATCTGCTGCCGAAGCTTCCGTTTTTTGATGGCTTGGACGCCAGTTGGAAGCTTGCGGCCATGACTGTGAGCTTGCTGGGCTTGATTGCCGTTCTTTCTGCACTCTATCCGGCAAATCAAGCCGCCTCCGTGGATCCGATTGAAGCGCTTCGCTTCGAGGCTGGTGGGTGAGGGAGTTTTCAGTGGTCAGTTTTCAGTTGTCGGTGGAAGAGAAGAATGGGAAAGACAAATGAACAGTTATTCCACGGATATGGATGCTCAGTGCGGAGGCGCAGAATCTCTGCTCACCGTGTCAATCAGGCCGCCGAGCATTCTCTTGATTTCGTTGACTCGAGGCTGCAAAGCCGCGAATTGCTTGTCGGTGAAAATATGCAAGTCTTTAGCCAGCAGGACATAGTATTCAAGCTCGCTCGCGGAACCCAGCGCGATATACAGAAATTGGCGCAGCTCAGGGTTTGCCCCACGGCCGCATCCTTCTGCGATGTTTGCCGGAATGGAGAAGGCTGCTCGTCGGATCTGGCTAGTGAGTCCAAAGACTTCGTGCCTCGGAAAAACGGACGTGACATTGTACATGCTCACGGTAAGGGCATGACTCTTTTGCCAGACCTTCAACTTGGTGTAGTCCTGCATGGTTGCACCCATGAAAACCCTTTCTCGTTGTTTACTTATAACTGAAGACTGATAACTGTCAACTGGGGTGACCATTATGCTGATTGAAGTCTTCAAAGAAGCCTGGGTGGCGCTCGGGCGCAACCGCGTGCGCAGCCTGCTTACGATGACCGGCATCTCCTGGGGGATCGTGGCGGTGACGCTGCTCCTGAGCTATGGCTCCGGTTTCCGCAGCGTGCTGCTCTACACCTTCGAAGTCTTCGGCAAGGGGGCCGTGATTTGCTGGCCCGGAACCACCAGCGAACAAGCGGGCGGAGAACGCGCCGGCAAGGAAGTGCACTTCGAGCAGGAAGATGCCGATTGGGTCAAAGCACAATCGCCGCTCATCAAGCGGGTCACGATGGAAACCGTACGCTGGAAGGGCATTTCACATGAGGAGCGGCTCTCGGACACCGCCACCCGTGGCGTTTACCCGGAATACGGCGAGATGCGCAACGAGGTGCCCTCCGAAGGCCGCTGGATTTCCGCGGAGGACATTGTCGAGCGCCGCCGCGTGGCGTTCCTGGGCGCCCGCATCAAAAAGAAGCTCTTCAGCGGGACCCCGGCCGTCGGCGAGACGGTGCGCGTCAATGGCGTGCGCTTCACCGTCATCGGCTTCATGGACATGAAATTCTCAGACAGTTGCTATTTCAACTGCGACGATGAGTCCGTTTTCATTCCATACACCACTGCCGCGGACATCTGGGATGCCCGCTACGCCAGCGTGATGATCTTTGAGCCGGTGGCGCCGCAATTTGAGGCGCAGGCCATGACCCAGTTCCGCACGGCTGTGGCGAATCGCCAGCATTTCTCCGCGAACGACAAACGGGCCATCACCATGTTCGGCCGGCAGGAGTTCAAGCCGATTTATGACGGCATCACGCTGGGAATCGAAGGGCTGCTCTTCCTGATCGGCGCGATGACGCTGGGCATCGGTGGCGTTGGCGTGATGAACATCATGTTGGTCTCCGTTGATGAACGCGTTCGCGAGATCGGTTTACGGCGCGCCCTGGGCGCAAGGAAAACCCACATTCGCTGGCAGTTTCTGCTGGAAGCGCTGGTGCTTACGCTGGCGGCCGGAGCCATCGGAATGTTCTTCTCCTGGGTGCTGACATCGTCCATTGGCACGCTGCCATTTCTCGGGCCCGCGTATGAAGACGATTCGGGGAAAGTGGACATCCATTTGAATCTCTCCGTCATGACCATGTTTATGTCCAGCCTCATTCTCATCGTTGTCGGCGTGGTCAGTGGCTGGGTGCCGGCCATGCAAGCCGCCAAACTCGATCCCGTCGAAGCTCTACGCTACGAGTGATTTAGCCCCCCCGCCTACATTCCCGCCTGCGTGCTTCGTCCTGCTATATTTGTGGCTGCCCCTATCAGCACGACCCCTTCGGAGATGAGGCTGATGGTCAAGACAGTAATGATTGTTGTTGATGTGCAGCGCGATTTTTGCGCGGGCGGCGCGCTGGCTGCCTGGGACACGCCGTCCCTGTTGGCACCACTCCAGGAATGCATCGATGCGGCCCGTCGTAATAGTGTGACCATCATCTTTACCCAGGACTGGCACCCTGCAAATCACAAGTCATTCAAGACGAATGGCGGGAAATGGCCCGTCCATTGCGTCGAAGATACTGCTGGCGCGGAACTCATGCCGCCGCTCCATACTGCCGCCGGCGACATCGTCATTCACAAGGGAACTGCAGTTGACGGGGAAGGTTACTCGGGTTTCGATTCCACCGGCCTCGAAGCGCATCTCCGCGAATTGAAAATCGGCCGCGTCAGCGTTGCCGGCATCGCCACCGAATACTGTGTTCGCGCCACGGCACTGGACGCGAACCGCGCGGGCCTCGAGACCATCTTACTCACCGATCTCATTCGTCCAGTCGAAGAATCCGCCGCTCCCAAAGTCCTCACGGAGCTTGGCCGTGCCGGCGTTCAACTCATGCCATCGCCTAGATGGCTGCTGCTTCTCAAGAAATAATGGGATAACCAAGGAAATAAAGAGGTGAGCTTCAATCAGCGGCCACTTGCCCGAATCAATTCTGCCCCAGCAGGAAATCGAAATACGCCAGCATTTCGGGGGAATTCCAGTCCTGCGGTCCGACGATCTTGCGCGCGATCTTGCCCTTGCGGTCGATGATGTATGTTTCCGGATACATCACGGTCCCATAATCCTGCGCCGATCTCTTGGAGGGATCTCGATAGGTCAGATAATCGATGCCGTGGTCCTGAATAAATTTAACGTAGGCGGCCTGATCCTCATCCACGCTGACGCCGAGAACCATCCCATTCCGGCTGGCGATTCGCTGGTTCAACTGGATCAGCGCTGGCGTCTCTTCCACGCACGGCGGGCACCACGTGGCCCAGAAGTTCAACACCACCACCTTGCCGCGCAGATCGGATAGATGCGCGCTCTTGCCATTCAGTTCGATCGGAAAGTCGTAGGCCGTCCTTCCGGCAATCGACGATTCGCCTTGCCGGTAGTGGGGCAAGGTGAAAAACGCCAGCACAAAGAAGGCAAACCCCATGCTGCCCCAGGCAAACAATTTCCGGAGAACGCTATTCATATATAGCTATAATAACGTAGAGAATCTCCAGCGGAAAGTCTGGCTAAATCCAAACCGTATGACTCCTACTTTGACAAATTCGCCCCGCGTTTCAGCCATTGTCCCAGCGCGCAACGAAGAAGCGGTCATCGCAGCCTGCGTCGAGTCGCTGGCCCAGCAAATCGAGATCGCGGAGATTCTCGTGGTCAACGATCAATCCACCGATCGCACCGTCGAGATTGTTCGTGGGCTTATCCCGAAATTTCCCCACGTGCGCTTGCTCGAAACAACCGGGCTCCCCGCGGGCTGGGTCGGAAAAAACAACGCCGAGTGGCTTGCCGCCCGACAAGCAAAGGGCGATTGGCTACTCTTTACCGATGCAGATGCCGTACACGAAAAGGATTCAGCCGCGAAGGCGTTGCAAATCGCCGTGCAATCGAACGCTGCAATGGTTTCCTTTTCTCCCGAGCAGTTGATGCACAAATGGTACGAGAAGGCGCTCACCCCTTTCGTCTTCGGGAGACTCAGCAGAATTTTCTCTTTCGACGAAATCAACGATCCACAAAGCGAGGCCGCCGCTGCCAACGGACAGTTCATCCTGATTCGCCGCGATGCCTACAACGCCGTTGGTGGCCACGCCAGCATCGCCGGGGAACTTCTCGAAGATGTGGCTCTCGCGAAGCTCGTGAAGCGCGCCGGCTACCGCATCTGGTTCGGCAGCGGCAAAGGCTTCGTCCGTGTCCGGATGTACCGTTCCTTTTCAGCCATGTGGGCCGGCTGGAGAAAGAATCTCTATCAGCTCGAGGGCGGGAGCCCTGCGGAGATCTACAAACAGCTTCTGGCGGAGGCTGCCTTTCTGCTCGGTCCCCTTGCCCTCATTGTCTTGGCCGTCTTCAAGTGGCATCGCCTGGAGTTCGCCGTCATCCTCAGCCTTTTCTTTCTTCTGATCACCCATGCCCTGCATTTCCAGGCCCTCCGCCGCAGCCATTTCTCCCCTGCCCTCACCGGATACCTGATTCCCGGCTCCATCCTTTATACCGCTGTCCTATATGCCTCCTATCGCAGCCACACCCGGGGTAAGCTGGAGTGGAAGGGAAGGGAGTACCCAGTGGGTACCCCTCATGCATCGAAAGGATAGTGGCTTAAAGCGATGGTGTACTTGACGCGCAAACTCGAGTTCTCGGCTTCCCATCTCTACCACAACCCCGCCTTCAGCGCGGAGGAGAACAAGCGCATCTTTGGCAAATGCAACAATCCCCACGGTCATGGGCACAACTACTCCCTGGAAGTCACCGTGGTGGGGGAGCCGGACCCGGTCACCGGCATGGTCCTGGATTTGAAGGAACTCAAAGAGATTCTGGAGCGCGAGATTACGCAGCGTATGGATCACCGCTTCCTGAATTACGAAGTACCCGAGCTCAAGGGCCAGATTCCCACGTGCGAGAACATCGCCCGGGTGATCTGGAATCTCCTGGAGCCGCGGATTCATGAAGGCAAGCTGCACCGCGTGCGTCTGTACGAGACGCCCGATCTGTTCGCCGACTGCTACCGGAATGGAGCAAAACCGGAGTGAGCGAGGCGCTCAAAATCGAGCTTGGGCGGCGCTATCGTTTCGCGGCCTCGCACCGCTTGCACAGCGATGCGCTGAGCGCCGAAGAAAACGCCCGCGTCTACGGGAAATGTAATAACCCCTACGGCCACGGGCACAACTATGTGGTGGAAATCAGCGTGTCAGGGACGCCCGATCCTGCCACAGGCATGATCGCGAATCTTGCGGACCTGGACGGTTTCGTCGAGCGCGAAGTGATCGAAGCCTTCGATCACAAATCGCTCAACGAAGACGTGCCCGCATTTCGCGCGAAGGTGCCGACGACGGAGAACATTTGCAAGGAGATTTACGAGCGCCTAAAGCACTTTCCGAAGGCCAAGCTGGAGCGCGTGCGCGTCGAAGAGACGTCGAATAACGCGTTCGAGTACGCCGGGGAAGAAAATTAGGATCGCGCTGCGGTCCGATCGAGGGGGAATGGGCCAGTGAACAAACCAACGGAAATCATGCTGCACGAAGCAAAACTCGACATGCCCCAGGAGAGCATCGCCGACCTGGTGCGCAAGATGCTCCTCGTCCTCGGCGAAGATCCCAATCGCGAGGGCCTGCGTAAAACGCCGGAACGCTTTGAGAAGGCGCTGAAATTCCTGACCAGCGGCTACCACCTGAACCTCGATAACGTCCTGAATGGGGCCACGTTCAGCGTCCATTACGACGAGATGGTGGTCGTGAAGGACATCGAATTCTTTAGCCTCTGCGAGCACCATTTGCTGCCATTCTTCGGCAAGGCCCACGTTGCCTATCTTCCCAGCCAGAAAGTGCTCGGCTTGAGTAAAATCGCCCGCCTGGTGAACATGTACGCCCGCCGCTTGCAGATTCAGGAGCGCATGACCAGCCAGATCGCCAGCGCCATCTCCGAGAAGATCAGCCCCGAGGGCGTGGGGGTGATCATTGAGGCGCGGCACCTCTGCATGCAGATGCGCGGCGTGGAAAAGCAGCATGGCCAGGCCGTCACCAGCGCCATGCTCGGCTCCTTCCGCCACAACAAGCAGACCCGCGACGAATTCCTGTCCCTGGTGCGCGCGAAACACCCTTAAGGTAGGGCGAGGCCCCCAGCTCGTTGCCACCTTTGCGAGCCGGCCCTCGCTTGCGTCCAGACGAGCCGGACCTACTTCTTCGCGATAGCCACCGAGGCCCGTGTCGTCTCCCAATCAATATTCAACGTCGCGCCCATCCCCGCCTTCTCGAACGCGATGGTGAGGTTCTCCACCGCTGCAGGCAGGGCAGAAGCCTTCATGTCAATCCGCGCGAGGTCATTCGTCGCGCCGGGATATTGTGTGCCCCACTCGCCGGTCTTCTTGCTCAAAATGAGCGTCCACTTATCCTTGTCGGGAATCGTGAACAGCGTGTAGCTTCCCGCCGGCACGGCGGTGCCGCCAACCGTCAAGTCGGCATTCGTCACAAACGTCGTCGCTTCATTTGCGCCCGTCCTCCATACCTGGCCGAACGGCACGAGTCCGCCATAAATCTTGCGGCCCTTGGCGCGCGGGCTGGAGTAGTCAATCGTTACGCTCTTGCCGCCTCCCAGGTCAAACGTAGCCGTCGCCGGGGGGCTCAGGCGCTTCGATTTATCCTGCTGTGCTAGAAAAACGGTGGCGCACACCGCCAAGCCGAGACAAATCACGGCAGTCCTTACCAAAATTTTCCTCATTGCTTCTCCTCTTGAGTTTCCATTCCGTGGTCAACGTGGTCTTACAGCTAGGGCTGAGACCTTGCCACTAGCATTCAACCGGATTTACCCCCGCGTTGCAAGCTCCCCGTCACCATCGGGCAACGCCTCAGCTTCCGGTTATGCGGCCTCTCATCTTATTGAACCTATCGCGAGCCTACCCCGCACCCAGCAAGGACTCATAGCTCACAACACCATGTGATATGAGGCACTGCGCTTATTCTCGAATAGGTCCAGCGTCTCCCTGTAACAACGCCTTTCGCGCAGCTGGGTCTACGGGCCCTCCAACCGCGCTCGAAACCAGGGATTCGGACCCCCTCGCTCGCCGTTCCGCGAGCCTGCTTCAATACAATTCATGCGGAGGTCTGCATGCTGCATCTCGATACCGGCAATACCGGTTTTATGATCTTGTGCACCAGCTTGGTCATGTTGATGACGCCAGGTCTGGCTTTTTTTTATGGCGGGCTGGTGGGACGCAAGAACGTCCTGGCCATCATGATCCAGAGTTTTGTGTCCATGGGCTGGACCACCGTCATTTGGTACGCGTACGGATATTCGCTCTGCTTCAGCGGGGACTGGCATGGAGTCATCGGCAACCTGCACAACGCCTTTCTGCGGGGAATCGATCTGAACACGCCATCGCCGAATAACACGATTCCGGCCCTGGTGTTTATCGCCTACCAGATGATGTTTGCGATCATCACGCCGGCGCTCATCTCCGGCGCCTTCACCAATCGGGTGACCTTCAAGGCGTACATGCTGTTTCTCACGGGGTGGCTGACCTTCGTCTATTTCCCCTTCGTGCACATGGTATGGGGCGGAGGATTCCTGCAGCAGTGGGGCGTGAAAGATTTCGCCGGCGGGATTGTGGTGCACAACATCGCCGGAATGGCGGCCCTGGCGTCCGTGTTGTACGTAGGCAAGCGGAGGGTGCTGGATCGCGGACCGCACAGCATTCCCCTGGTGGCGCTGGGTACCGGGCTGCTTTGGTTCGGGTGGTATGGCTTTAATGCGGGGAGCGAGATGCGCGTGGATTCCGTGACCGCCGTGGCGTTTCTGAACACCGACGTGGCAGCCTCGTTTGCCGCCATTGCTTGGCTGATGGTGGCGTGGCTCAATGAAAAGAAACCGAAGTTCCTGGGTCTGCTGACCGGGGCGGTGGCGGGATTGGCCACGGTGACCCCGGCGGCGGGTTATGTTTCGCCGACCACGGCGGTGATTATCGGCATCGTTTCCGGCGTGGTGTGCTACTACGCGGTGGAAATGAAGAACAAGCTGCAATGGGACGACGCGCTCGATGTGTGGGGAGTTCACGGAGTGGGCGGGTTTCTCGGGATCGTCATGCTCGGCATTTTCGCCACCAAACAATTCAATCCCGAGGGTGCGAACGGCTTACTGTACGGCGACCCGACGTTCCTGCTGAAGCAGGTCACTGCCGTGGTTTTCGCCTCCACTTGGGCGTTCGTCTTCACGTACGCCATGCTGAGGATCATCGATGGATTCACCCCCGTCAAAGTGACTGAGCTTACGGAGGAAGTGGGATTGGACGAGTCGCAACTCGGCGAACACGCTTACGAGCAAGTGGTTGAGTGATGCGACAGCGTTGAATCTATCCCGCGAGAGTGGGAAAGGATCCAGAGCTTCACAGGTACTTACTACAGGAGACCAGACGACCAAGACAACTCGCCGCCCACGGGCGGGTCTGAGCTGAGCATTCAAGATTGCCGACGGGATACACCACCTACCCGTGGCAAAGGGAGTGTACTGTCAACTCGCGCTCCCCTCGCCTGGCAAGCCCACTCACTGCAAACGAATGACCCACCACCCACTGTTGCAAGCGCTTTACACTTAGAACACTCCTATGCTAATTTAGAAAGGTCGAAGAAAAGAGGAAATTTAAAGGGATGACGGTTGGGGGGCACTTGAGCGACGCGAAAGCTATGTTGATTGAGCAATTCCGCAGTCATGTGAAGGACACGGGATCGCCGGAAGTGCAGATCGCACTCCTCAGCGAGCGCATCAACTATTTGACAACGCATCTCAAGTCGCATGTCAAGGACCACGCATCACGCCGTGGGCTGATTATGATGGTGAACAAGCGGCGGCGCCTGCTGGACTATCTCAACCGGCGAGACCCGGATCGGTATCACCAGATTGTTGAACGCCTTAGCCTGCGCAAGTAAAACACCGCCCATACCTGGCCGGCGCAACTTGCGGCATCACGATCGTACAAATTCCAGTCGGAGTCTGTTCGTCGGCAGTGCTTCTGCCATACGTGAATCGCTCAGGCCTGTCTCGGCAGGCTTTTAGGCGTTTTTCCTGGTGTCGTTGCTCGCGGAATGTCCCGTCCGCGACTAACCATCCTCTTATCTTACAGTTACAAGCAGGCTCCGCCTGCCTCAGGACTCCTCGAACGGAGTCAAAGGAAGAACATAAATGGCTGACAACAATCACGTACCCGCACCTCATCAGGTCACGATCGAAGTTGGCGGACGCCCCCTGACCCTTGAAATGGGAAAGATCGCGAAGCAGGCCAACGGCGCGGTGACTGCTCGCTACGGCGATACCGTCGTCCTCGTTACGGCTTGCATGGCTTCCAAACCGAGTGACCGCGACTTCCTGCCTCTCACTGTCGACTATCGCGAAAATACCTACTCTGCCGGGAAAATCCCCGGCGGCTTCTTCAAGCGCGAAGGGCGCCCCACTGAAAAAGAAATTCTGGTTTCCCGCCTGATTGACCGGCCAATGCGCCCGCTGTTCCCGGATTCCTGGCGGACAGAGACCCAGGTCATCGCCTTGGTGCTCTCTGCCGATAGCGACAACGATCCCGACGTCATTGCGGTGACCGCTGCCTCCGCGGCTGCCTATTGTTCGGACCTGCCCTTCACCGATCCCATCGCGGCTGTTCGCGTCGGGCTACTTGATGGCCAACTCGTCGCCAATCCCACCGTTGCCGAGCAGAAGACCAGCAAGTTCAACATTATCGTCGCCGGCACGGAAAACGGCATCGTCATGGTCGAATCGGGCGCGTTTGAAGTCTCCGAAGAAAAAGTTGTCGAAGCCCTCGAGTTTGGCCACGAGCAGGTCAAGAAAATCGTGCGCGGCATCAAGGAACTCCACGCGCAGCTCAAGCCCACCAAGGTCGTGGTCGAGCCGCTGCCCTTTGATAAGGCCATCTACGACACCCTAAAGAAAACCTATGGCGCGAAACTCCAGGACGCCCTCAACACCGAAAAGCACCCGAAAAAGGAAAGCTATCACCTCGTTGACGCTCTTCTCGAAGAGATCCTGAAGCCCATCGCGGAAGACGACGAAGAGAAGCTGACGCTCACCAAGCGGGCCTTCGAGCGGCTGCGTGAAGAGTACTTCCGCGAGGAAGTTCTCAAGGCGCGGCGGCGTCCCGATGGCCGCGCGTTCGACCAGATTCGCCAGATCACTTGCGAAGTCGGTCTCCTGCCTCGCGTGCACGGCTCAGCCCTTTTCACCCGCGGTGAAACCCAGGCGCTCGCCACGTTGACCCTCGGCACCAAGGAAGACATGCAGCGCCTCGACTTGCTCTTTGAGCAGGACACCTTCAAGCGTTTCATGCTGCACTACAATTTCCCGCCCTTCAGCGTCGGCGAAGTGAAGATGCTTCGCGGTGCGGGCCGCCGTGAAATTGGCCACGGTGCGCTGGCGGAACGCGCGCTTGCCAACCTGCTGCCCCCCGAGATCGATTTTCCCTACGCCATGCGCGTGGTCAGCGACATTCTGGAGTCCAACGGCTCTTCTTCCATGGCCACCGTTTGCGGCGGCTCACTAGCATTGATGGACGCAGGCGTGCCCATGAAAGCGGCTTGCGCTGGGATCGCCATGGGTCTCGTTGTCGGCGATAGCGACACCTATTCCATCCTCACGGACATTGCCGGCGCCGAAGATCACTACGGTGATATGGACTTCAAGGTTGCCGGCACTCGCGAAGGCATCACCGCCCTGCAAATGGACATCAAGGTCACCAGCATCAGCATTCAGATGATGCGCGAAGCCCTGGCTCAGGCAAAAAAGGCCCGTCTGCAGATTCTCGACACCATGGAGAGTACTCTCGGCGCACACCGTGAAGCCATTTCGGCTTACGCCCCGCGCCTCTTCAAGTTGAGCATCCCTACGGACAAGATTCGCGATCTCATTGGTCCGGGCGGCAAGAAGATCAAGTCCATCATCGAACAGACCGGCGTCAAGATCGATGTCATGGAAGACGGTACCGTACACATCTTCTCCACCAGCGGAGCCAGCGGCGATCAGGCTCTGCAGATGGTTCGCGATGTCACCGCCAGCGCCGAAATCGGAAAGACTTACCTCGGCAAAGTCGTCCGCCTCGCGGAATTTGGCGCCTTCGTCGAACTTTTCCCCGGCACCGACGGCCTGCTGCACATCAGCGA
>JBEKOE010000014.1:0-56910 GCA_049522075.1 Candidatus Acidiferrum sp.
GAGCATTCCCAGACCTCCGGCGCGGAACAGGCGGAACTCCTTTCCGGTCACCTCACTTACGACCGCCGTCAGTTCCCGGGCGCTGAGTTGATCGCCAGCAATTCGTAGAAAGCGAGGGGTGGACGGATCAAGAGCCGCGCTCGCCGTGAATGCGGCCGTGTCATCCATCGTCGTGAAGTCCATGCGCTGGTCCGCGTCGCCCCAATAGAGGACTCGCTTCAGTTTGAAGAGAATGAGCGGCATCTGACCGGTGAGCATATCGGCAAACGCACCGTTGAAGATCGTGGTCGCTGAAATCGAAGTCTTATCGAGGCGCTTGTGGAAGTCTCGACGCAGATCGAGATTGCGATTCTCTCCGGGTGGAAACTTGGTGAAATCAATCGAGAAGTCGGACGGAATGAAACGTGGCACGTCAGCCTTGATCGCAGCGTCGAGCAGAACCGTTTGCGTTTCCACGATGACGTCCCGCAATCCCTGCAGCGCAGACACCACGCAGGACGCAAACGAGCATGCCGGTGTCACTTGGGAAGCGCTGCTCAAGTCGACACTGGCAATCGTTACGCCGAGCTCCTGCAGCCGCTCGAGCTTGTCTCGCGCAGTGCCGTTACGAACAAGCGCTCTTACGCTGGCTCCCCGTTCGAGCAAAGCTCTCGCTATGCGTCCGCCGAGATTACCGGTAGCTCCCGCCACGACGATGGTCGAGTCATTCATGATTCCGATATTAGAGAAAGGACAGGGTCGATGCAAAGTGGGCGCAGATTCGAGTGGGGGTCGACTGGAGGGTTTCTCGGTCGCTGAGGTCAACAGACGACTGGCACCCCTAGGAGCGCCGTCGGAACAAACCCGCCGCCGAAAAGAAATGAGTCAGAGTATATTCCTCCGAGAAATAGATTAGCCTGAAATCCTGCGCAGGCTTGCCGAAAGCTCACGTTTCAGCCGTCGGCGGAGATGAACAGGCTAAGGCTGAGGCGCGAAGGGGGCGGGTGCACGGAGCAAGTTCAGCAGATTTTGCGCTTGGGCGTTGTCCGCATCCAAACGCAGGGCACTCTGCGCGTCATCACTTGCTGACGTGAACTCGCCACGGCGGTAGCGAATGACCGCGCGGTTGGACCAGGCGCGCGAGTACCCGGGAGAGTTCGCGATCTCATCATTCAAAAGCTTCAGGGCCGCATCGTTGTCTCCGAGCTTCATGAGTTGCGCGGCCAGGTTCACGGCGCGGAAATCGTAACCGGGGTTGTCCCGCGGGGTCATGGAGAGCCCTTTCTCAAAAAAACGGCGAGCCTCCTGATCATGACCCAACTGGGATTCAACGATACCGCTGAATTCCATGGCCTCGGGGTAGTCCGGGTAGATGCGAAGGGCGGTCTGCAATTCCGGAAGGGCCACCTGCAACTCGCCGCGATTCATGTACTCGCCGCCAAGAGCAAAGTGCATTTTTGCGCTTCCTGGGACGGCCCGAACGCCGGCCGAGAAGAGGCTGAAATTGTCCCGCCAATCCTGGTTGCGGACGACGGTGCGCGCGGCCAGTGCTACGACAACAACGGCGAGCACAGCCCATGCCAGCCGCCGCTGGTAATTCTCGAGCCGCAGCCAGAGGAGGGCGGCGAGCAGGCAAAAGCCGGCGGAAGGAAGGTATGCCAGCCGTTCACCCATGATCGTTCCTGTGGGGACAATAAGGTTAGCCGTGGCTGCAAAGCCAGTCAGATAGATTGCTCCCGCCAAGAACCAGGCGTTCTTCTTGGTCCAGAGAGTCCAAATCCAGAGGACCAACACCAGCAGGGCCGCGACTACCGCAGGTGCTGTGTACCGCCAGTTCGCGTAGAGAAGAATCGCATTGTAGGAATAGTCGCAGGAAAGTGTAGCGGGATAGACGTGGAGGCCGACATACTTCCATGCGACGCGCAGGGCGTTGAGAATTCGCAAACTGCGGGGAAGCCAGACGAGTGGATTGTCGAGAAAATTGATTATTCTTGGCCCGAACCGGCCTCCCTGCATTTTCCAAAGCAGGACAAGGTACGCCGCAGCCACGCCCGCCAGCCAACCATAGCGAGCGAGTGGCTTTGACCTGCCACATGCATAATCGCCGGCCAGTGCCAGGGGAACGAAGGCCACGGCCGATTCCTTCGACATCAACGCCAGCACAAAACAGACCAGAGCGAGTACAGGCAGGTCGCGCAGGTGAAGAAGCCAGGCCGCCAACAGGAATCCCACGGCCAGCAACTCGAAGCGTCCCACGATGGAGGCCACGGCTTCGGTATGAATGGGGTGCACAGCGAAGAGCAAGGCAGCGACCCAGGCAAGCGTCACTCCTTGCGGCACGGATTCGAGAAGTTTCCGTAGGACGAGGTAGAGGAGCAAAGTGACCGCCGCGTGCAGCAGCAGATTGAGGAGGTGGTAGCCAAACGGATGCACACCCCCTGCAGCCAAATTGACAGCAAAGGTGGCGAAGGTGACCGGACGAAAAATGTTACTGGCTCTGGTGGGATGGAATAATCCGCTTACGGAAAGATTGGTTACTGTCGGGTTGTGGAGGATGTACGGATCATCATCAAAAGTGAAGCCGTTGAGCAAAGTGTTGCCATAGACGAGCATCGCCACGGCCAACAACAGCGCAACGCGCATTCGTTCAGTCATTCAGCGCAAAACCTTTCGGGACCGCTCGTCGAGCGCCGGGGACGCAGCTTCGATGGCCTCCGGCGGGCAGATCAAGTGAAAAATCCAAAGGGGCAAGTTGTTGTCCGCTCTCACTTCCACCGGGGGTCGATGAGTTACAAAGAAAACTGAGTTTCCGGCACCGATGGACGTTAAGTTTGCCGCCTTGAAGGCGAAACCGCTGCCGATTGCAAGAAATTATGGAACGGCTGTGCCACCGAATGCACGTGGATTTCAAAGTGGAGTTGGCGATATGGGAACTCCCTGGCTCGCAAAGGGTGCTTCATCCGCGGGCAGAGATCGGGGTTGGAAGGTCTCCGATTGTCCTTGATTTGCGTGTGGAGATGCTTCGCCGCGGGTGGCGCTGGGGCACCGCTTCAATTGCCTCAGAAGCCGGAAGACTAACTTCCCAGCAATGGCCGCGACGCCAGGTCGGCTGGCAAAAGAAAAGGAGCGGATCGTGCGACCCGCTCCTTGCAAATTCTTGTGGGAACTGAATCCGCGAGGGTTACTTTTGCTATTAGAGAGGCGTGCCGGTGGCTGTCGTGCAGGCACTAAAGTCACCGCCAACCGCCACGTAGAACAGCACCAAGTCCTGGTCGGAACAGAAGCCGCGTGTGCCGGTGGAGCTCTGGCTGGCCGGTTCTGCCTCGGCGGTATAGGTCGCGGCGGATGCGACAACATTGAACATGTACCCGCTCTTCGCCGTAGCGGCGGATGTCGCGTTTGCCAGCAGGTTGTCGATCAAGCAAGCGTTCGCGGCGGCGGGAGTCGTGCAAGTGGCGCCGTCAGGGCCCAAAGACGACAGCGCGGCAAACGTGTCAGGATACGTATTGTTATAGGTCACTTCGCCCGTGTTGATCATACGGAGAGAAGCCACTGCGGAAGCCTCGTTGGCCGACATCCTCGAGCGAATGAGGTTCGGAATGGCGATGGCCGAGATAATCAGGATGATGGCGACCACGATCAGGAGTTCAATCAGCGAGAATCCCTTTTGGCTCTTACGCATCTTCGTGTTCTCCTCCGTCTTTTCTTCTCTTGTAATTTCGTCGCTGTGAATTGCTCTTCAGCGTGACTCCATTGTGGCGGGAGGCCGGAGAAAACCCCATGGAGCATCGGCTTCAATTTGGGAGTTACCCCTGTCCTATGGCAAAGACCCATTTTCGGCGTACCTTAGATTTAGTACTACGACTAGATCGATACTGGCCTAAGCACCTTCTAATTCTCTAAGACCTGTATAATCTATCAGTTAGAAACTGGCCTCGGACCCTTTCTCATCGCTAGTCGGTGGCACGTTCCCAGCCTCACTATCTAGATACCTGTCCCTGGGCCGATTGGACAGGGTGGCGCGTCCCACCTCGAATATGGGGAAACTTCAACCGTTGGTGTGACAAGCGCGCGCCCGCGAGTCGCGTCCGGGCCATTGCGCTCTGCCGCAAAGGGTCTTTTTCAGTCTGCGGACAGCGCCGGGACGCAATCTCCGCCGCCTGTCATCCATGCGCGTGCTACGATCATCACCACCAACTCCAAATCCGAGGTCTTCATCGTGCGCTACTCTCTGTTTCTTCTTGCTGTCTTCGCCAGCGTCTCCACCAGCCTGTATGCCCAGCAGCCGGCGTGGCAGCCCGCGCCCGGGCACACCACCATCTCCATCTGGCCGAAGGCGGCGCCTGGGATTCAACCGAATCCGGGCCCAGAGATCGACACCACGACTGCCAAAGACAATCTGATCGCCGGCAAGCCGCTCATTCGTCTCGGCAACGTTTCTGCACCAACTCTCACCCTCTACACACCGACGGGCAACAACACCGGCGCGGCCGTTGTGGTGTTTCCTGGAGGCGGCTACCGCATCCTGGCCATCGACCTGGAAGGTACCGAAGTGTGCGAGTGGCTTAACTCCGCCGGTATCACGTGCGTGCTGCTCAAGTACCGCGTGCCGGATTCGGGCCCCTATCCAAAATCCAGTGCGGCGCTCCAGGATGCTCAGCGCGCGCTGGGTATTGTTCGCTTGCACGCCACGGAGTGGCATATCGACCCGCACCGTATTGGCGTGCTGGGCTTTTCCGCAGGAGCCCACCTCGCTGCGGCGCTGAGTACGCACCTCGAGCAGCGCCTCTATGATCCGGTGGATGCCGCTGACCAGGTGAGTTGCCGGCCGGACTTCGCCGTGATCGTCTATCCGGGCTACCTGGCACTTGAAGAGCAGAACTTCGCGCCCAATGCGGACATCCACGTCAGCGATAAGACGCCACCCTCGTTCATCGTGCAAGCCGAGGATGATCCGGTGCACGTGGAGAACGCGACCGTCTACTTCCAGGCGCTCAAGAACGCCAAGGTTCCGGCGGAACTGCACATCTACGCGGAAGGTGGACACGACTATGGCCTGCGCCGCACGGCACTGCCAGTCACCGCCTGGCCCAAGTTGGTGGAAGCCTGGCTCGGCACAGTTCAAATGCTGCCGACATCCTCGGACGTCGAGATGCGACTGCCTGCGGATGTCGCGGCGGCTCTGGACCGGCTGACACCCTACCAAAAGTCCCAGTTGGAACGCGTCTACAACGACTGGGCCTTCCTGGCGAAATACCGTGACGCCGATAAGGAGTTGCCGCCGTCGGCGGCAGGGGAAGTGCGCGTGGTGTTCATGGGAGATTCCATCACGGAAGGCTGGGGGCAGAGCGGTGCGGCAACCTCGCCGGACCGCGCCGCGTTTTTTCCGGGCAAGCCGTATGTCAACCGCGGCATCTCCGGGCAGACTACACCGCAGATGCTGGTGCGTTTTCGCCATGATGTGATCGAACTGAAACCGAAAGCGGTCGTCGTGCTTGCGGGAACAAATGATATCGCCGAGAACACGGGGAAGATGACTCTGGAGGAGATAGAGGGCAACCTTGCCTCCATGAGCGAACTGGCGCGAGCGAATGGGATTCGAGTTGTATTGTGTTCGGTATTGCCGGCCAGCGAATTTCATTGGCACAAGGGGCTTGAGCCCGCCCCCAAGATCAAGGCGCTAAATGCGTGGATCAAAGAGTACGCGGCGAAAAATGGTTTCGTCTATGTGGATTACTATTCACGCATGGCCAACAGCGAAGGGGGTCTTGGGCCGGAGTTGAGTCCGGATGGCGTCCACCCAAACAAAGCGGGATACGAAATCATGGCGCCACTGGCCGAGGCGGGAATCGTGGAAGCATTGAAGAAGCCGGTTCGGTGAGGCCGCCCTCGCGTCCTCTATCATCGATTATCAACAGCGTGCACCGCATCACGCTCAACCTGCTTTACAATGGCTGGCGTCAGATCGGCTAGATTCGGGGAAAGTCGTACAGATAACAGCAGCAGATCAGGCGTTTCTCCCATAAGGATCGCCACTCCCCTAATGGGGCTAGCATCTTTCTTCAACCTTGAGTTTGTTCCCAACCCGTCTGTATTGGCTGGAGTTTGGTATTCGACGATCTCCTTACTTCGATAAGTCAGTTTGTCTTTTGGGTACGGACCAAACGGAAACGAGCTTGCTGGTTCAGTTCCTTCTTCAATCACCTTCTCAACGAAAGCTTTGTGGGCCGGAAAAACACGCGCAATCGTGCGGGCAACGCCAAATCTCCCCGACGTCTCTCCACTTTCCCCCGCAATTTCAATCACCGGCCCTGCAAAACCGCTCCAGGTGGTCGAGAACAAATTGTCGGTGCTGATCTGTTGCGAGCTTAGATATAAAGCGTACCCATTTGACCCATACACACCAAAACAGTACCAGCCGCGCGGAGCAAGAACGCCGAATCCCTGTTCTGCCCTGTAATAAGCAAGCCGGTGAGCCGCTTCGGCGGCTATCGGCAACACTCTGCTCTTGCCATTTGGTGCGTCCACCGGCCCGCCCTGACCATCAGCTCTGCATCCTACGAATGGAACGTGAGCACCTGGTTTTTGGGGTGATGCTGCCGCAACTATCGACTGTGCCGATGACGAAAACTGCGCGCACGCCGCGAGTGCCAGGAGGATCACGCTGCCGAGGCCGAGCAGAGAAAACAGAAAACTACCTGAGATACGGTCGAAGGCACCAGCCACATAGCACGTCCAGCCCTGGATTTGGTTGCTCGGAGCAGTTTTCATGGATTGTTGTCGGATTGTACCAGAAACGCCAAATCCAAAGCAGGCGAAGATCCAGAAAGCCAAGTCCCGATAAACGCCACAGCTGGAGAAGTGTATTTCAGAGGTTCCGCGATGAAGGCAAAGGCGTTCGCATAGGGGAGTAGGTCGTGTTGGGAAGTGACCGCATCCGCGCGCGCGGGGGCGTGTGTCAGCGGAGCACGGGATTGGCGCGGCAGGCGGGGCAGATGAAGGGGGAGTTGTGGCTAACCTTGGCCCACTCGATGCGGCAAACGGCGCAAACCTCCAGGGATTGGTATTCGCAGTCGGCGCAGAGTTCGTCGGAAGGCAAGGGCGACTCCTTGGCATATTCAGCGGGTGAGATTTTGGCGCCGCAGCGGGCACAGTGAACTGCTGAGGCCGCGGTGGAGGCAATTGGGGCGGAGGGAGCGAACGATGCTGTCAGTTTCCTGGCGAGAAGATCGAGGACACGCTTGGCGAGATGTTCCGCAGTGAGGCCAAAGTGCTGGACGAGTTCCCAGGGATTCCCGGAAATGCCGAAACGATCGGCAACACCGACCATGGCGAGTTGCAGCGGAAGGCGAAAATCTTGGCGTTGCTGAAGAATGGCTCCGGCCACGATATTACCGAAGCCGCCGACCTGATGTTCTTCCGCGGTGACCACGACGCGGGTTTCTTCCGCGGCGCGCACCAGGGTGGGAATATCCAGCGGCTTGACGGTGTGAACATTCACGACACGCGTTTCGATGGCGTACTCCTCCTTCAGAAGCCAGGCGGCGCGCATCGCTTCGGGAACCATGGGGCCGCAAGCAATGATGGCTACGTTCTCGTGCTCGTTCTTGTAGGCAGGACCCGAGAAAGTCTCAAAGGCATCGATAAATTTAGGCTGTACGCCGCGGTAGCGAATGACGTTAGCGACGCCGAATTCATACGGCGTATCGGGTTTGGTGACGATGGGCGTGGCTTCGCGGGCGAAGCGCAGGTAGCAGGGACCATGCAGCTTGAGAAGTGAATACTCGGTGGCCTTTTGCGTCTCGACGGAATCACACGGCACGACCACGTGCATGTTCGGCAGAATGCTGGTGAGAGTAATCTCTTCGAGAGCCTGGTGCGTGGCGCCATCCGGACCGACGGAAATGCCGCCGTGGGCGCCGGCGATTTTCACGTTGAGATTGGAGTAGCAAATGGTGGTGCGGATCTGGTCCCAGGCGCGGCCGGAAGCGAAGACGCCATAGGTGCCGGTGACGGGGATGAAGCCTTCGCGGGCCAGGCCGGCGGCGACGCTCATCATGTTTTGCTCGGCGATGCCGACGCTGAAGACGCGGTTGTAGCGTTCCGGATGCTTACTCTCAAAATCGGTGATGCGGATGGAGCCGGAAATGTCTGCGTGCAGTGTGACCACGCGGGGATCTTCTCCAGCGCGTTCCAGGCCGCGGCCAAAGCCCATGCGCGTGGGGTCCATATCGACTTTCATCGAGTCGCGGGCGTTCCACCAATATTCGAGCACGAACTTGGGGATGCCATCTTTTGCTTTGTGCGCGACGTCGGCGGCGTTTGCGGCAGCGCGCTTCAGCAGGGCATCCACGCGGGCGCGCGGAAAATCGGGAGTGAGCAGCTCGGGCAGGGCCTTTTCAAATTGTTCTTTCTTCGGCGGCGTGCCGTGCCAACTCGCCTCATTTTCCATGAAGGAAACGCCCTTGCCCTTGATGGTGCGGGCGAGGATTACGGTGGGCCGGCCGGTGGTTTGGCCGGCACGCGAGAAGGCGTCTAGGATTTGCGCGAAGTCGTGGCCATCAATGGAAATGACGTTCCAACCGAAGGCCGCATATTTTTCCGCGAGCGGCTCAACGTTCATCACGTCTTTGACCCAACCATCGATCTGCAGACGGTTCACATCAATGATGGCGCAGAGGTTGTCGAGCTTGTGGTGCGCCGCGGACATCGCGGCTTCCCAGACGCTGCCTTCCTGCTGTTCGCCGTCGCCCATGATGACGTAAACGCGGTGAGCTTCGCCGCGGAGCTTTGCGGCAAGGGCACTGCCCACAGCGGCGCCGAGACCTTGACCAAGCGAGCCGCTGGAAATTTCCACGCCGGGAACTTTCAACCAATTGGGATGACCTTCAAAGCCTGAGCCGAGTTGGCGCAAGAGCACCACATCGTCGAGCGGGAAATAACCGGCTTTGCCGAGCGCGACGTAGAGCGCGGGTGCTTTGTGGCCGGCGGACCAGAACACACGATCGCGCTCGGGCCAGGCGGGATTCGCGGGATCGTGATTGAGCACGTACAAATAGAGAGCGGCGGCGATGTCCATTACGGAAAGCGTGCCGCCGGGATGGCCGGAGCCAGCGGCGAAGATACTGACGATGTCCATGGCGCGCATTTCAGCGGCGGCGGCCTGCAATTCAGGGAGGGTCAACTGCGGGCCACGGCGGTTCGTGGTGGGATTCATGTGAGGAACTCCTTTGGCCAACACTGAGCGAGAAGACTCAGCGGTTGTGGGGATTCGCCCGGTCCGGCGAGGGGGGTAAGCCCAAGCCATAGGAACGGGCCAAGCAGCACCGCTGGCATAATCCGCGTAACACTAGGCAAGTCAATACGTTAAGCGGATAAGCGGTAGCAGATCTGCGGGGCCAACCCTTCCCACGAATCGGGAATCGGCAAGCCACTGAAGGGGGAGGAGCAAGAGGACGGCCAGAGCGATGGAGATTGCAGAACGAGGATGGCACTGGGTTAGCAGCGGGCGCGGTCAGCGGAGAGTTACTTTTTGGAGAGAGAACGGATGTAGTTGACCACGTCCCACATCTGGCCGGGTTTCATGCGCCCCGCTTCGCCTGTCATTTGGCCTTTGCCATCGGCGATGATGGAATAGATTTCTCCGTCGGGCAGAGCTTTCAGGGACGCCGGGTCACGGTAATCACGAAGCGTCAGATTCATGGTTACGGCTAGCTCGCCGCCGCCGGCACCCTCTTTGCCGTGGCACATAGCACAATCTGAAGTGTAGGCCTTTTTCCCAATGGCCAAAGAGCGGGGCGTGGGCTTGACGGGATTCACTCGCTTCGCTGCCGCGGGAGTAGTCTGTGAGCCGGGAGCAGGCTTGTCGTCGGGCGGCTTGCTGAGATCCTGGGGAAAAGCGCACAGGGGCAGCAGTAGAAAAAGAAAAGACGGAAATAATTTCATGGCCAGATCTCCCTAATCGACAGGTCGCGTCAACGGTGCATCGGGCCTGATGAAACCAAGTATAGTCCTCCGGGCGGGCGCAAACTGTCCATAATTGAACAGCCGGCGGGAACCGCTCACTTCAGGCGCTGAAACAGTTGACGCGACACGCGTAGTGGGGAGTTGAAAAGCCTAGTGTGCATGTTTCATGGAACCACATCTCCCAATCCTTTTTTGTTACAGTTTGTTTTCGTGCGATTCATTGATCGGGGGCAGGGCATGAGGAAGATTGTCACTTTATTGGCGGCAGGCGTTTTGAGTGCGGGCGTTTTGCTGGCGGCGAAATCGCACACGCCGAAGATCGATGCGCAGAGGATTCGACAGCACGTGAAGTATTTGTCGAGCGATGCGCTGGAAGGGCGCGGCACAGGGCAGAAGGGGGGCGACGCTGCCGCGGACTACATCGCGGCGCAATTCAAGAGATATGGGTTGAAGCCCGCCGGGGAGAACGGCACATACTTCCAGAATGTGCCCCTGGTGGGAGTGAAAACTTTGCCGGAGACGAGCTTTGCTCTGGTGCCGTCGAGCGGGGAGCCGCTGGTGCTGCGGAACCTGGACGATTTTGTAACCAGCAACGAGACGCAGACGGCGAGCGCGGAGATTGATGCGCCGATTGTTTTTGTGGGCTACGGCATCACGGCGCCGGAAGAAAAATGGGACGACTACAAGGGCTACGACCTGAAGGGAAAAGTGGCGCTGCTGTTTGTGAACGAGCCCATTTCCGATGATCCCAAATTTTTCAAGGGGAAGGCACTGACGTACAACGGGCGCTGGACCTATAAATATGAGGAAACGGCGCGGCGGGGCGCTGTGGCTACGCTCATCATCCATCGCACGGATTTGGCGAGTTACGGCTGGGAGGTGGTGCGCAACTCCTGGGGCGGGGAGCGGTCCTACTTGAAGCTGGCTGGCACGCCCAAGCTCGAGGCGGCTTCGTGGATCCAGGAGGAAGTGGCGCGAAAGCTCGTGGGGATGGCGGGACTCGACCTGGACAAACTGTTTCAGCAAGCGCAATCGCGGGAGTTCAATCCGATCGAGTTGCCGGTGCGCTTGAAGGCGCATGTGGTGAGCGCGCTACGGCCGTTCAGCTCGCGGAATGTGCTGGGGATGGTCGCGGGCTCGGAGTACAACTACAACAGGGCAGGCGAGGCGGTTCTTTACACGGCGCACTACGACCACTTTGGCATTGATAAGACGAAGAGCGGCGACAACATTTATCACGGAGCGATTGATAACGGCACTGGCTGCGGGATTTTGCTGGAAATTGCGCGCGCGTGGGGTGCCACGAAGCCTGTGCCAGTTCGCTCCATTCTTTTCGCCGCCCTTACGGCCGAAGAGCAGGGATTGTTGGGTTCCGAGTTTCTCGGCAAACACTCCTTGGAATTACCGGTCGATCCGATCTTGGATTTGAATTACGACGCGCTTGCTCCCATTGGGATTCCTGAAGAAGTTGAGGTGAGCGGCGCAGAACGCACGACGTATTATCCGGCCGTCGAGAATATCGCTGGGGAATTTGGGCTGACCATTCGGCCCGATGCGCATCCCGAGGCGGGGCATTATTACCGCTCCGATCATTTCAGCTTGTCCCGCGTCGGTATTCCGTCGTTTTCCATTGGGCAGGGGAGGAAGTTCAAGGACCACGATTTGGCGTGGGGCGAAGCGCAGGCCAAGGATTATGTGGACAACCATTACCACAAGTCTGCGGATGCGTTTCGCGAGGACTGGAATTTTGCGGGGCTGGCGAAGATGGCGAGTTTTGGATACGCGCTCGGGCAGGCTGCGGCGCAAGGCGGCGATATTCGGTGGCTGCATGATGATGAATTCGAGGAAGCGTGGTACAGAGCGCATTCCGGCGGCCTTGACACTGACGCGCTCTTTGCGGGCCATCCCGAATTTAAACCCGTTCATTTTGAGGGTATCCGCTATCCGCTGCTCGCGCGGCAAACCGGGATTGGCGGCACGGTTGTGGCGCGCGTGTCCGTGGGCGGCGATGGAAAGATCTCGGAAGTGAAGATCGAGAAGGGGCACCCTCTGTTGGTGGGGGCCATAGAAGATGTGGTCAAGAAGTGGATATTTGTGACTGGAGCAGAACGCACCTTCGAGCTCACGTGCGATTTTGTGGTCGCAGATGAGCCGCTCACGACGCGCCGGAGGTATTCCTTCGTTGTGGAACCGTTCCACTTGCGCGTTGTCGTGGAACTTCCCTTAGCGCAGCCTTCGTCTACTTCGTCCAAGTCGCACTAAGACGATTCACACAAATCAGGGCAACGCAGAGAATTGCGAGGCCGCAGGGTGCGAAGAGTCGCCTTTAGCTACAGGGGCAGGACCGAGGACCGCTGGGGAAAGCAGATTCCTCGCTGCGCTCGGAATGACAAGGGTGTTTTGGCGTTGGCGAGATGGGGTCGAGCGGTGCTCGACTCCTGCACGGATGGAGAAGACAAAACAAACCCAAGAGCACAGTCAAGAGTGACTGTGCCACTACAGGAACAAGCCGAAGGGCGGCCCGCCTCAGGAGGACGCGTCCCACGATGAGCAACCCAAGAACCGACCTGAAGGTCGGCCACTACACAAGCAAGAGAGACCCAAGAAAAAGCCTCAGGCCTGAAGGCCTGAGCTACAGGGCGAGGGGTTCCTGATCGCTGGTCGCTGATATCTGATCGCTGATAACTGATATCTTCAGCGGGGCCAGACGCCGGCGGTGAAGGATTTGACGGTGGAAAAGCCGAGGCGTTCGTAGAGATGGACGGCGGTGTGATTTTCCGAGGTGACGGTCAGCGTGAGTTCCGTGAACTTGAGGGCGCGCAGGGCTTCCGCCGCCGTCAGCATGAGAAGACGCCCGAGGCCGTGGCCCTGAAATCCCGGCATGACGCAAATCTGGGTGGTGTGGCCGACGCCGGCCGAAACTTCGCTGGTGAGGACAGCGCCCACCAAGTCTTCGCTGCCGGGATGGCGCAGGACGAATGAGGCGTTGGGCACGAACTGGCCACAGCCGGGCAGGAGAATAATGTTCTTCAGGAATTTCAGCGCGCCGTGCTGCGAGCGGTACTGATCATTGATATCGCCATCCACGTGATTCGCATAGGCCAGATAGATCAGCTTGGCGCATGACTCCATGTAGCGATCATTCCAGCGATCCAGGCGTAAACCGGAGTTGATGCTCGGCGCACTTTCGGACTTCTTCAGCAGGTCAAAGAGCATGAATTGCCGTGTGTGCAGCCGGAATCCCTGGTCGCGCAGCGCGTCTTCCACGGGCCCGCCGAAAGGCATGAGTTGAGCTTCGATGCGCTGCAATTGGGGCAGCGCGCGCATGGAGAATAGCATTTCATCCAGAAGACGCCGGCCGATGGGCTCCTGATCGCAACTCGGCGAGACAAACAGGTCGCCAATCAGCCCTTTGTGATCCTCCAGCACGTAAAAGGCATAGCCCACCGCGATGCCGTGGTCAAAGGCCACGCAGCCGGAAAGAGCGTGCGCCTCCAAAAAGCGCTTGATGAGGTCGGTCGCGCTGCGGTAGTCCCAATGAAGGTCCTCGCGCCAATGGCGAGCTTCTTCGAGCAGCAGAGGCTCGATTTGGCGGACAGTCGTCTGGCGCAAGTCAACGATGTTCATGGATAGGGCGGCAGAGTGTCCCCCAGCCCAGTAGCCATAATATCCGATTCGGTGCGTGGACCGCCAAATACGAAGCGACGGGGCGATACGAATCGGGCACATGGGGAAGAGATGAAAAGGGAGGGGTGCGAAAGCGCATGTTAGGATGCGGCTGTAGCCTGAGCAACGGCTGGGAAAGAAAAGTGAGGCGGCCGTCCAGCAGACCAGCCCTGAAGCCCAAAGCCCATGTCGATCCTGTACGAACTGCGCTATCCAACACGTTGGTACATGAAACTTTTGACCGTGATTCTGGCGCTGGTGTTTTTTGCCGCCATCGCCACGGTGGTCATTTCCGGGGTGCTGATCTACTGGATTGTGAAGCCGCAGCGCACGAGTTCAGAGATCAATATGGAGAGTTTTCCGGGGCGTCCCGATGAAATGGACTTTACGGTGGCGGGCCTGGGCACCCGCAAGGGCTGGTTCTTCCCCGGGTTGCGGGGGGCGCCGACAATCATTCTTTGCCACGGCTATCAATCCAGCCGGGGCGAATTGCTCACGTTGGTTTCCGCGCTGCAGGACCACCAGTACAACGCGTTCGTATTTGATTTTGCGGCCCATGGCGGGAATGACGGCTTGACCACGTTCGGCTATCGCGAGTCGGACGAAGTGCGCGCCGCCATCGATACATTGGCCACACGAAATGACGTGGACGCCGAGCGATTCGGCTTGTGGGGCTACAATCTGGGCGCGTACGCTGCGCTGCGCGAGGCGGAGAAGGACCCTCGCGTGCAGGCGCTGGTGCTCGATTCCGTCTACGACAACCCGAAACAGATGGTGAAGATCGGCGTGGAAAAGACCGGCGTGGGCGGATTCCCGCTGATGGTGAGGTCCGCGCAAACGAGTTTTGAGTGGCTGAACTACGCTTACAAGAATGATCCGCCGCTTTCCGCAAAGCTGAAACGCATGTCTGACGTGCCGATCCTGTTTATCGGCGCAGCGGATGATCCGGAACTCGCCGCGATAACGCGTGAGATGTTCTTGAAGGCGGGCGAGCCGCGCGAACAGGCCATTGTGGCGCACGGGAATTTTGTGAACCTGCCGGATGACGAGAAGCGTATGTACGAAAATCGCGTGGTGACGTTTTTCCTAACGCGGCTGCCGATCACGAGTGTCGAGCCCGCCCCGGTCAAGCCCGCCCCCAAGGCTGCTGCCCCCAAGAGTGCTCCCGTCAACCCCGTTGCTCACTGAGTCTTCGCGCTGAACTTTGTAGACGAACCAACCGCTCGTTTGGAGTTCGAGCGGATCGGTCGAGCATGTCCACGGCGGTTTCACCACGAATCTGCAAGGCTTGGAAGACTGCAATAGGTAGCCTTCTTTCGGTTGATCTGAATCCCACGATTGAATCTCGTTGCGCAAGTAGAAGCTGAGGCTGAATTGCTGACCGCGTGGCATTGCCGTTACGAAAGTTTGCTCTGGCGGGATCTGCGCGGCGCGCAGTTCTTGCGCGATGGTTTTCCCAGAGGGGTCATAACGCAGAAATAATGGCGCCAAATGATTGAAGAAAAGGAGAAGAGCGAGAATCGGAACCACGCAGAGCGAGGACAGAGCGAGTGTGGTTTGCTTTGCGTTTTTCTTGGCAGCCAAGACCAAGTTTGCGAGACCAAAGAGCAGCATGATCCATCCTGCTCCCGTGGCCGCACTCGCCGTGAATCGATTAGCGCCGAAGTGCAAGGACCAAAGCACTGGGGCCACAAGGACAATTGGAATGGCCCCGCCGAGTATGAGCAAGCGAAACGTCCACCCCTCTTGCGGAACGAGGCGCACGTAGGCTCTGGAAAGAAGGAGACCGACAAGAGGCATGGCGGGGAGGATGTAGCCGGGCAGCTTGGATTTGGAGATGGAGAAGAATACGAGACAGAAGATGACCCAGCAAACGGCGAGGAGCGTGGCGTCGGAGGGGCGACGTTGCGGCCACACGCGCAAAGCCCCATGGAGGGCGGACCAGACCAGCGCCAGGGTCCATGGGGCGAAGGCGATGAGGAGTACAGGAACGAAAAACCAGCAAGGCTGGATGTGCTGGAATTCGGGGGTGAGGTAGCGTTTGAAATTGTGCTCGATGATGAAGATGCGGAAGAAATCGGGATTGCGACGGGAACAAAGGATGTACCAGGGGAGGGCGGTAAGACAGAAGCTGGCAATGGCTACCGGGTGGAGGCAGCGGAAGGCGTCACGCCAGCGTCTGGTGAGTGCCGCCCACAACAGAACGCCACCGCCGGGAAGAACGATGGCGGCGGGACCCTTCGCGAGCGTGGCGAGGCCGAGGAAAAAGCCGAAGAAAATCAAGGCGAGCCACGTCGTTCGCTGGACGGGCGGCGATTGTTGGTTGCGGGTGAGGCCCAGGATGATGGCCGCAAAGACCAGCGCAATGGTGAGCGCGCCGGCGAAGGGCATGTCCGTGGCGGCGGCGTGCGAAAAGCCGATCATGCCCACGGTGGTGGGAAGAAGAAGCAGCAACCAGCGCGCGGTCCACGGACCATAGACACGCCAGGCCAGCCACGCCATGGCCAGGGTAGCGAGCAGCGCCGCGAAGGCGCTGGGAAAACGCGCCGCGGCATCGGTTACCCCGAAGAGTTTGAAGCTGAGCGCCGCGCCCCAGTATAGAAGGACTGGCTTTTCAAACCAGGGCTTGCCGTAGAGGCGTGGCGTAACCCAGTCGCCGGATTCGTGCATTTCGCGGGCAATCCAGGCGTAGCGCGGCTCATCTGGCCCCACAAGGCCGATGGCGCTTAAATTGTGGAAATAGCAGAGATAGAGTGTGGCGATAATGAGGACAAGCCAGAGGGCGCGCGCGGCCATCGAGAGGGAATCGCCATCACGGCTGGAGTTGTCAGTTTGTGTCACGGGTCGTTGGCTCTAAAATCAAACAAGTTGCTGAAAAAACCGGAGAAGGCTTTCTTCAGGGGCTTCCGCCAAAAATCGGCGGACGCAGAGGGCGCGAAAGCCCATTCGCTTCGGGAGCTTTACGCCGGGGCCCTTCGAACCTCAGGGTGAACTGAAGCCCCGGCCTCCCAAAGAGAAAGTCTTCTTCAGCAGCTTGCTAAGTGTATCTTGGAATGGTGCAAGTCCGTCATACTGGCGCGAAAGGACGGGGATACTTAGCACTGATGAAGGAATGGCTGCAATATGCGGTGGCGTGGAGCGCGGTTAAGACGCTAGGCCTCCTGCCGCGACCGATGGCGCGAAGCGTCGCGGCAGCAGGGGCACGCCTGCTGCTCGTGGCGCGGCCCAAATTGCGCAAGACTGCGGAGTCTAATTTGCGGCTGGCGTTTCCCGATTGGACAGACGTGCAGCGCCACGAAGTCTTGCGCAAGATGACCCGCAATCTGGGGTGGATGGCCGCGGAGTTCGCGCGATTTCCGAAGTACACTCGTGAAAATATCGAGCAGGTCGTCATCCTGGATGGGCATGAGAATTTTCTTGCGGGGCAGAGCCGCAGCAAGGGTGTGCTCTACCTCACCGGCCACATCGGCGCTTGGGAACTTTCCTCGTTTGCGCACGCGCTTTACGGCTACCCGCTGCATTACATGGCGCGACCGCTGGATAACGAGCCGCTGGACCGCATGGTGAATCACTACCGGGGGCTTTCGGGGAACCTGCCGATCTTCAAGAACGAATCGGCGCGCGTGATGCTAAGGGTGCTGAAGGAGACTGGTACGATCGGCATCCTTGCGGACCAAAACACCATGCCGGAGGAGGGGGCGTTCGTGGATTTTTTTGGCACCCCGGCTTGTACAACGACTGGAATCGCGCGCGTGGCGCTGCACACGGATGCCGCGGTGGTGCCGGGCTACGCTTATTGGGATGAAAATCTTCGCAAGTACCGCTTGCGCTTCGAACCGCAAGTGGAATTGGTGCGTACGGAAGATCCCGAGCGCGACATTCTGGAAAACACCAGACGGTTTACCAAAGTGATCGAGGAGATCATCCGCAAGCATCCCGAGCAGTGGGTGTGGGTGCATGCGAGATGGAAGAACCGGCCGCAGGGTGAACCGCCTTTGTATGACTTTTTATGAAGAGCAGAGAACCGCTATGTTGAAGCAACAGCAGAGGAGAAGCGGGCAATGAAAAGCACAGCGAGAGATGTGGCTCAAGCCGTTGGAGCGAAGGTGGAAGGTGATGGATCGTGGGAATTGACCGGTGTGGCCGCACCGGAGCGAGCGGGGTCGCACGATTTGATTTACGTCGAAACGGCAAAGCATGCGGAGCGCGCGGTGGCTTCGGCAGCCGCTTGCGTCGTGGCGGGGGAGGGAATTGCCCTGCCGGGGAAGACGGTGCTACGCAGTGCGCAGCCCAAGGTGGCGTTTGCAAAGGCGGCGGCAATCCTGTTGGAGCGGCGGCCGATTGCGAGCGGAATCCACCCGACGGCGATTGTAGCGCCGCTGGCCCGGGTCGCGACGAGCGCGAGCATCGGAGCGTATGCGGTGATCGGCGAGAATGCACACATTGGAGAGGGCACGCAGATCGGGGCGCACTGCGTGATTGGCGCAGGATGCTGGATCGGCGAAGATTGCCGCGTGCACCCGCACGTTACACTGTATGCCGGGGTGCGATTGGGAAGCCGCGCGGAGATTCACGCGGGAGCCGTCATCGGCGCCGATGGATTCGGGTATGCGTTTGATGGAGAGCGATACTGGAAATTTCCGCAGGCAGGGATCGTGGAGATTGGCGAGGATGTTGAGATTGGAGCGAATACGACGGTGGACCGCGGTTCGCTGGATGACACGCGTATCGGCGCGGGTGTGAAGCTGGACAATCTGGTGCACGTGGGCCACAACGTCCAGATCGGCGAGCACACCGTGATTGCGGCGCAGACGGGCATTTCGGGCTCCTGCAAGCTGGGGCATCACGTGGTCTGCGGCGGACAAGTGGGCATGGGGGAACATTGCACGTTAGAGGATCGAGTGATCGCTGGGGGGCAGGCGGGGATTCTAAATGGCAAGACCGTCCGGAGTGGGGAAACAGTTTGGGGAACGCCGGCGCGGCCACTGGAAAAGTTCAAAGAGCAATATGCGCGGTTCGCACGGCTGCCGGAGTTGGCGGAGCGCGTCAAGAAGCTGGAGACTCGCCGGAACCTTTAGAGGCAATGGGACATCGAATTCTGGGTAGGACTACCGGGGTGCAATAGTGCCACTTTGCGACAACTCGGGGTCTGAACGGCGGCATCTTATTCGTTGACCGATTTTCCGGGGACAGGGATAATGGGTACTGCACGTACCGGAGTATTGATTTTCTAGGGTGGTTTTTTGGAAGTGTAAGGCAATAGGGAAGTTAGCTAAGCTGCTGCTTGCGGCTTAGGATCTTTGGGGGGGTTGTACGTTTCGCTCGAGGGGGAGCCGAGATGGGGTCGTATGTTCGTCTGGGGGAGGAGTTGCCAGTCGCGCCTGCGCCTGCACCATGGCGGCAGGAGACTTGGGCAGAGCAGGTTGAGAAGGCCGTAGAGAGCGGCACAGAGTATCTCCTGTCCATCCAAGCTGAGGAAGGGTATTGGCACGGCGAACTCGAAGCCGACACCACCCTCGAATCCGATTACATCTACTACCTTCACGTACTCGATAAGGCCGATCCGGCGCGCATCGCCAAGCTGGCCAACTATGTCCGGCGGAAGCAAATGGATGATGGCGGTTGGCCGATTTATCCCGGCGGCACGTCGGAACTTAACGCCACTTCAAAGGCTTATTTCGCACTAAAGCTGGCAGGGGATTCTCCCGACGCGCCGCACATGGTGAAGGCGCGCGAGGTTGTGCACCGCTTGGGTGGATTGGAACACACGAATTCCTACGTGCGTTTTTATCTGGCGCTGGTGGGAGCGGTGGGCTGGGAGCTGGTGCCAGCGATTCCGCCGGAACTGGTGCTGTTGCCGAGCTGGTTCTATTTCAATATTTACGAGATGTCTTCGTGGACACGCGGGATCGTAATTCCGATGGCGATATTGTCGTCGGTGCGGCCGGAGTTTCGCCTGCCAGAACACGCGCGGGTGGACGAACTGTTCAAGGATCCCACGCAGAAGACGGCGGCATTCAACTGGAGCAAGCAGATACTCTCCTGGAAGAACCTGTTTCTGGCGGTCGATCGCGGGTTGAAGCTGTACGAAAAACTGCCGTGGAAACCGCTGCGGCAAAAGGCCATCAAGGAAGCCAAGCAATGGATGCTGGAGCACATGGAGAGGACCGAGGGGCTCGCGGCCATCTATCCCTCGATGATGAACTCGATTTTTGCGCTGATGGCGCTGGGGCATGGACCGGAAGATCCGCTGACGTGGCGGGAGATTAAGGAATTTTCACGGTTTGAAATCGAGGAAGGCGACACCATTCGACTGCAGCCTTGCGTTTCCCCGGTGTGGGATACGTGCATCGCGATGGTGGCTCTTGAAGAGGCGGGCTTACCGGCGGATCATCCGGCGTTGGTGAAGGCGGCGGACTGGATCCTGACAAAACAAGTTTTGGGCAAGGGAGATTGGCAGGTCAAGAACAAGGAAGCCGAGCCGGGCGGCTGGGCGTTTGAGTTCCGCAACGATTTTTATCCCGACGTGGATGACACTGCGTTCGTGTTGATGGCGCTGCAGCGGGTGAAATTCCCCGACGAAAAGAGGATGGAAGCAGCGATGCGCCGGGGAATCCAGTGGCTGCTGAGCATGCAGAACCGCGATGGCGGCTGGGGCGCTTTTGATCGCGATAATGACCGACAGATCCTGTGCAACATTCCGTTCGCGGACCACAACGCCATGATCGATCCTTCCACGGCGGACGTGACCGCGCGGGTGGTGGAATGCCTGGGGCGGTTTGGGTGGCCCGGCGATCATCCGGTAGTTCACAAGGCCGTGCAGTTCCTGATAAAAGATCAGAGCAAGGACGGATCGTGGTTCGGGCGCTGGGGCGTGAATTATGTGTACGGTACAAGCGGGGTATTGCGAGCGCTGGAGACCGTGTCGCTGACGGCGCAAGATTATTGCGTGCGGGCTGTCGCCTGGCTGCGCCAGGTGCAGAAGGCCGATGGGAGCTTTGGCGAGTCGCTGCGCAGCTATGAGGTCGTCTCCAGCAAAGCGCAGGGCAATAGCACGCCATCGCAAACCGCCTGGGGATTGATTGGATTGCTTGCCGGCGCGGATCCCGACGATCCGGCGATTGCGCGTGCCGCCGCGTATCTGGTGCAGCAACAGAATGCCAACGGTTCCTGGAGCGAAGAGGATTTTACCGGCACGGGCTTCCCCGGCGTGTTTTATCTGAAATACCACCTCTACAAGCACTCTTTCCCAGTGTACGCGCTGGCTCGTTATCGCAATCAGGCCAGCCGCGCGCAGGAGTATTGCGCCGTTAAATTCCGGCCTGGCGAATTCCGCGCGCGCCGCGGGCTGTATTCCGCGCGCGAGCGTAGCGCATCCTAAGCAAAACAATGCGGTATCCCCTCCGGCTGATCTTCGATTCCGCCAAACATCTCGCTAGACACAAGCTGCGCGGTGAGCGGAAATTCGCCGTCATGCTTAGGCTAGAGCCCCAGGGCGGCTATGCGGGCACGTGCGGCGGATCGAACGGCGGAAATGGGCAGGCGGCATCGCCGCGCAGGACGCCACTCAGCGTGGAGCAATGCCTGGCGGCGATGGAGGAGTGCGACACGCCCGTGGTGGCCATCTGCGGCGGCGAACCGCTGGAGTATGAAGGAATCGCGGAGCTGACGCGCACGATCCTGGACCGCGGCAAGCATGTGTTCCTTTGCACGGACGGCACGCTGATACGGCGGCGCATGCACATGATCCTGCCGGTGACCAGTTTCTTCTGGAACGTGAGGCTTAATGGCACGGAAACCGTCCACGATTCACGCGCGGGCAAGCCGGGGCAATTCGCGGAAGCGCTGGACGGCGTAAAGGCCGCGAAGAATGCGGGCTTTTTTGTGGTGGTGACGTCGACGGTATGCCCGGACACCAATGTGCGGGATCTGGCGGCGCTATATGAGAAGCTGCATGGCATGCACGTGGATGGTTACATGCTCGCGCCGGCGTACCTTCCCGGAAAAGTTTGCCGGGACGCGAGCGCCAAATTCCACGCCGCGATGCACCAGCGGTTCGCGGAAATCAGCGATTCCCTGGGTGATTATAATTTGCTGGTGTCACCGGTCTATTTGGAATACCTGCGCGGGGAACGCGAACTGGATTGCAGCGTGTGGGGGAGCCCGGTATACGGGCCGGGCGGCTGGTCTGGTCCTTGCTATTTGCTGGACTACAACCTCGAGAAGAGCTACAAAGCGCTGCTGGAAAATACGCTTTGGGAGAATTTTGGCCGGGGCATTAACCCGCGGTGTGAGACCTGCTCGTGTCACGCCGGCTTTGAGACGGCGGCTTTGCTGGGAGTGAATCGCAAAACGGGTGATGCCTGGAAGATGCTGGCTTGGCAATTCGGCGGCGGATTGGGCGAGAAGCGAGAAAGCGTGCGGAAGCCATGACGACACTTGTGACGGGGGCGGCAGGATTTCTGGGCAGCCATGTGGCGCGGCAATTAGTGGCGCGCGGCGATGATGTGCGCGTACTGGTGCGTGCCTCGAGCAGCAATCGCGCGATCAGCGATTTGTCGCTGGAATACGTAACGGGGGATCTGCGAGATGCGGGTTCGTTGGAACGCGCAATGAACGGCGTGCAGCGCGTGTTTCACGTGGCGGCGGATTACCGGCTGTGGGCGAAAAATCCGCAGGAGATCTACGATTCGAACGTGGGCGGGACAAAAAATTTGCTGGAGGCGGCCAAGCGCGCCGGCGTTGGCCAATTGATTTACACCAGCACCGTGGCGACGATCGCGGTGGACCGGCCCGAGCTCCCCAACGAATTCACGGAGGCAAAGCTCGAGGAGATGATCGGGCACTACAAGCGCTCGAAATGGATGGCCGAGCAGGAAGTGTTGAAGGCGGCGAAAGAAGGATTCCCCGCGATTGTGGCAATGCCCACCACGCCGGTGGGGCCGTGGGATTGGAAGCCCACGCCCACGGGAAAGATCATTCTCGATTTTCTGAATGGGAAGATGCCGGGCTACGTCGATACGGGGTTGAACTTTGTGGGCGTGGAGGAGTGCGCGGCGGGGCATCTGCTGGTTTCGGAGAAGGGCAAGATTGGCGAGCGGTATTTGCTGGGAGCGGAGAATCTGACGCTGAAGGAAGTGCTGGATACCTTGGCGAGGATCACGGGTTTACGGGCGCCAGGGATGAAAATCCCGCACTCGGTGGCGTTGGGTGTAGCCTACGTGGAAAGCGCGTTTTCACGATTGCTTGGGAAAGAGCCGGGGATTCCGGTAGAAGGCGTGAAGATCGCGCGGCACAAGATGTTTGTGGATGCTTCGCGGGCGCGGCGGGAATTGGGATTTCAGCCGGGGCCGGTGGCGGCGGCGCTGGAGCGCGCGGTGCGGTGGTATCAGGCGAATGGGTATGTGCGGGCGGGGCGGGCGAAGAAGATGAGGTAAAGGAAGTAAAGGATGTGAAGGAAGTAAGTAAGGAAGAGCTGATGAGGGTGCTGGTGACATTTGCGGTGGAAGCGGAATTTGCGCCGTGGCGCAAGCGATGGCCATTCGAGATCGCAGCGGCCGGGGGAATTCGATTCTGGCGGGCGGACATCGATGACTGCAACGTCACAGTTCTTTTGACGGCGATGGGGACCTTAGCAGCGGTGTTGACGGTTGACACCTTTTTGCGAAAGGAGAATGAGGACAAATCCTTCGCTGTTTGTATTTCTAGCGGGCTAGCGGGCGCTTTACGGGAAACACTGGGACCGGGAGATATCATTGCACCACGAATGCTCGTGCCTGAGACCGTCTACCCGGAGCGGCAAGAGAATCGATTGGAGGTTAATGCGGCATTGCGGGAACTGGCGCTGAAGTGTGGGGCCAAAGGGACTGATTGTCTTTGGACTGCCGACCAAGTTCTCGTCAAGGCTGCCGATAAGAAGATTTATTCTTCACGGGCAGAAGCAGTGGACATGGAGAGCTTTGGGATTGCCACGGAAGCCGGAGCATGGGGATTACGAACCGTAGTCGTCCGGGCAATAAGCGATTCGGTAGTAGAGGACCTCCCGCTAGACTTCAATCGGACCCTGTCGGACAACGAACAAATCAGTGTGTCAAAGGTGTTGATCCAGCTGGCGAAGAGGCCGTCGGCAATCCCTGCGATGGTCAAGTTCGGCCTGCAGAGTCGAAGGGCCGCGGAATCGCTGGCAACGTTTCTGGATAAGTATCTTCGAGAATTAAGCAAAGTGTCTGCATTAAGCGGTTCAAATGAAATGGCGACGCGATGAGCGGAGCTGAGACGGTGGTGGAGCAGGTGAGAATGTTGGGGCCAATACCGAAGACGATGCGGGCGGGGGTGTTCCGGGAGAAGGGCGTGGTGCGGGTGGAGGAAGTGCCTGTGCCGGAGGTGCGGGACGGCGAGGTGCTTATTAAGGTGGCGGCGTGCGGCATCTGCGGCACGGACATCAAGAAGATATTTCAGCGCTACGTGGAACCGCCACAGATCCTGGGCCATGAGCTGGCTGGAACAGTTGCGGCGCTGGGGCGCGGCGTGACCAAATGGAAATTGGGCGACCGTGTGATGAGTTTCCACCACGTTCCTTGCGGGACATGTTTCTACTGCAGGAACCGGCTTTTTTCACAATGCACGCAATACAAAACGACCGGGTTAACGGGGGGGTTCACGCCGAACGGCGGAGGCTTTGGGGAATACGTGAAGGCGATGCCGTGGGTAGCGGAGCGGGGGATCGTGGCGTTGCCGGACAATGTGACGTTTGAAGAGGCCACGTTCATCGAACCCATCAATACCATCATGAAGGCGGTGCAGAAGGCGCGCGTCACGGCTGGCGAGACGGTGCTCATTGCCGGGTGCGGTCCCATCGGCCTGCAGCTTCTGATGGTTGCCAAATATGGGGGAGCGCGCATCTATACGAGTGACCCCATGGCCACGCGTCGTGAGAAAAGCTTAAGATTGGGAGCTGTGGAGTCTTTTGACCCCATAAATGATAAGCTTGTGGAAGCGTTGCACGCACGTACCGAGGGACGGGGGGTAGACGCGGTCCTGGTGGCTGTAGCGCATCCGGCCGTGGTCGCAGATGCTTTGGCGGCGGCGCGGCCCGGTGGCAGGGTGCTTCTGTTTGCCGCAAACGACCCTGTCACGAGAATTGAGTTTCCCGCCGCGGCTATAGGGATAGACGAGAAAGAAATCTTGGGCAGCTACAGCGCGGCCATGGACATCCAAGAAAGCGCGGCAGCGCTGGTGCTGGAAAAGAAACTGCCGGTGATGGAGATTGTGACGCACCGGTTTCCGCTAAGTAGAATCCAAGAGGGCTTGGAACTGGCGGCGAGGCCCACGGAAACTTCGCTGAAGGTCCTGATCACGCACGAATGAGAGCAGCATCCACAAAAAGGACAGAGATGGGGGTGGAAGAAGTGCTGGCCCCGACGAAGATCCTCGTGCCATCAAGAATGACGGCGGCGGTGCTATACGGCAGCGAAGATCTACGCGTCGAGCAAATCGATGTGCCTGCATTGTCGGCCGAAGAAGTGCTTCTGCGGGTGCGCCTGGCCCTGACCGACGGCACCGACCTGAAGGTCTGGATACGCGGCTACCACGCGAAGATGATCCGGCCACCGGCGGTGTTTGGCCACGAAGTGGTTGGCGAGATTGTCGCCGTGGGGAAGCGCGTGGACACGAAATGGCGGCTGGGTACGCGGGTGGTAGCCGCCAACTCCGCGCCCTGCTTCCGCTGCTACCAATGCCGCCGCGGCCAGGAAAATCTTTGCGAGGATCTGCTTTTTAACAACGGAGCATACGCCGAATACATGCGCATTCCCGGACGCATCGTCCGGGAGAACATGCTGGAAGTGCCGCACTCAATAGACGACCACAGCGCCGCGCTGGTGGAACCCCTGGCATGCGTGCTGCGCGGGATTCATGAAATGGAAGTGCGCACGGGCGACACGGCTGCGGTGATTGGCTGCGGTCCCATCGGACTGAAATTTGTGCGCATGTTGTCGCGTCGCGGCGTACGAGTGATCGCGCTGGCCCGCCGGGAGGCTCCCCTGGAGGTTGCACGCAAGCTGGGTGCCGTAGCGACCATCAATGTCACCGAGGTTGCCGACGTTGCCGGTGCGGTGAAGGCGCTGACCGATGAGCAGCGCGGGCCGGACTGCGTGGTGGAGGCCGCCGGTAATCCCGCGACTTGGCAGCAAGCGCTGGCGATGGTGCGACGCGGCGGGGTGGTGAATTTCTTCAGCGGGCTCCCCAAGGACACGCGGGTGGAAATCGCGCCGGCCACCATTCACTATTCGGAAATCAAGATTATTTCACCGTTCCATCACACGCCGCGCTTTATCCGTGAAGCGATGGAAGCGATCCGCCGTGGCGATATATCGGCCCAGGATTTTGTCACCGAGGAGATTGGCCTGGTCGATCTGCCGCAGGCGTTTGAGCGCATGAAGGCGCGCAGCGGCGAAATCAAGCTGGCCGTGAGGCCGTAGGCAGGACCGATGTTACGTGACCTGTGAATCGTGATTCGTGAAACCCGGACCTTCGATTGGTTCAGCCCACTGTGATCAAATGAATGAGGAAGTTCTTCGCTGATGCTGTGTCCAGACGAGCTTGAAATTGCTGCCAGACTGCCGACCAACGGGTGCGCGGCAGATGAAGCGCAAGCGTACACGCGGTGGCTGGCGACGCACCACTACGAAAATTTCAACGTTGTGTCCTGGCTCCTGCCGAAGGAACTGCACCAGCATTTCTATAATGTTTATGCGTATTGCCGGTGGGCGGATGATTTGGGCGACGAAATCCCTGAGAGCGCGCGCGCACTAGAGTTGTTGGACTGGTGGGAGCGGGAGTTAGACGCTTGCTATGAGGGTAGGCCCGTACATCCCGTGTTTGTGGCTCTTCGCGAAACGGTGGTGGCCAAGGACGTTCCGAAGCAGCCGTTCGCGGATTTATTGAAGGCGTTTCGTCAGGACCAGGTGGTCAAGCGTTACGGGACTTGGGAAGGCGTGCTTGATTATTGTGTGTACTCGGCAAATCCCGTTGGGCGGCTGGTGTTGTACTTATGCGGTTACCGGGATGAGCACCGACAACGGCTTTCCGATGCGACTTGTACGGCGCTGCAGCTCGCCAATTTCTGGCAGGATGTTTCGCGGGACCTGGAGAAGGGACGAATCTACATACCGCTGGAGCGGGCCGCGGCGCACGGCGTCAGCGAAAGCGACATTGTTGGAAAGAAATTCAGCGAGCGATATACCTCGCTGATGAGGGAGCTGATCAAGTACACGCGAGAGCTTTTTGAAAAAGGCAGGCCACTATCCAGAATGGTGGACGGTAAATTAAGCGTGGATTTGGAGATGTTCAGCCGGGGCGGGCTGGCGGTACTGGATGCGATTGAAGCGATGGGCTATGACACGCTGAACCGTCGGCCCAAGGTGAGCAAGGGGAAGCAGGTGCGGTTGCTGGGGCGCGCGATGGTAGCGCAGGTGTTCGAGCGGGGCGGCGAGAATCGCAACGGAGGATTTCCACGCGAGGGGGCACGATTTTCGGTTGCGGATGGAACTTCGCGGGAAATTGCGGCGTCGTACGCAGAATGCCATCGCATGGCTCGGGCTGCCCACAGCAACTTCTATCCCGCGTTTTTCCTTCTGCCCAAGGCGAAGCGGGACGGGATTGTGGCGCTGTATGCGTTCATGCGCTTGATTGACAATGTTTCTGATGGAGGCGGCAACCTGGCGGAAAAGCAGCGCGGGCTGGCGAGGTGGCGTGCGGCGCTGGATCAGGCGATTACCGGGCAATTGCAGGTGTTCGACGGAAACGCAGCGATGGAGTCTCCGGTGGCTACGCTGCCGGGCGCGGAAGAGGTGTTGCCTGCGCTGGTGGACACGATCGGCCGCTTCGATATGCCAGCGCGTTATCTGCATGACCTGATTTCCGGCGCGGAAATGGACTTAACGATCCAGGCGTATCCCTCATTCGAGCGACTGGAGGAGTATTGCTACCGTGTGGCAGGGACCGTTGGACTGACCTGCACGCACATTTTCGGATTTCGAGATGCGAAGGCGCTGGACCTTGCGGAGAAGCTTGGGCTGGCGTTTCAACTGACGAATATTATTCGGGATGTCCGGGAAGATTACGCGAATGGCCGCGTGTATTTGCCGGAAGAGGATTTGGCGCGCTACAGCGTGGCGAAAACGGATTTTGGCAGAAACGAAGCCACGCTGGGCGTGCATGAATTGCTGCGGTTTGAGACAGAACGCGCCTGGAGGCTGTACGAGGAAGGCGCAAAGCTGCTTAGCCTGATTGACGAAGACAGCCGGGGCACGTTGTGGCTGCTGGTGCACACGTATAGCGCGTTGCTGGCGCGGATTGAATCAAAGGATTTTGCCGTTTTCGGGGAGCGTTTGCGGCTTTCCAAAGCGGAAAAACTGAAGTTGGTTGCCAAGGCGCGTTTCGGGCGCCCTACGGAAGAGAACATACTTGCAAAGCGTGATCGTGATCGGCGGGGGACTGGCGGGGCTGTCGGCGGGCGTCGCACTGGCTGAAGCGGGCTGGCGCGTGAGACTGTTCGAGCAGCGGCCATTTCTGGGCGGCCGGGCAACCTCCTACGTGTTGCCCGACGGCGAGCATGTGGACAATTGCCAGCACGTGACGCTAGGGTGCTGCACGAATCTGGAAGATTTCTACCGGCGCGTGGGTTCCGCGGACAAAATCAAATTTTTCGATCGCCTGTTATTTCAGGATCCTCAAGGGCGCACGGGTGAAATGCAGGCCGGATTGTTGCCCGCACCGTTCCACATGCTCGGGTCGTTCGCGACATTTGCGCCGCTGACGCTGGCGGACAAATATTCCATTGGCCGCGCGATGATGGACATTCTGCGGAGCAAAGGGAAGCCGAAGGATCTTGAGGAAGCGGGCGGCATTTCGATGCTGGAATGGCTGCGGCGGCGCAAGCAGACGCCCGGCGCGATGGAGCGCTTTTGGAAGGTTGTTCTGGTGAGCGCGCTGGACGAGGAACTGGACCGCACCGATGCCCGCTATGGCGTGGACGTATTCTGGAAAGGATTCCTTTCGAATCGCGCCGGCTATCGTATGGGAGTTCCCGGGGTTCCGCTGGCGCAACTCTATGACGGCTGCAAAGCAGCAATCGAGCGCCGGGGCGGGGAAGTGAATCTGCGGGCGCCGCTGCGCGCGATACATCTGGCTGACGGGGCTATGAATGACGTGGAATTTGATGGGGGGCGCCGAGAAAGCGCCGATGCCTATGTATTTGCGCTGCCGCATGAGGCGCTTGCCGATCTTTTGACTGAGGAAATCAAGCGGCTCGAGCCAGCGCTCGCCAATCTGAGCAACATCCGCGTCGCGCCGATCACCGGCGTGCATTTTTGGTTCGATCGCGAAGTCATGCGAGAGCCGTTCGTGACCCTAATGGAAACCACGACGCAATGGATCTTCAACAAGACCGCGCTATATGGAACGGCGAACGGCGCCTCTGGAGAAAAAGGGCAATATCTACAGTTGGTCATCAGCGCATCCTACGATCTGCTGCAAAAGCCCCGGCAGGAGATCATTGATATGTGCCTGGCGGAGGTGCGGCAGGCGCTACCCGCAGCGCGCGAGGCCGTCCTGACCAAAGCCACGGTGATCAAGGAAGCCGCAGCTACATTTTCGCCGCAACCTGGCGTGGACCGTTGGCGTCCAATACAAGAGACCTCGATTCGCGGAATGTTTCTGGCGGGAGATTGGACGGCGACCGGCTGGCCCGCAACAATGGAAGGCGCGGTGCGCAGCGGCTATCTGGCTGCGGAGGCGGTTCTGCGGAAAGCGGGGACGCCAAAGACGATTCTTCAGCCGGACTTGCCGCCCGATGGATTGGTGAGGATGTTCTGCTAGGGCGAGGGAGATGCAGATTCGCTTTGCAGGAATGAGCCCAGGTGGCGTTCGCGGAGAGTAAGGCCCTGCGTTGCTTGATCCAGTGCCTGGTAGGCTTCGCGGTGAGTGTTCTTGAAGTCGTTGTAGGCCAGTTCGGAGTCCCAGAAGTCCATGGTGCAGTAGATTCCCGGGAGGGAGGTATCCTGTAGGAGGCGAGTCATCTGGAAGTGCGGGCCGCTGCGAAAGAGCCGAACCCAGTTACCCTGGGGGCCATAGACTCTTTCAAACGCAGGCTCGCTTCCCGGCTTGACTTCAAACTCCCATAGGACTACAAACATAGAGGTCCCATCTTCTGCCCTCGCTTTGTGGCATCCCAGGATAACTTCAACCGGGAAGACTGGTGTGCAGAGCTAGGTAGCAATCCGATTGGATACATGTCGGTATCAGAACCGTTTTAGTCCAGTGGTGTAAGAATTGGAAGCGGCAATCCGTCGAGGCTGGCGGACGGAGGCATTTGTGGATCGCAAGTACGGCCATCGCGGGTATCGCGAAGCAGAAAAGCAGGAGAAGCACGAAAAGAAGGACCGGCATGACCGCAAGCCGCCACAGGGCGGCCCACGCGGTGCCAGCGATCATCTGGGCCCGCGGACGCCCCGGATGGTAGGGACGGTTACGCGGGCGCGATGTTCCAATTGCGGTGCGGTGCTTGTTGCTGGTTTTGATGCCAAGGGCAAATGCCCCAAATGTAATTCTGAGCTGCATTGCTGCAAGCAGTGCCGCTTCTTCGATTCGGGCGCCCAGTTTGAGTGCACGCAGTCCATTCCCGCTCGCATTTCCCCCAAGGATGCCAAGAACGAGTGCGCGTTGTACGAATTCCGCATGACCGTGGAAAAGGACACTGCACCCACCTCTTACGCGCAGCCCGCTCAAGTGGCCGCCGAAGCTTCTTCCCCCGGACGTCCGCCAGATGCGCGGCAAGCGTTCGAGAACCTCTTCAAGAAATAGAGCGTTTCGCTTTCTTTGCCGCTGGCGCGCCCAGAGAAAATAGAGTCGGCTCCGCGGGCATCTCGCTGGCGATTTTTTCCAGCTCCGGATAGTGCTGCCGCAACGGTTCCGGCACCTTCACCTTGCTGCCCTTCAAAATACTGATGAGCTGTAGGGCGTTGACCACGGCTTTGCCCTGGTAGTGATTGTTGGTGACCACGAAGGTATTGCGGGTGTGTTGATTCACGGTGCGAATGCGCGCGACCCAAGGATCAAGTTCTTCCTCTGAATAGAGGTAGTTGTAGCGTTCGTGAGCTGGCGCGGCGGCATTGTCGCTGAACCAGGTGTCGTAGCGCCGCCCGTGCAGGCGGACATAGCCGACGGACGAAGTGCTTGAGGCGGAAGGCTCTAGGGAACGCCCGATAATCGGCTGGTCGATATTGCAGAAGCCGGCGTTGCGCTCGCGGAGGAGGGCGAGAGTTTCCTCGGTCTGCCAGGAGGCATGGCGCAACTCCACGACCAGAGGGTAGTCGGCGAACCTCTTCAGCACCGCGGTTAAATAGCCGACGGTTTCTTTTGTACAGTGAAAAGAAAAAGGGAACTGCAGCAGCACCGCGCCCAGCTTTTCCGCTTGGCGCAGAACGTCAAAACCCGCGCGAACCGCTCGTTCGTCTTCGGCTGATGCGGAGGGATCGTGGGTGAACTTCTGCCACAGTTTCGCGGTGAATAGAAACGCCGGATTCGCCGAGACGCGCTCGGCCCAGAGCGCGGCGTGATCCGGGCGCAGGGGCTGGTAGAAGGAAGTATTGATCTCGATGGTGTCGAAGAATTCGGAAAGATACGCGGCCTCATGAAATCCCTTGGTGCGCCGCGCGGGATACACGTAGCCCGACCAGTCTGCGTAGGACCAGCCTGCCGGTCCGACGCGGGTTTGCCTTGGCACTTGTGCCTCAGGTTTAGCTGTCTTTTTCATGAGCTTTGTCCGTGTCCTACTGGATGGAACTCCTGGTGCAGGTTACGTTAGCCTAGAAATTCCCGGGGTATCTGTCAACGCGCACCTTGCGCGGCAGGATTGCGCGGTACGAGACCGCCTGCTATGCTCAAGCCATCATGCGGTGCAGAATCTTGACTGCGTCGCTAGCCTGCCAGATTCCGCGTTGTTTCCTATGGGTGCAACCATGAACGTTTCGATAAGCTACAAGCATGTTGATGCGCAGCAAGCTGTTGCGACTGAACTGATGCGTCGTCTGGACAAGTTGGGAAGGCTCCTGAGAAGCTACGAGCCGGATCTGATTCAGTTGCACGGGGTATTCACCAGGAATCAGAGGACGGAGGAGCAGTCCTGTTCCCTGACGCTCTCGCTTCCATCGGGCACACTACACGCCACCGGCAGTGGCAAGAATATACTAGCGGGCTGCAAGAATGCCTTCAGCGACATCGAATCACAGATCAAAAGACACCAGGCACTGCTGCGGCGCGAGCACGACTGGAAGCGCAAGCGCCGCAAACGCACCTAGCCATCCCGAATAATTTCCGGGAATAGCTCGATTGGGCGATAGTGGGCCGAGCCGTACCAGTTTTTGTGAGGTGGGCTGTGCCTTTTGTGGGGCCAGGCGGAAGGAGTTGCTGGCGCTCGTCTGGCGGAATGGTCATGGTAAACTGAATAGAGTGCATCATACGAAACGCGCGTGCCGTTACGCGCCGTCAATGGGCCGCGTGCAGAGACGCTGAACTTGGCCAGCGTTCGAAATTGCGCGAATTTAGGGGCGTAGCTCAGTGGTAGAGCAGCGGCCTTTTAAGCCGAAGGTCGTGGGTTCGATCCCCACCGCCCCTACCAACCATCTTGTTTTCCCATAAGAATTTAGCGATTTGCCGAGGCGACAAAAGGCGGCAATAAGAGCCTCATGGGTGGCACCTATGGGTCAGGCCAACGCGAACTCGCCAGCGAGGCAGAAGTGCTGCATAACCTTATTCTATAGGTGCTCAGTCCGACAGATGGAATTCACCGGCAATGATTTTCGGGCAATGGTTCAAAGGGTTGCCAGCGGCCTCTACCGTGACAGTGAAAAATCTATCGGTAACTGCCTGAAACTACGCGGCACGGATGGCTACCACAACCGCGCTTTGGAACCACAAGGAACAAATATTGGATCATGAATGGACCAAGAAATGGACTCTGCCGTGGAACGCAAAGGCACGCGCTTGAAATCAGCAGAGACTTTGCAGTGTGATCTCTGCAAGTGTGGCCTATGGGTCCGATCCCCATCGCCCGCTCCGTAAACCCTGTTGACGCGGTCGGCTGTCTAATTTAGAGGAGAGCGTTGGATGTTGGACCTACGTTCTCGGTGGCCTTCGGTTCCGGTTCTGCGCACGTACGGGATCGGCTTCCGGACTATTCGCTGGGTATCAGAGGCAAGAGAAATTCCTACAGTCTCTCGCGCTCTGCAACGGCGAGTTGGCCCAATTGAATCCCCGTCTGATTTCCTCCCAGAACGCGGACGAACAAACCCACACGATCAAGCGGCCTGATTCGCGGGGACAGATGGAGGGTCACCTGCACGGGCAAACCCGTCGGAAGGGTACGATGAGCCTTAAGCAAGATCCCGCCCAGGCCGATGTCAATCGTTTCACCTTCCAATTCTTCTGGTCCGTGCTTGAGCCGCGCCTTACACCAAAACCCCACGCGCCTGCTCCGCCCTCTGTCATTTTCCATCGTTCCCTGGGTCGCCCGAACGAGCCTTAACAAACAGTCTCTGTCGATGGGCTTATACAGAAAAAAGCTTGCGCCGGCTTCAAATCCTCCGTTGAGCTTGGTTAGAGGGCAGCCAAGACACACAGACGAGTTTTCCCGCTTGACAGATTCTGTAGTCGGCGGTAAAAAAATAATGGCCGGGTTTTTTACGGTTTTTATACCCCCCTTCCGCTACGTTACACGGCTGCCGTACCCTACCTGCCGCGTTGCGTTTCAAATTAGAGACCTGAAAGGCGATCAATGGTTTGGCCGAGCCATCTCCTCGGGTCATCAGTCTGCGAGCAGAGGTTAGCCTCTGCAGTCCTGTACCCCCCCGGCAGTGTGATCTGCCTTATAAGGCCCCCGTAGGCTCATTCATTTCCTCCAGTCTTTTGCCCCAGACGGAGTCAGCTCTTTGCAATAAGTTTCTAAGAGAGGTGTTCAATGTCGCCGGAAGTCACTCAAGCAGCACAAGGAGCGGATAATCTGGACAACGCGCAGCTCCTGAGCGTGCTCATGGCTTTCAAGAAGGGGGATTTTTCCGCGCGCATGCCGCTGGACCGCACGGGCGTGGCCGGCAAGGTCGCGGACACCCTGAACGAAATCATCGCCTACAAGCAAGATCTGGCGCAGGAGTTCGAGCGCGTGAGTCAAGCTGTGGGCAAAGAGGGCAAGATCTCCCAGCGCCTGAACATGAACGGAGAGGTCAGTGGAGCTTGGAGCACAATCCTCAAATGTACGAACTCGATTATCGCTGACCTTTTGCAGCCCATTACCGAATCCGCCCGCGTGATTGGAGCGGTCGCCAAAGGAGACCTGACGCAGACCATGACCGCGGAAGTCGAAGGGCGCCCGCTGCAAGGAGAGTTCCTGCAGGTGGCGAGCGTGGTCAACGGGATGGTCGAGCAACTCGGCACCTTTGCCGGGGAGGTCACCCGGGTGGCCCGTGAAGTGGGTGCCGAGGGCAAGCTCGGCGGGCAGGCCGTCGTCAAGGGCCTCACGGGCACCTGGAAGGATTTGACCGACAATGCCAACTCGATGGCCGCCAACCTGACCAACCAGGTGCGCAACATTGCGGAGGTAACCACCGCGGTGGCCAGCGGCGACCTTTCTCGAAAAGTCACCGTGGACGTGCGTGGGGAGATCCTGCAACTCAAGGACGCGGTGAACACCATGGTGGATCAGTTGCGGGTGTTCGCGGCCGAAGTCACGCGCGTGGCCCGCGAGGTAGGCACGGAAGGCAAGCTGGGCGGGCAAGCCGTCGTGCTCGGGGTGGGCGGTACCTGGAAGGACTTGACCGACAGCGTGAACTCCATGGCCGCCAACCTGACCAATCAGGTGCGCAACATCGCCGAAGTGACCACGGCCGTGGCCAACGGCGATCTGGCCCGCAAGATTACCGTCGAGGCCAAGGGCGAAATCCTGGGCCTCGCCGATACCATCAATGCCATGGTGGACCGGCTCAATGCCTTCGCCAGCGAGGTCACGCGCGTGGCGCGCGAGGTGGGTACCGACGGCAAGCTCGGCGGCCAAGCCCAAGTCCAAGGCGTAGGGGGAACGTGGAAGGATCTAACCGAGAACGTCAATCAGATGGCACGGAATCTTACGGACCAAGTGCGCAACATCGCCGAGGTCACCACCGCAGTGGCCAACGGGGACCTGAACCGCAAGATCACCGTGGAGGCCAAGGGCGAGATCCTGGAACTAAAGAACACCATCAACACCATGGTTGATCAACTCAACGGCTTCGCCAGCGAAGTGACCCGCGTGGCCCGCGAGGTGGGTTCCGAAGGCAAGTTGGGCGGCCAAGCCCTCGTCCCTGGGGCGCAGGGCACCTGGCGTGACCTGACCGACAACGTCAACCAACTTGCCGCCAATCTCACCACGCAGGTGCGCGCGATTGCCGATGTCGCCACCGCAGTCACTGCCGGCGACCTGAGCCGCTCCGTTGCCGTGGAAGCGGCAGGCGAGGTGGCGTCCCTCAAGGACAACATCAACGAGATGATCCGCAATCTGCGCGACACCACGCAGCGTAATTCCGAGCAGGACTGGTTGAAGACCAACCTGGCGAAAGTCACCCGCACCTTGCAAGGGCAGCGTGACCTGTTCACTGTTTCCAAGCAGGTGCTCTCCGAGCTGGCGCCCCTGGTCAGCGCCCAGCACGGTGTCTTCTACCTCGCAGACAGCGGGGGCGATGGCGCCGGGACGGCCCTGCGGTTGCTCGGCAGCTACGCTTACAAGGAGCGCAAAGACTCTTCCAACATAATCAAGCTCGGAGACGGGCTTGTGGGGCAATGTGCGCTGGAGAAGGAGCGCATCCTGCTCACCAACGTGCCCAGCGACTACGTTCAGGTGAGCTCCGGACTCGGGCAGGCTGCGCCGCAGAACATCGTGGTTCTCCCGGTGCTCTTCGAGGGGCAGGTGCGGGCGGTGGTCGAGCTGGCCTCTTTCAACCGCTTCACGGAGACGCAACTCGCTTTCCTGGAGCAACTCACCGAGAGCATCGGCATCGTGCTCAACACCATCTCGGCCACCATGCGCACCGAGGAACTGCTCAAGCAGTCACAGGCCCTTACCGAAGAACTGCAAAGCCAGCAGGAGGAACTGAGCGAAACCAACAAACGGCTGGAAGAGCAAGCCCGCAGCCTGAAGCAGTCGGAAGGCTTGTTGAAACAACAGCAGGGGGAATTGCAGCAGGCCAACGAAGAGTTGGAGGAGCGCGCCGGGCTGCTGGGTCAGCAGAAGGCCGAGGTGGAAACCAAGAACCGCGAAGTCGAGCAGGCCCGCTTGATGCTGCAGGAAAAGGCCGAACAGCTCACACTCACCTCCAAGTACAAGTCCGAATTCCTCGCCAACATGTCCCACGAACTGCGCACGCCTCTCAACAGCATGCTGATTCTCTCCAAAATGCTCGCGGAGAACAAGGAAGGCAATCTCACCGAGAAACAGAAGGAACAAGCGAAGACCGTCCATGCGGGCGGTGCGGACTTGCTGGAACTGATCAACGACATCCTCGATCTGTCCAAGATCGAGTCGCGCACCGTGGGTCTGGAGGTCGAAAGCGTGCTCTTTACGGAGCTGCGCGAATACGTGAAACGCAATTTCCAGCACGTAGCGGAAGCGAAGGGGATCGGGTTCTCGATAAACTCCGATCCGAGCCTGCCACGAACGATCAGCACCGACGCCAAACGCCTCCAGCAGGTGCTCAAGAACCTGCTCTCCAATGCCATTAAGTTCACCGAGAAGGGCAGCATTTCGCTATCGGTGAACGTGGCCCCAAGCGGCTGGAGGGTGGACAACGAGAGCCTCAACCGGGCTAGCGCGGTGGTGGCCTTTGCCGTGGCCGACACCGGCATCGGCATCTCCAAGGAAAAGCACCGCATCATCTTCGAAGCTTTCCAGCAGGCGGACGGGAGCACCAGCCGGAAGTACGGTGGTACCGGTTTGGGGCTTCCCATCAGCCGTGAGATTGCGGGACTCCTCGGCGGCGAAATCAAACTCGAGAGCGAGCCGGGCCAGGGCAGCACCTTCACGCTTTACCTGCCGGTCGAATACCTGCCGCAGCCGGAGAAGCCGCTAAAGGGAACGCCTCCGGCACCGAGGGTGGCCGTGCTGGGAGGACCAGGAGGCGCAGCAGAAGGCGCTTCGCAGGCGGCGTTGACGCTGCCTGCTGTGGAAAAGGTCGGGCAACCGTTCGAGGATGATCGGGAGACTATTCAACCCGGGGAGCGCGTCCTGCTCATCGTCGAAGACGACGTGCATTTCGCGCGGATCCTGCTCGATCTGGCCCGCGAACGCGGCTTCAAGGGGGTCGTCGTTCAGTACGCCAGAGAGGTGATGCAGATGGTGAAAGCGTTTTCGCCTTCGGCCATCACATTGGATATTCGCCTGCCGGACCGAGAGGGATGGACCGTACTGGATCAGCTCAAGCACGATCCCGCTACGCGTCACATTCCCGTGGAGATCATTTCCGTCGAGGACGAGAGACAACGCGGCGTCGGCTTGGGCGCCATCGCTTGCCTGAAGAAGCCCGTTTTCAAGGAAGCCCTGGAGGCCGCCCTGAACGACCTCAAGGAGTTCGCCGAGCGGCCGCTCAAGCGCCTGCTGGTCGTCGAAGACGATGAAGCACAACGGAAAAGCATCGCCGATCTCATTGGCGACGGAGACATTGAAATCGTCGCCGTGGCCACGGGCGGCGAAGCCCTGGCCGCGCTGCGCGCCGGCAAAGTCGATTGCATGGTGCTGGATCTATCCCTGCCGGATATGACCGGGTTCGACGTGCTTGACAAAATGAAGGAGGAGTTCGGGGAACGCGCCGTGCCCGTGGTCGTCTATACGGGCAGGGAGCTCACACCCAAAGAAGAAACGGAGCTGAAACGTTATACCGAGGCGGTGGTCATCAAGGACGCCAAGTCGCCGGAACGATTGCTGGCGGAAACAGCGCTGTTTCTGCACCGCGTCGAAAGCCGGCTCCCGGCACGGAAACAGCAGATGCTGGAACATGACCGAGACTGCGATCCCGCACTGGTGGGGAAGAAGGTTCTGATTGTGGACGACGATGTCCGCAACATCTTTGCCTTAACCACGGCGCTCGAACGCCGCAAGATGTCCGTCGTGCACGCCGAAAAAGGCAAGGATGCCCTCGCCCTGCTGAAGAGCACCCCGGATATCCAGGCGGTCCTGATGGACATCATGATGCCGGAGATGGATGGCTACGAAACCACGCGCGCCATCCGCAAAATCGGCAAGTTCAAGAAGCTGCCCATTATTGCCGTCACCGCGAAGGCGATGAGGGGCGACCGCGAGAAGTGCATTGAAGTCGGCGCCAGCGATTACATTGCCAAGCCGGTGGACGTCGAGCAGCTTCTCTCACTTCTTCGCGTGTGGTTATACCGGTAGGAGGATCCCTTGCTGACCGCGCTTCCCGACCCGGAGATAGAAGCCCTGGAGGTGAAACTCCTCCTGGAGGCCATCTACGACCGCCACGGCTACGATTTCCGGGATTACGCCCAGGCTTCCATCCACCGCCGTCTGGTGAAGCAAATGGAGGCCGAGGCGCTGCACAGCCTTTCGGCACTCCAGGACTTGATTCTTCGCGAGCCCGCGGCCATGGAACGGCTGCTGCTTTCGATGGCCGTGCATGTCACCTCCATGTTCCGTGACCCCAAGTTCTATGTCGCGTTCCGGGGAAAAGTCGTTCCCTACCTGCGCACCTACCCGTTTATTCGGCTCTGGCACGCTGGCTGTTCTACGGGCGAAGAGGTTCACTCGATGGCCATTCTGCTCCAGGAGTGCGGCCTGGACGACCGTTGCCGCATCTATGCCACGGACTTAAGCGATGGCGTGCTTCGCAGGGCCCACACCGGTGTTTTCCCCCTCGGCGCCATGAAAGAACATACCGAGAACTATTTGCAGGCGGGCGGCTCCCGGTCTTTCTCCGAATACTACACGGCCCGCGAATCCGACGTTATTTTCCACTGCCTGTCACCGGAACGCGCGGTTTTCGCACAGCACAACCTGGTCAGCGATGGTTCCATCAATGAGTTCAATGTGATCTTCTGCCGCAACGTAATGATCTACTTCAATCCGAAATTACAGGACCGCGTCCACAGATTGATCTACGAGAGCCTCGGGCATCTCGGTTTCCTGGCCCTGGGCCGCAAGGAATCCCTGCGGTTCTCTCCCTACGAATCCTGTTACAAGGAGATCGACGCGCAGGAGAAAATCTATCAGAAGGTAGGCTAGTGGCCTTTGGCATCATCGTCATGGGAGCCTTCCAAGGAGGAACACAAGTGCTGCGACAAATTCTCTCCGCCATCCCGCGGGATTTCTCTCTTCCGATCACGATCGTACAGCACCGGGGACGGGAAATTCATGATGGGTTGCAACTCGCGTTGCAGTGCAACTGCAGCCTGCCTGTTCGCGAGCCGGAAGATAAGCAACCCATCCGCCCCGGCCAGGTCTTCTTAGCTCCAGCCGATTACCACGTTCTGGTAGATGGCGGCAGATTCGCCCTTTCTACGGAAGCTCCGGTTCATTATTCTCGCCCATCCATCGATGTTCTCTTCGAAACCGCTGCCGATGCCTTCTGCAGCGGCGTGATCGGGGTAATCCTCAACGGGGCCAATCGGGATGGCGCACAGGGTGTTGCGCGCATCAAGGCTCTGAGTGGGACGGTCGTGGTCCAGGATCCGGCTACTGCCGAGAGCCCTGTCATGCCCACTGCGGCCATAGAAGCCACCACTGTGGACAAAGTTCTGGGCCCGGCGGAGATCGGCGCCTTCCTCACGCAACTGACGCAAACGAGGAGCTAATACGATCGAGAACCTCACTACCGAAAGCGAGCCCGCCAACATCCTGGTGGTGGACGATAACCCCCCCAATGTGCTGGCCATGCTGGCGGTTCTGGAAGGCCTGGGGCAGAACCTGGTGACGGCCAGTTCGGGCCGTGAAGCCCTGCGGTATCTGCTGGAGAAAGACTTTGCAGTGATCCTGCTCGACATCCAGATGCCGGACATGGACGGTTTCGAGACCGCTGCGATGATTCGTCAGCGGGAAAGAAGCCTCCACACACCGATTATTTTCCTAACGGCCACCTCTCCCGACAAGAAACACGCCGGCCTAGCCTACGCTACCGGCGCCGTGGACTATATATTCAAGCCAGTGCCTCCCGAAATTCTTCGGGCCAAGGTCTCCGCCTTTGTGGAACTGCATAAGAAAACCGAACAACTGCGTAAACTGACGGAATCGCAGGCTCGCCTGTTGGAGGAGGCGACGGAACGCCGGGCCGAGCTTCAGGCGTCGGAAGCCAACTACCGCACGTTGCTGGAGACAAACATCCACGCCATAGTCCTAGTCGATTCGGACAAGGCGGTTCGGTACGCGAATAAGGCTGCGCGCAAGCTGCTTAGCCCCGAAAACGAGAAATACGTCGGTACCGCCTTCGATCTGCCGTTCTCGACTGGGGAAACCGTGGAGCATACGCTGAGGCGTCCTTCAGGTGGGGATCGCATCCTCGAGATCCGCACGGAGAACACAACGTGGGAAGGGACGCTGGTCCACTTCGTGTCGTTGATCGATATCACGGGACGACGGGGCGCTGAAGAGGCAGTCCGCCGGGCGCAGGAAGAAGAACTCCGTCTGCGGGAACGCTTTCTTTCTCACGCCTCCCATGAGCTGCGCACCCCGGTTGCGACGGTCTACCAGTTTGTGACGATCCTGCTGGACGGTCTGGCCGGCGAGCTTTCTCCCAGCCAACGGGAGTACTTGCAGATCGTCTTCCGCAACATTGAGGAACTCATGTCCATGATCGATGACCTGATGGATGCCACGCGGGGCGAAGCAGAAGGATGGGATATTCATCCCGAGCCTGTTGACATCGTGCTGGCCATCAAACACGCGCAACAGCGCACGGAGAACCTCTCCCGAGCGAGGCACGTCAAGGTGACGATGGCCGGCCCGGACAGCCTGCCGGACGTTCTTGCCGACCCAACACGGGTGCGGCAGGTGGTCTCGAATCTGATCGCACACGCGGTTCAGCATACCCCTGAAGGCGAAGCCGTTCAGGTGTGGTGGGGCGTCCACGCTGAGAACCCCGCCTATGTGTGCGTTTCCGTAACGGACAGGGCCGAGTCGCTGGGCAAGTACGATCGCCTGCACGTGTTCGACAAAATGCATCAGGTCGGCGACGCTATTGACGATGGCCGCAAAGGGCTGGGAATGGGACTCCACATTGCCAAAGCGCTGGTCTGCGGGCAAAACGGCCGGATCTGGACGGAGAGTGCCGCGCCGCGCGGCAACACGTTCTCTTTCACGCTTCCGCTGAGTTCGCAGTCGGGTAGCCCCGCGGCGTACGCGAAAGAAAAGCAAGGAAACGAGAAAATATCATGAAGAGAATTCTAATTGTGGAAGACGACCCCGATTTTCTTCTAGGACTTTCGGTTCGGCTCCGGGCGGCAGGATACAGCATTTTGGTCGCTGGACACGGCGCTGCTGCGGTGAACTTTGCAGGAAGCAAGCCACCCGACCTCATCCTCCTGGATATTGGCATTCCCGGCGGGAACGGTCTAATTGTGCTCGATCTCCTGAAGGCGGACCCCAAGACTGCATCCATACCGGTCATTGTGTTGACAGGAAGGGATCCGGCAACGGTGAAGGAAAAGACCCTCGAGCTGGGCGCAGTGGCATTCTTCCAGAAGCCCGTGGACAACGATGAGCTGCTGAAGGCGATTCGAAAACACGCGGGCGAGGGGCGAGCGGGAGACAAGGGCGCAAATGAGGGCGCTAATCCCTCGTCAGTTTCTGGATGATGGGCGTTGACGCCGAGAATGCCGCATGTGGGCGCGTTTGCGTAGCGGACGCGGTCGAGACTCTGAGCGCGCACGACAGTCTGCATGTGTTGGAGCGGAAGAGAGGCAGGGACAGCTGAAAATATCATGAAAAAAATCCTCATTGTGGAAGACGACCACGACCTGGCTCTGGGGCTTTCGATTCGACTCAAGGCGGCAGGATACGGCGTTCTGGTCGCTCAAGACGGCCTTAGTGTCATGACCGCGGCGCTAAAGCATTCGCCCGACCTCATCCTCCTGGATATTGGCATTCCCGGCGGGGACGGTGTGGTCGTGCTCGATCGCTTGAAGCACAACGTAAATACCGCATTCTTACCGGTCATTGTGCTGACAGGAAGGGATCCGGCAACGGTGAAGGAAAAGACCCTCGAGCTGGGCGCAGTGGCATTCTTCCAGAAGCCCGCGGACAACAATGAGCTGCTGAAGATGATTCGAAAACACATCAGCGTAGGCGAAGTGGAGAGGAGCGCTCAATGAGGGCGAATGACACAAACCTCCCGGCCAACCACGTCCTGCTGGTGGAAGACGACCCGGCGCAGGCGGCCAAGCTCCAGCGAATGCTGGAGACGGACGGCTGGGAGGTGGAGGTCGCCCATAATGGACGCGAAGCACTGGACGTGATCGAGAAGCACCGCCCCGACATTGTCGTTAGCGACGTAATGATGCCCGAAATGGGTGGCCACACGCTGTGCGCCGAGCTGAAGAAAAAGCCGGACCTGGAGAATATTCCCTTCATTCTGTTGGCCACACTCGACGATCCCATCGACATCATTCGGGGACTGCAATGCGGAGCAAACAGCTTCGTCGTCAAGCCGTATGATGAGAATCAATTGCTGTCTCGCCTGCGGTACATCCTTGCAAATGCCGAACTGCACCGCACCCCGCAATCCGAAATCGGGGTGGAAGTCCACTTCGCCGGGCGGAAGCATTTTCTGACCTCGGAGCGCATTCAAATCCTCGACCTGTTGCTTTCCTCGTCCCAAACCACCGTGGACAAGATCCAGGCGCTCGAGCAGCAAACGGCCGAACTGGCGAGAGCGCTGTGCACCATCCAGAAACTGCAGGAGGGTTACCGCGCATTGCTCGACAGTAATGGCGAAGGCATGCTGGTTATGGATGACAAGGGAGCAATGCGTTACGCCAACTCCGCCGCCCGGAATCTCCTGGGTTCGGAATGTACAAGCACGCAAGACCTGCCGCTGTGCGTACCAATCGACATCCACGGCGTGCTGGAAATGGAAGTCGCCCGCGACAATGCCCCGCAGGCAATGGTTGAGGTGCGGGCAACAAATGTCGAATGGGAGGGTCAGGCTGCACGTCTCCTGACCCTGCATGACATCACGGCCAGGAAGCTGGCGATCGAGGAACTGGAGCGGACGCGACAAGAGCAGCTCCGCGTCAAAGACGAGTTCCTCGCGCATGTTTCGCACGAGTTGCGGAGCCCCCTCAGCGCGGTCGACGAGTTCGTGACCATCCTGCTCGACGGCCTAGCAGGTCCGATCTCAGACCAACAGCGCGAGTACCTGGAGATCGCGCACCGCAATGCGGGACACCTGCGGGACATGATTGAGGATCTCTTGCTGGCGACCCGCGCCCGATCCGGGAAGGTGATTGTCGAACCGTGCGAGTTTTCGCTAGCATCGGTCCTGTGCGACGTTGCGGAGGGCCTGCGACAGACCGTCACGGAAAAAGGCTTGGCGCTCAAATGCGAGGCCGCCCCGGAATTACCTGCGGTCTATGCGGACCCCCAGCGAGTCCGGCAGATCGTGCTCAACCTGGTGGGCAATGCCATCAAATTCACACCCGCCGGCGGCACGATCACCGTAGCGGCCGCCTGTCGGCCGGAAAACGAAGGATTTCTGCAGATATCCGTCCACGACACGGGCTGCGGCATCTGCGCCGACGATTGTGAACGCATCTTTGACCAGCTCTACCAGGCGGAGAGCACGCGCAGACAGAACCGCAAGGGACTCGGGCTGGGCCTCTTCATCTCCCGTGATCTGGTGACCCGCCAAGGAGGGCGGATCTGGGTGGATAGCACGCCTGAGCAAGGCACCACATTTCACTTCACCCTTCCCTTGCTCGCGCCGGATCAGATCCTCCGGCATGCCATTCAGGAGCGTCTGGCCGTGGCCGGGAAGGAACAGGGCGAGCTTTGCGTTTACCTGTTCACCCTGGATACCGATGCCATCAGCAGGGCGAGCTCTATCGCAGACAACGGGAAAGGCGTCTCGCTGAACGACGTGTGGGAGGCGCTGGCCGAGAAAGCAAAGGAAATCGCGTTTCATGACACGGCGTTCTCCGGGAGTGAGTTCACCGTTGTGGCGGTTGTGCCCGACCGCGCGAAGATAGCCATACAGGAAAAACTCAGAAGGCGGCTCAAAGACGTGCTCTTCCAGACCATCCCCGGAGCCGTGGCCGGCTTTTCCTGCGGCGTGGCGACGCGGACGGCCGAAACCGCCGGCGCGGCTGAACTCTTGGCAGCGGCCCGCGAGGCGCAAGTGCGCGAGCGCGAAAGAATCGCCGCCAAATCCATTGTCCTTGTTGACGACGACAGCAGTGCTCGGCGCGTACTGCGGGTAGGACTGGAGCAGATAGGGATGAGGCGTGTCGCCGAGGCCTCCGGGGGCGGCCAAGCGTGCGCCCTGCTGGAGGAGGAAGTGCCTCACCTGATGATCATCGATTTGGAGATGCCAGGAATGAACGGCTATGAGCTGATCGGGCGGCTGAAGGAGAGTCGCCGGACGGCTGACATTCCCGTTCTGGTGGTGTCCGGATACGCGGTGAAAACCGAAATACTTCGGGAAAAGAGTCCCCAAAAAGCGATCCCTGTGCTTGCAAAGCCGGTGGACCTTGACGCGCTGACCCAGTACGTATCGTATCTATTGTAGGCAAAGATTCGGAAGAGGCCATGCCGCTGATGGTTGAGAAAGCAGATATTCTTGCTGTTAAAGACAGCCCAACGTATGCCGCGCAATTGAGGCGTTTCCTTGCGAGCGCAAATGGGGCGGCGCGATTTCCTCAGGCTCAATCATCAAGCCGGGAGAGTTCGATGCTCTAGTCTATGCCACAGGGCATAACACCTATTTTGGCAAGACGGCGCATCTGGTCCGGATAGCCCCTCCCGTCAACTAGTTTCAGCGTACAGTCCTGAAGAGGGGTACCGTTCTAATTATTATCGCTCTTGCTATAGTAGCACGGATGCTTGTGCTGGCCTTGTTCCGCGACGGCAAAATGTTCGCGACTTTGAAGTTTGCGCTCGTTTCGACCGTCGCCGCAGTGCCTGTGGCTATACCTTCTGTTCTCTCCGTGACAGTGGCCGTCCGTGCTCGAAAACTGGCAGAAAAACAAACCATCGTTACTCACTTGGCTGCAATGGAGGTGCTGGCGGTGATAGGTTCCGCGCGGAAGTGAAGGTGCTGCTCCCGCTGCGTTTTAGTCCCCTTCGCGGCTCACGGAACTCCCCTACAGGAGGGTAGCTCGGCCAGTAGCGGTTTATCCCACCATTCCAGGAAACCTTTCCCCGCTTCCTCACTTGGGTTTAATCCCACCCTCTCCGCCATACTTCAATCCGGCCACGCTAAGGGCGTTCACCACGCCCGCCGCACCAAGATTAAGAACAATACTAAGTTGCTCAGCCCTTGTAGCTTTCCTGCCTGTCGTTGCCGCGACTTCCGGTTGGCGACGAAGTAGCCTCATCCACGTTGGCTGCTGACAACCTCCACAGGCCACTTCTTGTCAATCCGTTCCAGAACGAACTCGGCCTCTTGAATGGCCCGATCGACGAAATGCTGCTTGGCCAGATTCGGCTTGTCCGATTCGATCGTCTCTATTAGCTTCCGGGCACACAACAAGGTAGCTGCAAACAAAATGGCATGCTTACGCTCTTCGGTCATTGGGGTTCTCCGCAAGAATCTGCGGTAAAGGAAGGGATTACACCTTAACACTATTCTTACCTGAGCTTTTTTTCAGGTGATCATCAGGGGCCAATTGTTGAAGAACGCCGCGTTCGACGGCAGGCGAGCCCATGCCAGAATCTAGAGCATCTGACGGCGCCGCGCGCCACCTCGGGGCTGTCGGACCAAGCGCGTCGCGTAGCTGTATAGGTCGCCGCGACAGGCCGCTTCTTCGTAGAGGACGGGTCGCCCATCGGTGTCGTAGCTCGTGCGCTGCAGGGCCAGCACCGGGAAGCCCTTTTTCACCTGGAGCAACTCGCCCAGGCGACGATCAGTAACGGCCGCCCGGATGATGTTCTGGCACTCGGCGAGTCGCACCCCGCGCGACTCCATGAGCCGGTAGAGCGAACCCGAGAAGTCCTCCCCGGTTCCGATCCTGAGTTTCTCGGGGAGAATGTCCACCGTGTGCAGGGCGGGTTTGTCGTCGGCGTAGCGGATGCGCTCGAGTCGCAGCACGAGCGCTTTGGCCTGGAGCCCGAGGGCCTGAGCGACGCCTTCACCCGCTGGAACCCATCCGATGGAGACGACCCGCGTGCGCGGCTTCATGCCACGACGCTCGAGCTCCTCGGTGAAACTCAGCATCACGGGCAACGGCACCTGCAGCCGCGGCTCAGTCACGAAGGTGCCCTTGCCGGTGATACGCTCGACGAGCCCCTCGTCAACTAGTTCGTCGAGGGCCTTGCGCGCGGTGGCGCGGCTCACCGCGAACTCTTGCTGAACGCGTTCGTCTGTGGTGAGCAGGTCTCCCCGGCGCATCCGCCGGGTGCGCATGTCGTCCCGCAGCCGCTCGGCGATCTGGAAGTACAGCGGCACTGGCGTGCGCCGGTCGATCCGGGTGTCGCGCCGTGTTCGTGCTTGCATGATAGGGTGGCTCCTCCTTTCCATCGGCCCCGGCGTTGGCGCGTGCCGTGGCATCTTACGACCGGATCCCGGCCAAGGTGATCACCCAAATGCCGACAATGAGCAACAGGCAGCCCCCAGCCGCCCACGTCACGGCGAGCCTCCCGGCACTGCGCCACTCACCCGTCAGAAGCCCCCAAGTGTTCGCCGTGAGCACGATCGCAGCCATGAAGACGGGCCACCCGAGGATCAAGCCGAGCGGACCCATCCCGCGTGCACCAGCGCTATAGACGAAGTTACTCCCCGACCAAAGTACGGCCATCGCGACGACCAGGCCGACGTTGGCTCCTATGGCCTCCTTATAGCGCGCAGCATTGCGCCGACGGACCAGCAGGGAAGTGCAATAGATGGCGTTCACGGCAAACCCGCCGCAAAGGAGTACCGGCCAGACGACATTCAGAGAACCAGCCGCGGATGCCCCTAGAGTTTCTGCAGCCCTAGATATCGGGGTGGCTTCGTTGAGGGCCACGCTCATAAAGCAGGAACCCAGGCCGGAGAGCAGGCAGATACCGAGGCCGGTCATGAAGGAGCCATCGCCGCTCCGCTGGGGTGCCGCCACCTCGCGCAGCAGGCCGGCCCGGGCACAGGACGTGACCCCCGCGAGGATGACCCCGACGCCGAAGAGCAGCAGCAGGCCGTCGGCCGTGAAGAGCCGATCGCGGTGCAGCATCACCAACGGTATTACCGTACCAAGTGAAGACGAGGTGCCGAGGATGATCGCGAAACCCAGCGCGAGTCCGACACGCGCGATGCCTAAGCCGAAGAGGACCGTACCCGCGCCCCATACCATTCCGTAGAGCGCCGTGCGCGCGAGCGGCTGGAGCCCCGCGGCCCGGTAAACGGCCCCCAAGTCGTGGACGGTCGCCGCGGCAACAGCCAGCGGAATGGCAATCATTCCCAGAAGTGCCCAAGCGAGCCAGATGTGCTCCCACTCCCAGCCCCGCACGCGCTTCATGGGCACGGCAAAGCTCCCGTTCATCCCGCCAGCCAGTAGTACGAGTATCAATGCCGCAACCATAAGGAAAGCCTCCGGGGCGTCAGTCCCTGCATACCCTCATGTCTCTCGAGTCACGAAGTGCGCAAGACCGTCGATGCAGTCCGGCAAGAGCGACACCGACTCCACAACGAGATTGGCCTCAGCGAGCGCGCTCGCTGCAAAATTCGTTGTCACCGCGACGACCTGCATACCTGCCGCACGTGCTGCCTGCACGCCATTCGGTGCATCCTCGACCGCGAGGCATTCTGTGGGAGCCGCACCGACGAGTGCCGCGGCCGCGAGGTACACATCCGGCGCTGGCTTCGCCCGCGTTACGTCGTCCCCGCATATGAACTGTTGAAAGGCCCACGCGAGGCCTGCACTCTGCAGACTGAAAAGCACCTTTCTGCGTGGGCCAGAAGAAGCCAGAGTGAAGGGGATCTGCCTGGCTGACAGCCATGACAGTAGTTGCAGTACCCCGGGGCAAGGGCGCAACCCCTCTGCCGCGACGAGATGCATGTAGCACTCGTCCATCCGCTTCGCAACGCTTTTCGCGAACAGAGGCACCCTGGATTCTGCTTCGAGTTCCGCGAGCGTCTCGCCGTGGCTACAGCCGGAGAAGCGGGTAAGAGAATCGAGCGACCGCTCGACACCGGCCTCGTGCAACGCCTGCTGCAAAGAGCGCAGACCGAGTACCTCGCTATTGACGAGTACCCCGTCGCAGTCAAAGATCACGGTGCGAAATGGTGCGAGTTTCACCTCTTCCTCAGTGCGTCCCGATGGGGAAGGCTGTAATCCAGGCCTTGGCGTTCGGCCAGTGGTCCGTGCGCAGCGTGTCGGGGTTGAAGCCGCGAGCGACGCCGCGGTAGTAGCCGAACAACTGGAAAACGAGGGTCAGCGGAATCGGGGTCAGCAGCTCGTCAATGCCGTTTTCAAGGCGGATGACGTGCTCCGCGTGGGAGGCGAGCGAATCGTTGCCATCGAAGACGACGGCGATCGTCCCCGACTCCGCGGCGCGTGCAACGTCCAGGCAATCGGCGATGCGCGGATTAGTGGCCTCGTTGCCTGCGATCGCGATGGTGCAGTTGGTTGGCCCCAGGATAGAGATCACGTCGTGGTGGAAGTCACCCGGCCGGTAGGCCTTGCCGACGCAGATGCTCTCTTCCTCGATTTTGAGCGTGCCTTCGCGAGCCGAGAAGTAGTTCGGCCCGGTGCCGACAAGGAAGAAGGAGGCCGTATCCTTGAAGTGCTCCGCGAGCGAACGTAACGCCGCCTCCTGTGTGCGAAGGAAGGCCTCGCCGATCGTCGCACAGTGCGCGATCTGCGACTGGAGGGCCGCGATCCGCGCGGCGCTGCGGCCCAACCGCTCTCCGAGCGCGAGTCCCAGCAGCGTCTGCATCACGATCCGTGTGCTGATTACGCTTATGCAGGGCCCGCAGCCCTGGGCCGTCTCGTAGCACAAAGCGAGTTCCGCGAGGCGCTCAAGCGGGCTCCCGGGGGTGTTGACAATTGCGACCGTGAGGCAACCCAGGTCGCGGGCCTTCTGCAGCACCTCGCGCGTTTCGATGCTGCCGCCCGTGCCCGAGTGCGCAATTACTAGGGTGTGCGCCGGATCGACGTCCGGAAAGTAGTGGAGGAGCTCGAATGACTCCACAGCGCGGCAGCGGATGCCGGCCAGCCGCTCAAGCACGAACTCGCCATGGATCGCGGTGAAGAAAGCAGACCCGCAACCAGTGAAGAGGATCTCCTTCGTGCCCCGTGCGACGATGGCGTCCGCGACCGCCTCAATTGTGGACCGCAAGGTGCTCAAAATCTCGTGCCATTGAGCGGGCTGCTTGCGAAGTTCCTCGATGAGAAGGTACGGGTGGGCGCGGCGGACCTCCTTCGCCTCGCGGATGATGTACCAGAGCGGCGTCCTCTCGACCTCGTCGCGCAGCCACTCCGGCAAGACGCCCGCGGGCGGCGGCTCACTGATCCCGTATTTCTGCATCAGCGACACCGCCCAGCGGGGCATGTGCGTCATGCTCATCTCCTTCGTCACCTTTCACCTCCAGGGGCACGCAGGCCCTATTCTATTTAAGCGGTGGCATCCATCGCGAGAGCCACCCCGCCTAACACACCGGCGGCGTCTCCCAGCCCCATCGGCAGAATCTCCGTGGCGCCGGGCGGCAAATAGTCGAGCCGCGCCGCCGCCTCCTGCCGGACGGCATCGAGAACGCTGGGGCGGTGGGTCACGAGGCCGCCTCCCACCAGGACGAGCTCCGGGTCGAGCGCGTAGATGAGATTGGCCACGAGAACCCCGAGATCACACGTCAGTCGATCCGCGAGGCGCTGGCCGAGCGCATCGCCCTCCTCCGCCGCCTCGAACAACTCGCGCAGGCCCGGCTCTTCACCTCGGGCGAGCGATTCCGTGAGCGGCGAGGTCTCGCCAGCCTCGAGCGCCCTGCGCAGTTGGCGCAAGATTCCGCTCTGCGAGGCGTGCTCCTCGAAGATCCCCGTGTTCCCGCAGACGTGCCGGACTCCCCGGGGATCGAGCGACATGTAGCCGAAGTGGCCGGTAGCCCAGTTGCGACCCCGCACCATAGAACCTCCCAGGACGATTGCACCCCCGATGCCGGTGCCCACGGTCAGTGCGGCGACATCCCGGTAACCGCGACCTGCGCCGAAACGCATCTCGCCAGCCAGGATTGCGTTCACGTCGTTGTCACATACGACGGGACACCTGAGCCGGTCGCCGAGCCGTCCGGCGAGTGCGACACCCTCGAGGAACTCAAGCTTGCTCTTGAGCCAGACGACCTTGCCCGAAGTGAAGTCAATCCTGCCTGGGCAGCCGATGCCGACTGCTGCGAGCGGGACCGAGGCAGCGCGCACTTGGCTTCCGATTTCATCGGCAAGGGTTTCGAGGAAGCTCACGGCGTCGCGGCAGCCGCGAGTCTCCAGCACGTTGCATGAGAGCAGTTGGCCCGCTATGTCGGCCAGGCCGACCTTGATCCGCGTTCCGCCCACGTCCACACCGACAAGAAAACCTGCCATGGGCGCCTCCCTCCCGGCATCCACGCTTGGAGTAAGACCGATTGTACGTACAATCGGTCATAGTGACAACTGATTGTCGAATGCCAGGCGCGCCTTTTGTGCTTCCAGACGCGGCTCTCTTGTCTGGACGAGCGTCGACCTCGGAGAAGCCTCAGAAACTCGTTCTTCTGCTGGCACGAGGTATCGGTTGGCTTCTGTGAACAACTTCCTCTCCAGGCAGAGCTTTACCTTTGCGGCCAAATCATAGTCACTCCATCTCGCCGGACCTAACAGTGGGCAAGACAAATTACGTCATGATGGTGCTGTTTCTTCACGCCGATAAGTATGACCGGATTCCCGAAGGATTTACCGCCAATCTAAAGAGCAAGATTGCTATCGAGTCCTCATCCGACTATGAAGCGGTAATCTTTGTACGCGGACTAAATAATGTCTGTGTTCTGTTTGTTCCGATCGCCTAGTGCAGGGAACCACAACGCATAGAGGGTGCAGACCTTAATTGATAGCTTGTCCTTAGGTCGCCTACCGCCCGTACGCGAACGGGTGATTTTACGTAGCGCGCGGTTCAACGTTCAGGAACCGGATGAATAGCGAACACCGATGTTCCGCGGATCTCCCTGCGTGATTTCAATGAGTTACAAGACCACAGAGTAGGAGGATTCTTGAACACCTAGGGAAGGGGAGCTATTTCCCAGAACCCGTTTGACCAAAGCCGAAACTGTCATCCAATTACCCGACCCTTCACAAGACCCGCAAAGAATGCGGCGGTCGGCTCCCACACAGACCCATGTGGCCAGAGTCAATGTGCTTCATAGCGAGAGTATGATACGCTCATCGCAGTTCAATTAGGTACCCCGTCCCTGCAGGCGAAGAGTCGGACATCCTCTCGACCGACAATGGAACCCTTACCTGGACCGCCGCGGTGGCCACATTTCGATTCATCGGACAAGAGGGTGAGCTACAAATAACTGACTAGCACTCGACGAGATGCCTTCGCGGGGGAGTCCGCAGCGTAGACAGGGACGCCGGCGCCTCAGATTGAGTCGTCCATGAGCACGGGCAGAAGCGATGTACTCTTTGTGTTTCCGCCTGCCCCAGGAAATGCAGGCGCATTCAAAAATCACCTCGGGGTGGCGTACCTCCGTGCGGCGCTCGCCCGCGATGGCCTGGCGACAGCCCAATATCTCAACCGAAATCCCGGTACGATCGATTCGGTTGCAGCGGACATTCTCCGACGGAAATCTCCCATCGTCGGCTTCACCGTCTACGACTCCAACGCCAGATTGTCCCTTGCCCTGGCGCAAAGCATCAAAGGACGAAAGCCTGAAACACGAATCGTCTTCGGCGGGCCGACGCCGACCTTCAATGCGCGTCCTCTGATGGAACGCCATTCGGTAATCGATGCCTGTGTCATGGGCGAGGCCGAAGAAACTGCAGCGCAAATCTTTGCGAAGTTGCTTGGCGGCGGTGGTCTAAATGAGGCTCAACCAGGCGTCGCTTTCCGCAGAGACGGTGAGGTAGTTTGCACGGCATTGGCGCCCTTGGTTGGTGCAACTCAGCCAGGCGTCCAGTGCACGTTAGACTGCACTCCGTCTCCGTATCTTTCCGGGATTCTATGCGACGGCCGGGAAGGAGTGCTGACCGGGCGGGGCTGTACGCATCATTGCCAGTATTGTTGTTTCGCGGCGATGGGAAGGGGGTGTCTAAGACTGCATTCGATTGAGCGTGTAGTGGCTGAGCTGGAATGTATTGCGGAACACCAAAAGCGTGAAGGAAAGGCACATCCGATTGTGATTCAAGACGACGCATTTACGCTTGCGCCGTCGCGTGCCAAAGCGCTGTGCAAAGCGATTGCGAATCGCAAGCTCAATCTTGTCTTCGCCTGCACTACTCGTGCCGATACGATCGATGAGGAACTGATTCGGCTGATGCGGGAGGCAGGGTTCATAACGGTGACTTTTGGCATAGAAAGTGCAGTCGCGTCCGTGTTGCGTGCTACCGGCAAAGTCCGGCCTCCTGATTGGCATGATCCGGACTTGGCGCCAGAACGGCAGTTCTTGGAACAGGTAAAGAAGAGTGTAGCCCTTGCGAAGAAATATGGGCTAAGAGTGAGGGTGAGTATCATTCTGGGGTTGCCGACGGAAACACCTGCCGATGGTGCTAAGACACTTCGTTTTGTAAAGCAGCTTCCCGTGAACTTCTATACGCACAATTTCTTGTGGGTTTATGCCGGTACGCCGCTATGGAGAACCCACGAGAAGTACGGGGTCGAATGCACCATAGACAAAACAGGTTTGCCTCAGACCACAGGCTACGCCTACGACGTACGTTCACTTGAGCCCGGGCCGAAGTGTGGACTGGAGGAGGCTCACTTGGCGCGCCTGTTGGCGATGGATGCGCTTTGTGGTTGTGATGCATTGCCAGGAGCAGGAGAGGGAACTGGTGCGGTGATCCTGGAGGGAGGTGAGTTGTCGCCAGAAGTTGCGAAGTGGTTGAGGGAAATCCTGACCGTAGGGGGGATCGTCGTGCAGATCTATCCGGCAATCAAAGAGAGCGAGTGGTTGTCGAGGATGAGGTGTGACCGCAATGTGTTGAAGGAGCACCTGGTTCCGGCACGGCGCTATATTCAGATTCGACCGAAGCAGAACGAGGCGACCAGTGCCGAGGAAAACTGGGAGGTGACATGCGCCGGCACGGATGTCTTCCTTATGCACAAGCCCAAACTGCTCTCGATCACGGCGTCGAAGAATGCCGCTCCACTGGTTTCTTGGATCAGGGGCCAACAGACAAAAGCGACGGTGTGCGAGATATCCCAGTATCTGGAACAACCGGATGAACTCGCTTCGTTGATGGACCGAATCGAGGGAGACGGCGAGGCTTCTCCAATGGAGCCGATGACGATTCCACCGCAGGTGAAGTACCCGGGCCGCTGGTTGTGTGGCAGAGCCCCGTGTGCCTTGCTGAGGCGAATTGAGGTTTCCGATGGCGGGGAAGTACGTTGTTGTCGACAGGCTGAGCCAATCGGAAAAGTTGGAGATAGTCCAAGAACTATGTCGAAGCGAATGGCGGAATATGAAAGTGCCATGGAGCGACGACGCGGGTGCGAACAATGTGAGAACAAGCATTGTCCGAGGTGTCCGTTTCCAGGAATTGAAGACAGGAAGTATTGCCAAATCATGACTAAACAGGAGCGGGCTCTGCGGGTCCTTAACTGGATACGGATATATTCCCGGCTACCCCTGTTTCTAGCTCTTCGGGAAATGCTTTGATGCTGGCAGAGTCGAGTTGGTGAGTAGAGTGCAAAACTTGAGGAGGCTATTTATGGACAACAAAAAAGATGTTGATTTGTTGAAGCCGTTGCGCGACAAAGTGACAAAGGACGCAAAAACAATCGTCGGGCTGATGTCAGGGAACCTCAAACCGGGCGCCAATCCAGCGGAGCTTGAAGAAGCTATATTCAATTACCTTTGCGATCATGCTCTGCCGGAGGAAACCGCAAAAATGGCCGAGGTTCTGAGTACGTTGGACCGCAAGGGAGACGATTAATTTGGGCTAAGATCGCTGAAAGACTCGCTGAAGCATGAGTGTCACGCGGACCCACAGGTACTAACCGCCGACTCATAGTGAGCTGACTTGAAGGGTGAGAGTGTGTGCGCGCAAATGCAACCTTAGGAACGGAATGTTGGAGTTGGCCCGAATCGGAGACAGGCGGCTAGGCGGTGCTGGACAGTGAAACGGCACAGTTCGCGATTATTGCGAGAAATTCATCTGGCGGAGCAATTCGGCGTAGCGCGGGTTGGAATGAAGGGAATCGAATTCCGGACGCCGAATCCAATGAGGCAGGTCTGCTGGATCGATCTGCATGGCTCGAGACAAAGCGTCAAAGGCCTCGTCCTTTCGTCCCAGCATCGCATAGGCAATCGAAAAGTTGAGAATTTTATCTTCTTCCGCTGACTTCAGTTTCAGGCGGCCCAGATAATAGCCGTCTTTTCCCGAACCGAAATCTACCTCGGTTGCCTCTGGATAAGCCCGAATGATCAACTGCCGTGCAGCGGAGTAGTTGCCCAGGTAGGCCTCCAACTCTGATGACCTCTGAAGGGCGATTCGAAACGTTGGGTCGAGCTCCAGGGTCCTGCGATATTGTTCGCGAGCCTCGTCAAAGCGTCTGGCAACCATGAGTACATAGCCGTAGTTTGTATTGATGATTGCCGACAATGGGTCAAGCTCAAGCGCTTTGCGATATTCGGCGATCGCTTCGTCATAGCGTTCCTGCGGTTGCAAGTAGACCAAGGCATAGAAATAGTGCGCGGTGGGATCATTAGGATTGGCTTCAATCGCGAGCTTGAACTCGCGTTCTACGGCCGCCCAATTGAATTCGCTCTCGCTCACAATGAGCAGGGCCGTGTGGGCCTCACCCAAAATCGGATTCAGAGCAATCGCCTTTTCCGCTTCTGTCCGACCATTGGGGAGTTTTCTGGCTTCCTCGAGCGGCAGATAGGCAGGGGCCAAGTTGTAGGCAATAGCCAACGATGCCCAAGCCTCGCCGTAGGAAGGGTCCAAGGCCACAGCTTGCTGAAAACTGTGAAGCGCTTGTCGCAAGCCAGATTCCGTCCGCTGTGCCAAATGGAAGCGCCCCCTCAGAAAGAACTGGTAGGCTTCCTGATTTCTTGTGCCGGGCTCCATCATCCGCAGTTTCTGTTTGCCACTGAGTTGCAGGCGCAGCTTCGATGCAATCTCCTGCGCGATGTCGCCCTGCAGGGAGGAGACATCCTTCATTTTGCGAAGAAACTGTTGTCCCCAGATTTGCGTGCCGTCAGCCACATTGACAAGCTCGGTCTGAACCATCAGCGCGTCACCGTGTTGCGCGATGTGGCCAGTGACCACGGCGGCGACCTTCAGCGTAGCCCCAACCTGTTGCGGTTCGATCTCTTTGCCCTTAAACCGGAACACCGTGCTGCGGGCCATAACACGCAGCGTGGGTACCTGTGAAAGATCGTTGATGACACCTTCCGTAATCCCGTCTGCGAGGTAATCACTCGTACCTTCCCCTACATTCGTCGTGAATGGCAGGACGGCAAGCGATTCGATGCGAGGCGTGGTTGCGCCTCCGAATATGCGTGCGCGCCAGTTGCTGACGGAGAATGCGAAGGACAATGCGAGCACAGCCGCCAGGGACAAAAAGCCCAGTCCGACCGCACGCGTTGAGGGCCAGCGCCGGCGCGGCGGCGTTGGCTGCAGAGCGCTCGAAAGCCCGGTCTGCAGGCGGCGCAGATCAATCGCCAGTTCCTTCGCCGACTGATAGCGATCCTCCGGTTCTCTCTCGAGGCACTTGCCGATGATGCGCGCCAGTTCCGGAGAGAGCCTGGAATTGCACCTGCTCGCCGGGGTTGGCGCACTGCGCAGAATCGCACTGATAAGTTCAGAGCGAACCACCGCCGAGAAAGGACGCAGGCCCGTAGCCATCTCGTAAAGGACGATCCCGGCAGCATGGATGTCCGTGCGCGCGTCAATCTCTCCGCCAAGCACTTGCTCTGGCGCCATGTAGGGGAGTGTCCCGGCAATGGCATGGGTCTCGCTGAGTGTTTCTGACGCAGGGCTCTCCTTTGCGGGAAGCCGAAGCTTCGCCAAGCCGAAGTCCAGAATCTTCAACCGTCCCTCGCTGTTCAGAAGCAGGTTTCCGGGCTTGAGGTCGCGATGAACAACAGCGTGTTCATGGGCTGCGGACAAACCTTCCGCAAGTTGTATACCGAGTGCGATGACGTCCTTTTCGGGCAGCGAGCCTTCCACGAGCCTATCCGCTAGCTTTATTCCCTGGATAAATTCCATGACCAGGAAGTCGCGCCCTTCGTGCGTTTCAAAGTCATGGACCGTGGCAATATTCGGATGGTTCAGTTTCGAAAGAGCCAATGCCTCGTTGCGGAAGCGCTTGCGGGAATGATCGTCGGCGATCGTGCCGGGATTGAGAACCTTGATCGCGACCTCGCGATCGAGGTGAGCGTCGTAACCGCGGTAAACAACACCCATCCCCCCGCTGCCGACTCTCTCCAGAATGCGGTAGTGGCCGAACTCGAGCCCGATGAGGGAGTCGCCGACAGCGGCCTGGCCTGCCATGGGAAGTTCTCCTTCCCACTAACCCTCTCCCGCGAATCATAGGATTGCGCCTATGCGAAGTCAATTCATGTCTAACCGGCCATCAAATCCCACCTGGCTCCACAGAAGTCTCCCTGTGGGGAATGTGGGATACGCCTGGGTACGCCCAGAGACGTCCTCCGTAAAGCACTTCTTCTACAGAATCCCAGCCGATCGCCAAACGTTCAGAAAACCCTTGAGCAGATCGGCTTGGAAGTGATTGATATTTCGGGTCGAGACAGAAGGCCTTTCAGGGTTCGGAATACAGTAGAGTCTGTTGAAAAAGTCCGCTCGGAGCAGATTTTATTTGCCGTGACTATCCCCTGTTGTGCTACGGAGTACTGCAGGGAGGAACACCGCCGATGATGGGTCAGCAGAGACGGACAG
>JBEKOE010000015.1:0-54613 GCA_049522075.1 Candidatus Acidiferrum sp.
AAGAGGAAGCTCTTGCGATACATTCGCCAGTACAACAAATCGCCCCGTATCGTGAAGTGGAAATATGCCGATCCATCGCGCCACATCAGTACACAATCAGTTGGTACAGGCCACTAGTGTGCTGTCCCGTAAGTTCCTTACAGTTCTTTCCTGGAGACTGGTGCTTCAGGTCCAGCGTAACTTCCGACCGCTCAACGGGTCTTTGGCCCCTGAAGGAAAAATGCATTGGTCAGTTATTTCCGGGACACCACACTAGTTATGGCTTGCGGCCGCCCGCAACACTGGCTCTGCGAGCAAGCCCTTGGCATCTTGGTTTGAGTTCTGCGCTTCGGAGGCATACTCGGGAACTATTTCCTTGATCTTGGCGCGAATAGGCCCTGCGCCGTCGACGGTCAGCGACGCGCGAAGCTCACGCAATTGGCGAGAAAGTTCCACCCAGTTCCTCTGCGATCCGGTTGTCCGTTTAATTTTGTCACACGACGTGGGAAAAACCTCTTCATAGTGGTAGAAGAGCTCCTCTTCAAGTTTTTCTCCCTTGCGCAATCCCGTGAATTGGATAGGTACTGACTCCTCGTGTTTTCCCGAAAGGCGAATCAGGGTGCGGGCCATCTCTAAGATCTTGATAGGTGTTCCCATCTCCAGAACCAAAATGTCACCGTGATGACCGATTGTGAATGCCTGTAGAACCAACGACACAGCCTCCTGAGTAGTCATGAAGAACCGCCGGATCTCTGGATCCGTAATCGTCAAAGGTCTTCCCTGCCGCAATTGTTCCCGGAAAATCGGCACAACGCTTCCGCTCGAGCCCAGCACATTTCCGAAACGCACCGAGACGCAACGCAATGTTTTGCTCGGGCGTGCAGACAGCACGAGCTCTCCAATGCGTTTGCTGCTCCCCATGACGCTTGTCGGGTTTACAGCCTTGTCCGAAGAGATCAGGACAAACGACTCGCATCCGTGCTCCTCGGCAACATCCAGCAAACCCTGCAGGGTGAATACATTGTTGCGGATGGCTTCGGAAACGTTTTCTTCCATAACTGGCACGTGTTTATACGCCGCCGCGTGAAAGACGTGTTCGATCTGATGATCGGAAAAACAGCGATGCATGCGTTCCGCATCGCAGACATCTGCGACAAAGCAGACCAGCTGGGTCTGATGTTTCCGGCGCTGCAGCTCCTGTTGCAGGTAGAAGATCCCCGTTTCGTTCTGATCGATGCAGATCAGTTCATAGGGGCCATAATCCAGGATCTGGCGGCACAGTTCCGATCCGATTGATCCAGCGGCGCCGGTTACGGCGACACTCTTGTTGCGTAAGCAAGCGCGCACGGCTTCCAGATCGATCCGCACAGGATCTCGACCCAAAAGGTCCTCGAGACTGACTTCGCGGAATTGGCTAACCGTGGCATCCCCACGAATGATGTCGCTAAGCGTGGGCACGGTCTTGAACGAGAGTCCTGTTCTCTGGCATATCCCTGTGATGCGCTGCATTTGTTTTCCAGTCGCAGATGGAATGGCAATGAGAATCTCATCCACAGGGTTTGCCTCGAGGACCAATGCCAACTCCTCGACAAGACCGAGGACTGGTACGCCATGGATGTGAATCCCCCGCTTTGAAGGATCGTCATCCACACAGCCGACGGCGACGTATCCACTCTTCGGATGAGCGAGCTCTCGGATCACCATCTGGGCAGCGAACCCTGCTCCCACGAGCAGCACTCGCCGGGCAGCGGGGGAGTCCCTGCGAATGGATTCGACCATGACGCGAGACACCAGCCGCGCACCCGCGAGTAAGCTTGCCGTCAGGATGGCCTCCAGAAAATAGATAGATCTTGGAAAAGCAACGCCAGCGCCGGCGTAGCGATTCAGGAGGTAGAACACAAGCGAACCCAGGCCAACGGCCTTCAGGATGTTTATGGCGTCGCTAACGCTTGCGAAATGCCACCAGCCGTGATCGAGGTGAAATAGCCTGAGGGTCAACAGCCGGACTGCGACAAGCAGGACGCCGGACAAAAGCATTGACCGCCGATAAGGCAATGAAAAGTCAAACCGGAGAAGCCAGGCCAAAACAAGCGAACTGAACACCACTACCGCCTGGAACAGGAAGATGAACCAGGGCCGGCGGTGGAAAACAATTTTGGGTAGTCGTCGTGTGAATTCACGGATCATAAGCATGAATGGCCTCTGTCGTATTTTTTGCTGTGCTTGGGGTCTACTTCCTGATGGACAATCGCCTACGTGAAACTCTCGTTTCGAGAACAGATGCGGAAATGTTCTGGCTCTTTAAGAGAAACCAGTCAGGTGCGAATCGAATGCGTTCGACGGCACTTTTCGGAGTCCACACTTCACACACGAAAAACCCTTGGTAACAATTCCTGAGCCCACTCATGGCGCTTATCAGGAACGAGAATCGATGGGCGTCCGATGTCGCAGCCAGGCAACGACGGACCTATTGTTGTAGATCGTTTCAGCGCTCCTGAAGGGCGCTTTCCACGGCCGACCGCATCACGCTGACAACTTCTTCCACGTCTCCCGGGGAAAGTCTGTTGTGAAAAGGCAGCGCGAGTGTCCGGTTGGCAATGGACTCGGTCACCGGAAGCCGTGCAACGCGGCAATCTTTCCGCTTCCGGATGTAGCTCTGGAGATGTAGAGGTGGAAAGTAACACCGCACGGGAATGTGGCGCTCATGGAACAGTTCCATCACGGCATCGCGATCAATCTGCTCCTCAAGCGTAATCACGTAGACAAACCAGCTCATCCGAACCCGGGGGCTGACAACAGGAGCGCGCACTCCACGCACATCGCTGAGATGTTGCGTATACGACTCGGCCACCTGCCGTCGTTTTTCAAGGAAACTTTCGACGCGTCGCAATTGTGATAATCCGAGGGCGGCTGACATCTCGTCCATTCGATAATTAAAGCCGAGGCGCTCATACTCCAGCCATGATCCCATTTCGCCACGGCCTTGGTTCCGCATGCTGCGGGCGCTCGAAGCAATCCCAGAATTATTGGTTACGAGTGCTCCGCCCTCACCCGTGGTGATTTGTTTGTTGGCATAAAAGGCGAAGGCTGCTGCGCTTCCGAATTGACCGAGTTTTCGACCATCGTACTCGGCGCCCAATGCTTCGCAAGAATCATCGATGACTTTCAGTTTATATCTTGCAGCAATCTCATTGATGGCTTCCCAGTCGGCGGGATGCCCGAAAACATCAACGGCCATTATGGCCCTGGTTCGAGAAGTGATCTTCGTTTTCAAGTCCGCCGGGTCAAGGTTATAGGTCACGGGGTCAATATCACAAAAGACCGGTGTCGCACCTTCATAGAGGAGCACATTCACGCTGGCTGCAAAAGTAAAGGAAGGCACAAGCACTTCATCCCCAGGCCCCAGGCCCAAGGCTTTAACGATGAGATGGAGCGCGGCTGTACCTGAACTGACGGCGACAGCGTGATGCACATCAAGGTATTTACACAATTCTCTTTCAAACTCTTCTGTCTTCGGCCCAAGCGAAAGCCGGCCTGAACGCAGGACCTCAGCGACTGCGTCCAAATCGGACTCATCTATTTCCGGGCAAGACATCGGGATTCGTTCAATCATGATTCTCTGCTGATGAAATGCTGCATTCTCGAGCGGTCCTGAGACCCTACGCCAAAGCAGCGTTTCAGAACTAAGATCACGGTCGCAAGGAGGATTCTGAAATCAATCCAGAGGTTTCTTTCGCGGACGTACTTCAGCTGCAACCGGATCTTCTGAGGTCGAAGTTCCTCAAGATAAGCTCGTTCCGGATTGGATCTGCCGGCAAGAATCGCGTCCTCGTTAGAATTCCAAAAAGTTGCCCAGTCCGTAATCCCGGGCCGCACGCTGAGGATGCGCCTTTCTTCCTCATTGAAGAGAGCCACATACCTTTCCACTTCCGGCCGGGGACCGACAAAGCTCATGTCGCCTTTCAATACATTGAAGACTTGCGGCAGTTCATCGAGCTTGTATTTCCTCAACCATCGGCCGATGGGCGTAATCCGCGGATCGCTGGCACTCGTACACGAAGCGCCCAACGCATCGGCATTCACGACCATGGACCGTAATTTCACAATCCGAAATAGCTTGCCATTCACACCGACACGAACCCCTCGATAGAACGCAGGGCCTGACGATGAAAGACGAACCGCGATGGCAAGGAATAGCAGCATCGGAGCGAGCAGAACGAGTCCCGCGAGCGCAAGAGCGATGTCCAAGTTGCGTTTTAGCACGTGACACTCGCACGGTTTCGATTGACGCGCCTGCTCATTCCCATCGAGTAAGGAGCCATTTCAAATCCGTCATCCGCTGTCAGCGCACGGTTCATTACAGTGTCAATCGCCGCATGCAGAAGGTCATTTCGCATTCTCGCCAATGGGCAAACCTGGCCGAATGGGCTTCAAAGGGGGCTGCCGGAACAAATAGCGCAGACCAAAAAGCGTGCCAGCCCCGTAAGCAATATGGAAACAGAAGTTCGCGAATGGCTGAAGGAGAGCCACATCCCAAGCACGCTTTGTTTTCGGACGCAGCGAAAAATAGTAACCCGTCAAGATATAGGCGCACAGGATCGAGATCAAGAGCGCTTGCGCGATGGAACTTACCGGAGAGGCCAGGCACAACAGCAGGAGGAATACGAGAAACACTGCCGGCGCCAGGTGACGCGGGCTCATGGATTCGCGATTCTCACGAAGCGCGATGATGTGCCACTGACTTGTCTTGAGGACATTTTTCAGCAGCGCCGATAAATTCTTTACGGGATGGTAGTGAGTGGTCAGAGCGGGTGTGAGGTAGATTCTGCCGCCGACATGTCTGATTCGGGCATTCAGATCGACATCCTGACATCGCACAAGCTTCTCGTTGTACAGCCCGATACGATCAAAAATCTCCCTCCGAAAGGCTCCAAAGGGAACCGTGTCAACAAAACCCGCCTCACGACTTGTGCGAAACTTGGAATTACCTACGCCAAAGGGACTAGTTAAAACGGCCGCGACAAGCCTGGCACTGAAACTCTCATTGGCTGCCACAGTTACCCACGGTCCGCCCACATTATCGGCGCCGGTCTGTTCTAAATACTTCACGCAATTTGCCGCGTAGTCAGGCGGATAGGTATTGTGGCCGTCGGCTCGAATGATCACCTCGCCTCTAGCCGCCCGGATTCCTATGTTCATGGCTGTGGGGGCGATGCCCGCAGGGTTATCCAGGCAACAAACTTGTGGATTCTGGAGGCAAATCTCTTGGATGATTTCCCTCGTTCGATCGGATGACCGCCCGTCCACTACGAGGATCTCGCATGCATAAGGCGGGTAGTTCTGATTCACAAGTGATCCCAGAGACGCACGGATGTATTCTTCCTCATTTCTTACCGGCATAACGAAAGACACGGTTGTCATGGGTTCAGACCTCATACGTTGTTTCAGGGGCGCATATTACGGTAGATTGCGCTCACAGGAATCAATCGATCAGCGTCAGCAAGACAACAGCAGAATGTCCAGATGACTCCGTTGCCTCGGGTTTTATCGAGCGAGCTGCGCGAGGGGGTGACCGATATCGGAGAGACTTTTAGACGGCACGTGACCAACGATCAAATCGCGAACTGCCTCGACTTTCCGGTCCAGATTAAAATCCTGCTCGACACGTCGCCGACCTTCACAGCCAAACTTCTCTCTCAGATCAGGGCGTTCTAAGAGCACCTGAATCCGGTCTGCCAACGGCCTCGGAGCATTTGACTCCACAAGAAAGCCGTTCACGCCGTCCTGGACTAGTTCAGGAATGGCGGCTGTCTCCGTCCCGACAACAGGAAGACCACTTGCAAGCGCTTCAATAACAACTGTGGGTAACCCATCAGTCTCACCTGTTAGTGAGACAACCGACGGCATCACTAATACAGCTGCTCGGTAGTACCAGTCTCGGAGTTCTGTGAGGGTCCGGTAGCCCAGCATTTTCACATTGCCGTCCACGCCGAGGTCCTTTTTCAGAATGCCCAGTCTTTCCCGTTCGGCCCCGTCCCCGATGATCACGCAACGAAACTGAAGTCCTCGCTCGTGCAGGATGGCACAAGCACGCAGCAAAACGTCGAATCCCTTCTTTGGGATTAAGGAGCCCACACCCAGGATCACCGGTGAACCAGCAACTGTCGGTCTGCGGTGGGGTGGAAATTCTTCTAAAGGAACGCCGTTTCGAATCAGGTGAACTTTGTTGGGCGACACCCCCATGGATAACAAGAAACTTTTCGTCTGCCACGTGTCTGCGACTAGGAAGGCAGCTTCTCTAATAATCTCTTCGAGGATCGCCAGCTTGTAATAAACGACGACGGTATAAGCCGTGATTCCATATGGAACTCCGAGGAGACTTTTCAAGAATCGTGCCGCGAGTGCCTGAGTGTGAAGAAAATCTGCCCTGACGAAATCAATCGGGACGTTTTGAAGGGAATAGCCAAGCCGCATCGATGACAAAAGGATGTACAGCATTTTTACAAAATGTTGTGGCTGGCCGAACGAGGGCAACACGATCCTCAGGCATTCCGCAAGCTGGCGTGGTTTCCGAAGGGTGAAAAAAGCCAGGCCCTTCAACATCTCCAACGAGAACCAGCCAGCGCCGTTCACAAGAGGACTCAGGTCCTCAAACCCTTTCGCAGGTGGAGTCTGATGCAGCGGGCGTAACTGGCCGATGATCACATTTAGTCCAAGCTTCCGAAGCTGCCTGATTTCGCGCAGGACAAACGTTTCGGTCAGAGGCGGAAAGGTCGAAATCAGGTGGAGTATGGTCATGTGCGAGCAACTAATGTGCCTGTTTCCCAATATCGATGCTTGTTCTCGCGATAGAACGATACTGTTCTTTCAATGCCCTCCCGAAGATTCACTTCGGGCGCCCACGCCGTTGCGGCCTGGATGCGCGAGATATCGCTAATATAATCACCTGTCTCCACCAAGTACCTATCCGCGGGCCATGGAACCTCTTGAACCTCCGTGTGGGGCACGCATTCGGCGACGTTCATGACCATATCCCGAAAGGCTATCCCTACGCCGGATCCAAGGTTGTAGACTTTGCCGGCCGTGTCCGGTGAGAGCGCCACGGCCATAAGACCCCTCGCGGTATCCTCGGCGAAAATGTAATCTCTAATCTGTTTTCCGTCGCCGTATATGGTGAGGGGATTCCCGTCCATCGCCAAACGGATAAACCAATTCACAATTCCATAGGCGTTGTGTTTCATCTGCTGGCGAGGTCCGTAAGGATTCGCGATTCGGACGCATACCGTGTTCAGTTTGAAGGCAGAATGATAAAAGGCGCAATACTTCTCGACGGTCAGTTTGTGGATGCCGTAGATACTCGTGCAATTCGTTGGATGATCTTCGTTCACGGGATTGAATAGGGTAGACCCATAGACGAATCGCGAACTTGAGAAAATAACCCTGGCTCCCGGGCTAAATTGCCGGCAAGCTTCGAGAACGACCAGATGGCCTCGGCAATTGATATCTAGGTCGAGGATAGGGTCGCGATTGCTATGAACGTAGCTGACCTGCGCCGCCAGATCGAAGACATAATCGACGTCCGTTACGGCCTCTTGCATCACGCGAGGATCGCGAATGTCGCCCTCCACGAATTCGATCTCATCCGCGATGGGCTCCAAGTTAAAAGGATTGCCGCCGTAAAGAGGGAGCATTGCGTCGACGATCCGCACCTTGGCACCAGAATCCACCGCGGGGCGGGCCAGCGTACTGCCCAGCATTCCCGCGCCTCCGGTTATCAGTATCCTTTTGTTGAGAAGTCTATTCATTGGACCGTTCCTTTATCGCAGTTATCACAAACTCGTAAGGCAATCCCTTGGCATAGGCGTGGCGCAAGACTAGATACCTACCGAAGCGGACAAAAGGACTACCGCCCGATACTGGGCGTTCTTCCCACTCACCACTCGTGTCGGTCTCAATTACCTGAAAACCCTTCTGCGTCAAGAGAAGCGACAGCGTTTCTGGCGTGAAGTGAAATACGTGTTCCGGGGTATTGGCCGGATACGCCAGGTGACGATACGCTGCTCCCAGAAATCCCGTTGTACCCTGAAGAGCTCGAGCATCCGGCGTTCGTGCGATTAGCGCACCACCGGGCCTTAACAGGGCAACGCATTGTTCGATGATTTCCCCAACGTCCGTCAAGTGCTCGATCACATCCCACATTGCGATCACGTCAAGGGAACCAGGCCTCAGTGGCAATTCCCGTCCGCAATCTCGATAGACCGTGAATCCTCTTGAGCACGCCACTTGGGAAGCGTAAGTTGAAATCTCCACCCCTTTGGCATCCCAACCTGCCGCTCGAGCTACCCCCAGAAAATCGCCGTACGAGCATCCGATTTCAAGCAAGCAACCATTTTGACGAAAACGATCGAGCCGCGGCATCATGCGCGCGTACACCAGCAAGCGACTCCTCAAATAGTGCTGCCGGTACCATGCGTAGTGCTCCGGCGGCGTTTCATAGAGTTCTTCGGTCGTGCTCCTTCCCTCTACGAACGCGGTAGTGCCTAGCAGCCCGCAGTGGGCACATTTTGAAATGGGAGCCCTGCGAACACTTTGTGAATATCGCCAATCCTGGGTCTTGCAAATTGGGCAGGCCAAGATTGTTTTGGCGCGCTCAACGAAAGTTGGCGAAACTCCCGGCAAAGAGCATTCTCTCATGCCACTCCTAGAATTCACTTTCACTCCGTTTTAGCGGCACACGTCCCGCGAGTCGAAAGAGACTCTCGAGATCGCTCTGGAACCATGAAAATAGCCAGCCAGCGGTGGCACCAGCCAAAATGCGGGGTTCTCCAAAATAAAACGCCCGCTTGAAGTGGCTTCGTGCCTCTGCCCAGCGATGGTCAAGCAAACAAAGACGCCCAGTCGTAAATTCCCACCCTGACGTCCTGGGACGCCACGTTCTCTTGATTGCCTCGCGCTGCGGCGCCTCCAGCCCTAGCTCAGGACTTTCGATTTGCTCAAAGATGAAATCTCGTGGGGTGCTGGACATGGGCTGCAAGAATTGCAGTGTTGCGGAGCTGGCGTGCCGGCGCCGCATACCCATCACCTCTTGCGTGTAATGGAATTTGCCTAATAGCGACAGCCGGATGAAGGTGGGCACATCGGGAGGACAAATCCCGGGAACATATTGAAAACCTCCAATGGCCTCCAGGGCTGCTCTGCGAATCACGGCGGTAGCTGGCGGAACAAACGCTTGGCCTTCCATCATTAACAAATATGGTGTTGACGAACGCAGTGGGTCGTTGAATAGAATTGACCGGCGCAATCTCTGTCGTTTCCTGCCTGTGCGCGATCTGGAAATGGCTTGTCGTCCATCAACATCTATGTCACTGTCTTCTCCAAACGCTAAGACAACATCGGGATCATCGAAAGTGGGGACCTGAGCGGCAAGCTTATAGGACGGCCAAGCATCATCTCCCTCCAGAATCGCGATGACTGACCCCCTAGCGCGCTCCAAGGCTCTATTGTAAGAATGGGCCAGTCCTTCGATGCCCAGGTTTTGCTGATAAAAATATCGGATACGCGGGTCGCGGCAACGACTTACGATCTCTGGTGTTCGGTCAGTGGAGCCATCGTCGATGATTATCTGCTCCCATTCAGGGTACGTTTGCCGAAGCACACTTTCAATGCACGGGCCGATGAATTTTTCGTGGTTATAAGTCGGCGTAATTACGCTAACTAAGGGATTCTTCTCGGCAGTCAATTGAGCCTTCCTTGTGGACTGTCAAATCAACAAATGTAAGAACTGGGTTGGCAAGCGATTACGATGAACCGGCTAAGCAGGTTTTTTTTGCAGGGCGGCTGAAAAGGAAGTTTTCTGTCGTCGGATGATCAGGATGCGCAAGGGGCAGGCCTCGACTGCGGTTGCGGGGACCTTATGGATCGTGGAGAAATCGGCACCCAGCGACTGATTGCGGCTAGAATCGCGCAATCGACGGTAATCTCCAGAAAACTTAAACTCCAAAAATAATACTCAAAAAATCCCATGACCAACCAACCGCCGAAAATACAGTAGAGGGTCAGCAGCCAGACGTTTGACCGAGATTTGCAGATAACGAGCAACCCATAACAAATGAACGAAAAAACGGCTGAAACAGTTGCGCCGCCGATCGGGCCCAAGTAAAGATAGAGAGTTCCGAACATCGTGTATACATTAGTGCCGAGATCTGTGCTGCTTAAGAGGTCTGTAGTCATTCCCAATTCACGCGGACTTCCCGCTAACAGCAGATGACCCGAGCCCATCAGAGCCCGATACAAATTCATGAAAGGAGTGAAAACCAGATACCATGGCCCCCCAACAGTTCCGACGCCTGTCCGCAAGGCTTCGCCGAGTGCGAGCACACCGCCCGATAGGTAGTAGAAATAGTGTCTTGCCAGGAATATGTACGTATCGGATTCCTGCAAAATAGACGGGTCAGCCAAAGACAGGCCCGCCAGGTATACGGCATTAAACAGCACATAGGATAGAAGGATGCCGGCTACGATTTTTTTGAGCGGGACTTTAGAATTCGCGCGGATCGCCCTGAAAATAAGGCTGGCCGCGATCGGCACTAACAAAGTCCCCTTTACCTGAGAAACGAACAAGAACGTCAAGAGGACTGCAATGGTAATGAACTGAAGTTTTTGTCCTTTCCTGTACGTTCCTATTAGAAGGACGGAGAGTGGAACCGCAAGGACCACAGCATGTGCCGAAATTCCATATTGGTAAGCTGTCCGGAAATCCGGGCTGCCAATGTAAGCCAACCCGCCCGAGGTGGATTCCGACTTATAAAATCCATACGCCAACAGAGGCGCTATCCCCCACGCAAGTCGAGTGGCTAGTTTCACTATGAAACTCGTCTCGGATGTCTTTCCAGCTCCGTCACAGAAGTACTCATGCCCAGTCACCGGGCCTATGAATGCCAAGCCGATCAGGGCGCCCGTCCCCCAGAACACGAATAAGCCAACGATCCAGATGACGACGGATGGCGCATAAAGTGCGACGAAATCAAGACGAGGCGCGAAGAAGAATGCCACGAGAGCTATGGCCGTATAGGGATAGCTCAAAAGATTGAACGGCGTGAAGCACGTCCCGAACAGTTTCTTATCGAGTCGCGATAATACAGCCACCTCAACTACCAAGATTGAGAGAATGATCAAATCCATAGCTTACTGATTCCGAGCGGCGAGAAGACGATCCGTCACAGTTCTCCTTGAAGAACGATGATCATGGCGTAGGCTGTCCTGTAAGCAGCCGCAGAGCAATACCAATCTCTGGTTTGTCACGCTCGTCAAGAAGAAACAACCAAGCTCCAACGAAGTAAAGTGCAAGTGCAAATACCCCAAGTCCTAATCGTTCCCACAAGATACTGAAAGTGAAACGAATGGTTAGCGAGGTATACGCCCCGAGCTTGTCGACTTCGATCAGGGGCACCATGTAAAGGGAGGAAACGACAAGCCAAATCAAGGAGAAGAGAAATGCCGGATACAGGACATTTCTCCGACCGGCGTAATAATTGAACACCATCAGCCCGAGTACACAGGCCATGAATGCCAAGTGAACGATCATATGATTCCGCAGCCGTGCGGCCAGCCCACAAGCAGTTCCGGACTGCCAAAGGATCTTCCACTTTCGCTCCCAAATGGGTGCTCTGCAGTATGACTCATTTCTTAGAAATCAGGAGAACCTCTTCCCCTGCTGCAGCGTCCACAAATGATCCGGCCCACTGGGCCAGACTCATCATCTCCCCCCATAGCCTAAGGGTCCAAGCGGGATTGCGAATTGAGTCCACCTTGTTTGTGCGCCGCAGCATACTACTCGCCAGAAGGATTCCGCTGGCTCGAGCCGTCGAGCGACAGAGACGGAGGTTGAGACCTGCCTGGCGGCAGAGTGCCTCCAGAGAAGAAGGAGTGAAGATACGAAGATGCCTCGGCGGCTCCAAGCCACGCCAATCCGCCTGATAAATGCGATGCCCCCAGCTGCCTGCGTTCGGAGTAATCAGCACTAGAAGCCCGCCCGGCTTAAGGAGCCTTCGGCATTGTTGCAGCATTCCGAGGGGGTCAGAGATATGCTCAATAAAATGGCTCGCTGTGATTGCATCAAAGGTCTCATCCGGGAATTTTTGATCTGCCAGCGTCCCAAGGTGAACCGTGAGGCCCTTTTCCCTTGCTTGTCCCACCGCCGCGGGATCGAAATCGACGCCCTCGACCTGCCACCCGAGTTCCTTCATTGATTTGAGCATTGCACCGCTGCCGCAGCCAAGTTCCAGAAGCCGACCATAGGGTTTGGACTTGAGGTAGAAAACACAAAAGTCAAAACTTGCACGCCGTATCGGGTTCAGATAAGCCAGAAGCGCAAATAATTGGTCCCATCGATCGTGGCCACTTTCGCGATAATGATATTTCGTCCTTACGTAGCCCATCCGTATCCGAGCATAGAAACGTCGGGCCAAATTATCCGCAGGAAGAACGTCAGACTCGTGGGTGTAATAGGAGCGGTAAGCCTTGCCAATGTCTTCTTCGACCGGTATCGGATCCAGCCAAACCATTCCACACTTTGCATTGGTGCACCGCCTTAGGTTCCACGTCCCGGGCGCGTTGAAGAGTCGGTCGGTCAAGTTCTCGTAGAGAAGTTCTCCCTGCCTCCCGCATAGGTAACACTTCGGACAAGGGCGCGTCCGAATCACGTCGGCGCTCCCCTCTATGCGCGGCAATGCACGAGTGGCGCTCATCGGCTCACCACCGATAGTCCTTGGGCAAGCGATCGCTCTTCAGGTGTCAGAATCAGGAACCACGTCACAAGCGCAAAACACAGAATTGTTCCCAGTAGGAAAAAGATCTTCACGATTGGGCCCTGTATCAAAGCGGCCAGTGCAAGAATCAGCAGAACCATGGCTGGAAGGAACGCTGTCCGCAGTCGTATCGGGCCCTTGCCAGGCAGATACCGTTTCGCCAACCAAAACAGGAACAAAGCGTCAAGCGCCACGCGCGCGGTCCAGGCGATGGCCGCGCCTTCGATCCCGCGCGCACTAATCAGCCACCAGAGCAGTCCCAGATACATAGGAAGCTCGATTAGATGCAGCGTCGCAGTTAGGTCGGGTCTCCCCACACCCTGCAAGAGTGTGAAAGGCACCAGCGCCAGGCTGTTAACGAACACGCCCACCGCAAGGATTTGAAGCACGCGAAAGCTGTGCTGCGCGAATTCAGCTCCCAGCCAAAGCTTCAAGCCGTCTTGTGCTAAAACAATGAGCAAAAGGACCATCGGGAACAGAACCAATAGAACGCATTTCACGCTGCGACGAAAAAGAACGGCGGTCCGGTTGCGATCTTGCGCCGAGCTGGTTGAAAAAGCCGGGAACATTACTCCCACCAGTGCTCCGGGGATCATCCAGAGTTTCGTCACCACCTCATACGGCGTGGCGTAGTAGGCTACTGCGGTCACGGAAAGCAGCGCACCGATCAAAAAGCGGTCGAGCGTGACCATCAGAGGCCCGACCACGTTGGTCACCGTCATCCAGCCGCCGAAGCAAAGCAACGGGGCGGCGTGAGAGCGCTCCCACGCGATCGAGCGGCCGAATCCTGGGAGCACCCGAAGGCACAGAAGCAGGTGAGCGGCCCAGGCAACGATTCGCCCGGCGACCAGCGTGGCAACCACCGGAACCAGGCTCTTCGAAAACGGCAGGACGAGGAGCGGTCCGGCAAACGTGAACACGCCCATCGGAATCCGCAGAGCGCTGATCACGCCAAAACGCTGGTGCGCCTCCAGCAAGCCACGCAGGCCGGCCGTAGTGATCACGAAAGGGATGGAAAGCCCCAGCAGCCGGAACGATTGCAGCGTCTCCCCCTGCAGCGCGGCCGGGACGTTTAATCCACGCCCGGCCAGCCAGGGCGAAATCAGAAACACGGCCACCGCGCCAACGAACCCCAATAGAAGCATCAAGAGGAGAGACGTCCAAGCCAGGGAGGGAATCTCCCGTTCCTCCCCTGCCCCCAATTTCCGCGCCACAAGCTGGGTGAGCGCGCGGCCCAGTCCAAGGTCAAACAAGCTGGCGTAGCCGATCAACGCCCAAGCCAGCGTGAGTACCCCAAATCGCTCCTTTCCCAATCCCCGGATCAGGATGGGAATGCAAAAGACCGCGACCGCCATCGGCGCGACGTTGCCGAGCAGGTTCCAGACGGTGTTGCGGGCCAGTAGGCGGCCGCTGGTTAAATGACCGTTGTGATTTTTCGGCGTTTCTGTCATCTCAACTGTTCGGAATGATCTCGTATGCCACTAGAAGGCTGGGGCCACGTCCGCCATGTCCACGTCGACGGCGACGGAGCGCTGGATCAGCTCGAGCGAGACGACTACACGCAGGCCGCTCTTCTTCCGCTTCAGCACGCCTTGAAGGCCTGCGAACGGGCCGGCGGTGATGCGGACGCGGCGGCCAGCGGTCAGGAAGGGATGCGGCTCGGCCCGCAGGCTGCGCGAGAGTCCAGACCTGATGATCTCCATTTCCGTATCTGGGAGCGCGGTCGGCAATCCGCCAAAGCCCACGAGCCGAACGACGGTCGGGATTTGGAGCACTCGCAAGCGATCTTGCAACGCGAGGCGAACAAAGACGTAGCCGGGAAAGAGCGGCAATTCCAAGGTGACGCGACGGTCTTTCCAGCGGCGAAGCGACGGGTAAAGGGGAAGGAAAGACTCGACGCGGCGCGCGGTGAGCTGGGCAGCTACCTGTTTTTCCTGGTTGGAGCAAGTGTAGGCAGCGTACCAGTGCGGGGTGACATATTGCTCCGGAAGCGTGGGGAGGCGCCAATCATCGAGCCTGGTTGCCGTTGAGAGCGAGGTCATGATGTTCCGCCTAAGAGGCTGGAGTCCGTTTACAGCTTCGCCCCTTCACCCACAGGGGATAAATGGACTTAACGTATTTACTTACAACAACTTACGACAGCTTTGTGCCACTTTCCGTGCTGTCCGTATCCGCGCGCGAGGGGTTGCGCAGAACCAAACGATTCCAAACACGGTGTGAAGCCGCCTGCACGCGAGAGCCGTTCGGCGTGGCCCAGGGCATGTAGGAATTCACACTTTGGAAAACTTCTTGCGCAAAAAGCTTGTTGGGATTCTGCGCGTCGAGTTCCTGCCAGCGCGCTTTCCCAAGAGAGAAAACAGTGGCGGCAATGAGCACCAGGAAAGTGCAGAGAAACATAATAAGCAGACGAGGCGGAAAAGACTTTCTTTCCGGGATCTTGGCGCCGTCCAGCACCTTTACGCTGGGTATCTCTTTCGCTTCCTGGACCTTGGCCAGTTCGTATTCCTGGGTCAGAGTCTCAAAGACCACTTCCTGGATTTTCGTTTGCCGATACAAATCAGCGTATTTGACGCCGAGGAGGGGAAGTTTTCGGATGGAAGGATAGAGTGAGTCAGAGGTGACGGAGGCATTCGCGAGCTCTTCCGTGCCTTCTCCCTTGCCACCCATTTTTTCCAACTGTGCGCGGAGTTCCGTGATCCGCGCCTGCACGCTGCGCACGCGAACGTTGTTAGAGGTGTAAATCTGTTCGAGACCCTTTAATTCGGATTCAGCGGCGATCAACTGACCCATCAAGGTCGCGGCCGCTTCCACCATCGCTCTTCCTTGCTCCTTGATGTCGATAGCCGTGTTCTTGCTGGCAAACTGGCTGAACTCCTGGGAAGACCTGTCGAGTTCCTGCTTCACTGCCGTGAGTCTTTCTTCGAGAAAGACGCGCTCACGACGGGCCGAGGAAGTGGAGAGTTGTGCGACCAGATGATCCAGTTCCTCCACAAACGCTTGAGCTAACTCCGCGGCGCGTTTCGGATCAGGGTCGGTGACGCTAATCGAGAGAATCCCACTCTTGCGATCTTCAGAGATCGAGGTGTTCTCCTCCAGTTTGCGTCGAGCATCCTCTTCCAACCGCGCCCCGTAAACTTTTTTCAGGTAAAATCTCTCGATCAATCGATCCTCGACGGTACGGCTGCGAAGGATGCCGATGAAAAGCGCACCCGAGGATTTGACACCCAGTAAGTCCCCTGCGAAACCGCCCAACCCTCCACCCGATTTGGCGGCAAAGGCCGCCATCATGGCCATTTCCGAGGAAGACTGGCTATCCGGCGGCATCAATTGCGTAGACGCTACGTAGCTTTTCGGAATGAGGAAGGCTAGAAGGGTACCCGCCAACAGCCCTGCCGCCGCGGCTTTGGCAAGGAAACGTCGCCGATTCCAGAGCAGCCGGAGCCTGGAGAGAAGGATTTCCTCATCTGCCGAGGGCAGAAGCTCCTCCGCGGCTGCATTTTGGTGGATACGTTCCGCCGGCTCTTCAGGCTGCGGTTTGGCTGCCGTTTGCATTAAGCCTTCTCTTCCTCGTTCGTTTCGAACTGATCCCGCAATTGAAACCTGGTCATGGCCGTCCCCCAGTAGGCTGGAAGGCGATCCCAATCGAAGTTGTTACGTTGGATTGCGGTGCGTTAGCGAGAACCGGATAGTTCCACTTTTCATACTGGACTAACCCGCTCAGCGAAAGATTTGGCCGCAACTGAAAATTCATCTGAACGCCGCCGTCATTTATCGTGCCGCCGCCCGTCAGGGTGAGGTTGTCAACTTTCTGATGTCTGTAGCTAAACTGGATTTTGTTCCGGGGGCTGAACCAGTAAGTACTCCAGGCCTGTTCACCTTGTGAACCGCGCCCCAACGAACTTCCGATCAAATTGCCGGAATTTGTATAACCGTTCGGATAGCGACCATTGACGTAAAAACACCCGTCACAACCCGGAAAGTCCACGGGCGACGTGGTGCCCCCCTCCATGCGAAGATCGAGTTTGGGAATGCCGGGGATGTGCGGCATGTATAGCCCGCCTTGAAACGCCGATTTGCGGGGATAGCCCAACGGAGAAAACTCATCTTCGGTAAAGGCATTCCCATAGAATGTCAGCCAATTCCGGAGCCCCGGAATCCTGTAAACAAAATCGACGCCGGACCGCCCGTCCCCCGGATCGGAAGGAGTGCCTGAAATAAAAGCGACATGTGGAGTGTAGCTGTGGAGCAAATAATGGATCGTGAGGGGTGTCGGACCGCCTGCGAATACTACGGTGACGGACACACTGAATTCAAAATTACGCGTGGGCTTAAAACTCAACTTCTGTCCCTGTATGAAAGGTTGGCGAGGGATGGGATGGCCAAACTGACCTACGGTTCCCGTATTCGTTTGGTAAACGAATTCGTGCCCTGACAGCTGTCCCAAGAGCCATTCACAGCTGATCGGACCCATCCAACCGAGAACGCTCGGAAGTTTGAATGGGGAAACTCTGCTGACGCGAAACATGTTCACCGGCACAGAGTTGTTACTGAACATGAAGGGGCCACCCTGGCTTGGTCCCCACCAGAGGCTCTGTTTGCCATAAGAGAATTCCCAATTCTCCACAGTCAAGCCGAAATAGGCATCCAGGAGCTGAACGCGATTTATTTCCTCAATAGGAGTATCCGGCGGAACCGAGGGAAGGTGTTCGATCTGCGAATAGATGAATTCCCGGGCAGACAGCGGCGGTGCAGGAGCGGAGGGAGCATGCTCGTATTCCGCACGGGCATAGGCAACCAAGGGACCGGAAGTTACCCATCCAGACATGCCGACCACACTGTTGAAGCCCGCTTGATACGGCCGGCCATAGTCGTTGGCGATCGTCTGTCCAAAATAATATCCGTCCGTCAGGGGCATACCGGAAATGCCTGTCACACGCGAGTAGGTGGACTCCAACCGCGCGCTGCGATTCTTAAAGGCCCCAACGAGTTCCCGGTCTCCCGCAAACTCCTTGGTTAGGGCTTCGAACAGTTTCGTTGCTTCCGAATCATCTTCGCCGGAAAGGCTGAGGAGATCACCGGCTTCGTCGAGCAGCCGAACGCATTCCAGACGCGTCCAGGGACGCATCCCTAGAAGTGCAGTGCGCAAATAGCTTTCGGCAGCCAGGCGATCCAACGCCGGATAGATCCAGCTATCCAGAGGGACATAGGGAGATCCCATGTTCGCACTGGATCGGGCAGTGGAATCGCCAAGGAACTTGCCGAAGGGCTCCCAAGGGGTGCCGCCGAGTTCCGCATCATGATGTTGATTGTAGACACCCTCGGCAATTAGGTTACCGATGAGGCTTCCGACAACCACATCCGAGGGAAAATGCTGATGCGCCTTCACGCGCGAGACGCTAACCAACGAAGCCAACCCGTAGGCCATGATCTTGGTGAGCGGGCCGGGATACTCGTGTGCGATTACCCCAGCCACGGACCATGCCGCTGCGGCGTGCTCCGACGGAAAAGATGTGCCGCCACTCTGAAAAAACGGCCCACTGCCATCGCCCTGGTAGGGCCGCTCGCGCCGTAGTGAGTACTTCAATGCCTCGACAGTAACCAGACTGTTCAACGCTGCTTCACCCGCAAGGAACCCAGTCTCACTCCAGTGCTCGTTGTGCGAGGCGTGGCCCAAGAGCCACATTCCTCCGGCCCCGCCGACAAGCGCTCCAACGCTGGCGTTAGAAATGGTTTTGTAATGACTGATCGTCGCCGGGCTCTGCGACAGGTGCTTGCTGAAATCGCGATCCGTCACGAATAGCCCGGCCGTGATGCCGCCTAGGGGCACCAGCCAATTCGCATCAGGGCTACGAAGATGAGCCGGGCTGGTCCATATTCCTTTCTGATCGTCCATGAACCTTCCCACCAATCCCATCCGCGTTCCCTCAGACGTTTTTGTTACTTCGTCGATTCCTGGCATTGCGCCGGTCCGTGAAGAGGACTCGCGCTTCGCCGATTGGCTTTCCGAGGGCGAGGGCTCTGCTCCCTGCTCTTGCGCTCGAGACGCGCGAACGGCGCAAGCGCCGAACAGCAGCGCGACTCCGAAAATCCCGATCTGGCATCGTGTCAGCATGCGCGCTCAAGGAATGGCAACAGCCGCAACCAGCGCCGCGGACGACGCGATTTGCGCCACCGTCAGAAAGTTTTTCAATGTATTGCTGCCAAGAACCGGCCTTTCAGGCACCACAATCGTGTCGCCCGGACCCAGCGTCGTCGAGAGCACGCCTCCAGACCAAAGGCGGCCCTGCGAGCCGCTCGTGACCGAACCGTCCGAACGAAGAATGAAGATTGCACCCTTGTTTGCAAGTGGTGTGGCACCTCCCGCGCGGGAGAGATACCAGTTAGCATTCCTCCCTGGCGTATAGGTGAGGGCGTTAGCGTTGTACACCTGTCCGATGACCAGCACCGCTCCAGGCTGCTTGGGAATCAATAGCGAATCGCCTGCACGAAGCTCGATATCGTCAGGAGACCCTTCAAAGCCTGTCCGATTCGGGCGCAGATGTATCACTAAGCGTCCCGATATCGGGGCTTTGCGGAGCGCATCCAACACGCGCTGGCGCTGTTGGATGGCTGCCTGTTGCAGCGCGGCTTCTTCCGTTCCGGTCGTAGATGCCGCAGTCTTTACTACCGTGGACTCCTGCTCAAGCCTCTGGATCATTTCCTGGCGGGTCTGTTGCTGAAGTGCGCGTACTTCTTCCCGTTCAAACACCGCCGCTCGCGGATAGGCTGTCGGCAACAACCCTCCCGCACGCTGTAGTAGCGAACTTAGCCGCTCGCCTGAGCGGATGCCGTACACACCAGGTTTGCGCACCTCTCCACGCAAGGCAACCACCGCGCCGATGTCGCTCCAGCCAGACTGCTGCGGCACGGTCAGCACATCGCCATCGTGCAGAGGTACATTTTGGTTTTCGTCTCCTGCCAGCGCCGCGGCCAGACCCACGGCCTGATGCCCAGCTTGCACGCGTTCCCCAGACGAATCAGAGATTGCATAATGGGTCAGGTCGCCGCTGTCAGGGTTCGCGCTTCGCAGCAAACCGCCGGCAGAACGCACTAAATCGGAAACCTGCATATTGGCAACGAGAGGATAGCGGCCCGGCTTCGCCACTTCCCCATTGACATAGACCGTCGCCGGGTCCACCCTCGCCGCACTCTTGTGGATCAGCAAGCGATCCCGCGGCGACAGCAGGATGTTCTCTGCCGGATTGCCTGCAATCGCTTCCTTCAGGTCGACGCTCAGAATCTTCAACGTGCCGTCGGCCTGCGTCCGGAAGACCTGCGCACCTGCTTGCCCCGCATCCGGTGTCACTCCTCCAGCCTGATAAATCGCATCGCGCAAATGCTGCTGACCAGAGGTGCGGTACCACCCTGGGGCGCGAACCTCGCCGGTAACGAGTACCTCGGGATAGGGTTCAAAGTCATAGCGCCCGAAGATGCGCACCGTATCGAGCGGCTCCAGCTTTGGCGCCATTTCGGGATTCTCAAGAGCGGTTGTTAGATCAAAAGTTTCTACAACTGGGCGGTAGTCCGGTGCATGCAGGCGGATGATCTCCGCATAACGAGTCGAAGGCTCCGGAAGAAGGTCAGCGTAAGACGTTACGAGGTCCGTAAGCTTCATGTCCGGCTTGTAGGAATATCGGCCCGGGCGCAATACATGCCCCTCGAGATAGATTGCCCGCGAGTTGTAAGGCGCGATCGGAAAGATGTGAACTTCATCCCCATCCTGGACTGCAAAGCCGCGCAACTGGGCGCGCACGGCTTCTGGATCGCTGGCTTCTCCGATCTCGAGGCTCAACATCGTGCGCTTTTCATGCGCCACCAGCCGTTGCACTTCGATGTGCCGCAATGCTGCGGCGGGAAGGACCCCTCCCGCAAGATCCAATGTGTCTTCGAGATTTTTCTCGCCGCGCAGTTCGTACAGCGCCGGCCGCCGCACCATGCCATCCACCGTGATTACCGGCCCCAGCGGCGGTACCAGAAGCGAGTCCCCGTTTTCCAGCCGCTTCAGGTCGCCGCGAATGCCATGCAGCAGCAGATCGTAGGTGTCCACTTCCTCAATGAGCTGCTTGCCGCGATAATGCGTGAGCCGCCGCAATGAGCCCCGCGGCGTCACGCCGCCCGCGGCAAAAAGAGCGTTCAAAGGTGTCGACAGCGAGCTGACGTCATACGCACCGGGCTCGGCCACATCGCCCACCACGTACACGCGCACGGTGCGCAGCCGGAGCAGCGACACCTCCGCGGAAACATCACGGAATTCTGTCCGCAGCACGCGCTGGACCTCCTGCTGCACGTCTCCGAGGTTCCGCCCGGAAACCAGCAGCGGGCCAGCTTCGGGCAAAACCAGACGGCCTTCCCGGTCCACTGTGCGGAGCAGCCGTTGCGACACGCCACCCCAAAGATTGATCGCCAGGCTGTCCCCAGGACCCACAACGTAGTCCGGCCCCACGGGAAGATCCATCGGCAGAATGTCCGGATTCGCCGTGCCGTTGCGGAAGACATCCAAGCCAAACCGCTCCATCTTGCGATTCGGCGGGGCCGCCTGTACATACAAGTCATAGAGCGATGGCACATCGGCGTAGGGATTCGGCCGACGATCCATGCGTACCGATTCGATCTCTGTGGGTGGCGCTCCAGCGTTTCGGAGAGCCGGTCGTGGTGCGTCAGGCACGTTTGCCGCAATGTCCGTGGCCGCATTGGCCTGTCGCGCGGAGGTCAGCATCGTTCCTTGCGTGGCGGGTAGTGTTACTTCCCCAGGTGCCGTCAGCACATCCGGGTGCGACTCGTCTAGTACTCCGTCTACAGTTCTCACCGGCGGGCGCCCCGTTGGTGGTGGCGTCACAGGCGCTAGGTTGATCACTGTCTGTGGCGCAGCATTGCTGCGTTCAGCCGCACGCTCAGCCCCCACGACGCGCTCGCGCATCGCCAGACTGTGCTCCGCGGCCAGCTCCGAATCTGGATTGATCTTTGCGACGAGATAGCCGTACTGGCGAAGCAGTCGCGTGGCGAGAACCCGGGTGTGCAGATCCTGCTTGAGCCGCTCATTGATCGCCGCGTTGCTGAGATCTGATTCTTCGAGAATCTGCCCGCTCGCCCCGGCATCCTGTGCGAGCAGACTCTTCAATTCGACCATGAGACCAGTTTCTCTGTTCAAGACTTCGAGAATTTGGTCAGCCGAAGCAGCCACCCGGTCAAGGTTGTCTGAAATGATATCGGCAGGCCGGGCAAGGACACGCGCCGGAGTTTCCGAACCGGGCCGCTGCGCTGTTCCCTGCTGGGATTGCTGCTGTGGCTGCGCAGCGAGTGCACCGAGAGTTACGGCGAGAAGCAACGCGGCAGCTTGTCGTGCCGCCCAGCCGAGGCTTAGACGTTGCTCGATGTTCCTACTTCTCATTGGCTCGCTCCTCCGGCAGGCTTTCTTCTTGTATCGCCAGCAGACGGGCCATTTGATCGGTCTCCTGGGGTTTCGCGGAAGCACAAAAAGACAGGACAACGAAGGGTCCGAACAGCCTGATGAACTTGCTGGCTCTAAGCATGTTGATACATTCCCCTCAGGTGAGCTCGCCGCTTTTGCTCACCGTCTCAGCCACGCTTTTCACGGCGCTGAGGAAACCCTGTTCCGATGATTCGATATCGTCGGCATGAATATCGAGCGACGCCCAGTAGCAAACGGTGTAGTTATCGTGGGGCGCAACCGCGATGATGCGAAGTGCCGGGTACTCTCGAAGAAGTTCGTCGCAGATTGCGGGCCGCTTGCCCGGTTTGTCTGCCGTAACTACCAGAAGGTCCGGCGCGGTCTTTTGCACCAGCTCGCGAATCTCGACTTCGTGCGTCACTTCCCCGACGATTTCAATCCAGGATTCTTCTGCGAGCATCTCTACAAGCAGCTCTCTCATCAGCTTCGGCTGGTTCGCCATGAGAATTCGGAATGTCTTGACCATTGCTATGCCCTCTCGGACATTGAGTATTTATCGTTTGAGAAAAAACGGTAGGCCCAATCAAGAATCATTTCGGCACTACAGTCAAAAGGTGCCTTTGGCCGCAAGGCACTAGTCGAAATGGAGACTCGTGGATAGTCCAAGAACCTAGGTCCTCCAATGGTCCTTCAGTAGCCCGTGGACTAAGGCTGATTAGTCCTCGAAATGGGTGGTCGAATTGGCACATGACGCACGGGCCAAGCCGCTATTCGAGCCGAGTACGTCTCAAATTGGGTCGTCTTCATGTACATTCTCTAGGTCAATATAAAGTTACTTGACATTTGTCCTGCCAGACACTAGAGCGCTGCCACCAGGTAACCGAAGTGGCCACGGCGCTTCCCCCTCTCGCGCTTGGTTTTTATCCCTCTCGAAGGGATGCATTGAACTGAGGGTGTATATGGGACAGACAGAAGACCTCAAGGTGTCCCCCCAAGTTGGCGTTTACCTCCTGACTGAAAACCGATTGCTGCGCGACACTCTGGCTCGGCTCTTGAGAAAGCGTTCGGAGATTAACGTTGCCGGCGTAAGCCGCCATTCGGAAAGCATTAAGGACGAGATCATCTCCTCGCATTGTGATGTCGTCTTGACGGATTGCTTCGACAACACCTCCCGCTCGACCTTTTTGCGCGACGTCCTCGACCAAGACTCGGGAATCATGCTGCTTCTTTTCGGCATGAACGAGGACCCGGAGGTCTTTTTCGACGCGGTCTTCCTGGGGATTTGCGGGTACCTGCTCAAGGATGCTTCGGCCACGGAGATCGTCGCGGCCGTGCGTGCCGCGATCTGTGGGGAAGCCACTTGTCCCCCGAGCCTTTGTATGGCTTTGATTCAACACCTGAGCAAAAAGAAAGCGGAGAAATTCGCGCCACCGCATCCGCGGGATGCCGATCGCAAGGCCCTCACTCCCCGGCAACTCCAGCTCATCCGGCTTGTGGCCAACGGCATGACGAATAAAGAAATCGCGGCAAACCTGAATTTGTCGCAGTTCACTGTGAAGAGTCATATCCGCCGGGTCATGCGGCAGATGGACGCGGCAAGCCGCTACGATGCCGTTAACCTGGTTCGTGCCACCGGGCAGCTCGCCCCGCCCTAGGCCGCAGCCCTTCGACGATTCATTTCCGCATGTTGGGGTAATCGTCGGCCCTGTCGAAAAACGGCGCGAGAAGTTAGAGCGATGACGGAAGGAACGTTGCAAAAAGACTGCGGAATCAGAGACAAAGTCGCCAACGCCATTCTGGCGCACGGACACTCGCATATGGCCGCGTCTCGGACGTTATAGTTGGAGTCCCTGCCCAAGATCCCCCTGTCTCCCCGGCGAGACGGAATGCAAAACTCACAGTGCTGCAAGTGTGCCCAAGGAATTTGTCTCACTACAGGGGTTCACCCCAAAACTTGGGAACAACTTGGGAACAAACATTGCCGAATACCGTGTAAAACCGTGATGCATGACATAGGAAAATGCTAGACGAACCAACTACTTAGCGTTTCTGTACTGGCCTTGGGCGCAGGAGGCCCCCGGTTCAAATCCGGGCGCCCCGACCGCCCACTTCCCTATCGTGAATTGACTAACCCTGAATCTTCAGCGCGGGATTTTGTTGTCAGCGCCGCGGCAGTAAACCTGCAAGGGGCATCGATAAAATTAGCCGTGAGTGGATTCCGGCGCGGCTAGATTTGAATTTGGAACGCCAGTTGGGTCCTGCCCGCCGGATTCTTGCTCGCCGATCGCCTTGTTCCAGGCTCGCAGCCCCAGCACAGCCAGAAAAATGAGGAACGCGAACAGTACGGACGTGAGATAGAGGCGCTTATAAAGGAAGACGCCTATTTCCAGGGCGTCGACCACGATCCAGAGCCACCAATTGGCAATGTGTTTGCGCGTTGACCACCATTGCGCGACCAAACTGAAACTCGTCAGCGCGGCGTCAATGTGCGGCAGCGCCGCATCGGTGTAATGCGCCATCAAAAAGCCCAGCATGAAACTGCCTGCCGCGCCAACGGCAACTCCCGCCGCGAGCCCTCGCCCGGAGAGCCGTTCCACTCTGACTGTGCCTTCTTCCTTTACGCCGCGCCACCAGTGCCACCAGCCGTAGATGGCAAAAGCCATATAAACAAACTGCAGCAACATATCCGAATAAAGCTTTTCCCGCCGAAAAACCAGCGCGTACAAAACGCAGGACACCAGAATTACCGGCCAGGACGAAAGCTTGCGCCGCGTCGACAGCCAAATGCCGATGACACTCGTGAGTACCGCTGCAATCTCAAGAGGCGACATCATTTCTTCACCTCTTCGGAAACCGCCAGGCTGGCCGCTGCATTGCCTTGATGCAATTCAGCCCAGCTTTGCAAATGGTTCAGGAGTCGCTTCCCGGCGTCGCTATCGAACCAGCGCGCGTGCCCCAGAAAATATCCCATGTACGCGAGGTCGGCTTTCTCTTGCGATTTCAATACGCGCAGAAAGTAATCCGCCTCGGAGAGCGCGAACTCCGCATGCACGAGCGGCAGCAAGGCCACCACCGCTTCCGCCTCGTCCCGCGACAATGGATGCATTTCTTCGTAGCCGCTCAACAGCGCGTCGATTTGGTTCACGTGCAATGGATTGCGCGAAGCGTCGTGGATCTGCAGCCATTCCACACCGTTCCGCTCGATTGCAGTGGCGATGTCGTGAATCGCGGTCGTGCGATCCGCAAGACCCACGTCGATGATGTCCGTGACGTCCGCATCGGGAGACGCATTGCTCCAAAAAAGATTCGAACCGTGAAAATCGTTGTGCGTCCAGAGGGGTTGAAATACGGGCAGGAATTTGCGCAAGCGATTGTGAAGAGGGAGAAAAGTCTCCTGCGTTTCCTCAAGCCAATTCCGTTTCCCCAGATAGGAGTGGAGCGCGGGGCGTTCTTCAACGTAACCCGCGAGTTCGGGCCACGGGTCATCGCACGAGAAAACCTTGAAGCTTGTCACCAGGGTCGCCGCCTTGCGCGCGGGCCCATCATAACCCGCGGAAGCGGCATGCAACCTGGCAAGAGCGCGTCCCGCATGGCGCGCGTGGCCCACGCTCAGAAAAGGTGTCCAGGACTGCGCTGTCTCGTAGAGGTCCAGGCCGTCACCAACTGGATGGACTTCGTAGGTCCAATCGTCAATCTCGACGGCCGTTTCCCCAAACCGGTCTTCGAGCGCTTTCTTTACCAGGGTGTCGCGCTGGCTCAAGTAGGCCAGCCATCGGTGTTCTTCGAGCAGTGAGTTTCTATCGCGAACCGAGCGATGATGACGCTTCACAAACACTTTCCCAAGCGGCGTCGCCACAACGCTGGCCGCCGAAAAGGGACGCGGGCTGAACGACAGGATGCGCTCCGCTTTTTGTGCCTGCGGAAATCGCCGCAGGAGCCCATTCAGTTCATCCAGCTTCAAGGCCGGCCAGTCTGGCTCGACGAGGTTTCCCTCGAGGCCGTGCGCTTTCACCTCACCGCTCATCCCGTCACCCGCGACTCGATCTCCATTTTGCTCCTTGCTCAAACTCCGTACGCCGGGCCCGTGTGCTTCGTCCTCAAAAACTATATTGTACGGAGAGCCGCACCGTCGTGGGTGCACCGAGATGCAAAAACGTATCGCCTAAACTCGCGCCCGTGTCCTTCCAGTAGCGTTTGTTCAAGACGTTTTCGGCAAAAAGACGAAACGTCACTTTTTTCCATTCTCCGCTCGGCGTGTACCGCGCGCCGATATTCAGCAGATTGTAGCCCGGCACGCTGACCGCATCGTCTCGCGTCGCTTCCTTCGGGCCGGTGTAGCTCCATCCTGGCAAAAGATGCAGCCCGGTGATGAAGGGAACGTCGATGTCCGCAAACCAAGACGTACGAAATCGCGGCACGTTGATCACCTGCTTGCTGTTGAATTCCGGCGTGCTGCTTCCCGAAGACACGGCGTGCAAGAGTGTCGCACTTCCCGTGATTCGCAGCCACTCCTTCACTTTCCCCTGTGCGCTCAACTCCAGGCCAGTATGCGTTTCATGGCCATCACCGACAAAGTCGATTCCGCCTCCGCTGTCCACCGCCTTCGGATAGAAGAAGGGTGCGCGCATGCGGAATACCGCGGCGGTCAACAGAATGCGTCCTCCAGGCTGATACTTGATGCCGGCCTCGACTTGCCGGGTGAAGAAGGGCGGCAAAAACGCGTTGGGATTGACTGTCGCCCAAAAAGGCGCCTGCAACCCCAGCGACAGCGCGACACTGTAATTGCCATAGAGAAGGACGTCCTTCACAGGGCGCCACGAAGCCGAGTATTGCGGAAGCCAGACGCCTTTTTCCGTTTTCAGCAGCGTCAAAGCGGTGCCGTCTGCGTTTAAGTTGGAGAAGTTGTGGTCGTGAAGAGTGTCGTATTGACCGCCGACGGTAACGTCGATGCGCCCAGGTAGATGGATACGATCCGCGACGACGAGCGCGTACTGGTGCGTATCTTCCGCGAGCAGCACGGGGCCGGGCGTCGGTGGAGTGGTGGGAGGCCCCGGCTGAAAGACTTGTTCGGGCTGATAGATGTTTTCAGTTCCGACGTAGGTGTAGACGATGCCCGTGTCCGCAGGCACAGCCGGATTGGCCAATCCAAGATTCACGCTGCGCCGCTGCAAGCTTGTCCCGATGGCGACATCGTGGGTCACCGGCCCGGTTTTCACCTGCCCCTGCAAAATGGCCTCAAATTGATCGTTGATCCGCAATTCGCCGGGGCTTCGATAGTCGTAAACGTCATAGTCCCCCATGGGGCTGAAGAAATACGGCCGCGCGCCTGGCTCGCTGCAAACAGGAACGTAATAGCAGCCGTACGGCCAGGCAATGTTGTCGTCAATCAGCGAATGGCTTAGGCCTGCGGCAACGAAAAACCTCCAGTTCGTGGATAGCTTGTGGTCCAGACGAAGACTCGTATTGAACACGTCAAAGGTGTTCGGCTTGGCCCACCACTGATAGCCGAGCATCACGTCGGGCGAAACATCCACCGGCACGGTGGTTCCTCCCAGCAACTGATAGCCTCCCACGGACCGCTCCACCATATGCTGGTATTCGAAATCGCCTTTCAGAAACGTGTTGGAAGTGAGTTTCCAGTCCGCCGCAACGGCGCCGAACTCCCGCGTTCCATCCGCGCCGTGCACATAAGACTTAATGTCCTCGCCCGCCAGATTCACGCGCACACCAAACTGCTGTCGCGCGCCCAGGAAGCCCCCAAGATCCACGCCGCCGTAGAGAGTCCCACGCTGATCGGTGGCGAGGTTCAGCTGGCGCACACCGGCCGGGCGCTTGGTCACATAGTTCACTAATCCCCCCCCGGAGGCTATGCCCACCTCGTCTGAGTCCACGCCATGCAGGAATTCCACGCCATCCTTGTTTTCCAGCGCGACGAGTTGCTCTCCGGCCGCCGACAATCCGTTGATCTTGAACCCCGAAGCAAGATCAAGTGGGAAGCCGCGAATCTCAAAATCCTGATAGTAGCCGACCGGAGCATAATCCTCTCCAACGGAAGTGTCATTCTTCGCCACGTCGGAAAGCAAACGCGCCTGCTGATCGTCCAACAGGCTCCGTGTTATGACCAACGCGGAAATCGGCAATTCCTGCAGAGGCTGGTTGCTCAGGTTCCCGATGGCCATGGCGGTTGGTTTGTAGTCGTCCGCCACTTCGCCGCTCACAATGACGACTTTGCGCGCGGATTCCACCACCAGCCTGACCGGCAAGTTGTAAGCAGATCCGCTGGAGACGCCGATTTTGTTTGCGCGAAATACCTGGAAGCCCGCGGCGAACACTTCCACCGCATAGGAACCCGGGGGCAGATTCTGCAGTTGAAACTCACCGAACGAACTGGATGCGGCAGTCCACGTTTGGCCCGTTGCTTCGTTCGTCGCCTTTACTTCCGCGTTTGCGACTACGCCCCCGGAAGCATCTGTGATCACGCCAGAAATCGTGCCCGTCGATGTTTGTGCCTGGGCAAACCGGCTCTGTGGCATAGCAAGAGTCAGCGACACCACGAATGCCGCCACGACAATCCACCGAAAACTCATAACTTGATTCTCCCTAAAATCAAGGAAAACAACTACCTCTCCTGTTCACTCCAATGGGGCGCGGGCGATGGATCAACAGAAGGCGCTGCAGGGGCGACAAATCCCTACTTTAAAAAAGTAAGGTTCTGCACTAGAATCCGCAGGGATTACAGGACCCCGCTCACCACCCCGAGGAGCACAGGCCATGGCCATTGCCACCATCAACCCGGCGACCGGCGAAGTCGTCAAGAAATTCGACGCCCTCACCGACGCCCAGGTCGACGACAAAATCACCAAAGCCGCCGCCGCGTTTCATGGCTTCCGCAAAACTCCTTTCGCCGATCGCGCCCGCTGGATGACCAAAGCCGCGGAAATCCTGGACTCCGAAAAAGAATCCATCGGCCGCCTGATGACCCTCGAGATGGGCAAGACCTTTCCTTCCGCAATTGCCGAAGCGGAAAAATGCGCTGCCACGTGCCGCTACTTCGCCGAAAATGCCGCGCGTTTTGTTGCCGACGAGCCCATTGCCACTTCCGCCGCAAAAAGCTTCATCCGTTACCAACCCATTGGCATTGTCCTCGCCGTCATGCCCTGGAACTTCCCGTTCTGGCAAGTGTTCCGTTTCATCGCCCCGGGTTTGATGGCTGGCAACGTCGGCCTGCTCAAGCATGCGTCCAACGTTCCGCAGTGCGCGCTGAAGATCGAAGAAATCGTCCGCCGCGCCGGTTTTCCCGAAGGTGTCTTTCAAACTCTCTTGATTGGCGCTTCTCAGGTGGACCGCGTCCTCGATGATCCGCGCGTCGCCGCGGCCACGCTCACCGGCAGCGAGCAGGCGGGCATCCAGGTGGGCATTTCCGCGGCCAAGCGCATCAAGAAAGTCGTCCTGGAACTTGGTGGCAGCGATCCCTTCATCGTCATGCCTTCTACCAACATCCAGGAAGCCGCCGCCACCGCCGTCAAAGCCCGTGTCATCAATAATGGTCAGTCCTGCATCGCGGCCAAGCGCTTCATCGTTCACGAACGGATTGCCGATCAATTCGAGAAGGAATTTGTCAGCCACATGCAGTCGCTCAAGCTTGGCGATCCCTTCGATCCTAAAACGGATGTCGGCCCGCTCGCCACTCCCGATGCCGTCAAGGATCTCGACGCCGACGTCCAGAAATCCATTCATGCCGGCGCAAAGCTTCTCACCGGCGGTAAACAGATCGTTGGCGCCGGCAATTTCTATCTGCCCACGGTTCTTACCAACATCCCCAAACATTCCCCGGCCTATCGTGAAGAACTCTTCGGCCCCGTCGCCTGCGTCTTCCGCGTGAAATCGATTGAAGAGGCCGTCGCCATTGCCAACGACGTCCGCTTTGGCCTCGGCGCCAGCGCCTGGACAAACGATCCCGCCGAACGCGAAGTTTTCATCAATGAGCTTGAAGCGGGCATGGTCTTCATCAACCAGATGGTGGTCTCTGATCCCCGCGTCCCCTTCGGCGGCGTCAAAGCCTCCGGCCACGGTCGCGAACTTGGCCCCTACGGCATCCGCGAATTCACCAACATCAAGACGGTCTGGATCCGCGAACCCGCGAAGTAACTCTCGCCGTTGGTGATGCCCGGCACGCTGATCGGGGATGAGGTCGAGCCACAGAAGTAAGCCGCGGTTCCGCCCTGCTCCGCCCCATGCTGATTGACGAGCGCACGGGCGAAGGAGCATTATTTTGCCTCGGGCTTTTTCGGGGCGACGCCGGGTCCCGGTGTTTCGACGCCTGCCTGCATCGCGACGCTCCTCGCATGCAGCCCAAGGCGCCATGTTGTTTTGCGGTCTTCATTTTCAAGGGAGTGAGTCTCGTGCCAAAGACCCTCGTGAAGAAGCACACCGAAGGTAAACCCCGCGCCAAGAAGCACGGCCTGACTGAAGCGCAGATCGCCGTCCACTGGAAGGAAGAAGCCTATATCCGGCCTCCCGCGCGCTTCATCGCACAGGCCAATCTTAACGACAACTATGCCCTCGAGCGCTTCAGCGAGAAACATTTTCCCGAATGCTTCCGCGAATACGCTGAACTCCTCCACTGGGATCAGTATTGGCACACCACGCTGGACACCGAGCATCCGCCCTTCTGGAAGTGGTTCGTCGGCGGCCGCTTGAATGTCGCCTACAATTGCGTGGATCGCCATCTCGCCAAATACAAAAACAAAGCCGCGCTGATCTTCGTGCCGGAGCCCGAAGAAGAAAACCATATCGTTATCACCTACCAGGAGCTCTATCGCCGCGTCAACGAAGTCGCTGCTGTGTTGCAGGGCTTTGCCGGCCTCCAGAAGGGCGATCGCGTCACCATTCACATGCCCATGATTCCGGAGCTGCCCATCACCATGCTGGCCTGCGCTCGTCTGGGCATCATTCATTCCGTCGTCTTCGGCGGCTTCTCCGGCGAAGCCTGCGGCCTGCGTGCCGCCGATTCCGGCAGCCGCGTCCTGATTTACGTTGATGGTTACCACCGCAACGGCCGTTGGGTGGATCACAAACTCAGCGCCGATATCGCCGTCGAAACCGCCAAAAAGGAAGGCCAGGTCATTGACAAGGTGCTCGTCTGGAAACGCTATCACCACAAGTACACTTCCGACGCGCCCATGATTATGGAGCGCGACTTCTTCATTGACGACATCCTGAAGGATTACCGCAACGCCGTCGTTCCCCCCGTTTCCATGGAATCCGAAGACCCGCTCTTCCTCATGTACACCAGCGGCACAACCGGCAAACCCAAGGGTTGCCAGCACCGCACCGGCGGTTACCTCGCTTACGTCACCGGCACAGCTAAGTATTATCAGGACATTCATCCCGAAGACGTCTACTGGTGCCTGGCTGATATCGGCTGGATCACCGGACACTCCTACATCGTCTATGGCCCCCTCGCTCTTGCTGCCACCAGTGTCATTTACGAAGGCGTGCCGCAATTCCCCGATGCCGGGCGTCCTTGGCGCATCGCCGAACGCCTCGACGTGAATATCTTCCACACCTCACCCACTGCCATTCGCATGCTTCGCAAAGCTGGCGCCGAGGAGCCCAAGAAACACAACTACCGCTTCAAGCACATGACCACGGTCGGCGAGCCGATCGAACCGGAAGTCTGGCGCTGGTATCACGAGGTGGTGGGCAAGGGCGAAGCCGTAATCGTGGACACTTGGTGGCAAACGGAAACCGGCGGTTTCCTCTGTACCACCAAGCCCGCGCTTGACCCCATGAAGCCCGGCAGCGCAGGCCCTGCCTGCCTTGGCATCTATCCGGTTATTTGGGACGAAGAAGGCAAGGAAGTCGCTTCCGCGGACCATGCCGCCGGCAACATCTGCATCCGTAATCCTTGGCCCGGCATCATGCAAACCATCTGGGGCGACCCGCATCGCTTTGTCAATCAGTACTACAAGAAATACAACAAGAATGCGCAAAGCAAGGATTGGCGCGATTGGCCCTACTACGCCGCCGACGCCGCCGTTTTTCCCCCCGACGGCTACTACCGCATTCTGGGCCGCGTGGACGACGTCATCAACGTCGCCGGCCACCGCCTGGGCACCAAGGAACTCGAGTCTGCTTGCCTCACCGTCCCGGAAGTCGCGGAAGCCGCTGTCGTTCCGATTGTGGACGAGGTGAAGGGCCGCATCCCCGAAATTTACATCTCACTCAAGCCCGGCGTCCTGCCCAAGAAGCAGATCGTCGAGAAGGTCATCGCCGCCATCGAAACCATGATCGGCAAAATCGCGCGGCCCAAGCGCATTCACATCGTTCCGGATATGCCCAAGACCCGCTCCGGCAAGATCATGCGTCGCGTCCTTGCCGCCATCTCCAATCAGATGGATACCGGCGACATCACCACGCTTGCTAACCCCGACATCGTTGAGCAGGTTCGCCAACTCGTTCAGGGCCGCGAAATCATGCCGCTCAACGAAGGCCCCGAGGATATCAAGCTCTTCGGCGACGAGAGGTAGCGCGCCGCCCACGAACAACCTAGTCCCTAGTCCTGGCACCTATCCAGAACGGCACACTTTTGTGCAATTCTGCATTCACCTATGGCCAACCGCTTTTCCGCAAGCTAGAATAAATCGGGTAGTTGAAAGGAGAACAGTATGGCCAGGACGAGGGTCATTGCCTCGCCGCAGAACAAGCAGTCTGCCGCCGCCAAGATCAAGCCCACGCAGGAGGAGATCGCTCTGCGCGCTTATCACATCTATCTGGAGCGCGGCTGCACACCAGGAAACCAATTCGACGATTGGGTTCGCGCGGAACGTGAACTCGTAGAGAATCACGGGAAACCGCGCCGCAAGCCGGCTCCCAAGTCCGCCGCAGCGTAGCCCGCGGCCCTGACTCAGGCCCCGCCTGACCCTCGCTCCCGCAGAGGGCGAACCTTTGCGTGCTCGTTTTCCTCTCAATGCACTACAGCAAACACGTTGTCTGCCTTCCTTGATCGTCCACACTTACTCTCCGGATGGAACTCCCTATCTTCCACCGGATCGCCTCCCAGAGCTTTTCCGCGGCCTAAGACACATAGGGGTCCAGCACGCTGGACCCCATCTCGGCAACACGCAATGTTCCGAGTTAATTGTCAATCCCGCCTGCCCTGAGCGGAGCCGAAGGGACCGGAGGCCCGTGCTTTATGCGTGCCGTAGTGGAGGGATCGCCGCACATTCTGATTCTCAGTTCTTTCGCTTGCCGTTCTCTGTGAACTCTGTGTTCTTCCCTCTGTGACCTCTGTGTTAAAGCCTTGCCTTTGCCTCTCACCGGCTCGTCAGCGCCGCTCCCAGCTCGCTACGCGTCTGGATCACCCGCAAAATCGCCTCCCGTGTCACCATCCCCACGATGTGCGCGCCTTCTTCCACTTGCGTCACCACCGGCATCTGATTCACGTCCGCGGCGATCAGACGTTCCAGCAATTTCTGCAGCGGCTCTTCGGGCGCGGCCCATAAAATCTTTTCCCGCGGCACCATCACCGCCTGCACTGAATTCATGTTCCACTCTTCGCGCGGCACGTGGCTCAGCGCACCCACATTCATCAACCCCACCAGCCGGTCATCCATGGTCACCAGGTGCACGCGCCGTCCCGTTCGCAACACTTCCCCGCTGTATTCCTCCAGGCTCATATTCGCCGGAATGATCGGCACTTCCTGGTTCATCACGTCGGAAGCGCACAACCCCGACAGCGTCTCCTGGATCGTCACCTGCGCCACGCTCGCCTGCGCCGCGTTCAACAGAAACCATCCAAGGAATCCCGTCCACAGAGCCGTCACCCAATCGCTGCGTAACGCACTCCACACCCCGAGGGAGATCAGTCCAAAGGCAATCAGTTTCCCGCTCGCACCCGCCACGCGCGTCGCCCGCGCGAAATCTTTCGTCGCTCCCCACACCATCGCCCGGAAAACGCGCCCTCCGTCCAGTGGGAAGCCTGGCAGCAGGTTGAAAAGCGCCAGCATTCCGTTTGTCAGCGCCAGTTGGCTGGCTACAGCGCCCAGCATCTCGCTGTCCGGAAAGAGCAGCGTCACGCCATAAAACACGCCCGCAAGAAACCCGCTCGCCAGCGGCCCCGCAATCGCAATGTTGAATTCCTGAATCGCCTGGGAAGGGTCCCGCGCAATCCGCGCCAGCCCCCCAAAAAGAAAAAGTGTAATCGAGAGCACTTTGATCTTGTAGTGCTGCGCCACCACGCTATGCGCCAATTCGTGAAACACCACCGAACTGAAAAACAAAATGCTGGTCACTGCCCCCAGAGCCCAGTGTTGCGGCCCCGTCCAATGCGGGTGTTGCTGCGCAAAAAAATTGGATTGCGAAAACGTGATCAGCCCAAAGACGAGTATCCAACTCAGATCCAAAAAGATCGGGATTCCCAGTATTCGGCCAATCCGAATGCCCTGCGATTGAAACATTAACGTGAGCCTCTTCTGTTCTCTGAATTCTAGACTACCGCCGAACGGTCAGGACACAAAACCTCTACCCGCCTTTTCTCCTAGCACCGCGTCCTGGAAAACACGCCGTGTCTCCCAACCCACGAATTCCCCGCCCGGCACGTTTCATAACTCTTTATACATCAAATAGTTACAAACGGCCTCCCGTTTGCCCCTTCCTCCCGCGAACGCTCCAAGGAGGCACAAATGGACACCCTACTCAGTTTCGCAACCGTCCTCACCGCAACAATCCTGGCGCTGTTTGCCGCACTCGGCCTGCACTGGCTCCTGCTCCGCGCCGCTTTTCGTTTGATGCAACCCGCCACCGCCAGCCGCCGCGTCGCCCAACCTGCGATCGTGCACGGCACGCGCTTGGTCGCCCACGCCTACGCGCAGCGCCGGTAATCCGCCATGCCCTACATGCTACGGATCCGCTCAACGCGCGCTTTCCACGATTTCCCCGGCTCTCGCATGCGGTCCGTTGAACCCGTCACACCCGCAGCAGGTCCGGGAGCAATTCAGAAAGGATCAATCCCATGCTCGCATTGAAGTTCTTGTTCCTGATTGCCGGCCTCGGCCTCTTCGGCGGCGCCGGAATATTAGTGGTCTACGACGTCTACATGGCGGCGCGTCTGCGCTGGCTGCTCGAACAAGCCGGCGCTGATTCCGCCTCGCCAGAAAAGAGGCTCGAGACTTCCCGCCCTTTCGGGCCGGTACGGTGGCGACTCGCGCGGCATTTGGCCCTCGCGGGCATCGTACCGGTGCTCTTGAGTCTGAGTATCGCCGTCGTGCCGGACGGCTTCGCGGGTATTCGCGTCAGCGAGCTCTTCGGCGCGCGCCCCGTTACGTTATATCCCGGTGTCCATCTGCTCACGCCTCTGGTGGACACCCTCGTTCTCTATGACACCCGTGAGCAGGTCTACACCACCGCTGCCGCCAGTTCGCCCAAAAATGAAGCCGAAGTCCTCACCGTACAAGCCCGCGAAGGCCTCAACCTCGGCATGGCCGTCAGCGTCCGCTATCGCCTCGATCCCTCCCGCCTCGGCAGCATCCACCAGAATCTCCCGCAGCCCGTGGGCGAGCAGGTCGTCGGCCCGGTTGTTTCCACCACTTATCGCCAGCTCGCGCCCAATTACGAGACCCGCGAGATCTTCGCCATCAAGCGCGAAGAGCTGCGCAGCAAAGCCGCCGATGCCATCAAAACGCGCCTCGCCAGCGATGGCATCATCGTCCGCGAAGTTCTTCTCCGCGATATCCAGCTTCCCGCCGAATACGCCCGGGGCCTCGAAGGCCTCTTGCTGAAGGAACAGGAGAATGAGCGCCTCGGCACCGAACAGGAAATCAAGGGCAAGGAAGTGCGCATCGCCGAACTCGAAGCCGAAGCCCAGAAAGCGCGCGACGTCAAGCAAGCCGAATCGCAAGCCCAAGTCCGCGTTCTGCAAGCCAAGGCCGAAGCCGACGCCATGCAGTACACCTTGCCTCTCAAGCAGAAGCAGATCGAGCAGACCAAGCTTGAAGCCCAGGCCCGCAAGGAATCTACGCTTCAGAACGCCGAAGCCGCCGCGCAGGCCAAAATCATTGATAGCAAGGCCGAACTCGAGCGCCAAAAAAATCTTTCCGACGCGGAAGCCAACCGCATTCGCGTCACCGCCGCCGCCGATGCTGAACGCATGAAATTCGAAGCCGCGGTCCTCAAGCAGAATCCCATGCTCATCCAGAAAATCATCGCGGAGCGCTTGTCAGACAAGCTGCAAATCATGATGGTTCCCATGGACGGCAAGAACTTTTTCGCCTCAGACGTGCTGCGCTCCGCCTTCGCCGGCGGCAATGGCAAGGACAACGGCGGCGCCAATGCCGCTCCCGGCACCGATGACGATTCCGACGATCCCGCGCCCGTCGCCGCCGCCACGGCTCAGCACAAGCCGCCCCGGCGCCCGTGAGGCCCTAAGAAATCGGGGAAGCGGCTCGCGCCGCTTCCCACGAACACCGGCCAAACCCCTGCGGATGGCTCGGATCGCGTCGCTGGAAGGAGGAATGACCATGAGCAGAGAGCCAAGCACCGCCGCGCTTGATTCTTTCCGTCACGAATCATTCCTCACCCGGCGCCGCGCTCCGCGCCACCCGGCCGGTGAAAACGTCACCGCAGCCTCCGATCACGCTGCCGGAGAATCTCTTCTCGTTAGGAGGCCGGTGCTTCAGCCCCGGCGTAAAGCTCACGGAACCAAATGGGCTTTAGCCACTGAAGACACTCTTTCTTGGCCTTCCTCATGAACCTGACAAAAGGATTTAACGAGCCTCCGCCTTCCCCCACCAAAATCAGTGTTAGCATTCCAGAGGCTCACCGAGGTGACGCTTGCAGCGACTTTTCCTGGCAATTCTATTCTTGTTCCTCTTAGCGGCACCGCCCCTCGCGGCCCATCCTCAATCCGCGCCCAGCGAAAAACCCTCCACCTGCGACTCCCTGCGCGCCTCCAAATCCAAAGTCTACGGTTTCCATCCCGCCCAACTAAACGAATCTCAGATTGAAGCCAAGGGCAAAGAGCTCGACTCTTTCTGGAAGCAGGTCCAGGCCGCTGGCCCCGAAGGCACCGCTTGCCTGAAAGTGATGCTCGCCGTGGAAACCACCGACCACAATTTCCAGTTCGATGCCGGCCAAGTCCTTTATCAGATGGATCCCTCGCCCGACTCCCTCAAAATCGTGCGCGACGCCATCGCCCAGGCCGATTTCAAGGAAACCGATCCCGCCAATTATCTTTCGCTCGCCCTGGCGCTCTCGCAAGCAGGCGTGGACATCCAGCCCCTCGCCGCGCGACTCCTCCGCTATCCCAACGCCACCATCCACATTTCCGAACACGCCCTGGATCTCGACGCGGACACCGCCGCCCTCTTCCTCTACGGCAGCATGCCCGCCGCGCAAGCCACCAGCGCCCTCACCGCCGAATTGCAGGCCCCCGAACTCTTCGTGCGTTCCGCCGCCGCCCACCTCCTTGCCGAACAACTCAACGAGGACGCCTTCCGCACTCTTAGCCGCTGGGACGGCGTCGACAAAATCGAGGAAGAGTACCGCCGCAACGATATCCACACGGTCCTGAAATATCAGCCGCCCGATACCGCCGACCTCGCGCAACCGAAATTCACGCGCGAGCAAGTCGTGAAAGTCATCGCCGCCCTGCCGCACACCCGCAAGGAATTCGACGCCGCGATGAGCACCCGCGGCGCGGCCTTCGACAAAAAGCTCCACGACGCGAACCTCACGCAAGACCAGCTAACCAAAGCCGTGGCCGACAGCGAGCCCGTCTACGGCATCGCCAACCACACCGCCTTCCTCAACAGCGCCGTGGCCACTCTCCAGCCCGAGGACTACAAAACCCTCCAGGACGCCCGCCGCAAGGCCATCTTCGACCTTTCCGATGAAAGCCTCGAAGAGTATCTGGCCTTTACCCAATTGATGATTCGCCTGATCAACAAGCTCGATTTATACAAGGACTATCGCGCGCACTAAGGCTTCAGCAAGCACACAGCGGAAGGCGCCCGCGTGTTATCATCTTTTAAGAACGCCGTGCTCCCAAGATCTGAGACCTCTCGCTTTCGACCGTCCCGCTTCATCCTCGCGCTGCTTTTTCTTTGTTTTGTCTCCCAGCCGCCGACCATGCCCGCCGATTCCAATTCCCTCGATGATGCCGCGCGCCAACTCGCGGACCGCATCGCCGCCATTCCCAATCTCCACAGTCCCCTTCGCCTGGAGTTTCACGCCGACGCGAATCTCGCCGCCGATTCCACCTGGCAGGACACCCTGCGCCAGGAACTCGAAAAGCGCCGCTTGACCCTCACCGAAGAGCCGAGCGCTCCCCTCCTTAAAGTGGGCGCAGTCGAAACCCCCACTCACCTGGTACTCACCGCCAGCGCCCGTTTCGGTGATCGCGACGATGTGCGCATCGTCGCCGTAACGCGCGCCGCATTCACCGCCCCCGCTCTCGCCGTCGCTCCGGTCCGCATCGCCCGCCAGCTTGTCTACGAAAGTTCCGACCGCATCCTGGACGCTTCCGCACTTGGCTCCGCCGCCGAAGCTGGCCTCGCCGTCCTCCTCTACCGCAACGCGGACCTCGTCGCTCTTCGCCTCGACTCCTCCGGCATCGTCAGACAAACCGTCTCTCTCGCCGCCGCGAATCTCCACGCCTCGCGCGATCCACGCGGCGAGCTCACGGACAAGGGCGCCACCGCCGAGCTGCTTCTCCCCGGTAAGCTCTGCGAATTCAATTGGGTCGCTGGCGAGGAACCCAAGTGCCGCGCAAAAAAAACCGAATGGCGCACCGCTACCGTGCTCACTTCTCCATGCGACGCCAGCGATTGGAAGGTTGAAGCCAGGGGCGACGACTGGTCTTCCGCCGATCTCCTTCAAATCGTCCCGGACGCCGCCGTGCGTGCCGGCAGCGCCGCATTATTCAACGAGTTCCCCGGGCCGATTCTCAGCATCACTGGCGAACGGGATCCCGGCAGCGCGCTCGTTGTGGCTCGCAACTTGCGCACAGGAAATTATGAGGTTTACAAAATCACTTTGGTTTGCGGGAATTAGCGCCGCCCTGCTTTTGCTGCTCGCGGCAACCGCGGCGAGCGCTACCAAGCGCCCGCGCTACGGCGGAACTCTGCGCGTCGAAATGCTTGCCTCCAGTGTCACTCTCGATCCGCGCCAATGGAAAAGCGGTTCACTCTCCGCGCGCGAAGACGAAAAACTCGCCGCTCTCGTTTACGATCGCCTCGTCACCCTCGACGACTATGGAAAGTTCCAGCCGGCTTTGGCAATCGAATGGTCGCACGACACTGCCGCGAAAAACTGGCAATTCAAGCTCCGCCCCGGCGTGAAGTTTTCCGACGGCTCGCCGCTCACTTCCGCCGACGTTGTCGCTTCCCTGCAATCCCTGCTGCCCGCTGGCTTGCAGCTCACCGCAACCGACGCCGCCGTCTCCATTCACTCGTCACATCCCGTTCTCGATCTACTCGAGCAACTCGCCTCCGGCCACCATTTTGTGTTTCGCACGCTTCCCGACGACACGCTTCTTGGCACTGGCCCTTTCTACGTCGCTGAAATCAGTCCTGCTGCTCCCTACGAAGCCAATCCCCTCGCCACAAAGCCCGCGCGTCTGAAGTTTCGCGCCAATGAACTATCCTGGGCCGGCCGCCCCTTCCTCGACGCCATCGAAGTCACCCTCGGCGAGCCGCCCCTGCACCAGCTCCTCGATTTGCAGGTCGGCAAAGCCGATATTGTCGAAGTTGCTCCCGACCTGGTCCGCAAAGCCCGCCAGGACAATCTTCGCGTCTGGAGTTCCGCGCCCAAAACGCTTCTCGCCCTGCGCTTCGACGATGCCCAACCCGCCTCTGCCGACGAACATCTCCGCGAAGCCTTGGCCCTTTCCATGGACCGTGACACCATGGCCAATGTGTTGCTTCAAAAGCAGGCCCAACCCGCCCCTGCCCTTTTGCCCGGATGGCTCTCGGGATATGCTTTTCTCTTCGAGAGTCCTATGAATCTGGAACGCGCCAAGGAGATTCGCACCTCGCTTCCGGCCAACGAAGCCAGCGGCACCGAGCCTCTGCGCTTGCGTGTGGATGCCGGCGGCGATCTGATGAAATTGCTTGCCGAACGCGTGGCCGTCAATGCGCGTCAAGCGAATTTGTCCGTGCAGGTCGTGACGCGCTCCACACCTGCAACCGGTGGCGTGGCTCCAGTCTCACCCGCCAATCCTACTATCGGTTTGCATCTCTTCGCCTGGCATTACGATTCCCTCTCGCCGCGCGCGGAGCTAGAGGCCATGGTGAACCAGCTTCATCTGGAGCAGGCGCCCGAAAGCACCCAGCCGCTTGCCGACCCTGAGCAGCGCTACGCCGAAGAGCGCCTCATCCTAGAAGATCGCCGCGTGCTCCCGCTCGTGCTCCTCCCCGAATACGTCGGCATCGCCGCGCCTGTGCGCAACTGGATGCCCGCGCGCTGGGGCGAGTGGCGCCTTGCCGAAGTCTGGCTCGAAAAAGGCGAGAGTGCTCCGGCCGCACCGAATGGCGGCGCGTCGCCCGATAATTCTGCGGCGCCGCATGGCGAGGGAGCGCACCCATGAGTTTTCGCAGCAAAGTCTTCGCCATTTTCCTGGTCACCGTGCTGGCCTCGGTTTCCCTCGTCGCTTACGGCGTGAGCTTCTACACGCAACGCTCTTTTGAAGCCATGGACTCGCAGCGCTCCGAAGCGCTGGTCGCCCAATTCAATAAGGAATTTGCCCAGCGCGGCGAAGTCGTCGTCCAGCAGGTGGAGAACATCACCAACGCCGATGTCACCGTGCGCATGGCTCTCGATCTGGCGCGCCCCAGCGCCGACGCTTCGCTCTATGTCCATGACGCCAACGGCGCCGCCCAGGAGCACGGCTTGAACTTCGTCGAATTTGTGAACACCGACGGCACCCTGATCTCCTCGGCGCAATATCCCGCGCGTGTCGGCTACAAAAATGACTGGGTCAACAATGTCAAGGATTGGCGCGGTTCGTCCGCTTTTCTGAAAAAGGAAGAATTGCCCGATGGCGTCGAGCTTTCTCTGACTGCCGTACGCACCCAGTCTGTCGGCGACCGCAATCTTTATGTCATCGGCGGCCGCCGCCTGGACCAGAATTTCCTTGCCTCTCTCGTGCTTCCTTCCGGCATGCGCGCCCTGCTCTATCGCAATCTCGAAGCGAATTTCGTTCCCACCGCGCTCGCCGACGCCTCTGGGCCCGTTCCGCAGGCCGACCTGCTACAGCCGCTCATCGAGCAAGTGCAGAAGCAATCCACCCCGCAGACTCTCATCAGAACTATTGATTGGACCTCCGACCCCGCTTCCTCCGAAACGTTTCACGCCATGCCCCTCACCGGCCGCAATGGCGAAGTGCTCGGCGTGCTCCTGCTCGGCAGTTCGCGCAAAGAATTGGTCACCCTGCGCCGCGAAATCGTGAAGACCGCCGCGCTCGTTGCCCTCGCCGCTCTTCTTATCGGGCTGCTCTTAAGCTGGTGGGTCTCCCGGCGGATCACTCGCCCCGTTGAAGAGCTCGCCAATGGCGCCCGCGATGTGGCTTCCGGCCGCTGGGACACCCACATCGACGTCAGAGGCAGCGACGAAGTCGGACAGCTTGCCGCCGCTTTCAACGACATGATCAGGACCCTCGCATCGCAAAAGGAAAAGCTGGTGCAGACCGAACGTGTCGCCGCCTGGCGCGAACTCGCACGCCGCCTGGCCCACGAATTACGCAACCCGCTCTTCCCCCTGCAAATCACCGTCGAGAATCTCCAGCGCGCCCGCCAGCTTGGCCCGAAGCAGTTCCAGGAAGTCTTCAGCGAAGCCACCGCCACTCTTAAAGCCGAACTTGCCAATCTGAATAGCATCGTCGGCCGCTTCAGCGATTTCTCCAAAATGCCCGCGCCGCAATTCACCAGGGTGAATGTCAACGAAGTCCTGCGCAACGCCGTGCGTCTCTTCGAGCCGCAATTCACCGCTGTCGGCAAGCCCTCGATCGCCACCGAATTCTTCCTCAGCGAATCGCTGCCGGAAATTGACGCCGATTCCGATCTCCTCCACCGCGCGTTTCAGAATCTCGTTCTCAATGCTCTCGACGCCATGCCCGCTGGTGGCACCATCACATTTAAGAGCAGCGACGCTGGTGAATCCCTGCGCATCGAAGTAGCCGACACAGGAAAAGGTCTCACCCCCGAAGAGTGTTCGCGCCTCTTCACTCCTTACTACACGACCAAGCAGCTCGGCACCGGCCTCGGTCTGGCCATCGTGCAATCCGTCGTCAGCGATCATCACGGCTCGATTTCCGTTTCCAGCGAAGAGGGACGCGGCGCCGCATTCCGCATCGATTTGCCCAAGCGCCAGTCCGGCGTTGTCGTCAAAGCCCGGGAAGACTCCGCCTCACACGAGGCCGAGTCTGCCCCAGCCGCCGCCAACGATTAGGGTTTTGTAGTGGCCGGTCTTTAGACCGGTTCTTGGGTTTCTCTTGCTTTTGTAGAGGCCGCCTTCCGAGGCGGGCGCCTTTCTCTTGGGTATGTAGGGGCGCAGCATTGTTGCGCCCCATGTCCGCAAGATCTCTGATTTCGCCGCCGCGCTGTGCATTCAACCGGCTCAAAGGACTCCCGTGCCACGCAAAGCTCATCTTCTCCTGATCGACGACGACGCCAACACCCTCGCCTCTCTCGCCCGCGCCTTTCGTCTCGCCGGCCACGAGGCCACTGTCTGCGACAACGCCCTCCGCGCCGCCGAACTCATCCAAAACGAGCGTTTCGACCTCATCCTTTCTGACGTGGTCATGCCCGGCAAGAGCGGCCTCGAACTTCTCGAAGAGCTGAAGAAATCCGGCCTGCAAACCCCCATCGTCCTGATCTCCGGCCAGGCCAACATTGAAATGGCCGTGAAGGCCACCCGCCTGGGCGCCCTCGATTTCCTCGAAAAGCCTCTCACCACCGATAAGCTGCTCGTTACCGTCGAAAACGCGTTGCGCCTCTCGCGCCTCGAGGACGAGAATCGCGAACTCCGCCACCGCCTCGGCAAGCACGAACTCGTCGGCTCCGGCCCCGCCATGCAAAAACTCCTCGCGCAAATCGAGCGCGTAGCCGCCGGCGAAACTCGCGTCTGCATCTTCGGCGAAACCGGCACCGGCAAGGAACTCGTGGCCCGCGCCATTCACGAAAAGTCGCCGCGCCATGACAATGCCTTCATCACCCTCAACTGCGCCGCCGTTCCCGCCGAACTCATCGAATCGGAACTCTTCGGCCACGAAAAGGGCGCGTTCACCGGCGCCGCGGCACGCCACACCGGCAAATTCGAGCAAGCCGAAGGCGGCACCCTCTTCCTCGACGAAATCGGCGACATGCCCTTGGCCATGCAGGCCAAGCTGCTTCGCGTCCTCGAAGAAGGCGAGGTCGAGCGCGTCGGCGGCGACAAGCCCATCAAGGTCAACGTGCGCGTCATCGTCGCCACGCACCGCAATCTCGATGAACTCGTCAAAAAGAACGAATTTCGCCCCGATCTCTACCACCGCGTCTACGTTTTTCCCCTCGCCCTGCCTCCGCTACGCGAGCGGCCCGAGGATTTTCCAGATCTGATCGCCCATTTCGCCCGCCAGGTCGCCGCGCAAAATGCCTGGAAGGAAAAACTCTTCGCCCCCGAAGCCATCGCCGAATTGCGCCGCTATTCCTGGCCCGGCAATGTGCGCGAATTACGCAACATCGTCGAGCGCCTCGTCCTCCTCGCCAACGCAGACACCGTCACCCCCGACGATGTCCGCCTCGCCCTGCCTGCTTCCGAATCCTCCAACGCGCCCGCCGCAAATGCCGGCGCCGCGCAGGGCACTCTCGTCGAACGCACCGAGGCATTCGAGCGCGAAACCCTCCTCGCCGAAATCCGCCGCCACAATTTCCACATGACCAACGTCGCGCGCGCCCTCGGCCTCGAGCGCAGCCACCTCTACAAAAAGTGCCAGCAACTTGGCATCGATCTCCACTCCCTCCGCAAACCGGAGTAACCCCGCGCGACGCCGTAGCGCAGTCACTCCTGTCTACCCTGAGCCTCGAAGGGCTTGCCCTGAGGAACGAAGGGCCTGTGCTTTTGGGTTTGCTTTTGTAGGGGCCGCCTTCTGAGGCGGTCCGCTCTTGGCTTTTTCTTTGTAGGGGTCCAGCACGCTGGACCCCGTCTCGGCAAGGCGTAAGCGCGATTGTCATTCAGAGCGCAGCGAGGAATCTGCTTTCCGCTGCACGTTGCATGAACTTTCGCCGCTTGAACGCAGCCACATCCGCAGCGTCGAGGTCGAACTGCTAAGCGACGACGTCGCCGAAAAACTCAACCGCCTCGATCGCGACACCGAGGTCGAGCGTCTCCTCACCGATCTCAAGACCCGTCGCGGCCTGCCGGCATGATTCGACTCTTGATGTTTTTGTAGCCGCCGCCTTCTGAGGCGGGCGCCTTTGTTACTCGAACGCAGCGCTAGGTGTGAGTGTCCGGCACGGTCTAGAGGTGGTGTGTCACCGGCATCAACGAAAACTGCAAGATCAAAAAGCAAATGTTGATCCCAGCGGATATGCCGAACGCCTGCAAACGCCCGATTCCATCGACCTCCTCGAAAACCATCATCAAGACTGCCGTCCAACCGATCGCAGCCAACAACATTCCCGCGACAGGTATCAGCGAAAGGCAATTCACAAAGCATCCCAGCAGCAGAGGCCGCATCACCTCCACAAACCTTCCGGTAGCGCCGAAGAACCATTTCGCGATCAAGTGACACAATCCAAGTTGGAGGAAAAAGATTACACCCGCAATGACGAGGCCAAACGCTAGCCCGACAATGATTCCGATCGCTTGCGCGACGGGATTAACCTTCGGCAGGACCCTGCTCAGTATCGGAAGGGTGGTGACCAGCAGGATCAGCAACGTTGAGGCCAACCAGAAAAGTAACCCATACCCTGTCGCTCGTCGGTCCTTTGAATTCCGCCGGATCGCCACGTCATCCCATCGCACAATCTTGAACGCCTCACCCAGGTAATATCCAATTCCCCCATCGGTCGGTGCTTGCAGGCCAGCTGTAAGAATATCCAGCCCGGCTGCAGAAAGCGGTCCCGGACAATTGTGTGACAGTCCGTATTCCAGACCACACACGTCGCATTTCATAGATGCTCCATTCCGAGCGAAGCAGGGGAATGCGCAGACATTATCACAGTCTAACTGACTCAGTGCGACTGCGTCAGCTTTTGAAGCTCCGGCCGGAGCCACTCGCGCGCCACTCGACAAAAAACACCGTGGCGCAGCGCGCCACGGTGTTCGATACATGCAACGAATTCTACCGGCTTTCTACCTGTGCGTTTCCACCCAGTGAATCGCTTCTTCCACATGATGGTGCGCCTTGTCAATGTGACCCAGCGCGCGCCCTTGCAGACCCTCCGCAAACCGGTTGTCCTCTTCCCTGGCAATATCTGCATGCGCCCTGTTCAAAAGTTCTAGCGCGCGATGCAACCGCCCGGGCCAATCCATCCCGGCGTCCACCGGCGGATGATCGTTCAGGTTCTTTCCGTCTTCGATGGCAGCCTTCTTGATCTCTCTGATGGCCTCATCGATATCATGGATGGCATCTTCTTCTTCGTGGCGCAGATGGCCTCCATCGGGGCGCTGTAGATGAGCACGAGCTGCGCGTAAATCGGACAGCGCGTGCAGATACGCGGGGTGCCGGCCCTGGGCAAACGTGTTGCTGGCACCAAGCGCAAAAAACAACGCAATAATCATGGCCGGAACCACAATTCGGGCAACAACTTTCATGGATTTGATTTCTCCTGGAATGAGTGTCTCTGCCCGCAGGGGTGCACCCCGCATAAACTGGCGGATGCGAACCACTCCGGGCACCTTGTGTCTTGAAACACTGTAGCAAACGAAAAGTTCCGGGTCGCTCCGCAACAATTTCTTTTGTCTAAATGCTCAACCGCCCCTCGGACAGCCCCGCCCGCGCCGTTTGTGGGCTGGGTGCCCCAGGCACGGCGTGTGTGCCTGGGTCTTGGGTTCCTTTTCCCTCTGCGAATCTTTGCGCTCTCAGCGTCTCTGCGTTGTCTTTGCTCTGGCCTTTTTTCCTGAGCCCGTTCCCCGCATCGTGGCAGAATACAAGCGATGAATCCCTGGCTGATTGCTCCTCCGGCTCTTCTGACTGGCGCCGCGGCCATGATCGCCTACGGCGCGGCGCATCCCCGCTCGCAACTTTTCGGCCCCGTCATTTCCCACACCGATGCTGCCAGGAAATTGGCCCTGACTTTCGATGACGGCCCCAATCCCGCGGTGACTCCGAAGCTTCTGGAATTGCTGGCCAGGCACAACGCCCGCGCCACTTTCTTCCTGGTTGGCAAATTCGTCCGCCAGTGCCCGGATCTCGTCAAGGAACTCGCCGCCCGTGGACACAACATCGGCAATCACACTGAATCCCACCCGAATCTTTTCTTCTGCGGACCGCAGGAGACGCGCGAAGAATTGCAGCGCTGCACGGACGCCATCGAGCAGCTTCTCTGGGCGAAACCGCGCTGGTTTCGTCCGCCCTTCGGTTTTCGCAGCCCGTGGCTCGGCGATATCCTCCACCAGCACGGCATGACCAACGTCACCTGGTCGCTCATCCCCGGTGACTGGCGCAGCAAACCCGCTGGCTGGCTCATCGAACGCATGAAGCCCATCGCCGCCAACGTACAGGCGCATCTCCCGAAAGCCAAAGCCGGTGGCGCCACTTCCGGCGACATCCTTTGCCTTCACGATGGCGACCACGCCCGCCTGAATGGCGACCGCGAGCGCACCTTCAAGGCCCTCGAATTTTGGCTGCCTCGCTGGCGCGACCTGGGCCTTGAATTTGTTACAATGGACGAAATTATGCGGAAGGCGGTCGAGGCCTAATGGACGAACGAGCGTTTTACACGGAGAAGGAAGAAACCCGCAAGGTCAAGTTGATCTGCCCCAGTTGTCGCGGCGAATTCGAAGCCCCGGTGCGCTGGAAGGTTTCGCGCAAGAAAAAGGAACTCCCCCGCGGCGCCAGCGAAGAAGACCGCCGCAAGTTTGCCAAAGCCAGTTCCTTCATGGTTCGCCTGGATGATCTCGTCGCCTGCTACAAGTGCCGCAAGCGCTTCGAGCTCACCGGCCAATCCGCCGTCCTCATCAACGATAATCTCGGCGACCCCAACGAAGATCCCGAAAATTTCGGCAATCGCTGAGAAGGAAGTTATCAGCGATCAGTTATCAGCGATCAGGAACCAAAATCTCCTCGCCTCAGTCCTGTGGTTTCCATCTCGTCGAAGCAGCTCTGATTCGCCGAAAACCGTTTCCCGGTCGCTGGTCGCTGGTCGCTGGTCACCGATCGCCGATCGCTGGTCGCTCCTTCTTGCTTCCTGATCGCTGATATCTGATAACTGATATCATTCAACAACTCGCGCCACTCCAACCTATATCTCAGGATACATCTCAAAAAACGCGTTGATCGACTGCCGGAACGTCGCTTCGATTTCTTCCTTCGTTCCCTGGATCAAGTGCATGGCGATTTTCGCCGTCCGCCCATTCTTCAGCACCACCGTGGCCTCTTGCACCTCGCCCAGGTCGTCCACCGGCAGCAGCCGCATCCCGTAAATCAGCGCTAGTTTCGCCATAAGGTTCCCCTTCTCGAATTCCGCGCCTCCAGCCTAGCTTTCCCCTTCTCCTTGGTCAAATTGCGCCCTGGCCGCCTCTGGCCTTCCCTTCAAAGACGTGGGAAGCTGTAGGCATCTTCGCACCGCAGCATCGCATCCGAAGGGGCAGAGCATAGGAGGGACAGGTGAAAGCCGCACGGAAGTTTCAGGTTCTCACTTCACTTTTCATTTTCGCCTTGAGCTTCGGCCCACGTGGTTTCGCGCAGGCTCCCGACGGGCCACAGTCGGAACCGCCGCCGCCCACGACGCCCGCCAAGCCCGCTGCGCCCCGCCCGGCCAGCACCGGCGAAACCGTTATCGTCCCTGCCGGAACGCGCTTTGGCGTTATCTTGGAAAATGGCATTTCTACGCGCAGCGCCAAACTGGGCGATTCCGTGTACATGCGCACGTCGTTTCCCATCACGCAAAATAATCGCGTTGTCATTCCCGTTGGCTCCTACATCCGCGGTGAAATTCTGGAGTCCAAGCGCCCCGGACGCGTCAAAGGCAAAGGCGAACTCCGGTTGAAGCTGAACACGCTGATTCTGCCGAATGGTTACACCATCGATCTGAATGCCGCTCCCCGCAGCGCCGACACCGGTGGCAAGGAAACCATGGACTCGGAAGGAAAAATGAGCAGCCCCGGCGGTAAGGGGACTGATGTGCCCACCATCATCCGCACAACCGCGGAAACGGTCGGTGTGGGTACCGGCATCGGCGCGATATCAGGGGGAGCCAAGGGAGCTGGCATCGGCGCGGGCATCGGTGGTGCCGTCGCCCTCGCGGCGTTTATGTTGACCCGCGGGCCCGACGCGCAACTTCCGCGCGGTTCAACCCTGGATATAGAGCTTGAACACGACCTGGCCCTGGACAGAGGCCAGATTCAATTCTCCGACCTTGGCCAGCCCGCGCCCATTACGCCTATGCCTGTACGGTAATAGTGGCACAGACATTCCTGTCTGTGTTCTTGGGTCCCTCTTGTCTGCGAATCTCTGCACCCTCGGCTGGGTGCCCGCGTTGCTCTTATCTGCGAATTCCTGAGCCCGGCGTTCACCCCGATCCGGTCGGGGCGTCTCTTCGCTATCTTTCTCTTCCTCTGTGGCCTCTGTGCCCTCCGTGGTGAATCGCCTTCTCTGCGCCCCTCGGACTTGTCCCAGCTTCCCTACAACCCTTCCGCCAATTCCCGCGACAATACCTCCGCCTTCTTCGCCATATTCGTGGCCCGTTGCCAGTCGCTGTTCCGTATGGCCTCTCGCGCCGCATCCATGAACCCGCGGATCTTCGACGCCAAATCCGCCTGCGCCGCATTTAACGCCTGCCCTCGCGCCGCCGCCAGATTCCGCTCCGCCACCTCCAGGCTCGCCTGTGCATCTACCTTCGCCGCCGCCAACTCGCCCGTCGAAAGCTCCGGCACGATAGTCGGCTCGCTCGGCTTTCCCGCCGCCGTTGGTTCCGGTGCGGGTGACGCCGCCATTTTCGGCCTTGCCGGAGGATTCCGCGGCGTTCCCAGCCGCGTTGGTATCGGTGCCGGTTCGATCCCCAGGTCCGGCGTTTCGCTCAACGCCGCCTCCGCCGTTGGTGATGGAATCACCGGATGCGCCAGCACAATGGTCACGAAGTGCGCCGCGGGCCGTTTCTTCACCAGGCACCCGCTGCATACCATCACGCTCAGGCACACGGGCAGCAGTAGAATTCGCGGCCTGCGCATTCTTCGCTCCGTGGGACTCGGCGCTGAGTTCTTGGGCATGCTTACGCGGCTAGCGGCAACTCAATCCGGAACGTCGTTCCGTGGCCAACCTCCGAGGTAAAGTTTATCGAACCGTTGTGAAGCTGCACAATTCGGAACGTGCTCGCCAATCCGATCCCGCTCCCTCCCGGCCGCGTCGTAAAAAATAACTGAAACACTTTTTGCCGGTTCTCCACGGGAATCCCCTTCCCCGTATCCCCCACGGTGATTTCCGCCATCTCTCCGCGCCGGCTCAGCGTCAATTGCAATTGCCCGCCACTCGGCATCGCTTCCACCGCATTCAGCACCAGGTTCAAGATCGCTTGCTTCAACAGCGCCCGGTCCACGAACACTTCCGGAATCCCAATCGGAATCAATTGCGCCACTTGCACCTTCGTCAACTCCAGCTCCGGCCGCGCCACTTCCAGCACTTCCTTCAACAGGTCCGCCAACTGTGTCGGTTCCAGGCGCACATCCATCGGCCGCGAAAAATCCAGGAACCTCTTCACCACCGCGTCCAGCCGGTCGATTTCAGCGTCCAACACATTCACCGCCTGCTGTGCCGCGCCATCCGCTTCAGGCGGCAAGGACTCCTTCAGGTTCTCCAGCCACAGCCGCATCGAGTTCAGCGGGTTCTTTACTTCGTGCGCCACTCCCGCCGTGATCCGCCCCACCGCTGCCAGCCGTTCGCTCACCTGCAATTGCGTGTTGATGCGTTCCAGCGAATCCAGGTCCCGCAGCGTGATCAACGCTCCCATGCGTTCCCCTTCACCTTGAATTTCCTGCACGCTCACGCTCACGCGTCTCTTCCCTTCCACTGTTTCGACCTCGGTCTCGGAGGCCACCTCGTGCAGTTCATCCCCCTCCAGGTGCAGCGCCTCGTGCAGCGGGTGCTCCGGCGGGAAGATATCCGTTACGCGCCGCCCCAAGAAGTTCGAAGCCGGCGCCCCCAGAAATTTCTCCGCCGCGGGGCTCACCATCACCGCGCGCGCATCCCGCGTGAACAGGATCAGCCCATCTTCCAGTCCGGCCATCACCGAATTCATGTTCTCGCGCAACGAACTGAAAATTTCGTGCACGCCCCGCAACTGCTGCCCCACTTGCGTGATTTTTCGCCGCACCTGTCCTAATTCGTCGGTGCTCTCCAGGCGCTCTTTGGATACTGTTGCCGGCGTGTCGTATACGCCCGAAGAAATGCGTTCCAACTGCGCCAAAATGTTCCGAATCGGCGTGAGTGCTGCCCCGCTCACCAGCGCCGCCAGAATCGTGGAGCCCCCCAGCGCCAGGACCACAATCGTGAGCCACCATCGCAACCGTGGCTGGATGTCGTTCAACAACAGTGCCGTCGAAACCGCTACGCGCACTTCCCCAAACGGCTGCCCTCTCTCGCTGAAGGGATAGTCCACTTCGTAAATCCGCGCGGATTGTTCCAGGATGCGTACCTGCCGCACAAACGGGCTTTGCACCAGTTGCGCCAGGGGCGGCCGCCGCGTCACCCCTTTCCCCTGTAGCGACTCATCGCTCGACACCATCACCAGACCGTCATGGTCCACGATCGTCACTTCGTAAATCGACGGCAAATCCGTTGCCGTCAGCAACCTGGCCTTCAGCCCTTCGCTGATCTCGAAGGCCCGCTGCACATAATCGTGCGTTTCCTGCGGATCGCTCGAAGCCGGCAGCACTCCCTGGGACTTCGCTTCATCCAGCGCGCGCTTTGCCGTGTCGAACACCTCGCGCGCCAGTTCGTTCGCGCGTTTGTCCGTGTCGTGCAGCACCTGCTGCATCAGCAGTTCCAAAAACACCAGCGAGAGCACCAGCGACGACAGCAGCACCAGCCCTGTCATCACCATCGTCAATTTGGCGCGCAGCCCCAGTTGCATAACTTCTTACGTCTCCGTTTCCGCGCGTTCGCTGCCGTATTCCTTCAGCTTGTTGTGCAGGGTCTTCAGGCTCACGCCCAGCAGCTCCGCCGCGCGCGTCTTGTTGTTGCCCGTGGCCGCCAGCGTCTGCACGATCAATTCCTTCTCCATCGCGTCCACTGTTGTCCCGATCGGAAATTTGATGATGGATAGATCGCTCGGGCTTTTCGCTGCCACCCGCCCGAACTCCCCCGGCAAACTCGCCCGCGATATCAAATCTTTCTCGCTCATGATCGCCGCGCGCTCCAGAATGTTGCGCAATTCGCGGACGTTTCCCGGCCACGTGTGGCTCATGAAGATGTCCAGCACTTCCGCGCCGATCCCCCGCACGCTTTTTCCGTGCTTCGCATTGATGTCCCGCAGCATGTGCTCGGTCAGCAGCGGTATATCTTCCTTGTGTTCCCGCAAAGGCGGCAGGTGAATGTGAAACACATTCAGCCGGAAATACAGGTCCTGGCGCAAGTGCCCGCTGGACACCGCTTGCTCCGGGTCTTTGTTGGTCGCCGCAAGCACGCGCACGTCCACCGGCGTCTCCACCTTGCTTCCCAGCCTTCGTACCTTGCGGTCTTCCAGCACGCGCAGCAGCTTCGCCTGCGTTGGCGCCGGCATCTCCCCGATTTCGTCCAGCAGCAGCGTGCCGCCATCCGCCAGCTCGAAGCACCCAATCCGCCGCTCCGCCGCGCCCGTGAACGCGCCCCGCTCGTGCCCGAAAATTTCGCTCTCCATCAGCGTTTCGGGAATCGCCGAACAGTTGATGGCCACAAACGGCCCGCCCGCCCGCGGCGATAATTTGTGAATCGTGCGCGCCACAACTTCTTTCCCGGAACCCGTTTCACCGGTGATCAGAACCGATGCCGAACTCGGCGCCGCCATCTCGATCACCCGCATCACGTCCTGCATCGGCTTCGTTCCGCCCACCAGTTCCCCCAGCCGCCCCGCCTCGCGCAATTGCCTCTGCAATACCAGCAGGTTCTGCGCATCGTGCGCCTTGCTCAACGCGCGGTCCAGCAGCGCCCGCAGCACCGGCCCCTTCAGCGGCTTTTCGATGTACCAGAACGCTCCCGACTCAATCGCCGCAACCGCGCGCTCTTCGCTGCCCTTCCCGGTAATGATGATTGCCGGCACATCCTTCAAGTCCTCGCCCAATTGTTTCAGAAGGTCTAACCCGTTCATCCCCGGCAATTCCACGTCGGCGATCACCGTATCCGGTTGGAAATTGGAGAATTTCGCCAGCGCCTCTTCGGCGCTCGCCACGCCCAGCACTTCGTAGCCCCACCGCTGCAGCAATTGCTCGTAGCCCTTCCGTGCGTTGTCCTCATCCTCGACAATCAGCACGCGGTCTCTGTGTTCTCCGGTTTCCACAGTGCGTACGGCTCGTGTCTCGTCTGCCATGCGGCTTCGCCTCGTCTGAATAAATACCACGAATGGAGCAATTACGGGTGGGCGATTCGACTCTAACAAGCCCCTCCCCGCTTGCCAAGTCTCGTGGCACAGTCATTCCTGCTTGCCCTGAGATGCGAAGGGACTGTGCTCTTGGGTTTGTCCTTGTCACGTCTCTGCCCAAATGAACTTGAGGGTGCCCCACCCTTGGTTTGTAAGGGTGGGCTCTTACGCTCCAACACCACGGACTCTCTGCTCTTCTTCTTCGTGAGTGTCTCAGGCATGGATGGTGCGCTTGGGTCTTTCTCGTGTTGGGCCCGCCCTCTGCCTCCCGCTAAAATGGGCATACAATGGTGCCGTTCCACATTAAAACCGGACTCCCGGGCAATCCCCTAATATGCCCGCGCAATCCACGGAGGCTGCATGAAAACGTTTCTGCCTGTGCTCATTCTCGTCGTTCTTGTCGCTATCTTCATCTTTCCGTACGCCCACCCAACCGCTTCGGCCTCGCCCAAGGCCACCGCCGACACCTTGAAGCAACTCGAAGGCGAATTCATGAAAGCTGCAGCCGAGAAAGGCTCCCAGGGTTATATGTCGTACTATGCCGATGACTCCGTCGAACTCCCGAATGGCGCAGCCATCATCCCGGGGAAGGCAAATATCGCCAAGGGCATGGGCTTTCTGGACGACAAGAACAATCGCCTCTCCTGGACGCCCGTGGGCGCCGATATTTCTGCCTCCTGTGACCTCGGCTACACCTACGGCACCTACGAGTTCCACTCCAAGGACAAAGAAGGCAAGCCCACTGTCGAATACGGAAAGTACACCAGCATCTGGAGGCTGCAGCAGGATGGCACCTGGAAAGTCGTTCTCGACATGGGCAACGCCACCGCGCAATCGAAGTAGTCCGCATCCCGCAAGCTCTTGTAGGGCCCGCCTTCCGAGGCAGGCCGCAACTGTGGCTTGTCGGAGTGCGGCGGCTCGCCTCCGCTTTTACAGCTACAGCCGCATCAACAGGCCACCCTATTCGGCAAGGCAGCCCACATCACTAGAGCTTGTTTCATAAACGGATTCAGAGGGGAGGAAAGAGTCTCCTCAGGGGCTGAAGCCCGGTTTATTAGGCGACTTGATGTCGGAGCTGAAGCTCCGACCCCCAAAGAACTACTAATGCGGGACCTCCGGTCATGGGGTGATGAACAGCGGAAGAAGAAAGAGAAAAATCGGATTTTGCGTAAGTGATGATCTCAGGGGAGTTGAGGGAAATGGGCATTGTAAGTGCGGATTCTAAAGGGGATGTAGGTCATTTATTTTGATGCACTTGTGTATGTGTTCATTCTAAAGGGGTTGGCGAGGGGTTTTGCGCATGTGTTGATTGCGGAGGGCTTAGAAAGAGATGGAAGAAGATTGCCGGGTGTGAGGCGGGAAGCGAAGCTCCCCTCAGGGATTGGAGCGGGAGAAAGAAAGAGCCGGGCGGGGCCCAGCGGTTGGAGGCCGATTTCCATAAAATAAGTATACTACATTTAAGTATAGATGTCAAGATAATAATAGATTGCATCGATACGAAACTCGCACAAGGTCCCGCGCCCTAGGAATTTCTTGGACACCGAATTGTGATGAAAATGAATCAGAGATCACGAGGAGGTGTGTATGAGCAAGGAGAGAGAACCAGGTTCGGGAGGCACGGAAGGAGCCCG
>JBEKOE010000016.1:0-54375 GCA_049522075.1 Candidatus Acidiferrum sp.
CTTGAGGTAAGTTTTCAGTCTTCGTAAACCGAAATCCTACCACCGGAGTCCCGGAGCACCCATTGCCTCTACTGCTGCAATTCGGTGCAAACTGTCCGCTGATCTCCAACTAAGTTCAAACAAGGCGGTACCGAACTCACCGTTTACCTCCGGCTTCGGGATTGATTTCCGTGGCGGGGCCAGAGGCCTCCTTCTCGGACTCTGGGGGCCACTCGTGATCGAGGGCAACGAAACCGGTGGTATTTCCCTTCAAGAGAACGCAGAGTTGTCAATCCTTGGCGGGAACGTCGTTCCGGGGTGGACACCCGTCCTCATTCAGTCAAACGGTTCCACGGGCGTTTCTGCAGCCTTTGGAAGCCAACTGACTTTCTATACTGGCGATGCGGGCGTGCAGATATTGAACCACAAGGACGTCGGCATCGATGTTTACGCCAATAGCCAAGCATACTTCTATGGTGACACCACAATCACTCACAACGGATTCAGCTCGAATCCTTCGCGGGCGGGCTTGCGGATCGATGGCAACTCCGAAGCCTTCCTGCGGGGCGCGGACATCTCACAGAATGGCGGCCCGGGAATCCTGGTGTTGGTCAGTTCCAGTGTGGATTTTTCGGGCGTCACATTCCGGTCGAATGGGAACGGACCAATCGTATGTGACTCGTCGGCCTACATGATCACCGATTTGACTGGTACAAGCGCATACCCAGGGGCATCCCTGCCCTGCAAGGTGCCCCACAATTTGGGGAATCACCGTCATTATGACACAGCGATTCATGTCCCCGATTGGAGCCATAGCAAGGCCATGGAGGACAAATATAGTAAGCTGGCCACTCTTAAGCACTAGCCCCTGAATTCGTCGCAATCTGACGGACGATCTACGGGAATGCCTTGTCTTGCTCACAGAATCCCGGGTGCAACTTGAAACTCCAGGTTGCACCCGTTTCTCCATAGCCTGTGACTCGTCCTGGCCTGCGGTGACCAAAACACCGCTTTTCCCGCACCCCTTCCTCCAGGAAAGTCCGGGCTACCGCGCGAAGCGCATCACGTGGGCATCTTGAAGAAGAAGTATAGCCCGACAAAAAAGAACATCAGGTCAGGCGACCATGCAGACATAAGTGGTGGAAGCTGGCCGATGCCGCCCATCGCTTCCAGCAGCGCGGAGATAGCCCAATACACGATGCCAATGGCGACCCCCAGAGCGACGCCTCCAACAGCGCCACGGCTACCCACCAATAGCGCAAAGGGAATTGCCAGCATCATGCTGATCGGAGCAATCAGTGGGTAAGCCAGCTTTTTGTGCCACTGCACGGTGAGGGAAGACACGTCGAACCCGGCACGCTGCAGCCCCGCGATGTACCGGCGGAGATCCCGCCAGCTCATCTGAGACGCCTGGATGACTTCGCGATTGAAGTAGGAGGGCGGCTCAACAAGCTCAGCGAGTGTCGTGACCTTGAAGGGATCGTAGCGCAGGACCGTTCCGTCGGCGAAATCGCGGACCCAACCGGATTCCAGCACCCACGTTTGCGCGGTATCCAGCCAACGCGCGCGCGCCGCGTAAACCCGCCGCCGCATCGCGAAGGTCGCGGGGTCCAGTTCGACCACGCTGAGGCCGCCAAAGAGTTTTTGCGTGGAGTCGAAGAAATCGTAGTTGTAGACCTTGGTGTTTTCCCCGAAGATCCAGCGTTGCGGCCGCGTGTAGGTCTGCGCGGGGCGGCCCTTGATCTGGTTGCGCAGCGCATCCTGCCGCTGGTTTGCGTAGGGGAGATAGGTGTCGTCCATGATGAGCAGCACTCCGGCGAGGACAACGCCCGCCATGAGAAGCGGCAAAGCGATGCGGTAAAGGCTGATGCCGCTGGCTTTGAAGGCCACGATTTCATTGTTCTTGCTGAGCACACCGAGAGTAACCAGCACGGCCACAAGCGCGCCCAGCGGCGAAAGCTGGTAGAGGAGATAGGGAATCAGGTAACGGAAGTAATTGACAACCACCAGAAAAGGAACGTGGTGGCGCGCGATATCGTCAAGAAGTTCGAAGAATGTGAAGGTCTCAAACAGCAGGATGAACACGCCCATGATCACGGCGAAATAGTAGAAGAAGCGGCGCAGCACGTAGATATCCACGATGCCCGGAAAGCTGGAAGAAGAGGGATGCGCGACTTCGGTTCGGGCAGAGCCATTTTCCGCGCGAACAACCGCGGCCTTGACCCTCGTTTTCCGCCGCCGCCGCAGACGCCAGAAAGCCACGAGCCGTGCCCAGGCTAGGAGACGCCGACTTTCGCTGCGGTAGCTCTCCATCCGCGGAAGAAGCGCCACACCGGTAAGCGCAAGGACGACGTTGGCGATCCACATGCCCACGGAAGGCTGTAGAACACCCTGGCGTGCCAGGCCCGCCCCCACAATGAACAGCAGATAATACGCCGCGATCACCACCACCGCGAGCAAGGAGCCCGCAGCGCGCCCGCCGCGGCGCGGCTGCGCGCCCAGCGGCACGGCGATTAAAGCAAAAACAAGGCAGGCCACAGGAAACGCAAAGCGCTGGTGCAATTCCACGCGCGCATCTCGCCAGCCCTTCCCGCGATCACCCCAAAGGTCGCGCAACGATCGCTCCGGGTTGCTGGGCTCGCGCTCCTTGGCCGGAGCCATGCCGTTCACCTCCACGGGCCAGTCGCTCCGGCCGAATGCGGTGACCGAATAGTGTTCGGCGTCGGCAACGGAAGATTCGTGCGTGGAACCGCCATTCAGGTGCAACTCCAGCTTGCCCAGCCGGGGTTCGGCAATTACAATCGCACTTTCCGCCAGGGTAATGCGCGAGCCGCTTTCTCCTCCGGCTTCCGCAAGAAATACGCCGTTCCAGCGAGTCCCGCTAGCGGAGACATCATTGATGTAGAGGACCATGTGCGGGAAGCGCTCGTCGAAGACGCGTGGCTGCACCTGAAACGAGATTTGCGAAGTGATCAAATCGCTTTCGATGCTGCGAAAGGTCCGAATCGCCAACGGTGCGAGCCACAAAGTCATGACCAGGGTCAGTGCGGCGCCGATCACCGCGAGCACGCCGACGGGCCAGAGAATGCGCCTGCGGCTGATCCCCAGGGCCGTCAGCGCGATGATTTCGCTGTCCATGGACATCCGGCCAAGGCCCAGGAGCACGCCGATCAGAACGGCCATGGGGATGGTGAAGACCAGGATGTTGGGAACGATGCAGAGGAACAGTACCGCGATTTGCGATCCGGAGCCGGAGTGGCGGACAAACAGCTCCATCAAGCGGACCAGCTTGGGAACGAACAGAACGAAGGTGAAGATGATGAGTCCCAGGAGCGCATGACGTATGACTTCGAGAACAATGTAGCGGTCCAGGATGCGCATGGCGGGAAGCCTGAGTGTAACATGGTGGCGAGGTTGAAAAGTGGTTCGTTGAAGAGGAAGCTCGCCCCTAAGCGCACGAGTCCTGGATTGCGCGCGGAGTTTGCACCGAGGGTGACGGAAAGAGACCACGGATGAATCGAGTGAACCTGGCGGTGCTGTGGCACATGCACCAGCCGCAATACCGTGATCCGGAGACGGGGCTATATGTGTTGCCCTGGACGCGGCTGCACGCCACCAAGGATTACTACGGCATGGTGAAGCTGTACGAGGAATTTCCTTCCCTCCATGCCACGTTCAACATGGTGCCGTCGCTGTGCATGCAACTGGAGGAGTACGCGAACGGAACATTCCATGAACCCTGGTTCGCGCTGGCCTTTAAGAAGACCGAGAACCTCACCCGGGGAGACAAGAGCGAACTGCTGGGACGCGCCTTTCAGGTAAACCACGAGCGGCTGATCTCACGCTGGCCCCGATTTGCGGAACTTTTTGAATGGTCGCGCCCCGCGGGAGGCGCACAGGCGCTGATTACCTTCACGGCGAGGGACTGGCGCGATTTGCAGGTGCTGTCGCAACTCGCCTGGATGGAAGAAGAATGGTTCAAGAAGGACCCCGTGGCGAGCCGGTTGGCAAACCGCGGCAAGGACTTCTCGGAACATGACAAAGAGGCGCTGAAAGCCAAACAGTTGGAATTGATCGCGCTGGTGCTGCCGGCGTACCGCGAAGCGGCGGCGCGGGGACAGATCGAGATCAGCACCACGCCGTTTTACCACCCCATCCTGCCACTCCTGTGCGATTCCGACATCGCCAGAGTCGCCAATCCCGGCACGCCCATTCCGCGCCGCGCCTTTCGCAGGCCGGAAGATGCGCGGGAGCAGTTGCGCCGGGCCAAGGAGTATCACGAGCGCGTGTTCGGGAAAAGACCGCTGGGACTGTGGCCTTCGGAAGGATCGGTCTCCGACCAGGCCCTGGCTATTGCGGCGGAAGAGGGTTTCCAGTGGTTCGGCACGGATGAAGGCGTGCTCGGCCGCACGTTGAATGTGGGTTTCTTCCGGGATTCTTCGGGGATACCGGCGAATGCAGAAAAGCTATACCAACCGTGGCGCGTGCAGACGGCGAGCACCGGGATTACAGGACTCTTCCGCGATCACCACTTGTCTGACCTGGTGGGTTTTGTTTATAGCCGCATGGACAGCAAAGCGGCCGCAGCCGATCTGCACAGCAGGCTGCGGCACATCGGCGAAACGGTGAAGGGCCTGAACCCGCTGACCGTCTGTTTGTTCCTGGATGGCGAAAATGCCTGGGAGTACTACCCGGGAAATGGCCGGGAATTTCTGCGCGAGTTTTACCGCCGCATCAGCGAGGACCAGGATATCCACGCCCTCACCGCCAGCGAGGCCATCGCCGCTGCCGGCGACGTTCCCACCACCGGAGGCATCTTCCCCGCCTCCTGGATTAATGCCAATTTTGACGTGTGGATCGGCCACCAGGAAGACGTCACCGCCTGGGATTTGCTCTGGGACGCCCGCGAAGCCTATGCCCACGCCCTTGAAGCACGCGACAAGGGCTGGTCGGACCCCGTCACTGACGCGGGACTGGCAGAAGCGCAGGAGTCCTTGCTCGCCGCGGAGGGCAGCGACTGGTGTTGGTGGTATGGGCCGGAACACAGCACCGCGAATGACGCCGAATTTGACGCCCTCTTTCGCAAGCACCTTACGGGAATCTATCTCGCGCTCGGACAAGTGGCGCCGGAAGAACTCGCCAAGCCCATCAAGCGACAGCCGGAACGTGCCTACCAACTGGCGCCTTCCACTTTCCTCAACGTCAAAGTGGACGGGCGGGACACCAGTTACTTCGAGTGGTTGGGCGCGGGCGTCTTTTCTCCGGAGCACCGCGGCGCCGCCATGCACGGACGCACGTATTATTTAAGGGAATTGCGCTACGGTTTTGAGGAGGAGCGCTTTGTGGTGCGGGTCGACTGCTTTCCGGACAAGCTCATGGAATTGGAGGACCCCGAATTCCGCATCACCATCGGCGCCGCGCAGGAAATCATCATCGTGGTGAACCTGGAGCGCGGGCGGATGAAAGAGTTCGCGGTGGAAAAAGGGCGGGTGTGCTTGCTGAATCCGGCCAGCGTCGCGGCGGTGGCGTTTGATCGCACCCTGGAACTCGCGGTGCACAAGGAAGAACTGGAATTGAAGGGCAAGAGCAAATTCCCCATCGGCGTGGCTTTGTGGCACGGAGGCTTGCCGATTGATGTTTTGCCGGCGGAGGGGTTTTTGGAAATCAATCTCGGAGAAGAGAATTCGGCCTGGGCCGTCGAGCCCGCCGAGTGAGAACTGCATCGGATTTGCGGAAAATGGACTCGGCGCGCATTTCTCGCCACTAGTGCCGTTCCAACTATTTCGGCCAAATGACGGTCCAAGCATCTGACGCGAACACGGAGTGAGTATTCTCGAAGGGATTTGCTGGAACAAGTTGGAACGGCACTAGATACTCACCAAGGGCCATCTTGCACCGCGGTTGCCTGTGGTTGGGGGGACGCTACTCATTGGGCAACTTTTCTGCCGAAGTGCCCGGGGTACTATGGCGCGGGGATGCTCCACTTGAAAAAATAAGAAGGCGTGGGCTAACCGTGGACGGGTGCCGGTGCATGCTCGGCCGTGCACCTGGCGGAAACCCTGGCATGAGGGAAAATTCGCGTGGAATCCGCAGTCAATACTATCCCTCCGTCTGAAGAGACCGTAGCGAAGCTGCAGCCGCTGGCCAGCGGCGCAAACCCGCTGGCGCTGGAAATCGCGGTGAATGTGGCGGGCGCGCGGCCGGCTTCGGCTTCGGGGCAGCGCGATCTTTTTTCCGAGGACACAGCAACGGTATTGATTTCGGAAAATGGCGCGGTCATCCGGCTGGCCGCGGCCGTCGTCACCGGCCAACTGCTTTTCCTCACCGATAAGAGAACCAACAGCGAAATGGTTTGCCAGGTGGTCCGGAAGCGCACCTTCCGGCCAACGGAATGCTACGTCGAGCTCGAGTTCACGGAGCCCGCGCCGCACTTTTGGGGCTTGGAGATTCCCGCGAAGACTGCATCACCCTCACAGCTCGAGACCGCGCAGAGAGTGGAGTCCGCGGAGGCGACTGTGGACGATGCGCCTGCGAAGCCCACGGCAACGCAAGGGCAGGGCGTCGCGGAGTTGAAGCAGGAAGTAGAGTCTCTGCGAGAACAGATCCGCTCATTGCTGCAAACGAAGGCGGAGGCAGCGAAAGCAGAAGCGGAAGCGGCATTGCAACAGTCCGCCAAGAGGGCTGAGGCGGCGGCTGTGGAACAATCTCGGATCAAACCACCGGCCCCGCCACCTGCGCGACCGGCCGCGCCCCCGCCTCCACCGCCAAATCCTCCTGCGGTTGCCTCAGCTCCAACAGGTGGGAAAACACCAGAAGCAGCAGCCGAGGCGGCGCCGGACGTGGCGGCAAAGCCGCTGGTTCGCATGGCGCTGCCCAAGATGACCCCCGCCGAGGAGGTCGGTGCGAAAGACTCGGAGGCGATCGATCCGCTCGACTGCCTGCTGCCCAAACCGAATCTGGATTTCTCCGCAGCGCCTGCACCCGGAGCGGCGAACGAAAGACGGCCCCTGTACGACATTTACAAGCCCATACGCGTGGGGATCGGGAAGTTTCGGCTGGCCCTTTTCAGCGGGTTGCTGCTCGGCGTTGTGCTTTGCGGGGCCTGGTACATGAACTGGCTGCCTCTTCCATCGCTCGGCGGGATCGCGCAAAGGCTCCATCCTGCGAACTCCAAGAAAGTGGAGAGCGGGGTTGCCCCCCACGCGGCACCAGCGATGGCGTCACGCACAGCAGCGACGCCCAATGCTGCTTCCCCAGATGCCGTGACGACGAAGCCCGCGGACGAACCGGTGGGTGGCACCGTTGAAAGTGAGAATGCGCCAAATACGGAAGCGCCCGCGCCCGACGCCATTGCGCGAGCGAACTCTGCGGCTCTGAAGGTGAAAAAGCCGGTAGCGCCCACGGCGTCACCCGCGCGCGCTAGTGCGAAGGAGAAGGGCGCCTCGGCCGGATCGCTTCGCAAAAACGCGCCGACAGTGATTCCCTCTGCAATTGCAGAAGCCACACTGCCCGAACCGGCGGCAAGCGACACAACGCTGGTGCCGCCGAAACTGCTGAAGTCGGCGAGCCCGGTCTATCCCCCGGATGCGATGCGGGAATACATTACGGGAGATGTGAGGGTGGATGCGCTGGTAGAACCCGACGGGCGCATTGGCACCATGAAGATTCTCGGGGGACCCGTGTCGCTGCGCCAGGCGGCCTTGGACGCTCTAAAGCAGTATGAATACGCGCCCGCGACGCAAGGCGGACGAGCCGTGGCTGCCCATATCACCGTGACCGTGAAGTTCTGGTTCAATCCCTAAACAAGCCGAACGCCCGAAGCGCACCACCCTTGGTCTTTCCTTTTCCTCATGGGGTTCGCCCCGGCCCCTTCTCTGCAAGGGTTCCTTTTCTCCGTCATTCCGAACGTAGTCTGCGGAGTGAGGTACGGTTTTCCAGCGCACGTTTTTTGTGCGATGAATCTCTCTTCTCCCTCGCATGCTTTTGCGTGAGAAGCCTGCTTTACCCAGCCTCCGCCATCAGAATAATTTCACCGCGACCCGCTGCGGGTGGGAACCCACGGGAATCATTGTGAGCAGCGAGTCGGTCCGCGTGCGGATTACGGCGAGATCGCCGGAGCCTTCGTTCACCACCAGAAGCATTGCGGGCAGCGCGCCTGGCTCTGCGAGATCGAAGCGCATGGCGCCCGGAAGCGACCCCACATTGATGGGCCGGCCCACCCGGCGGTTGACGACGTCGAGGGGCATCACGCGGCCGGCGGCGCGATCCGCAACGTACATTTCACTGGCGTCGGATACGATCAGGCCATCCGCGGGCGCTGAGCCGAGCATCATGTAGACGCCCATCTCATGCGTCCAAGTGTTCACGGCCTGCAGGCCGTGCGTTTCCGGCGAAATCACATACACTTCGCCGCCGTCGGGTTTCAGCACCATTCGCGTGGGCTTACCGGCGAGCGCCAGGTTGGTCAACAGCACGCCGCGGCGCACGTCCACTACCGACAGGCGGTTCTCAGAGCGGCTCATCACGAAGGCGATGCTCCCGTCGGGGACGGAGAGGACTTCCTCGGGATTGGGAATGACGGGAATTTCAGCGCGCGTTTGCAGCGTAGCGGCATCGTGAATGCCGAGCGTCGCGGCGCGGGAATTGACGACCAACAGGAATTTGTTGTCGGGAGTGATGCGCACCTGAACAGGTTGCGCGCCGGTTTTGGCCCGCCCGATGATGGCGCGGGTGGCGCAATCGATGGCGATCAGTTGGTCCGCGGCGGAAGAGGTGGTGTAGGCGCGGTCTCCCTTGGCGGAAAACTCGATGGAGTAGGGAAGTCCGCCCACGGCGATATGCGCCGCAATTTGATTGCTGCGCGTGTCCAGGACCCAAACGTAGCTCCCGGCGCTGCTGACACCCCAAACTTCGCTGCGTTTGGGGTGTTCGAGGATTTCGCCCAGCGCGGGACCCGCATAGATTTTGCCAATGGCCCGCAAGCCGATGAGGTCCACAACCGTGATGCTCCCGTCCTCGGTGCTCACGTAGGCATTCAGGTGCAGCCCGGGCCGCAGGAACGAGGGCCGGTGCTCGCGCAGGAGAAGGACGATGCCAAAGACGACGAGAATGGTCAGGATGAAATAGACGCGGAAATTTTTGGCGCGCGGCATGTTGGCGAATTTTGATTTTACATGATTAGGCGCCCGTCGAGAGGGTTTCCAGGGAAAAGACCGGAGCGATTGCTTGGGCTTGAATTGCGCACTGCTGTCGGGACCGCATTCTGGGAATTGTTTCAAATGGCGGCACACCGTGGTAACTTCTTCCTCGTGAAATACTCCTTACTGCTCACAGTTTTTGCGCCGCTACTTGCTGGTCCTGCGATGGCAGTGTGCAACGTTCCTCAGCCGCGGCTTGTCTGCGCAGAGTACTTCGCCAGCCGGGTTGTGGTGGAAGCGACTCTCCTCAGAACCAGGGCCGTCCATGACAAGGACGATCCGGAAGGCGTGGCGGCGTACGTCTACACCTTGCGTACCGACCTTGTCTTGCGCGGAGACATTGCGGCGCAGTTCCAAATATATGAAGAAAACTCCAGCGGGCGTGCGGCTTTCGTCTGGAAAGCGGGACAACAGTACTTACTATTCCTTTTCAACTCGGCTCAGGCCAATTTGTGGGAACTTGATGGCTGTGGCAACTCCGGACCACTTGGTGATGCCAAAGCCGTGTTGGCACAAATCAACGCGATTCAAGGACACCACGACAAGGGTGTTATCCATGGATTGGTTAGCGAGGGGCCAGCCTCGCCGATTCCTGGAGTGCGTGTGGAGGCACGAGGAACTGGCAGGCGTTACACGGCTACAACGAATGCAAGAGGCGAATTCCAGATGGAAGTTCCTGGCGGTCGATACATGCTCCATGCCATACGAACAGGCCTCTCCTTCCATACCGCCGACCTTAGCTATGAGGATCCCCGCAATGTCCGGATTGAGCCTGGAGGCTGTGCTCAAGTGCAATTCACCGGTGAACCGACCACGTCAGTTCCTAGCCAAGAGCATAAGCAATAGCGCCGTCAGTGCTAAGTCCTCGACGATGTGGCAGCTACCGTAGAAACCGCCCGGTGGCGGGCGGGTCGCGGCCAATCCGCAAGCTCACCCAGTACCCTTAGTTGACTTGCCGGTGCACGACGCTGGCGATCTGACGCACTTCGGCGAGCAATTCCGCAAATTCTTCCGGCAGGATGGACTGCATCCCGTCGGAAAGCGCTTTTTCCGGCTGATGATGCACTTCAACCAGCAAGCCATCCGCCCCCACGGCGACGGCAGCGCGCGAGAGCGGCAGCACCTTGTGACGCTTTCCCGTGCCATGGCTGGGGTCCACAAGAATCGGCAGGTGGCTGCGTTTCTTCACCGCGGGAACGACCGCCAGGTCCAGAGTGTTGCGCGAAAAATCCGAAAACGTCCGCACGCCGCGCTCGCACAGAATGACGTTGTAATTGCCCTCGCTCATGACGTATTCCGCGGCCATCAGGAATTCGTCCAGCGTCGCACTCATGCCGCGCTTCAGCAGCACAGGCTTCCTGGCCCGGCCGGCCCGCTTCAATAGCGAAAAATTCTGCATGTTCCGCGCGCCGATCTGTATTACGTCCGCCCACTCCTCCACGAGATCGAGCGATTCGTTGTCAATCGCTTCCGTGACGATCCCGAAACCGTACTGCTCGCGGACTTTCGCCAGAATCTTCAGTCCAGCAAGGCCGAGCCCCTGAAAGCTGTACGGAGAAGTGCGCGGCTTGTACGCTCCCCCGCGGAACAGCCGCACGCCGGTGGGTTTCAGGCGCTCCGCGATCGCCAGGCACTGCTCTTCGGTCTCTACCGCGCATGGCCCGGCCGCAATGGCCAGATGCGCCCCGCCGACCAGCACATCCCCGGAAGGAGTTGGAATGCGAACGACGGTTGGCTCTTCCTTCACGTCCCGGGAAACGAGCTTGTAGGGCTTGGTGACGGGAATGCACTCAATCACGCCGGGCATGGACTCGAGCACGCCGAGATCGACCGCACCGTCGTTGCCCGTGATCCCGATGGCGGTGCGCCCGGAACCCGGAATGGGATGCGCTTTCAGACCGAGCGATTCGATGCGCTCGCACACGGCGCGAACCTGTTCTTCCGTGGCGTGCGACTGCATGACAACCAGCATGGTCGGGTTTCCTCGAAAAGAAATGGCGCGAAAATCCAGTGTACTGTACAGGCGATAACCGAGCAAACGCGTCGCGAATAGACGCTTTATAGAGCGTCCTTTCGCTTTCCCTGGTTTAGCGACGAATCCGGCTTATCCCCGCTCGGCCGCTTCGATTTGCGTGATTTTTTCCACCCGCCGCGCATGGCGGCCGCCCGCAAACGTCGTGCTCAGGAAAGCCTGCACCATTTCGATGGCCTCGGTGCCGTTGACGACTCGTCCGCCCATCGCCAGCACATTCGCGTCGTTGTGTTCCCGCGCCAACCGGGCCGTGTCCACGTTGTGCGCCACCGCGGCGCGAATGCCCGGCACCTTATTCGCCGCGATCGACATGCCCATGCCGGTGCCGCAGACAGCGATGCCATAGAGATCCTGATGCGCAGCCACGCGATCGGCTACCGCCTTGCCGAAGTCGGGGTAGTCCACGGACTCTTCCGACCACGTTCCCAGGTCATCCACGGGATAGCCCGCATTTTCAAGGAATTGGCGGACGGTTTCTTTGATGTGATAGCCGGCATGATCGGCGCCCAGCGCAATCCGGGGCTTTTGAGAGAGTTCCGGCATGGGAGCCTCCCGAGCCGGATTCTATCGGACAAAGAGAGGCACCGCAATGCGGGCTACTGCATCAAACGCAAGTGGGCACGGGAGCATCAGGGAAATGAATCGCAACGATTCGAGTTTTGCATACATGCGATTCTCCCCTTTTCCCGCGGTGCCGACCTATACTGATTGGGCCGTCCCGATACGGCAAATTCACTTCACAGGAGTGCGATATGTCTAACGTTTACGCGGATAATTCCTTAAGCATTGGCAGAACCCCTCTGATCAAATTGAATCGAGTGACCGATGGCGCGAAGGCCACGGTGCTCGCCAAGATCGAGGGGAGAAATCCAGCGTACTCGGTGAAGTGTCGTATCGGGGCAGCAATGATTTGGGATGCCGAGAAGCGCGGTGTGCTGAAGCCGGGGATCGAGATCGTGGAGCCGACCAGCGGAAACACCGGCATTGCGCTGGCCTATGTCGCGGCCGCGCGCGGCTACGCGATTACCTTGACCATGCCGGAAACGATGTCGTTGGAGCGCCGCCGCGTCCTTGCGGCCTTTGGCGCGAAACTCATCCTCACGCCCGGACCGGAAGGCATGAAGGGCGCGATCAACAAGGCCACCGAGATTTACAACTCGGACAAGCAGCATTATTTTCTTCCGCAACAGTTCGATAATCCGGCCAACCCGGATATCCACGAAAAGACCACCGGCCCGGAAATCTGGGATGACACAGGCGGCGCCGTCGATGTTTTTGTGAGTGGCGTCGGCACCGGCGGAACGCTTACCGGTGTGAGCCGCTACATCAAAAACACGAAAGGCAAGAAAATCACCAGCGTCGCGGTGGAACCCGCCGCGAGTCCGGTGATTTCACAGACGCGCGCTGGCCAGCCGCTTACGCCCGCTCCGCACAAGATTCAGGGGATTGGCGGCGGTTTCGTTCCCAAGAACCTGGACTTGAAAATGGTAGATCGCGTGGAGTTGGTCACCAACGAAGAGTCCGTGGAGATGGCCCGGCGCCTGGCGCGCGAGGAGGGTATCCTCAGCGGCATTTCCTGTGGCGCGGCAACCGCGGTAGCCGTGCGACTCGCCAAGTTGCCGGAGTTTGCCGGCAGAACCATCGTCACGGTGCTTCCCGACGGCGGCGAACGCTACCTCTCCACAATTCTCTTTGAGGGAATTGGCTGAAGCACGTATCTATCGCCACAACGGAAGACCGTTAGTGAGGCGGCTCACAACTTGCTGTGTAGGGGCGCAGCAATGCTGCGCCCCAGTTCCCGCGGCGTGCATCCAACACACTGCTGAGACACCTAATCTCCTCAGGAGGCGTGTTTTTGTAGCGGCCGCCTTTTTGCCCAGAGCGAAGCGAAGTGCTGAGGTGGGCGTCTTTGACACAAGTAATGGCAAATCTCATCGAAGTGCGCAATTTTCTCCGGCGACATCCGGCAACGCGCCACGGAATTGCAAGGACGTCTTTATGATCGCGAAAACTGATGAGTTGAAATGCTTGGCTCGGGAATTCCGTTCCGCGCTGGAGGCACGCCTGTCGGGTGATCCCGCGGGAGAATACCGGCTGCCGTCAAAAGAAGATGTGGCCACGTTTTGCCGGCGCTATCTCGATTCGCTTTTCCCGTTGCATCACGCGCCCGAAGAGCCTGAGAGCCCGCAAGCGGCGCACTTCGTGGAAGAGCTCGAGTTGCTGCTGGCGGAGCAGATTGTCTGCGCCATCCGCTTTGATTGCAGTTGCCGCCGGAAAAAGACTCCCGTGAATCTGGCTCACACGGCGGAAGAACTGGTCAGCAAGATTCGCGAGCAGCTGCCGAAGCTGGCGCACTTGCAGGCCACCGATCTGCAAGCCGCATTAAAGAATGATCCGGCCGCGAGCGGGCTGGAAGAAATTCTGTTGAGCTATCCCGGGATTGAAGCCATCTCTGTCCAGCGGCTGGCCCATGAGTTGTACCAATTCAAGGTCCCCTACCTGCCGCGCCTCATGACCGAAATTGCCCACAGCCATACGGGGATTGACATTCATCCCGGCGCCGCCATCGATGAATCATTTTTCATCGATCATGGCACGGGCGTCGTGATTGGAGAGACGGCCACCATCGGCAAGAACGTGACGCTCTATCACGGCGTGACCCTCGGGGCCTTCAATCCCACGAGCCAGCGCGATGCCGAGGGCGACTTGGTGCGCGGCTTGGCCAACAAGCGCCACCCCGACATTGAAGATGGCGTGACCATTTATCCCGGCGCAACGATTCTTGGCGGCGACACGCGTATCGGCCATCACAGCATCATCGGAGGGAATGTCTGGCTCACGCACTCCATCGCCCCGTACAGCCGCGTCACCGTAAAGGATCCGGAGTTGCTCATCCGCAGCCACACCCGCGGCACCGACGAAGAATGGTTCCTCGGCAGCTCGATCTAGTGCTCCCTGCAGGTGAGTGGCAATAGTTCTGCATTAGATATATACATATAAAGTATAATTGACCGGTAGACTGGCTGGCACTGTTGATCTTTCTGTGCTCATGAGGTTCATTATGTGGTATAAGAGTTATACCGGCATGCGGTTTCACTTTGACGAGAGAAAAAGCCGGAAATTACGCGCTGACCAGACTCGCGGCATAGGATTTGAAGAAGCAGTGGAGATGTTTCTGCATCCTCACGGGATTGACCGGAGGTCTGATTCGGCTGAGCAGTTTCGCGCCATTGGCTGGGTGCGCGGCACGCTGTACTCGGTAGTTTTTGAAACTTGGAGTGATGACGAAGGCGAATATTATCATCTGGTGACACTTTGGAAAGCGACGAGGCGAGAAAGAGCGCTCTATGAGGAAAACACCTAGGAAAAAGAAGCCTATCAGCGCCGAACAGATTGCCCGCATGGCAACTCGAGGGGAGGACATTAGTCGTTTCTTTACCAACCGCTTGCGAATGGTGTACCCAATCCAGCGAGTCAATGTGGACTTCACTGGGCCAATGCTTGCAGAGCTTGACGATGCCGCAAAAGAACTGAATATCAGCCGCCAGGCGGTAATCAAAACGCTGGTTCGCGAAGGCCTCGATCGCCGCTTACCGCGCCGAGCAGTTTCCAGGCAGACGCCCGCGCGAGTTCATGTTCCGGGTCGTTCGCGCCGCGCTAGCGGAAAATAGCAGTTATCTCGAAGCGAAGCTGTGGTTCCTAAACTTGCTGATATTCTCTCGCTGAGGAAACTGCGTCAGCCGCAATGGAAACCCCTAGAAGTGATACACAACACCCACCCCGGCTTGAATGTTGTTCTGGCTGCTATTGAAGAAAGTCGTGCGCACATAGTTCGCTTCCACGCGGAGCGAGAAACCTTCTTTCACCCGATAATCTGCTCCGCCACCGGCCACGATTGAGAACGCCGAGCGGCTGTTTCCCGCTGTCTGCGGCTGTAAATGACTCCATCCAGCCAGAACGTGTCCCCAGCGTGCTACTTTTCTTGCGCCCCACACGATACGCGGTCCACAATCCACGATCAGAAGCTTGACGTGTTCCCGATCGTAGATTTCGCGTCCAAAGGCCGTGGCCACGGCGCACTCCACCCCAAACTGATCGCTCACGGCATAGGACCCCGAAGTGTTTGTTCCCACGGTATTCGCGTGGATGGTGGGTGATTGGAACTTTACATAGTCGGCCCCAAAACTCAATTCCCATCGGCCATTTCCCCCGCCGTCGGGATGGGCATTCTTACGTGCCGCCATCACAGGGGCACTCTGTGAGTTCATCGAACCGCCAATTTCGGACGAAGGATTCGCGCCAAATGTCTGTCGAGTTTCAGTAGTCTCTGTTCCCGCAATGGATATCCCTGCTTCTTGTCCGCACGCGGCAGAAGCGACCACCAGGAAGACGACGGCCCCGGCGAACGCCTGGCACATTGGCATGCTCCTTTGTTTCCGCGCGCAAATTGAAGTGTCCAGTCCGAACAACATTATATGGCAGTAAGTTTAATGGAAGGATACCTCTCATCGTTTCAGAATATTTGGCCCTGCATCCGATAAGTAATAAAGCTTAGGCGGGGCGCGCGCGTTGACAGTGGCAGAGCGTGTCCGCTACGCTCGAATGGTTAACTGATTACTCCGGAACTTACAGGGAGAAGCATGGCTGAAGACAAGCTACCAACACGCGCCCAAGATTTTTCCGAGTGGTATAACCAGCTGGTTCTGAAGGCGCAACTGGCCGACTACGCCCCAGTGCGCGGCTGCATGATCGTGCGCCCGTACGGCTGGGCCCTCTGGGAAAACATTCAAAGCGCGCTCGATCGCCGGTTCAAAGCCACCGGCCACCAGAACGTCGCCTTTCCCCTGCTCATTCCCAAGAGCTTCATCGAAAAAGAAAAGCACCACGTCGAAGGATTTTCACCTGAACTCGCAGTCGTCACGATTGGCGGCGGCGAAGAACTGGCGGAGCCGCTGGTCGTCCGCCCCACTTCGGAAACCATCATCGGCCACATGTGGTCCAAGTGGATTCAGTCCTACCGCGATCTTCCTGTGCTCATGAACCAGTGGAACAGCGTGGTGCGTTGGGAACTCCGCACCAAGCTTTTCTTGCGGACACTCGAGTTTTACTGGCAGGAAGGCCACACCGCCCACGCCACGCGCGAAGAAGCCGTGGAAGAAACCAGGCAGATGCTCGACGTCTATGCCGATTTCGCGATCAACGATGCTGCGATTCCCGTGATTCCCGGCGCCAAGTCCGACGCCGAAAAATTTGCCGGCGCGGATGTAACCTATGCCATCGAAGCCCTAATGGGAGACGGCAAGGCGTTGCAGGCCGGCACTTCTCACTTCCTCGGCCAGAATTTTGCGCAAGCTTTTGACGTGAAGTACCTCGACCAGAACGGCCAACTCCAACACTGCTGGACCACCTCCTGGGGTCTCTCCACGCGCTTTATTGGCGCCATCATCATGGTCCACGGCGACGATCAGGGCTTAGTCATGCCGCCAAAACTGGCGCCAACGCAAGTTGTTATCGTGCCGATCTACAAGACCGACGAAGAAAAGGCTTCGGTGCTGCAAACAGCCAAGGAATTGAAGGCGCAGCTCGTGAAAGCGAATCTCCGCGTCACGCTCGACGAGCGCGAAGGCTTCAGCCCGGGTTGGAAGTTCAATGATTGGGAGATGCGCGGTGTGCCCGTGCGGGTCGAGCTGGGGCCCAAGGATGTGGCCAAGCAAGCGGCCATGCTCGCGCGCCGCGACAAACCAGGCAGAGAAGGGAAGTTCAGCGCTTCCCTCGCCGACTTGCCCGCCACCATCGAAAAACTTCTCGCGGAGATTCACCAGTCCCTCTTCGACACGGCCTTGGCCTTCCGCCGCGCCAACACCCACGAAACCTCGAACTACGATGAGTTCAAGAAGGCGGTGGAAACAGGGTTCGCCTTTGCCTTTTGGTGTGGCAGCGGCGATTGCGAAGCCGGCATCAAGGAAGAGACCCGGGCCACCATGCGTTGCATCCCTCTCGACCCCGACGCCGTTCTGGGCCACGGCTCAACAAGCGGCAGTGGCACCTGTATCTACTGTGGCAAGCCGGGGGCCCACCGGGCCATTTTTGCCCGGGCGTACTAAGCCCCGGGCGTTGCGCCTAAAGCACACCGCAATCGCGGGATTCTCGACACCGCCCTACCCCGGTGGTAGCGTTATTAAATAGAGGGAAAATTCTGCTCCACCGATAGTGGTGGGGCGATCCATTGGAGCGTTTATTCGTGAGCTTGCCATTGCAATCTTCCCAGCGTTCCCAGCGCGGGGAAGGCAAATTAAAAGCGATTATCTACACGGTTATTTTGGTGACAGCGGTTTTCCTGGCGGTCAAGCTGGTGCCGCTGTATGTAGCGGAGTACCAGCTCCAGGACAAGATGAACGAGCAGGCCAAATTCGCTATCGTCAACCATTACACGGAAGACCAGATTCGCGACATCCTGATGAAAGTCATCCAGGATCTGGATATTCCGGCGAAACGCGATGACATCAAGCTGACCAGCACCAACCACGGCGTCTCCGTCAGCGTCAGCTATACCGTTCCCGTCGATTTTCTTGTCTACAAGACCGACATCACCTTTTCTCCCACAAGCGAAGGACTTGACATCCTCAAGTGAGCCCGCGATTGGCAGGTCTGGGGACCGCCGCAGCTTCCCTCCTGCCTGTAGATGCGTCACAATGAAAGTGCCCACCCTGAGGGAGTAAGCAATTGCGATTGCGCGTGCAAAAGGGCTTCTGGACTTCCACATTTGGTCTGGCACTTCTGGCCGTGGTGGCCCTGTGTTTTCTCCTCACCGCCGGCGTCTTCACCTACTTTTACATCAAATATTCCCGGATGATCGATGCGCGCCTGTCCGGGCACGTGCTGCAAAACACCACGCAGATTTTCTCGGCGCCAGAGCGTATCTCCGATGGCCAGCCATGGAGCGTAGCCGACCTGGTCATGTACCTGCAGCGTTCCGGCTATCGCCCCGATTCGGACGAGAACTCACTCGGACAATATACGGTCGACGGCAATACCGTGGAAATACGCCCGTCAAAGTTGTCCTTTTTCGGCGGTGCCAACACTATTGCCGTGCAGTTCAGCGGCAAGGTCGTTCGCTCCGTCCGCCCGCTTGCGGGTGGCGCGGATTTGGGCAGCGCGGAGCTCGAGCCGGAACTCATCACCAATCTCTTCGACAGCGCGCGAGAAAAGCGGCGGCCCGTACGCTATGAGGATTTGCCTCCCCTGCTGGTACAGGCCATCCTTTCCGCCGAAGACAAGCGCTTCTTTGAGCATCCCGGTTTCGATTTCATTCGCATCTTTGGCGCGGCCTGGGCGGACATTCGCCACAGCCAGCACTTGCAGGGCGCCAGCACCATCACCATGCAAGTGGCGCGCACCTTTTTCCTCTCCACCGACCGCACCTGGCGCCGCAAGCTGGCGGAGGCCATGCTCTCCCTTGAACTGGAGCAGCGCTTCAACAAGCAACAGATTTTCGAGCTCTACGCCAATGAAGTTTACCTCGGCAACCGCGGCAGCTTCGGCGTTCGCGGGTTTGCGGAAGCCAGCGAGGCCTACTTTGGAAAAGATCTGCGGCAGTTGACGCTGCCGGAGTGCACCTTCCTGGCGGGACTCATTCGCGCCCCCAATTATTACTCCGCTTCCGACCGCCATCCGGAACGCGCGACTCAGGCGCGCGACCGCGTGCTCACGCAGATGCTCGAAAACAAGTACATCAACGAAGCCGACGTGCAGGACGCCAAACGTGTCCCACTTAAGATCGTGCGCACCGCCGTGGCGGGGAACGAAGCGCCGTACTTCGTGGATATGGTCAAGGACCATCTCCTGGACAATTATTCCGAGCTGGACCTCCTGAGCCAGAACTATCGCGTCTACACCACACTCGATCCGCAATTGCAGCGCGCCGCCGCCGCCGCGGTGGACCTCGGCATGAAGAACGTGGATGCGCTGATTGCCAAGAAGTTCGAGAAGGTGAAGAAGCCCAAGGGCAAAAACGTCCCCAGCGAACCCGTGCCGCAAGCACAGGTGGCGCTGGTGGCCCTCGATCCCCGCACCGGAGAGATCAAGGCGCTGATCGGCGGGCGAGATTATGGCCAGAGCCAGTTGAACCACGCGCTGGCGCACCGCCAGCCCGGATCGGTCTTTAAGCCATTCGTCTACGCGGCCGCCTTCAACAACGCCGTGGACGGCGCACAGCCCGTGGTCACCCCCGCGACCACCGTGGACGACGAGCCCACCGTCTTCGAATACGACGGCCAGGAATATACCCCCAACAATTACGGCGAGCGCTTCATGGGCAAAGTAACCGTGCGTCAGGCGCTCACGAACTCCCTCAACGTCGCCACCGTGAAGGTGGCGGAACTTGTCGGCTACGGGCGCGTCGTGCAGATTGCCAGGCAGATGGGGCTACCCTCCAACATCCGGCCCACGCCGGCAGTAGCGCTGGGCGCTTACGAATTGACACCCGTGGAAGTGGCGGGGGCCTACACGGCATTCGCGACCATGGGCACGCGCGCCGATCCGTTCTTTCTGAAAAGTGTGGTCAGCGCGGGCGGCACTGCTCTGGAGAAGTACGCGCCCACGAACAAGCTGGTATTAGATCCCAGGGTAACTTACCTGGTGGACAGTATTTTGCAGGACGTCCTGAACAAGGGCACTGGAGCAGCGGTGCGCGCCAGGGGATTCTCACTCCCCGCTGCCGGGAAAACCGGCACGTCACGCGACGGCTGGTTTGCGGGCTTCACGAACAATCTGGTCTGCGTCATCTGGATCGGCTTTGACGATAATCACGATCTCGGCCTCGCGGGCGGCGCATCCGCCGCGCCGATCTGGGCGGACTTGATGATTCGCGCCACTGCCATGCCGGCTTATCGCGACGTCAAGGATTTTGACAAGCCCGAAGGCGTGGATACCGCGGTTATCGATGCGGACACTCTGCAATTGGCCACGCCGAACTGCCCGGTGACGCGCGAGGAAGTTTACGTTACCGGCTCCGCCCCTACCCAATTGTGTGAGCTTCATGGCGGACATGGGCCCGCGTCGGCGGTGGGATCCTTCCTCTCGCATCTTTTTGGCGGCGGCTCGCCTAAAACTCCGCAACCCCCCGGCGATCCAAGCACGGCCGCACAACAGCCGGATAAGAAAGCCGCGGCGCAAGACGCCACGCCGCCCGCCACCGACACCAAAGCCACCGAGAAGAAAAAAAGCCCTTTGCAGAAGATTTTTGGTATCTTTGGGGATAAGAAGAAGAAAGAGCCCGACAAGCCCGTTCGGGACAAAGGAGATTCGCCATGACCAGGTATTTCTTGGCGATTCCAGGCATCGTTTTCCTGCTCTGTTTGCTTCTTTCCCCCGCTCTTGCTCAAACCACTCCAGGCACTCCGCCCCCCTCTTCCGGCGCCACCGCTACGCCCGCTCAGGCTGCGCCCCTTTCCGACGAAGATATGGCTAAACTCTATATGGTTCGCAAAGAGTATACTGCCGCTGAAGTGTTGTTTCGCAAGCTGACCCGGCAGCAGCCAAAGAACGCGCTCTACTGGAATTATTTGGGGATTGCGCTGCACAATCAATCGGAGTTGGACCCCGCGAGGAAGTGCTACGAAAAATCAGCCAAGCTGGACTCTCACTACGCCGATGCCGTGAACAACATCGGCACCGTGTGGTACGACCGGAAAAAGTATCCCAAGGCCATCCGAGCCTTCAAACGGGCCATCAGCATAAAAGACGATAATGCAACTTTCTACGCGAGCCTGGGTTACGCCTACTTTGCCGACAAGAAGTACGAGGATGCCATCGCTAGTTTTCACAAGGCCCTGGCGCTCGATCCGTATGTGTTTGACCGTTCCAGTTCCCGGACCGGGACAGTCGTTCAGGACAGGTCGATCGAGGCGGACCGCGGACGCTTCTACTTCTTGCTCGCTAAATCTTTTGCGCAAGCCGGCAACTTGGAACGTTGCGTCATCTATCTCCGCAAAGCCCGCGACGAGGGCTATAAGGGCATGGACGCCGCGAAATCCGATCCCGCCTTTGCGGGAGTCCTGAAAGATCCTGCCATCCAGGAAATACTCACGCCCGCGCCGCCGCCAACCGCGCAGCCCTGAGCCGGCCCTCCTGTTTGCCCTGCTTGCCCTGAGCCTCGAAGGGTGTTTCGAAGAGCCACCGCTTCTGCGGCTGAATGCCAGCCAACTCACCGCAATTCCTCCGCCCGCCCGCCGCTTTCCGCTTGGGACACTTCCGTCTTTTCTTTTACCGCGCCTTGCTGCGAAATCCGGGCTAGAATACAGGCCAGATGAAGACGCTGCAGTCAGCATCCTGCATTTCCTTCCGGCTTGTTCTCGCGCTCCTCTTTTTTTTCTCGGCGAGCCGCATCGCTGCCCAGCAGATCGCTCACTTTTCTCAACACCCCACGCATTCCCTCCCACAGGAAGGCATCTACCTCGTGTTCCCATTTGAGAATGTGGCCGCCCCGGCGCGGCTTGACTGGATTGGCGAGGGCCTGGAGGAATTGACGATCCAGCGCCTTTCTGCCGCAGGCCAGCAGGTCTATTCACACAAAGGCCGCCTGGATGACATGGATCGTTACGGTTTGCCGGCCTCGGCAAAATTGAGCCGGGCGACCATGCTGCACATCGCGCAGGAGTTGGATGCGGATTTTGTGGTGTATGGCAATTTCACCTCCGACGGAAAAGACCTGACGGTGAACGCCCGGGTGCTGCGCGTGAGCCCCACGGCGCTCCTCCCGGTGCTCCACGAAAGCGGCCCTCTGGCATCGCTGATGGATATACACACTCGACTGGTTTGGCGGTTGCTCGGATCATGCGACGCAAAGTTTCCCTTGAATCTTCCGGAGTTCGCCAAATTACAGCGGCCGCTGCTGCTCGCGGCCTTTGAGCAGTACATCCGTGGCCTGCTGGCAAATGATGATGACGTGCGAGTGCGCGATCTCAGGGAGGCGGCGCGCCTGGAACCTGACTGGCCCGATGCCGCGTTTGCCTTGGGGCAGATCTATTTCGCCCGCAACGACTGCTATTCGACGTTGCTGTGGCTGGGGAAAGTTCCCCCTTCGCATGATCGCAGCGTGGAGGCGAATTTCTCCGTCGGGGTGTGCCGCCTGCGGTTGGGCCAGCCTGAAAAAGCCGAACAAGTGTTTGCTGCGCTGCAGGAAGATTTGCGGCACAACCTGGTAAGCGGCGCTGACCTGCCGGAGATACTCAACAATCTGGCCCTGGCACGCGCCCGGCTGGGTGCTGCAGCTGCGGCACGAACGGCGCTCAGCCGCGCGAGCGACATCGATCCCGATGAAGGCGATTATCCCTTCAACTTGGGATTGCTGGCGCTTCGCGCGAACGATCTGGCCTCCGCCGCAACGCATTTCCGCGAAGCTGTCCATCGCGAACCGGACAACCCGGAAGATCGCGCCTTTCTGATTTACACCCTGGAGAAAGCCAAGAAGAAGTCAGAGGCGGCCGAAGAGCGCGAATCTGCCCGGGAAGCATTGGGATCAACGGGCTTGCCGATCGTAAAACTGGAAGCGAAGAAGGAAGCCGCCTCCAAGTACGAGCGGATTAAGCCGGAATTGGATACGACCACGTTGCGGCTTGAATTGCGCGGCCCCGACCCTTCGCCTGCGGCCAGCGCGGAAGCTGCGCCTCCAGTCGATACGCCTGCCGCTCACGTCCGGCTCGGCCGGCTAGACCTGGCCGCGGGGCACCTGGACGCCGCGGAGAAGGAATTCCGCGCCGCGCTGCTAGCGGACCCGCACAACGCCTCGGCGCACCAGGAAATCGCCGAAATCTACCGGAGGAGGGGTAAACTGGAGGAAGCCATCCAGGAGTTACAGGCATCTCTGGCAGCGCGCGATTCGGCGGCGGTGCGCATCACGCTGGCGCGCATCTACTTGGAACAGAAAAAGCCGGATCTGGCGCGCGCGGAAGTGGAAAAGGCCGTGAAGCTCGCGCCCAATTACGCGGACGCAAAAGAATTACTCGAACACTTGCAACAGGGCAAGCCCACGGGAGGCAAAAAATGATCGCTCGTGGCGTGACGATCTCGGAACGATTCGTGAACTTGATTCGCAGCAGCAAGCCGGGCGATTGGGCAAGAATTCTCTGCTCCGCCGCGGCCGCCATCCCGCTCTTACTGTGCCTTGGTGTTCCGGCGACTTCCGCCGCGGACGACCACGGGGTCCCGCTGGTGCTGCAACTGAAACTCAACGACATGGTCGAGCCGATTCTGGCCACCTACATTGACGAAGGACTGACGGACGCGGCGCAGCGCCACGCCTCGCTCGTCCTGATCACCATGGACACGCCCGGCGGACTCAGCGATTCCATGACCGATATCATCCAGCACATCCTGGAATCGCCCGTGCCCGTGGTGGTGTATGTGGCGCCGGTGGGCGCGCGCGGCGCCTCGGCGGGCTTTTATATTTTGCTCTCGGCCGATGTGGCCGCCATGGCTCCCGGCACGCATACCGGGGCCTCCACGCCGATCTTGATGCCGGGTGGCTTCTCGGTTCCGATCGACGATGTTTTGCGGAAGAAAATCAACCAAGACGCCATGGCCTTCTTGCGCAGCTTCACGGAAAAGCGCGGACGCAATCCCAAACTCGCGGAGACGGCGGTGACGGATGCGCGCGCCTTCACGGAAAAGGAAGCCCTCGACGGCCATATGATCGACCTGGTCGCCAACGACCGCGACGATCTCTTGAAGCAGTTGAACGGCCGCGAGATTACCCGTTTTGACGGCAAGACCCAGAAATTGTCCCTCCAGGGCTACACGTTGACGGACTTCGAGTTGTCCGCCCGGCAAAAATTCCTCTCGCGCATTGTCCAGCCGGACATCTTTTTCGTCCTTCTTTTGGTCGGCGTCCTCGGGTTGTATACGGAATTTAATCATCCCGGCATGGTCGCGCCCGGCGTCATCGGGGGAATCTGTGCTGTTCTGGCGCTCTACGCTATGCATCTGCTGCCCGTAAATTTTGCGGGCGTGCTGCTGATCTTGCTGGCGCTGGCGTTGTTTGTGCTCGAAGCGAAGCTGGCCAGCCACGGTGTCTTGCTGGCAGGAGGAATTGCGTCCATGCTTCTCGGTGCGATGTTTCTGATCCGCTCGCCCCTTACGCCCGGAGGCGTGAGTGTGGGCGTGGCACTGGCGGTGACCATCCCCTTTGCCTTTATTGCGGTATTCCTGATGCGCTTGGTGCTCCGCTCGCGCCGTTGGAAGGTCGCCACCGGCAAAGAGGAATTGCTCGGCGAAGAGGGCATCGTCACCACCGCGCTCTCCGCGGGCGGCGATGGCATGGTCCGCATTCATGGCGAGCTGTGGCGCGCCGGTTCCTCGACGCCGATTGCCATTGGCCAGGCGGTTCGCGTGGTGCGGATCGACGGATTGAAATTGATTGTGGAACCGGTGGAAACGCCGGCCACCACAAGCAGATAGAGTTCGTTCAAGTTCAGGAGGCGGGATATGTTTCAGTTCTTTGGACTGGGCACGATGATAGTGGTGTTCCTGTTTCTAATCTGGATTTGGAATTCGCTGTACATCATTAAGGAGTGGGAACGCGGCGTGGTACTGCGTTTGGGGCGGCTCTTGCCCCAGGCGAAGACCGCGGGCGTAAACCTCGTGTTTTGGCCTATTGAGACCTTGTATCGCATCAACCTGCGTCTGGAAACGCTTGACGTTCCACCCCAGGACATCATCACCCGCGACAACGTCTCCGTAAAAGTAAACGCCGTCTGCTATTTCCGCGTGGTCGACGCGAATCTGGCCATGTCGCAAGTACAAAACTATCAATACGCGACCTCGCAGCTCGCCCAGACCACCCTTCGCAGCATCGTCGGCCAGTTCGAGCTCGACGAAATCCTTTCGCAACGCGACAAAGTCAACGCCAAGCTGCAAATCATCCTGGACCAGGACACCGAGCCCTGGGGTATCAAGGTCAGCAAGGTCGAAGTGAAGCAGGTGGACATTCCCGAGTCGATGCAACGCGCCATTGCCAAACAAGCGGAAGCCGAACGCGAACGCCGCGCCAAGGTCATACACGCACAGGGCGAGTTTGAAGCTTCGCAAAAGCTTGCCGATGCCGCCAAGGTTCTTGAAACGGAACCCTCGGCCATCCAGTTGCGCTACCTCCAGACCCTCACCGAGATAGGTGTCGAAAAGAACACAACGATTGTTTTCCCACTTCCGATAGATATTATTAATAAGTGGACTCAGTCGATCGGGGGGATGTCGAAATAAATGGCGTCTGGGGGAAAGCGCGGAGCAGGCGAGCGTGTGCTCGAAAGCAAGCATGTCATTGGTTTGTTTCTGCTGATGCTGCTTTTTTCGGGCGTGTTTTTCACGCTCGGCTACGTTATGGGTCGTAACCAGTACGACGGCCAGGTGAGCGCGGCGATCACAAACTCTCGCACGCCTGAGCGTGAGCCTGTGGTGCCCGCGAAGCAGGAACCCGCGCCGAAGCGGACCGCCGAAGCTCCCCCGGCAGCAACCGAATCCGATCCCGCTACCTCCGGCGGCAATTCCGACTGGGAGTTTTACGGCAGCAGCAAGCCCGCGAAGGGCGAGCCGCATCTCGAGCCCGTGCCTAAAGCAGCGGCGACTCCACCAGCATCAAGAACGGTAAGCACGAGAGCGAAAGTCGAACCGCCAACGCCCGCGCCGCCCGCCGCGAAAAGCAGCAAGCCCGTAACGAACGCGCCGCTCATTCCCAATGGCGCGCTGGTCCTGCAGGTAGCGGCGCTGACCAAGCAGGACGACGCGCTCTCCATCGCCAGCAGCTTGCAGAAAAAACATTTCGCGGCCTACGTCCAGCCGCCGCAAAAAGACAAGTTCTATCGCGTGCAGGTTGGCCCGTTCAAAGAGAAGAAGGCCGCCGACGCCGCGAAAAAGGGCCTGGAGAGCGAAGGCTTCAAGGCATTCTACGTAAACCGCTGATGTCTTCCCAGGCTTGGCATACCTACCTGCGGCCGCACCGCTCGCCGGAAACACCCGCCGCGATGCGGCTGATTCTGGCGATTCTAAGTGGCGCCATCCTGGCGCTGTCCTATCGTGGCAGCCATTTCAGTTTGTATTCCTGGGTGTGTCTGGCGTTGCTGCTGGCCTGCATTCTGGGCTCGCGGGGCGGGGTGGCGTTTGCCTGCGGTTTTCTGCACGGCCTGGTTTTCACTCTGACTTGTGTGCCGTGGATTGCGGAAGTGCTCGCGGTTCACGGCGGCATGCCCATGGCTGCGAGCTGGGGCGTGCTTCTTCTGATCGCTTCAGTGTGGGGCACAATTATCGGGCTGTTCGCGCTCGTCGTGCAGAGATTGTCGAAGCGCAGCGTGCCCCTGGCGCTGGTTGGCGCTCCCTTCCTCTGGATTTCGACTGAGTTCGCCCGCACGTATTTGCCGGAGATCAGTTTTCCCTGGGCCTTGCTGGGGTATCCCGCGGCAGGCAATCCGGCGCTGGTGCAGTTGACCACCATTACGGGGATTTATGGCGTATCGTTCGTGGTGGCTGCGTTCAACACGCTGCTGGTGTGGAGCGATTCGGCCCGCACGCCAGACAACACCAAGCGGAGATGGGGAGTAGTCGCCGCCCTAGCTGCCGCGCTGCTTTTGGTCGCGTGGATTGGGCCGCGGTTTGTGCCGAAAGCCGACGCGCATCATGTGGCGCGCGTGGTCCAGCCGAATTTCCCGGAAAGCGTCGAATACGCCGGCGATTGGTACGCCGATCACAAGGCCGACATGGCGGAACTTGAGCGGCTCAGTCTGCGCCCTGCGCCTGCGGCACAATCGCCCGATCTGCTGATCTGGCCGGAAGCCCCGGCGCCGTTTTCCTTCAGCGATTCGCACTTCGGGCCGTTCGTCTCGCACCTGGCCCAGGCATTTCATCATCCCGTCGTCGTAGGGGTGATCGAGTGGAAGCTGGGAACGGAGCTTGTGAAGGGCGTGCCGCACAACACTTTTGTTCCCTACAACAGCGCCGCGATGTTAAACGAATGGGGCCAGCGCACCTTTTCTTACGACAAGATGCACCTTGTTCCGTTCGGCGAATATGAGCCGTTTCCGCTGATCCACCAGGTGGTCACCAGCGTCTCCCAGGAAGTGGGCGGCTTCCGGAAGGGGAAGGAGCGCGCGGTCGGCAAATTCTCGAATGGCAACACTTTTTCCGTGTTCATCTGCTACGAAGCGATTTATCCCGGCGAAGTGCGGGAATTTGCGGCGCGGGGCGCGCAGTTGCTCATCAATATCTCGAATGATGGCTGGTTCGGCACGTCGCAAGCCGCGGAGCAGCATCTGCGCATGGCCCGCGTGCGCGCGGTGGAAAACCGCCGCTGGCTGCTGCGCGACACCAACAGCGGCATCTCCGCTTCGATCGATCCCTACGGCAATATGCTGCGCGTCATGAAGCGGGACACCCGGGACGCCGCCGATCTTCCCTACGATTTCCGCACAGACAAAACACTGTATTCGCGGTGGGGCGACTGGTTCGCCTGGATGTGCGTCGGCGTTTCCGTTATTCTGGTTATCCTTATAATATTCGGAAAGGCAAAGTGAGCCCAGTTGGCCCAGGGCTTCGGGAAAACAGCATGATACTTGAAGATCTGCAGCATCAGTACGAAGGATTGAAGCAACGCATCTCCCTTGTGCGGAGTTATCTTTGACGCGCCCCAGCACCGCGCGCGCCTGAAAACCCTCGAAGAGCGCATCGCCGCACCCGATTTCTGGAACAATCAGGAAGAAGCGCAGAACGTCCTGCGCCAGCGCAAGCTCGCCGACGATCAGATCAACGCCGACGAAAAGCTCGGCAAGCTCGACGGCGATATCGAAACGTATATCGAACTCGCACAAGCGGAAACCAACGCCGAACAGCGGGAAGAGTTGCTGAATGAGTTGGGCCGCGAACTGTCTGCCGCCGACTCCTACATCGGCGAACTGGAAACGCAGACGCTCCTTGCCGGCGAAAACGATCACCTCAACGCCATCATGACCATCAAGCCCGGCGCAGGCGGCACGGAATCGCAGGACTGGGCTTCCATTCTGCTCCGCATGTACTTGCGCTGGGCGGAAAGAAAGGGCATCAGCGCCAACCTTCTGGACGAAACGCCCGGTGAAGAAGCCGGCATCAAAAACGCCACGATTCAATTCAGCGGAGAGAATGCCTACGGTTTGCTGGCGGGCGAAACGGGCGTGCACCGCCTGGTGCGCATTTCACCCTTCGATCAAGCGGCGCGGCGCCACACTTCGTTTGCCTCGGTCTTTGTGATCCCGGAAGTGGATGACCGCATCGAAGTGAACATCAATCCCGAAGACATCAAGCTGGACACGTTCCGCAGTGGCGGCAAGGGCGGCCAAAACGTCAACAAGGTGGAGACTGCCGTGCGCTTGACGCATCTTCCCACCGGCGTCATTGTCGCTTGCCAAATGGGCCGCAGCCAGCACAAGAACCGCGAAATGGCCATGAAGATGTTGCGCTCCAAGCTTTACGATCTGGAGATGCAGAAGCGCCGCGACGAAACCGACCGCCTGGATGAATCCAAGCTGGACATTTCCTTCGGCAGCCAGATCCGCTCGTACGTCATGCAGCCCTACCGCATGATCAAGGACCACCGCACCAAATTTAGTGTTGGCGACGTGGATCGCGTCCTCGATGGCGACATCGACCCCTTCATCCGCTCCTACTTGATGGCCAAGCGCACCAAGGGCAAGCTGACTGTCGAAGCCGACGACGACCTCGACGCGGCATAGGGCGTGCGAAGTTTTAAGTATTAAGTTATCAGTGGTGAGTTTAAGGCGAAAAGCAAGCAAGTGCGGACCCACCCTTTGATGGCGGAAGCAAAGTGGTAAAATACCACCAACTTTGACGACCTGATGCGTGCCGTCGTCAGGCGAAGCTGGAAAAGAAAAAGAAGCCCGCCAGAAGGCAACGAATGAACAGATATGGCTCTACTCGCTGAAGAAATTGTTGAGGAGTGGTTGAACCGTGATGGCTGGTTCACGATTCGTGGCATCAAGATAGGCGTCGATGAAATCGACATCTTGGCGATAAAGCCCACGGCAAACGGAATTCAGGCTCGCCACTTGGAAGTTCAGGCTTCGTTCAATCCGGTTAGTTACTTGACAAAAGTCCCGAAAGAGAAGCGCCAACCGGGGCAAGGGGCAGCCAGCGCAAAGCATCGTTCAGATGAAGAACTCCGGAACTCTGTTTCGGAATGGGTGCGGAAGAAATACGACCATCCAAAAAAAGTCAAACAACGTAAGGCGCTCTTTGATGGTAGCTGGACTCGCGAGTTTGTGGTTCACAACTGCAAGTATCCTGAAGAATTGGATTTAATCCGCAAAGCAGGAATTACAGTCCACAATTTGCGCGAAGTTATCGACAGTTTCAAGCGAGACGACACGGTTGTTTCAAAAGCAGCAGGTGCAGACTTCGTTGACTTGGTCACTGGTTTTGCAAAACCCGATAGCGAGCCCCCGCCGGGTTAATTGTGAACGCGCGGAATCAGCTCAAACGAGTCGAGAAAGCGCGCCGTATCGGCGTAGTTGGCGGGTGGAGCACCCCTTGCGGGCCGACAATGTGTGGGTGCCGCACCCTTGTGATTTTCGAGGGTGCGGGTTTTGACTCTTCTTCTCTGGTCTGTTGCTTTCCTGTTTCGCGGTTTTCCTTAGAAAATCCGAGAGCACTTGTTTGCAGTGCGCCGAACGCGTAAAACTGGATTCAGAGCAGCGATGAGCGAAGAGACACAACACTTGGTGCTGAAAGGCGAGAAGGGCGTGCCGGTTAAGGCGTGGGTGAAGGGTGTGCCTCTCGAGGAGCAGGCCAAGCAGCAGCTTCTGAATGTGGCGCAATTGCCCTTTGTGTTTAAGTGGGTGGCGGCGATGCCGGATGTGCACTGGGGCATTGGCGCGACCGTGGGGAGTGTCATCCCGACCAAGGGCGCGATCATTCCCGCGGCGGTGGGCGTGGACATTGGCTGCGGCATGATGGCCGTACAAACCGATTTGAACGCGCGGGACTTGCCGGACAATCTCCACGCGATGCGCACGGCCATCGAGCAGGCGGTTCCCCACGGGCGCACGCATCATGGCGGGAGGGGCGACACAGGCGCGTGGCAAGCGATTCCCGAACGCAACCTGGAAGCGTGGGGCGCCAGCCTGAAGGACCGCTACGAAGAGATTTTGCAGAAGCACCCGAAACTCGATCGCGGCAACCACGCCAATCATTTGGGAACGCTGGGCACGGGGAATCACTTCATCGAGGTGTGCCTGGACGAAGCGGAAAACGTGTGGTTCATGTTGCACAGCGGCTCGCGCGGCGTCGGCAACCGCATGGGCAGCTACTTCATTGAACTGGCGAAGAAGGACATGCAGAAGTTCTATTTGAATTTGCCGGACAAGGACCTGGCGTACTTCCCCGAGCATACCGAGCATTTCGGCGATTACGTGGAAGCCGTGGAATGGGCGCAGGACTTCGCGCGCACCAATCGCGACCTGATGATGCAGCAAATCATTGATGCGGTCCGCGAATCGGGCGAGGTACGGCCCTTCACCGCGCACGTCCAGGCCATCAATTGCCACCACAACTATGTGGCGCGGGAGCGGCATTACGGCCAGAACGTTTTTGTGACCCGCAAAGGCGCGGTGCGCGCCCAGGTGGGCGACATGGGAATTATTCCCGGCAGCATGGGGGCGCGGTCGTACATTGTGCGCGGGAAGGGCAATCCGGAAAGTTTCATGAGCTGCAGCCACGGTGCGGGGCGCGCGATGTCCCGCGGCGAAGCCAAGCGGCGCTTCACCGTCGAAGATCACCGCCGCATGACCGAAGGCGTGGAGTGCCGCAAGGACGCGGACGTCATTGACGAAACACCAGCCGCCTACAAATCCATCGACGCCGTAATGGCCGCGCAGACGGACCTGGTGGAAGTGGTGCACACGTTGCGGCAAGTCGTGTGCGTGAAAGGATAGCGGATTGAAGAAAGCCCTGGCCCGCGGATAAAGTCAAAACCCACACCCTTACAAACCAAAGGGTGCGGCACCCACGGTTGCATCCGCTACCAACAAAGGGTCGTATGTGAATGATATACTCACCCGGTGTCCCATGAATCAAGAGAATTCCCTGCTCCACCCGCCAAGACTCTGATAGGGTTGGCCGTAGGGGTGGGAAGTTTGCTTCTGACCGCCGTGTTAGTACACGGCATGGTTTGGGCATCGGCAAAAGCTATGCTCTGGCTGTTTTGGGGTGCTCGAATCGCATTTGATGTTAAATACCCATCTTCAAAAATTCTATGGCGTGGAACCAAGGATATAGCGACCAAGAGAACTTGCAATGGTCTATGTTGCGAGCGATTGAGTGGGGAATATGGCCAGCTTTTTTGAGCCAGCCGATTGTACCTGTGCTCCTAATATTTTTTGAATGGTGGGGGGTCATCGGCGTATTTATTATTTTGACTATACTGTGGTCTTTCGTCCGATACAGATATGTCAATGTAGCTATGGCAAGATTCGGGGTTTTCTTCGTCCTCCTGAAATGGATCACCGTCCCGGTGGCGGTAATTTATTTATTAATTCAACAAAATTACATCTCGGCTGTAGTTGCCTTGCTCTGGCCTATATTCCTCGCGCCATATCTCGGAATCTTTATCGGTGGAACTAAGATTGGCAAGATACAAGAGATGTTCATGGCGCAGTTGGGATATAGCGAGAAACAACCACCCGAATCCGGCGTGAATGACGACACGCACCAGGGCGACACGCAAATGGCAGCGTGGGTTCGCAAGGCGGCTGAGCAAGGCGACGCCGACGCGCAATCTACCCTTGGATTTTTGTACGACAAGGGCGGGGGTGTGCCCCAGGACTACGCGCAAGCGGCGTTTTGGTATCGCAAGGCGGCTGAGCAGGGCGACGCTGAGGCGCAAGACGCCCTCGGGGATTTGTACCGCGACGGCCATGGTGTGCCCCAGGACTACACGCAAGCGGCAGCGTGGTACCGCAAGGCAGCAGAGCAAGGCAACGCCGACGCGCAATTCAGCCTTGGATTTTTGTACGACAAGGGCCAGGGCGTGTCCCAAGCCTGCGCAGAAGCCTATTTCTGGTACGCTCTGGCGGCTAGCAAGCTTTCCCCCTTGGATAGCTCCTCGCTGGCGAAAGGGCCTGCGGAGCACCGAGACGAGGCCGCATCTCACCTGACGCCAACCGATCTATCCCGCGAGCAGGAAAGGGCGCGGAAGTGGTTCGAGGAGCATCAGGTGAAGCCACAATGATGGAAGGGTCTGTTCTGCCACCGGGCGGGTGGCCGACAGATTGATGGGTGAGGCGATTTTGGATGCCGCATCATTTGGCCTTTGTTTCTTCAAAAGGTGCGGTTCTTGACGTTTCTGGATTCGGGGTTTCACACAACTGCGCCCAAGTGCCGCTGAATGCGGGAAACAAGCCGTTCGCTGCGATGCTAAGCCGTGGAGAATCAATGCGTTGATTCCGGCGCGGTGGAATGGTAGCCTTTTAAGGATTAAGTTTACGTCCCCGCAAGAACCGTGAGGTTGGGGTGTATCCGCCCCGCTGTCGATAGACGAGGACAATAGGAGAGATGTTTTGAGCGAATCCAAGAGGAATTTTCTGTTTACCTCGGAGTCGGTGACAGAGGGTCACCCGGACAAGATTGCCGACCAGATTTCGGACGCGGTGCTTGATGAAGTGATGCGCCAAGACCCCAAGGGCCGCGTGGCGTGCGAGACGCTGGTCACCACGGGTTTAGTGGTCGTTGCGGGGGAGATTACCACCTCCGCGCATGTGGACTACGACGATCTTATTCGCAAGACGGTCGAACAGGTCGGCTACGACAACGCGCTCTTCGGTTTTGACGCCACCACCTGCGCGGTGATGTGCACCGTCAAGCGCCAGTCTCCGGACATCGCCATGGGCGTGGATGCGGGCGGCGCGGGCGACCAAGGCTCGATGTTCGGCTTCGCCTGCGATGAAACCGAAGAACTGATGCCCATGCCCATCCAGTTGGCCCACCGCTTGACGCAACGCCTCGCCGAAGTCCGCAAGAGCAAGAAAGTCGATTTCCTCCGGCCCGATGGAAAATCCCAAGTGACCGTGGAATACCGCGATGGCAAGCCTTTCCGTGTGGATTGCGTGGTGGTTTCCACGCAGCACAGCGACACTGTTCCCAACGAAGATCTGCGCCATGCTGTCATGGAATACGTGATCCGGCCCATCATCCCCGCGCACATGCTCGACGCAAAAACCAAATATCACATCAACCCCACCGGGCGCTTTGTCATTGGCGGGCCGATGGGCGATGCCGGCCTGACCGGACGCAAAATCATCGTGGACACCTACGGCGGTTACAGCCGGCACGGTGGCGGCGCATTTTCCGGCAAGGATCCGTCGAAAGTGGACCGCTCGGCGTCTTACATGGCCCGGTACATCGCCAAGAACATCGTCGCGGCGGGCCTCGCCAGCCGCGCTGAAGTGCAATTGGCCTACGCCATCGGCGTCGCCGAACCCGTCTCGGTCATGGTAGACACCTTCGGCACCGGCGCCATCTCCGAAGAAAAGATCACCGCGCTCGTGCGCGAGAATTTCCCGCTCACGCCCAAAGCCATCATTGAGGCGCTCGACCTGCGCAAGCCCATCTATAAGCCGACCGCGGCTTATGGCCATTTTGGCCGCACTGGCCCCGGTTTTACCTGGGAGCGTACCGACCGCGCCGACACGCTGCGTAAGGCTGCGGGGCTCGCAGCAGTTGCCGAAGTTGCGGCACGGCGTTAAGCGAAGCGGCCCGCGCCGCCGTCCGGTGGATGTTACGGCCGATGTTTTTCTCTCCTCGCAGGTGTGTCCGGCTTGCTGAGGTGAAGTCCTAAAAGCAGAATTGCCCCTGGTTCGCGAATTCTATCTCTTGAGGAGCGTACGAATGGCCACGGCTGAACTGAAAAAAGGCGATGTGAAGGACATGGCGCTTGCCGATGCGGGCAAGCGCAAGATCGAATGGGCGGCGCAGCAGATGCCGGTGCTGGAGTCCATCCGCAAGCGATTCGCGAAGGAGCAACCGCTGAAGGGGCTGCGCGTTTCCGCGTGTCTGCATGTGACCAGCGAGACCGCCAACCTGATGATTGCGTTGCGGGACGCCGGCGCGGACATCGTGCTCTGCGCGTCGAATCCGCTTTCGACGCAGGATGAGGTGGCGGCCTCGTTGAATCGCGATTTCAATATTCCCACGTATGCCATCAAGGGCGAGGACAACAACACCTATTACGAGCATCTGAAAGCGGCGCTGGAGCACAAACCGCAGTTCACCATGGACGATGGCTGCGACCTCGTGACCATGCTGCTGACCAAGCGGAAGGACCTGGTGCCGAATCTGATTGCCGGCACGGAAGAAACCACCACCGGCGTGATTCGTTTGCGCGCCATGGCCAAGGACGGCACGCTGAAGTATCCGATCATCGCGGTAAACGATGCCATGACCAAGCATTTCTTTGACAACCGCTACGGCACGGGCCAGTCCACACTGGATGGCGTGATCCGCGCAACCAACGTGCTGCTGGCGGGCCTGAAAGTGGTCATCGCCGGCTACGGCTGGTGCGGGCGCGGCGCTGCAATGCGCGCCAAGGGACTCGGCTCGGACGTCATCATCACGGAAATCGATCCGGTGAAGGGCATCGAGGCGGTGATGGACGGCTTCCGCGTGATGCCGATGGCTGAGGCGGCCAAGCAAGGCGACATCTTCATCACCGTCACGGGCAATAAAAACGTGATTCGCCGCGAACACTTTGAGGTGATGAAGAGTGGCGCGATCGTCTGCAATTCCGGCCACTTCAATGTGGAAATCGAGATTCCCGCGCTGGAAGCATTGGCCACTGGCAAGAAGGAAGTGCGTCCCATGGTGGATGAATTCCTGATGAAGGACGGGCGAAAGATTTATCTGATTGCCGAAGGGCGTTTGGTGAACCTCTCGACCGCTGAGGGGCATCCGGCTTCGGTGATGGACATGAGCTTCGCGAATCAGGCGCTCTCCGCGGAGTACCTGATGAAACACCACAAAGAGCTGAAGCCGCAGGTGTACGTTGTGCCAGAGCACCTGGACCGGGAAATCGCCAAGCTGAAGCTGGAGTCCATGGGACATCGCCTGGACAAGCTGACGGCCGAGCAGGAACAGTATCTCGCTTCGTGGCAGGAAGGCACCTGATCCGGCAAGACTGCGCGCAACGATTGTGAACTTGAAGGGGCGCGGACATCCTGCGCCCCTTCTTTTTGGTGAACACGATGTGGGAGCTTTGCGGACATTCCCTGGACGTGGCGCGGCTGCGCGGCGCGACCTATGCCGACGTGCGCCTAATGCACATGCGGCAGCGCGACCTTACAACAAAAAATGGACAGGTGGGGACGCTCGGGCAGAGTGAATCGATTGGCCTGGGAATCCGGGTGATCGCCCGGGGCGCGTGGGGATTTGCCTCGACGGACGTGCTGACGCGGGAAGGCGTCGCCGCTTGTGCTGCGCAGGCCGTGGCGATTGCCAAGGCTTCGGCGCTGGCGAAAAAGAACGATGTGCGGTTGGCTCACGAGGCGGCCTACGTGGATAGCTGGCAGAGCCCCTTTGTGAAGGACCCTTTCGAGATTCCGCTGGAGACGCAATTAGAACTACTGCTGGCGGCGGATGAGGCCATGCGGCGGGTGAAGGGCGTCACGTTGACGGAAACGGATATGCAATTCCGCAAGGTAGACACGTGGTTTGCGTCGAGCGAGGGATCGAAGATTCACCAGCGCCGGGTGGTTTCGGGCTGCGGAATCGTGGCCACGTGCTTCCAGGGCGATGCCATTCAGAAGCGCTCGTATCCCAACAGCTTTGGCGGACAGCACGTTCTGGGCGGCTACGAATTGATCGAATCGCTGGATCTCCTGAATCACGCGCCGCGGGTGGGCGAGGAAGCCGTAGCCTTGCACGGTGCAGCGCAGTGCCCCGAGCGCACGGGCACGCTGATCCTGGGGGCCAGCCAGCTTGGATTGCAGATTCATGAGTCCATCGGCCATCCCATTGAACTCGATCGCGTCCTTGGCCAGGAAGCGAATTTTGCCGGCACCAGTTTTCTCACGCTTGATCAGTTGCATCGCCTGCGCTACGCCTCGCCGATTGTGAATGTGGTGGCGGACGCGCGCGTCGCGCACGGGCCGGGGCTGGGCACATTTGCGTATGACGACGAAGGCGTGCCGGCGCAGCGCATTGACATCATCAAGGCCGGCGAGTTTTGCGGGTATCTTTCCAGCCGGGAGACGGCGCATCTGATCGGCCTTGAGCGTTCTGGCGGCACCGTGCGCACCGAAGGCTGGAACCGGCTGCCAATGATCCGCATGACGAATGTAAGCATTCTGCCGGGTCCGTGGATATTGGAGAATCTGATCGCGGACACGGACGAGGGCATTCTCATGGAGACGAACCGCTCCTGGTCCATTGATGACCGGCGCTACCAATTCCAGTTTTCCACCGAAATCGCCTGGGAGATCCAGGGCGGAAAGAAAACGCGCATGCTGAAGAACCCCAGCTACAGTGGCATCACCACGGAATTCTGGAACTCGTGCGACGCCATCTGCAACGACGACCACTGGCTGCTCTGGGGCACGCCGAATTGCGGCAAGGGCCAGCCGATGCAAATAATGGGCACGGGGCACGGGGCCTCTCCAGCCCGTTTCCGGAACGTGAAAATCGGTACGGCCTTTTCAGAGGGATGAACGCAGGGAAGACGATGCGGAGAGCAGCGACAAAAGGAGCGAATGTCAGCGGCGAAACACTCCGCGACGTGCGGGAATTGCGCGCCATCGCGGCCAACGTTCTGCGTCTGGCGAAGCTCCGCGGAGTAAAGGAAACGGAAGTACACGTCGAAGAGGTGGTCGACGCGCTCACCCGCTTTGCGAACAATGCCATTCACCAGAACGTTGCGGAACACAGCTTGACGGTGTCGATTCGCACCGTGATGGACGGGCGGACCGCTCGTGTAACGACCAATCGCCTGGAAGAGGACGTTTTGCGCGCGGCACTGGAGAATTCGTTGGCCTTGGCGGCAAGCCAGCGGAAGGATCCGCGCCTGCTGCCCCTGCTTGGCAAGCAGAAGTATCGCGCGCTGCCAAGGTTCATCCCTGCCACTGCGAAGCTGACGGCGGAAGAGCGCGCGCGTGCGGTCAAGCGGGCGTGCGAACTGGCGGAGCGGACTGGCCAGGTAGCGGCGGGAATTTTCGAGAGCGGGCAGAGCCAGACGGTGTTGAGCAATTCGCGCGGCCTGTTCGCCGCGTACCGGCAGACGCAAGCGGAATTTTCGGTGACCATGCAGCACGGCGGCGCGGCGAGTTGGGCGAAGGCCAACGCGGCCGACGTGCGCGCGATCAACCCCACTGCCTTGGCCCTGACGGCCAGCGAAAAGGCCAAGCGCGCGCAGAATCCCGTGGAGCTGGATCCCGGGCGATACACGGTCATCCTGGAACCCGCGGCCGTGCTCGATCTCATGGGTTTTCTTTTTTATGACTTTGCCGCGACGGCGGTGGAAGACAAGCGCTCCTGCTTTTCCGGGCGCATGGGCAAGACACTCTTTGGCAAAAACATCACCATCACGGATGACGTCTATCATCCGGAGCAGTTGGGCCCGCCATTTGACGGGGAAGGGCTGCCGCGGCAACGCGTGGTGTTGGTGGACAATGGTGTGCTGCGCAACCTGGTGTACTCGCGACGCTCGGCGAAGGCGGCGCGTGCCAATCCCACGGGCCACGGTTTCGCCCTGCCCAACGAGTATGGGGAAGCGCCGACGAATCTGGTGATCGGGGGAGGGAATTCTTCGCTTGAGGAGATGGTGCGCTCGACGGAGCGAGGGCTGCTGGTGACGCGGCTGTGGTATATCCGCGAAGTGGACCCCTACGAGAAGATCATGATGGGGATGACGCGGGACGGTTTGTATCTGGTGGAGAAAGGCCAAATTGGCCGGGCGGCCCGGAATTTTCGATTCAATCAATCAGTTTTAGAAATGCTTGGGAATGTGGAACTGCTGGGAGCGGCGCACCGCGCCAGTGGCGAGGAATCCACGGAAATGGTCGTTCCGCCCATGAAAATCCGGGGATTTCAATTCAGCGAAGTCACTAAGTTTTAAGGAATTAGGCTCCGCAGCCAGCGGCGGAATTCCGATACATTCCAGAAAAATTCTGCATTGTACATTCCTGGGCGCGGCGATTATCACAATATCATGTGTAGCCGCCGTGCGCAGAGGCCCAGTTGGCGTCAGCCAAACTGGGGCCACCCGGACCACGACGCTTGTGGAACCGGGTTCATTGCGCGTTTAAGCGGGCCCCCCACCCACGAAGTCCTCCAACAGGCATTGCAGGCGCTGGAACGGTTGTCGCATCGCGGCGGGGTTGATGCCGATGGCGCGAGCGGTGATGGCGCGGGTCTTTTGACCAGCCTGCCGGCAGCTTTCTTCCGGGCGCGCGCGGCGGAGCAGAATATCCCACTTGGCGAAAAGTTTGGCGTGGGCATGCTGTTCGTGCCCGCGGCGCGCGTGGCCGATGCGCGCGCGGCGATGGAAGAAGGCATCGGGCGCGGGAAAATGCGCCTGGCGGGTTGGCGTCGCGTGCCCATAAATTCAAACGCGCTGGGTCAGCGGGCGTTTGAGAGCATGCCGGAGATCTGGCAGTTTTTCATTGAACCGATCCCCACAAAAAACGGCAGTGCTAACGCCGCGGCGAAATTCGAGCGCGGCCTGGCATTGCTGCGGAAACGCGCGGAAGGCTGCCTGCCGGAGAAGGCTTACCTGTGCTCGCTCTCCTCGCGCACAGTCGTATACAAAGGCTTGCTGACGCCCTGGCAGTTTCCGCAATTTTACGAGGACCTGCGGAGCGGGGAGTTTGTGGCGCGGTTCGCCATATTCCACCAACGATACTCAACGAACACGCAACCCTCGTGGCAACTGGCGCAGCCGTTCCGGTATGTGGCGCACAACGGCGAAATCAACACGGTGGTGAGCAACCGGCGCTGGGTGCGCGCGAAAGAGCGCGAAATCCGCAAACACATCGGCGTGGGGAAATGGTTCCGCCTGCTGGAAGAGAACGTCAGCGACTCGGCGAGCCTTGATAACGCGCTGGAATTGAAATTATTGGAAGGGAAGAGCGTGGAATCGGCGATGCTGACGCTGGTGCCTCCCGCTTTCATGCACGATCCGTTTCTTTCCTCGGAAGTATATGCGGCCCTTGAAACGTTGTCGCACGAAGGCGCGCCGTGGGACGGCCCGGCGGCGATGGTCTTCAGCGATGGAGTTTCGGTGGGCGTGAAGCTGGACCGCAACGGCTTGCGGCCGATGCGTTACACCGTGACGCACGATGGCTTGGTGATCGCCGGCTCGGAAACGGGGCTGGTGGACCTGGAAGAATCGCGCGTGAAGGAGCGCCACCGGCTGGGCCCGGGCGAAATGATTCTGGCGAATCCGCAGGCCGGCGTGCTGCTGCGCTGGAGAGAATTGCTGAAGAGTGTGACGTCGCAGGTGCCGCGCAGAGCAGTAAGCCACACACGCCTGTTGAAGCTGGAATCGCGGGTCGCGCGCGCCAGTGTTGCGGAACCAAAGCGTATCGCCGGCGCTGCGGGATGGAGCGAGGACCAGTACAAAATTTTATTCCGCCCGCTGCTGACGGGCAAGGAAGCGGATTGGAGCATGGGCGATGACGCGCCGCCGGCATTCCTCTCGGCGTTGCCCCGGCCGCTCTGGGATTACTGCAAGCAGCGCTTCGCGCAAGTAACGAATCCGCCGATTGATCCGCTGCGCGAAGCCCACGTGATGTCGCTGGAGGTGCCGCTGGGGCACGGGCAATTCCTGCTGGGGCCGATTTTGAGCGCGGGAGAGTTGGCAGCGTTGTGCGAGACGCTGGCGCCCGTGCAAACCCTGGATTTTAGTTTTCCTTCCTCCCAGGGAGTTCCGGGTGCGCGCCGTTGTTTGACTCAGTGCATTTCTACCCCTCTGAGTAGCGGCGGGCGCCCGGGGCTCCTCCTCCTTTCCGACCGTGGAGTTGGAAGCGACCGCGCGGCGTTGCCGGCGCTGCTGGCCGCGGCGCGGGCGTGGAAGAATTTGGTGGGGCAGGGAATGGCGGACTTGCCCGTGGTCGTGGAAACCGCGCAAGTCTACGACACGCATCATGTGGCCATGCTGCTGGCAGCGGGCGCCAGCGCGGTTGTGCCGTACCTGGCGGAAGAATTTGCGGAGCGCGAGGAAGCGGGCGGATTCGAGAAGGTGCGCAAAGCGATGTACGGGGGATTGCGCAAGGTGCTCGCGCGCATGGGCATTTCCACGATGGCGAGTTACCGCAACAGCCACTTGTTTGAAGTGCTTGGGCTCGATGAGGACATCTGCCGCGACTATTTTGAGGATGCGGGTTTTTATCCCGGCACGAAGACGCTGGAGCTGTTGCTGCAGGACTATCTGAAAATGCACGCGGCTGCATTCAGCGGGGCCTCGGAGGATCTGGCGGATCACGGGCTCTACCGCTACCGCAAGGGCGCAGAGTTGCACGCCAATTCACCGGAGTTTATTCGCCGCATGCACGCGCATGCCAAACAGCCGGATGGCGAGCATTACAGCGCGCTGGAAGATGTGCGCAAGGCCGCCGGCACAACGTTTTTGCGCGATTTGCTGGAGATGTTGCCGGAGCAAGGGGTGGCGCTGGAGGAGGTGGAATCGCTCGAATCCATCCTAAAGCGCTTCAGCACGCAGGCGATGTCACTCGGGTCGCTCAGCCCGGAAGCGCACAGAACGCTTTCAATCGCCATGAATCAACTGGGCGGGCGCAGCAATACCGGCGAGGGCGGGGAAGATTCCGACACTTACCGGTTACAGGGCGCCTCCTGCAAGGTGAAGCAGGTAGCTTCCGGGCGATTTGGCGTAACTAGCGAATATCTGGTGCGCGCCGAAGAGCTGGAAATCAAGATGGCGCAGGGCTCGAAGCCCGGAGAAGGCGGCCAGCTGCCCGCGAAGAAGGTGACCGAATACATCGCGCGCATCCGCCACGCGACGCCAGGCACGCCGCTGATTTCGCCGCCGCCGCATCACGATATTTACAGCATCGAGGATTTGGCGCAGTTGATTCATGATCTGCGCGCCGTGAACCCGCAAGCGCGCATCGGCGTGAAGTTGGTTTCCGGCACCGGAATTGGCGTGATCGCCGCGGGCGTGGCCAAAGCCGGGGCGAACGTGATCACCATCAGCGGTCACAATGGCGGAACGGGCTCCTCGCCGCTCACCTCGATCAAAAACACGGGCTTGCCGTGGGAAATCGGCTTGCGCGAGACGCACGAAACGCTTTTGCGCGCCGGACTGCGTTCGCGGGTGCTCTTGCGTGTGGATGGCGGGCTGCGCTTTGCCAAGGATATTCTCATCGGGGCAATTTTAGGCGCGGACGAATTCGGATTTGGCACGGCGGCGTTGGTGGCGATTGGTTGCGTGATGGCGCGCCAGTGTCACTTGAATACGTGCCCGGTGGGCATCGCGACGCAGGACGAAGCATTGCGCACGCGGTTTAACGGGAAACCCGAGATGGTTGTGTCCTATTTCCGCGCGCTGGCGGAAGAAATTCGCAAGGGCATGGCGGAATTGGGCGTGCGTAATTTGACGGAATTGCGCGGCTGGTACGATCGCCTGGAAACGCAATCGGGGCTGGACGCGTTGCTGGTGATCCCGGCGGCCAAGCCGGCTCACGTCGTCGCGCAGCAGACGACGGTGTTGGATACGGGATTGCCTGATCAAGAATTAAGTTTGGAGAAAATGCACCTGGCCGGAGCTGCGCCAACAGCGATTCAGAATGCCCACCGCAGCGTCGGCACACATTTGAGCGGTGAACTCATGCGGCGGCATTTGCTCTCGATGGAGACCGAACCCATCACCCTGGAATTTCAGGGCTTCGCTGGACAAAGCTTCGGGGCGTTTCTCACCGCGGGCGTGACCCTCAAGCTGCAAGGCGAGGCGAACGATTACGTCGCCAAAGGACTCTCCGGCGGCACGGTGGTGATTGCCTCGGGGAAGAATGCTTCCAAACGCGGCGACGTGCTGGCGGGCAACACGGTTTTGTATGGCGCGACTTCCGGGCAGCTTTACGTCGCGGGGCAAGCGGGAGAACGCTTTGCGGTGCGCAACAGCGGCGCAGTGGCCGTTGTGGAAGGCGTGGGCCAGCACGGCTGCGAGTATATGACCGGGGGCGTTGTGGCGGTGTTAGGCCCGGCAGGGTTGAATTTCGGGTCGGGGATGACCGGCGGACTGGCATACCTGCTCCGCACCGAAGCGGACCACATTCTCAACAACGAATTTGTCCAGCCTCATGAACTGGAACAAACGGAGGAGCGTTATCTGCGCGGATTGCTGGAAACCCACGTCGCACTCACGGGTAGCCCTCGCGCGTTCCGGTTGCTGGCGCTCCCCTCACTTCCGCTCCTCCGCATCCAACCGATTCATTTCCAGGGAACCCTGGAAGGGGCCTGGAAAGCGGCCTCGCCGCGGATTGCCGATTGGCTGCCCGCTGCCGCAGCAAACTATTTCGGGGCGCAATCCAGCCCCGCGCCGCAGTATGCTTGAGTCCCGCGGAATCTTTACCTTAAACTTACAGATTATTCGTTATACTCCTACGTGAGATTTTAACTATGGACTTCGACCAACTCACTACGTTCGTTCAGGTATCCAAGCTCAAGAGCTTTTCCAAGGCGGGGCAAAAGGTGTTTCGCTCGCAGTCCGCGGTGAGCGCGCAGATTCGCCAGTTGGAACAGGCGTATCACGCCAAGCTGCTGGACCGCTCCGCTAAATCGGTCGAGCTGACGCCTGCAGGCGAGGTGTTGTTCGAATTCGCCGAGCGGCTGTTGCGGCTGCGCGACGAATCCATGCAAGTGGTGGCGGACCGTGGCAACGTCGTGCAAGGCCCGGTAGCTTTTGGCGCCAATGAAGCCACGTGCTTGTATCTGCTGCCGGATATTCTGGCGGAATTTCAGCGACGCTACCCGCTGGTGCAAATCAGCATCTACCGCAATTTCAGCCACAAGATCCTGCAACGGCTGGAGGAAGGTTCCCTGGACTTGGGGATTGTGACGCTGCCCCTGAAATCGCCCAATTTGAAGATACACACGATCAATCGCGACCGGCTGCGCTTCATGGTGAGCGCGAAGAATCCGATGGCGCAACGCAGCCACGTGACGCTCGAGGAGGTCGCCTCCTCGCCGCTGATTTTCCCCAAGACGGGGTTCACGCGGCAGGTGCTGGACAAGCTGTTCCGGCCGTACCGCTCGCGCTTGCGCATCGCCATGGAATTGCCCAGCATCGGCATGATCAAGACGTTCGTGGCCGCGGACGTGGGCATTTCCATCATTAGCGAAAGCTTCGCGCGCGATCAGGTGAAGAGCGGCGAAGTGAAGCTGCTAAACGTGGAGGGATTCGATATGTACCGCGAACTCGCGCTGGTCTACCGGCGCGACCGCAGCCTGCCGCGCGCGGTGCAGGCGCTGATCGCGATGATTCGCGATCACCGCAAGCCCGGCGAAGGGTAGAGCTAACCCGTATTTCTCACAAGGTGCAATTCATCCCTCGAGCTAGTTCAGAAAAATCTTGTCATCCCGTGCAAAGCGATGGTTCTGCTTTTCGCAAGAGAGCTGGGAAAAAGCAGATTCATCGCGTAAAAAGCACGCGAAGGAGCAGAGTTCCTCGCCCTGTTCAAAAAGCGAACTGGGCTCGGAATGACAAGGGCGAGCGTTTTCCACAGTTTGGGAAGTCGTGCCCTCCCAGGAATGAATTACTTGGCGCTGAAGTCGAGGCTGGCGATAGCCCGCGCGATCACGTTTTCCTGGATCTGGATGAGGTCCGTGTCGGCGAAGGTCATGCCGAGGACGGTGAAAATCTCGCCGCCGCGCGCGACTACCGCCAGCGTGCCGGACCAATCGTGTCCATCAGCCACGCCGCGATAACGGTATTCGATGGCCGCTTGGCCGCCCACGACGGTCTTGCGTTCGGAAATCAGCCGGTAATTCTCATACACATCATGCAGGCGTTCCTCGACGGTTCTTGCGGAAGCGTCGAGGGGCGTCTTGGTCTTTTCTTGGGCCACGACGAGCAAGGTGGATTCGTTCGAGGTGCCCATCGCCATGATCGCGTTCGGCAGCGTTTGCCCAGCGCCATCGATAAGCTGCCAGCTTGGGGCCTTGAAGATGCGGAATCCAAATTCGTGGTTGATATAGAGGTTGCCCTGAATTTCCTCGCGATTGGCCGGGGGCTCTTCCTTGGGGGGTGCAGGCGGTGCCGCAGTGGCAGCCAGCGCCGTCTTCGGCACAGCATTCGACGCTTTGATCGCCGGTGGAGGTGCATCGGGTTTGTTGGAGGAGACCGGAATTTCCGGGCGCACGGCCAGATTATTGACGATGGGGGCGCTGGATTTCGCGTTGGCATTCGTGATGCTGGCCGGTGGCTCTTTGCTCTTGTTCACGGCAGGCTCCGCCTTCGGTGACGCGTCGGCGGGCTTTGCAGCAGGCTGCTTCGGGGCCGCGGCTTCGGCGGGCGTGCTGGGAATAATTTGCGCGATCTTATCTTTTTCCACGAGGACGTAGCCATAGTCGGTTTTGACCTTGAACATGTTGTCTTCGTAGGCCACGATCACGCCGTAGAGCTTTTTGCCGTCCTTCAAGCGGATTTCGTCGGCGCGGCCAGGCGCGGCGAGGACGCCCACGGTGAACAAAACGAGCAGGGCTGCCAGGACCCGGAATCGGCTGGAAGTGCTCATGAGCAGAGTATGCGACCGGCGAAAGGGAGCCGCAATACCTAGCCGGGCGGCGGTGTCCGGCGTGCTACCTCCGCGAGGATGGCGACGATGCGGCGGACCAGGCGGTCGAGTTCGGCAAGGGCCGCGTCCAGGCGGACGCGCAGCGGCTCGGGCAGGCGCGCGTGGTTCTGCTGCAGCGCCAGCGCTTCGGCCAGCATGCGCAGCTCCTTGCGGTGGCGCGGATTCAAGCGTTCCCAGAGGCGGCGCTTGCTGCTGCGGTTGCGGCCCAGCCAGGCTTCGGCGGATTCGACGGAGCGGCCGGTTTGCGGCTCGGCTGGTGGTGGCGCGTTGTCTGCTGGTGTGATCATTTTGGAGATATCAGTTATCAGAGATCAGATATCAGGAAGCGGCGACCAGCGATCAGCGACCGGCGATCAGGAGCCGGGAATGCGTTGTTCGCCGGGTTTCTTGCTTTTGTTTCCTGATCGCTGATCTCTGATCGCTGATATCCTTCCCCAATCTGCTCGATTGTTGCCTCTCGACAAACCTCCGTTACACTCTCAATCGTTCCAATAATTCCGCCCTCACCTGGCCCCCTTCCTCGACGCGGCCAGTGACGCGCATGGCGCGCGTTTCGTAGACCAGCCCGCCGTACTTGTCATACGCTTCCGGGAAAAGAATCACCTCGTAGATGCCGCGCTGATCTTCCAGCGTGACAAACATCATGTTGCGGTAGTTTTTCGTGCCCACATGCCGGAAGGTGACCACCCAGCCACACAGCGTCACGCGCTTCCCGGTGCGTTGCGGCAGTTCATCGCTCCAGGCTTCGCCGTTGCGCGGGAGGAAATCGAGCGGGTGGCCGCTCACGCACACTTCCAGGATTTCCCGTTCATAGCGCAGCTTCTGCTCCGGCGTGTACTCGATGGTATGAATTTCGCGCAAGGCCATGGCAATGGAGTCGTCGTGCTCCATCTCCGCGAAAAGCACGGATGAGGCGCTGGAGCCTGTGCCAGAGTTGCGATCGGGCAAACCTGCAAAGTTGTCATTCCGATCCCGCAAAGCGGGAGAGGAATCTGTTTTTTCCGTATCCATTGATGCAGCCGGGCGAGCGGCGCGCGGCCCCGCGTGCCCATGCTGCCCCTTGGCCTGCAGAAGATTCCACTGCCACAGCATGGCCGGGCGCGTCATGGCGCAGACGCCGTCAAACGCGCCGCACTTGATCAGCGCTTCGATTTCATCGCGTTCCGCCGGGATGCGCGCCAGAAAATCCTCCAGCGAGCGGAATAGGCCGTGCGTTTCGCGCGAGCGCAGGATCGCCAGGATCGTTTCCACGCGCAGGCCCTTCACCTGCATCAGGCCGACACGCAGCGCGCGTTTACCCTGCTTGCCCCGAGCTTCGAGGGGAGGCGCGAAGGGCTCACCGTCCGCGTTCCACTCCGCGGTGTACTCCATGCGCGAATGATTCACCGAGGGCAGGAGCACGGCGATGCCCCAGCGCTTGGCCTCCTCGACGTAGGCGGAAACGTGATAGAAGCCCGCACCGGCGCTGCACATGGCGGCAAGGAATTCCGCGGTGTGGTGCGTTTTCAGGTAGGTCATGCGATACGAAATATCCGCATAAGTGGCCGCGTGGGCTTTGCAGAAGCCGAAGCCTGCGAATTTCTCCACCATCATCCAGGTTTCTTCACGTTCAGCCCCTTGCAAGCCCATTTGTTCTGCGGCCTTCAGGAATTTGCCGCGAAGCCTCTCTCGTTCGCGCTGGCCAGAAAATTTTGCCGCCGAACGCCGCACGATGTCCGCTTCCGCCAGGGACATGCTGCCCACGGCTTGCGCGATCTGCATCACTTGTTCCTGGTAGATGCATACGCCCAGCGTGTCGCCAAGAATGCTTTTCAGCGATTCGTGCGCGTAAATCACCGGTTCGTGCCCGCGCAGTCGCTTCAGGAAAAGCTCTTTCGAGCCGTATTCCGAAGCGCCGGGACGGATCAGCGCCAGGGCCGCGGCCATTTCCTCCAGCGTGCGCGCTTTCATGGTGCGCAGCAGCCCACGCATGCCGGGGGATTCAATCTGAAAAACGCCCATGGTGCGGCCTTCAGCGATCACCGCACAGGTGGCGGGATCATTTTCGGGTATGGCGACGAAATCGATGGTTCGTGCCTTCGGGCAAGGCGTGACGCCATCCGCCGCAACGCCGCTCTTCTCCTCTACCTCCTTTACCTCCTTTCTTTCCTCAACCTCTTTCTCAATGTTGTCCAGTGCCAACGCCATCGTGGTAAGCCCGCGCTGCCCCAGCAGGTCCATCTTGATCAGGCCGAGCGCTTCGATCGCGTTCATATCGTATTGCGTGACGACGATGCCCTTGGCGGCGCGTTCCAGCGGCGCCAGATGCGTCAGCGGACGCGCAGAAATCACGGTGCCGCAAGGATGTATGCCCAAATGGCGCGGCGCATCGTCCAGCCGCAGGGCCACCTGGAGAATCGTCTTCCAGGGTTCGTCGTGGATGGGCAGGTTGCGGCACTCCGGCAAATTTTGGATGGCGTCGAGAATTTCGCGCACGGGGCGGTGCGGCAGGCGCTTGGTGAAGTGATTCACTTCGCCGGGAGGCACGCCGAAAACTTTGGCGACCTCTCGCACAGCTAGGCGCGCGTGCATGGTGATGAAGCTGCCGATCATGGCGACATGCTCCGCGCCCCAACGCGCGTAAACGTAGTCCAGGAGTTCATCGCGGCGTGCGCCGCAGATATCGATGTCGATGTCCGGGCAATCGCCGCGCTGCACGTTCAGAAAACGCTCGAAATAGAGGCCCCAGCGCAGCGGGCAAACGCAGGAAATGCCCAAGCAGTAGGTGACCATGGAACTGGCCGCGGAGCCGCGCGCCACCGCGGGAATGCCGCGGCGATTGGCTTCTTCGACGATGTCCCAGACCAGCAGGAAATATGGCGCGAGATTGAGTTTGTCGATGACTTCGAGCTCGTACGTCAGGCGCGCAAGCACTTCGGGGCGCAGCGGGCGGTAGCGTTTGCGGGCGCCTTCAAAGCTGAGTTTCCACAAATAGGAGAAGGGCGATTCGCCCGGCGGCACGGGAAATTCCGGAAAGATGAGCTTGCCAAGTTCGAGCTGCAGGTTGCAACGTTCGGCGATCTCCAGCGTGGCGCGCAGGAGTTGCGGATGATCGGGAAACAGGCGCTGCATTTCGGCGGCAGGCTTGAACCAGGCTTCGCCGGTGGTGATTTCGGGCGGGGCCACGGTGGTCAACAGGCTGCCCGTGCGTATGGCGTTCACGGCGCGATGATGCAAATGCTCTTCGGGCCGCAGAAAGTGCACGCTGTTGGTGGCCACAAGCGGGATGTTCATTTCCCGCCCCAGCCGCTCCGCCTCCCGCAGGATGCGGCCATCACCGGGGGAGAGATGCTGCACGGCGATGTAGAGGCGATCGCCGAAAATTTCCCTCAAGTTTGTGTAGCGGCCGCCTTCTGAAGCGCGTTCTTCGCGTCCCGGATGGTTTTGCGGGACGGGCGCTTTTGTAGGGGCGCAGCATGCTGCGCCCCTACCAGCAAGTTCCATCCGCAACAATGCAGACGCCGGCCATAGCGCCAGCACGCCGGCACTGTACGTTGCCAATTCTTCCAGCGTGACGGCCCGGCTGGCGTTTTCTGCAAAGGTTTCTTGTCCCAAACGCAACGCGCCAAGGTGCCGCAGCGTCGTCAATTGGCACAAATTGCTGTAGCCATCCGCATCCATAGCCAGCAGCACCAGCGGGATCACACGCCCGCCTATATTTTTACTGTCATCCCGAGCGGAGGGCCGATGGTTTTCATCGGCCCGCAGTCGAGGGATCTCTCTTCCACTTCCCGCCACTCGCCACTCGCCACTCGTCACTTGCCTTTCCACATCGAGCACAACCCCAAGTATCGGCTTCACCTCCGCCTTCCGCGCCGCCTGATAGAACGGCAACGCCGCGTACATCCCGTTCGTATCCGTCAGCGCCACAGCGGGCATCTTCTGCTCCACCGCAGCCGCAATGATTTCCTCCGGAGCATTTACGCCCCGCAGGAACGAATAATGGCTGTGACACTCCAAATGCACGAACATGGGAGAAACCAGCGACCAGAGATCAGCGACCAGGACCCCGGACCTGTTCGGGGCATGCCGATGCGGAGGTGATCCGTATGATTTTTAATCAACCACCAGTACGGAGGACCAGTGCAGGGAAGAGGAGGTGACTCGTCATCTGGTTTTTACCAGTCACGAGTCACCAGTCACGTTCTTGTTGGCAGAGAACGGGGGAATCCGAATGCTTCAGCGAGAAAGGCATGGCGTGGAGAGCACCAGGCCGGTTGGTTTGGTGGCGTAGTGCTCGCGCAGCTCCAAGCCTTTGCCATAGTAGACCGCGTTCCAGCCGTAGCGCCCGCGCACGCGATCCACTTCGCGGTTGAGATACCACCGCCGGTTGGCGTCGGTATCGAACAGTTCGTTTTGCCGGCGGTCCATCTCCAAATTCATCACGCTGACGCCGACGTGGCGTATGGCCACGCGCCGCGTGAAGAGCTTCGTAAAAAGCTCCCTGGCGGCGGCGAGCAGTTCGCGCTCGTCATTCGTTGCCCGCTCCAGCCGGATGGTCTGGTGCGCGGAGAAATGGTCCACATAGCGCAGCCGCACGCCCAGGGTGCACGCCTGCTTGCCGTATTCGCGCAGGGTCCCGCCGATGCGCTCGCTGAGATATTCCAGCAAGCCGCCAAGGAATTCGGTGTCAATGGTGCCGCCTTCGATGGTGGTTTCGCGGGAAATGGATTTTGGAGTCGAGGGCAGCAGCACCTCGCGGCCATCCAGGCCGCGGGCGCGCTCCCAGATCTGCTGGCCCACGGCTTCGCCAAACGCGGCGATCAGCACGGGCTTGGGAATCAAGCGCAATTGGCCGATGGTGGCGACGCCGCGTTCGGCCAGGGCCGCGGCGTGGACATGACCGATGCCGTGGAGTTTTTCCACGGGGAGAGGGGCGAGGAACAGTTCTTCTTCGCCGGGATTCACGATGCGGAAGCCTCGGGGACGCTCCAGCCGGGAAGCGATCGAGGCCACCGCCTTGGTGCGCGCGGCGCCCACGGAAACGCTCAGTCCGGTTTTGCCGAGGATTTCCGCTTGCAGCCGCTTCAGCATGGCTCCGTAATCGGGATACAGGCGCTCGGTGCCGGCGAAGTCCAGATAGAAATCGTCCAGCGCGGCGGTTTCCACGGCGGGTGTGTAGGTTTCCAGGATGCGGCGCACGCGCTCGGCAAAATCGGCGTAGTGCTCGTACTGGCCGGGAACCACAATCGCCTTGGGACAAATGCGCAGCGCGTCGCGGAAGCTCATCGCGGTTTTCACGCCGCGAAATTTGGCTTCGTAGCTGGCGGAAGCCACCACGCCGCGGCCCACCAGCACGGGCTTGCCGCGCAGCTTCGGATTCAGCACCTGCTCGACGGAAGCGAAGAACGCGTCCACATCCACGTGAACAATGTGCGGCGTTTTCTCTGCCGCGCGCGTTTTGCCCAAGCCCAGCCAGCGGGTAGGGAACCAGGAGCGCTTTTCGTCTGCGGTTGGCGCGGCGGAAGCAGCCGCAGGGTCCACGCCAGAAAACGGCGGCCTGGCAAAATGCTCTTCCTCTTTCTGAATCTCGCCACTCGCCACTCGCCACTCGCCACTTTCTTCCACATTGGCAAAAGCCGCAAGATTCGCGGATTCGCTCTGCGTCACAGGTGCAGGAGGGAAGACTGGGGGGGCGGCGTTTTCGACACAAGCGTCCATGGCAGCTCCTGGTACCGTTCCAACCATCGGCTCTCTTTGGTTTCACCGCGCCGCGAGCCACAAGGTTGCAACTCCGGGCACATAGCGCGTTGGAACGGCACTGGCAGGGAAGCGGATCACCTATACTGTCATCCCGCTCGCCCCGATCTTCGAGGGGAGCGGAGAGCCGATGCTGTTTCGGCTCACAGTCGAGGGATCTCTCTTCGATCATTCCCTCAACGCGTTTGCGGCTCGGAGATTTTCAACGGGTGGCCAACGGCTCGGGAGAGCCCGAAGGCAATGGAGTCGCAGCCACCCGTTCCCGTTTCCTCTACCGGGAGCGACTATAGGCGAATAAAAAGCGAAAGTCAATAACTTTCTTCGCCCTTCCTCCGCCCCCTCCTTTTCCTCTTCTTCCGCCGGATTCTTCCTAACCGCGCACCCTTCCTCGCATCGAACCCTTCAGTAGCGCATGCCTTTGCCTGCGCTATAGTCCAACCAATCGAGGTCAACCCATCATGCAAAACCTGCAACCGGAACAAGGTACGTTGCTGTTGCAACTGGCGCTGCCGGTGCTGAAAAACGAACATAAGACGACGCGCCGGGTGATCGAAGCGATTCCGCTCGATAAGGGCGACTACCGCCCGGAACCCGTCGCAAAAACCGCGCTGGAGATTGCTTGGCACATTGCGGCGGCGGAGCACCGCTTCTATGCGGGCGTAGCGGCGGGTGCGTTTGACTTCACGCCGATTCACCGTCCGGAGACGGTGCGCAACTCCGCGGAATTGGCGCAGTGGTTTGGCGAATCGTTCGCCAAGAATTTCGAGCGCCTGAGCGCTTTGTCGGGGGAACACCTTGTAAAGGTGCTGGACTTCCGCGGCGTGCTTCAATTGCCGGCGGTGCTGTACCTGGAATTCTCGGTGAAGCATTCGGTGCACCATCGCGGGCAGCTTTCCACGTACCTGCGGCCGATGGGCAGCAAGGTTCCCGCAATCTACGGGGAGAGCTACGATTCGGCAGAAGCGAAGAAAGCCGCGCAAGCGTAAGCCTCAAGCGGAGTAGGATTGGCTTGTCATCCCAACCTCAACCTATTGGCCGCCCGGCGGCAGCGCGTTGCGGGAATAGCCTGCGGAACAGCGCCGCGGCGGCAATCGCCGTCAGCAGCAACACTAGCGGGTCAATCGGATGGCGGTAGCGCAGCGAGGCGTGCATCAGGTAGTAAAGCAAAGGAAAAGCAACCGGAAAGGCCGCCAGCGGAAAGGCGTACGCATTGCGCCTGAAAAAGAGAACGCCCACGCCCAGCAAGGCTCCCACGGCAGTCAGGAAACTTCCCAAAAGGATGCCGCGAATCAAGAGCGAGCCGGTTTCAAGAAATTTTTTCAGCGGCTCCGGCGATCCCATCCAGAAGTCCAAAAAACGCTTGCCGGTAAGCTCCAGCTCCACGCGCGGATGAGACGTGATGAACTGAATGGCTTTGCGTTTCTCTTCATCCATGAAGGCCGTCTCTCCCATTCTCAGGTAGCGCAAGACCTCGCGGTCATAGGTAACGGCCGCGGGCAAAGTCCTGCGCCGTTCGTCGTAGTTTTCGTTGTTGCCGACGTACAGCTCAAAGCCGAAGTTGGAACGCAACGGAATAAACCGGTGGAAGACGACGTAGTTGCGCACGGTCCACGGCAGGCAACATAGCAGCGCAAGAGCCGCCGCAAACGCGGGTCTCGCGAGATGCCAACGCTCTTCGCGGCGCGCGCGATAAGCTAGCCATCCCAACAGCAGCGGAAAAAGGGAAGCCAGCGCGGGGTTGGTCATCAGCGCAGCACCCCAAAGCAGGCCGTAGGCGCACCAATCACGCCAACGGCGGGATTCCGCCAACTCCAGAGTGGCCCACAGGATGGTCGCCGCAAGCAGCGCCGAGAGGGATGTATCCCAGATCCATTCGAAGGGCATCATGATCGCGTTGGTGAATAAAGCCCACAGCCAGGCGGAGAGACTCGCAACCCCCACGCCCGCGACCCGTCTGGCGGCATAGAAGATCGGCACGCACGCAGCCGAAGAGAAAAGAATGTTCAGAAAGACTGCGGCGAAGAAAGATGCGCGCGTGTAGATGCCAAAAAGTTTGAACAATCCAGCGATAAGCAGAGGATAAACCGGGGCCAGCCAGGCCGTGGGTCCGGTATCCCGCTCAAACGGCGAAGAGTATCCTTTTCCGGCCGCCAACGAGTAGGCGATATGCCCGGTTTCCGTCTGAAAGGGCACCGTGCGGAGTACTTCGGCGGGAATCTTGCGTGTTTCATTCCACGCGAACGCCAGCCTGGCGCCGAGCGCGACCAGCACAATCAGCAAGAGAGACGTCGCGGCCTTGCGGAAGATCCGTCTCATATCATGGTTTTCCCCGACAGCCAGCGCGAAGTTCCCTCATGCCTGCCTCATTTTCTCATGTAGTGGCCGGTCTTCAGACCGGCGGTTTCTCTTGGGTTTTGTAGGGGTGCCTTCCGAGGCGGGCGGGTTTAGTGAACTCTTGCCGGAGCGCAGAAACGAAAATGTCGGCGCGCCGACAATTGGCCTTAACTTACTAGTTAACATCGTGGAAGAAAACAAAAGAGTTATGGGCGAGCGCATAGCGTTTGAAGACCCCACCCCCCTGTTTTTGCGTATGTGCGGGAATGATTGGAGTTAGGGGCTAGTGACGAGTGGCTAGTGGCGAGCAAGCGCCTTCCTTCTGAGGCGGGCGGCGTTTGCGATTCTCTGTTTGGGTGAAGGATCAAAAATGTCGGCGCGCCGACACTATTACTTAATATTATAGATAACCGTAAAGTTATATTGGCGCTTTTGTCGTTTATGGCAGAGAACTGGCAATTTGGAGCAGAATTCCCGGAGAGGAATGTTGATGCGCCATGGAGCACAGGAAGGCAGTGACAGAAGAAAAGATAACGCAGAGGCGCAGAGTGCGCAGAGGAGCGTAGAGAAAAAGCGGAGAAGAGAGGGGAAGCAGAGGATAGCGCCAGGGAGAATTCCGAAATGGAACGGTTGATCATGTTAGAGGGGGGTATACCCCCTGTTTTTGCGTAAGTAGGGGAAACAAAGGGCTTACGGGAGAATGGCTTGCATCAAGGGGAAACAAGGGAGTTAGCGGGCGCAAGAGCGTAGAAGAGGCGAAAGACGAGGGAGTGTAGCGTTCCGAAATGGCACAAGAGCAGCGTCCCCTCAGCATGACGGGCGAAGCATAGCACATTATTTACCGTGTGTCTACTATTATTTAGTGGGTACTAGTTTCGAAACTGGTACTCGCTCGGGAATGGAGACCCCAAGACCCGCCCTCAAACGACGAGGACGGGGCACCCGCAGCTAGCTTCCCGTTTTTCGTACGGGCCACCCACCGAGACGGGATTGGCGCGCATCGACATTGAGGCGTGAGAAAGAAATGGCAACCCCAAGACCCAGGTTCCCAAACCGAACCTGGGGCACCCTCCGTTTTCACTGGTTGGGAGGAGGCGGAAACATTTGTAGGCGAGGCTGTCAGAGAGCGCTCAAGAAACAGGTCAAAGGAGCCCGGGCCACCCTCTATGACGGTGTCGGCGTTGTCAAGAGACACTTCCAGGGTACGAGCCGCGAGCGGCTCGTTTTCTTCTTACCTAGAAAGGACTCTTTCTTCATTTCGACCAAG
>JBEKOE010000017.1:0-53574 GCA_049522075.1 Candidatus Acidiferrum sp.
GAAGATGGCGCTTAGTGGATCAATCCGCAACGTGAGACTGGAACCCAGTTGGGGCAACGACAGGATCGAATGCTCGCCTGACGCCACCGTGCATGCTCCTGCGACCGCGAGCCCGGTGTACACGGAGGAGGCACAAACGAAAGCGAAACTGACCCAGCCGCACAGCTTCCGCCTGCGCGCAAAGAGCAAGCTCACCAGTGACCCCACAATTAGGATTACGATGCTGACTTCGACGTAGTGAACGGCATTGACCATTCTATTTCCCCATCAACTGCACTAAGGGCATGCCCACAAGCGGGGCTGCTACACAGCCGATCATCAGGATGATCAAAGTGACGTTCATCGCCCACGGGGGATCGCTGGGGACCTGAGCTACCGCCAGGGGTGCGCCCAAGAAGATTTTTTGCCCGATGTAGAGCATCCAACCGAAGGAGATCAGAGTTTCGCAAAGGATGAGAACAAGGATGAGCGGTCCAATGGGACCGCCAAGACTCATGGCACCCGAGAGGATCATGAACTTGCTCCAGAAGCAGGCCAGCGGTGGAACTCCGGTGACGCTCAAGAGCCCGATGAAAAATGCGGTAGCCGTGAGAGGCATGCTTCTTCCCAGGCCACGCAGCCCCGATATATTGCGGGTCCCGGTGACGTAGGCTATGTTTCCTGCGCAAAAGAATAAGGTCGCCTTGCTGTAACCGTGACAGATGATGTGCAAGACACCGCCCCGGAAACCCAGGGTTGCTCCCAGGCCTCCTATCGCGATGCCGAGCAGCACGTAGCCGAGATGCGCGATGGTCGAATAAGCCAGCAACCGCTTCAGGTCATCCTGAACGAAGTAGAAAGAGAGAGCGACGAAAATCGTGAGCAGCGCCATGCCGCCCATGAGCAATGAGATCTTCGGGGGAATTCCCCATCCGCTGCTCACCGTCCTGGCCATCAGGTAGACCCCGGCTTTGACCATCGCCGCCGCGTGGAGGTAAGCGCTAATAGGAGTCGGAGCCTCCATGGCATCGGGCAGCCAGGTTTGGAGGGGGACCTGTGCCGCCTTCGCCCAGGCTGCAATCAGGAAAAAGAGCAAAACCCACGACCTCAGACCATCGGGCAGCTTACTGAGAGCTGAGAAATCAAATGAGTTGGTGCGTACAAAAATAATAAGAATGGCCAATAGGAAAAAAGCGCTGCCGGCAGAGGTCATCAGAAGAGCTTTGAACCCCGCCCGCAAGCTTCGCGCGTCCTGGTGAAAAGAGATGAGCGCCCACGAACACAAAGTGGTCAGTTCCCAAAAGGCAAAGAACTGAAGGAAATTGGGCGAAACTGCCATCCCCACCATGCTGGTGATGAACAACAGGAGCCAGAAATAGTACCGACCGTAATGCTCACTCCCAACCGGGTGCTCCCGGTTTTTGTCTGTAAGGTACGCGGTCGAATAGAGGACGGTGAGCAACCCGATCGGCGCCACGACCAGCAACATCAGAGATGCCAAGGGATCGACAAAAATTCCCAGAATGGGCGTATCAACGATGCCGTGCAGCCAGGGAAGATCCCCCAACATTCTGGTGTAAGGAGCTCCGAAGGTGGAGAGTGTGAGCCATATAGCCAGGCCGGTTGTAATTGTCGCAGTCATTACCGCAGCGGGGCGGGCGCGTCTTTTCAGAACCACGGACAGGAGGGCTCCCACGGCAGGTAAAATCAGCATGAGGACTGCAACTGACGTGATCAAGTGGGCTCCTTTGATCTTAATCGACTTGTGAATCCGGTTTGAGCAGGCATCTGCCGCACCGCGATAACCTCTTTCAACACGCCGGCGATTGCCTCGACGCTCGAAGACACCGCTGCGCTCATCGGTTGCAGGAAAGCCGTTTGACGCGGCTGAATCGCAATCAGAAGTACGCGGGTATGGGTCTCTCGCTCGAGGTAGTTCATCAGCAGGCTTATGGGCACGCGGTGTGTGCTCGGCCAGTACGCTGTTCCGCGACCTGGCACAAATAGTTCTCTGGAACATCCTGAGCGTCGATAACGTCCATGCCGGGGACATCGCTGATCTTTCTGGCCACGAGGCTGCCGGCTGCGTCGTCACCACGGCAAGGATTGCCGATGCCCATCACGACCACGGTGCCTTGCATCGCAGTGGCAAGCTCTTCTTGTAGATTCATACTCTCGACCCGTGTGCGAATGAAAATCGATTCCACACTCGCTCCGTGCTACCGCTCCTTCCGGTTCTCAAACAGCTTGGTCCGGCATTCAAGACAAAGACCAGAAACGGAGATGTGTGCATGAGATTCTCTCTACTCGACCAACTCCCTGATCTGACCATAGTTGAAAACTGGGCCGTCGCGGCATACGTAGCGATGGCCGATGGCACAGTGATTGCATTTTCCAATGCCACACTGCATCATGCGTTCCAAGGTCGATATGACCGCTTCTTCTTTGAACCCGAGCGCCAGGAGATCCTGGACAGCGATCCTGATCATAATGGGTGGCCCGCAAACGTATGCGAGAGTGGAGTCCGGATGCAGAGTGACCTTTTTGAACAACGATGGGACCACCCCCACTTTTCCAGTCCAGCCTGGCTGGGCCGCGTCCACAGTTACGTGAAGTTCCACATCCGAACGCTCTCCCCACTCTTTGAGTTCCTGCTTGTAGACCAAGTCCGTCGGCGTCCGAGCACCGTAAAGGATAGTCACTTTGCCAAACCGGGAGCGCTCATCCAGGACATTCCAAATCAAGCTACGCAGCGGTGGCAACCCAATGCCGCCGGCGACAAATAGCAAGTCCTTGCCGCGTGCCGCTTCCACGTCGAATCCATTGCCGAAGGGACCGCGTATCCCTACCTCCTCGCCATTCCCGAGCCTATGCAGCGCATCGGTCAACTGCCCGGTGCGCCTGACCGTGGTTTCCAATGTGGGCGGCCGAGTTGGGCTGGAGGCGATGCAAAATGGAGCCTCTCCGTAACCAAACACGGACAGCTCAAGGAATTGCCCGGGAAGAAAATGGAAATCCCTCCCGTTCTTCAAATCGCGGAAGTGCAATGTAAACGTCTTGGTGTCGGGCGTCTCGTCCCGGACATCCACCAGACGCGCAATATCCGGAAGGAAAGTATCATTCATTCCATTTCCCCTTCCTGATTGCACCAACAACCGCGGGCATGTTCGTGGCGCCGAGACACACCTTGATGCATCGCCCGCAGCCGACGCACCCCACCGTACCGTCACGCTGGCAGTACTGCGCACTCACTTTATGGAAGAAACGTCGCTTCATCCGCTCCTTCCGATGTGCGCGGGGGTTATGTCCCGAAGCTTCCAGCGTGAAGGCAGCGTACTGGCAGGAATCCCACATGCGGCAGCGAATCCAGGATCCATCCTGGCCGAGATCCTTTACGCTGAAGCAGTAACAGGTGGGGCAAACCATGTTGCATCCGCCGCATTCCAGGCACGAGTCGCTCATCTTTTCCCACAGCGCATCTTGCACACGCCCGGTCGAAATGCGCCTCATGGCGGAAGCAAAATGGCAGGTCTCTTGCTCAAAATGGTTTTTCGCCTCTATCTCCAGTCGCTTTCGCTGCGACACTTCATCTTCGGTAGCTGGGCGGAAGAGGTTTGGAACACCAGACAATGCGGTTTCGCCCTTTTCACTACCAACCTCGACGAGATAGCTCTCACCCAGATCGGTCAGTTGAACGTCATAACTGTCGCTCAAAAAGGGCCCCGAGTCAGTGCAAACGCAGAAGCCCAATGGGCAGGGAATGTTGCAGGCCAAGCTGATGATCGTGAGGTTGTTAGCGCGCCGAAAGTACGAGGCGTCCGCGGGCTCCATCTCGTACATTCGACTCAGGAATGCGATTCCTTTGGCATCACAGCTACGCGCGTTGAAAAGAAATCGGCGGGTATCGTCGTAAGTCGGCTCAACTTCGTGGCGCTCACCGTTGCGTTTGATCCTAACAATGGGGTCGGTTTGAGGCAGGACAAACTGCTTTGGTGGATGAAGTGGATTCTGGAAGTTCCACACCACCTGCTCGGGGGAACGGATGGTCGAGAAGAGGATGTCACCGCACGGGCCACGAACGGGAGCGATGACCTCTCCAGACCCTAGTAACTTCTGGAGCCATTTCGTTATAGCTTGTCTTTCTATCGCAAAGGCCATCGACGGTCTCTTATGGCAGTTCTACGTTTACGGCCGTTACACTGTCAGGGCCCAACACGCTGGCCACATGATCGCGGAACGCGTAAGGTACAGACAGCACACCGGGCTTGAGATCCGCTCGTACCCGAATTGGAACTACCGCATCCCCATGGACAGAGGTCAACCTAACTTGCCGTCCCCCACCCACGTTGAGTGCGTCCGCATCGCGTGTGCACATTTCAACAAAGCCATTGGGAAAGAGCTTTCGCTCTGATTGATAGTCGCGACTTAGAGTCGGCGAGAACAAAACGAGTGGGTCGCGTCCCCAGTCAAAAGCACCATCAAGCGCCAGCACGTGTGGGCGCCCAGCAGATGCCAGCGCTGCCACCCCTGTGGCCCCGGTGGGACGGACCACAAACTTCGCGTTATCAGAATCCTCAAGCAAGGCACCGCCCCATCCGTCCTCTGACAGCCGTTGCTCTGTCCCGGCGTATCGAGGCGCCGCCTGTGCGATCTCGCAGAGCACGTCTGTTGCTGAAGTGTATGAGTTGCCGACTTCGAACCTAGCGCAGAGCTCAGCAAGCACTTGCCAGCCGATTCTCGCTTCCCCAGGTGGATTGGTCGCCGTACGAAGTCTCTGTACCCTGCCTTCCATGTTGGTGAGTGTTCCTTCGGTTTCAGCAAAGTTGGCAATCGGTAGTACGGCGTGGGCCATCCGCACGGTGGATGTGACAAAGGCATCCAAGACAACCAAGAACTCGATCCTCCCCATGGCGGCCATTGCGCGCTGTCCCATCGGGACGACGGATGGAGGATCGTCCGCCACGACAATTAGTCCGCTCACAGACTGCAATAGGTTTTCTGCACCCCACCCGCGATCCGAAGGCAGTTTCTTGCCCCAGAGGTCCTGCAGACGTTGCCGAGCTCGTTCGTCGTCCAACGGATCGTAGCCGGGCAGGCGTTCCGGTATGACTCCCATATCGCACGCCCCTCGGACATTACTCCGTGCCAGGAGCGGCAAGAGTCCTGAACCGGGCCTGTCCAGATGTCTGGTGATGGCGGCCAGCGTGGCAAAAGCGGCGGCATCTTTTCGAGGCTGATCGCCCTGTCCGCCGGTGCATGCCAGCAGGAATGTCGCCCGCTCGGCACGTGCGATCCACTCCGCGGCCTGGCGCAATTCTTCGGTCCTCTTGATACTCTTTACATCTTGCCAAAGTGCTTCATATCGCTCGCCACGGACTGCTTCGGACGTTCGCTCTTGCAGCCGTAGGTCAAGGATGCCGGCCAGAAGACCATTGATCACTTCACGCTCATTTCCAGGGGTGGTCTGCAGGTGGAGGGATGACAGGCGTGCCATTTGCGTTATTCTGTAGCCTATGGTGACAAGATGGGCGCCATTTTCCACTGCCTTCATCACCGATGATGCCGCCCGTGGGTGTGTCTCGGCTAAGTTACCCTCAAGCAGCAAGATTGCCTGACTTGATGCGATGTCATTTAGGCTGATTGTAGGAGTGTGTTCGCCACATACTTCCTCAAGGCCCGCAAATAGCGGGCCACAGATGGAATGGTAGGAAAAATCGACGTTGTTGGTTTGGAGTCCGGCCCTCGCAAGCTTGCCTGCCAGGTAATTTTCCTCATTGGTTGCCCTGGGAGAACCCAGAACTCCGACCGGCTTGCCCGCGTCGATCAACGCCTTGAGGCGCCCTGCAATGTGATCAAGCGCCTCATCCCATGAAACAGACTCCGGCTTGCCGTTCTGCCGAAGCAGCGGCTGCCTCAACCGCTCACCCCACAACGCAGCCTCATGCGCGCTCCAGCCCCTGGCGCAAAGCTTTCCTGAGGACACCGGATGGGTTTCGCTCGGTGCCACGCCGACCAGTTGTCCGTTACTCGTTAACAGGTAAAATCCGCAACCACAGGAGCAGAAGGGACACGTGGTTGGAACAGCTGTCATGACACCCCATTTCCTCTTAAGCGCTCTATGCGCCTTTCGGCCCCCTATGTCAATGACCAGCATCACATAGGGGACCTCGAATTGTTTACCTTCAGCGCAACCCTCCGTGCCAAGTTCCGCGAGGCACATAGGTTCTTAACCCAGTGCGAATTCGTCCTCCCCTCGTGTTGACCAACGGGGTTGCAACTTGCAGCGGGAAGGAGTATAGGGAGCCTAGGTAGTGCCATCCTCATGAGCTCTGGGCGCGCTCTCGCCTGGAGAACTAGGGAGTGGAAATGCTTCCGGCCGCTCCTAGGCAGAACGACGATCTGGTCCCCGCTCCACCCCACGCGCCAGGTGCCGCCCGTGGCTGATGCATAAACTCAGCTATTGCATCGCTCACTTTGGCGTTTCTGGTTGTATGAGGTGCGGGCACCGCGTTGCCTGGTGCGAGGTCGGCATCGATATCACGGAAAAAGTATGGACTCTACAAGAAAACGAAAACCCCGCGAGCATTGCGAGGTGAGAAGGGCCACCATGATTCAATCACTTGAACCGGTCCTCCAGGAATGTCCTTTCTTTAGTGGTTTCTCTGAGGCGCATCTCAAATTCATCGCGGCTAACGCGAGAGATGTCCAGTTTCCAGAGCGGCACTACATCTTTCGCGAAGGCGATCCGGCGAATGAGTTCTACGTGATCCGCGATGGGCTTGTCTCGGTCGAACTGTCGATCCCCAACCGGGGCGCGACGACGGTTCAGACTGTGGACAAAGGGGAAATTCTTGGCTGGTCGTGGGTCTCGCCGCCCTATCGCTGGCATTTCAACGCAAGAACACTTCTGCCCACGCAAGCAATTGTATGGGACGCGAATTGGCTGCGTGCCAAGTGCAATGAAGACCATGATTTGGGCTACGAGATGTTGAAACGCTTTGTGGATCTGATTGCCACGCGGCTTGATGCCACGCGCCTGCAGTTACAAGATATTTACGCCGTCCATTCTTGATTCGGGAGCGTGGATCAATTGCGAGCTGTTGCCCGGGCTAACATCTTCGTGTGGTTCTGTTCGTAGCCCGAGGTGCTGAGTGTCGTCTGTTGTCATCTTCGCCGAGCGAGCATTACTCAAACGCACCATGCTCTCCCAGAGGATTCCGACAATTGCTCTCGAGTTTTGACTCCAAATTGGAGGCCTAGGACCCAGGTTACGCCTTTCTATCACTTACGGGCAATTTCGGAAACGAATTTACTATCTGGATCGTCAACTTGAAATGAAAGAGCGGAGCACCGGGACAGATACTGCTGCGTCCCCGCGTCAGTTGGTGGTTTCGGGATGAAGCTTTTTCACTAGGTTAGCGACGTTGGCAGCAAAGTGCCGCACCGTTTCGATACCTTCCGTATCCTTCCACACCTCGCCCGGCAGCCGGCCGAAGACCATATTCCAGTACGTTGATCCCGGAACAATCATGTCGTTGATCAGGAAGAACATCAGCATTTCCTGGAGTGTGAAGGTTTGCCCGCCGCGCCGCGCCACGGCGACAGCACCTCCCACTTTCCCTGACAGGAAGTTGTCCGTGTTGCGAGAGACGTAGCCGATTCTTTGCAGCGCCGACATCACGTCACCGCGCGCCGTTCCAAAGTAGACGGGAGCGCCCACGATGAATCCTTGCGACTCGCGGAGCTTATCCATGACGCCGTTCAGGCCATCCTCGATATTGCACTTGCCCATTTCGGAGCACTTCCCGCAGGCCCTGCAGGATTCAATCTTCATGTCGGCAAAGGAAACGATCTCGGCCTGCACCCCTTTCTCGCGAATCACTTTCGCGCATTCCTCCATGAGCTGTGCCGTGTTCCCTTCCAGCTTTGGGCTCCCGCTGATTAAAAGGACCTTTGACATGTGTTTCTCCCGAAGCCGGGTCCGGCAAAGCGCAAGCACAACACGCCGGAGCGGCGCTTGAATGCGTGTAACTTCACATGACGAGTCTAAGCCATATTCTGGAGCTCGCGACTGGCATTCTCCCAAAGGGCCAGGGTACAGCCAGCGACGAAGGTCTACGAGTCCAAGCCGGTCGAAGCCAACGAAGTCACTGCGCCCGATCGCAAAGCCGTCATCTTCCAGATGGATTTGCCACTGCAATCCTTGAAGCCCGGCCTGTATCTCTGCCAGGTAAACGTGATCGACGACGTCGTCGGCAGCTTCTCTTTCCCGCGCTTCCCCCTCCTCATCCGCGAAGCCATTCCTCATCCCGTGCCTCAGCCCGCCCCAGCCGCCGCCTCCGATTAGCCCCGCCGTGCGGCTCTCTTTGTCTTGTAGGGGCCGCCTTCTGAGGCGGTCCGCTCTTGGGTCTCTCTTGTCTTCCTCTCCGCCGTCATCCCGAGCAACGCGAGGGATCCCTCGGCCTCTCCATATCTCGTCCTGCCTTCCTTCCCGATTCGGGAAGGAATTGTTGACGAAGGAGACATCCCCTCCCCCCGGGTGTTTTTGTGAAGCGTGTCAAAACAAAGGGCTTGGAGGCACAAGTGTGCGCAAGTGCGTGAAAATACGTTGTTTATAAAGTGTTTGTTTTGATACGGATGCGCCGGAGGACTCTCTTCCTCTTTAGGAGGCCGGGGCTTCAGTCCCGGCGTAAAGCTGCCCGAAAACAAAAAACCACCCCAAATTCTTATTCCCCGGCCGGCGGGCTTGTGCCGAATATTCACAACGCATCTTACCACACTATTTACTAACTGTCAATAGACATTGTGAGGTACTAGGTCCGAAACTGGCACGAGGGGCATGGAGAGGAGAGAGCCCTAGGACCCACTCTCAAGCTACGAAAGTGAGGCGCGCAGGGTTGTCTGCGCATCTACCATGCGGCGCGCCCGCGGGTACCCGGTCCGCCTAGGGACATGTTGGCAAAGCGAGCAAACTCTCTGGTTGTTCTTTTTCGCCAGTCGTCTTTAGGTACCTGTGGCCGAGGGTGTCCTTTGCGACCACGAGTTCAGCCTTTTGGCCTCCGGGGTTTTCAATAAAAAAAGCGTATTTGCCACTCTCAACCTTCGCGACTGCGTCACTGATCTTGATTTTCCACCGCTTGCCGTCCGAGTTCTGGCCGCCTACTGATAGAATGCGCTCATAAGCAGCCGTCAGACTGCTCTTTTCCGCGCACCTTATTCTCACGAGCGGCGGAGCTGTTTGTTTCGGGGTGCTTGCTATCGCTGCAATTTTATTCTTTAGATCCTGCACGAGAAGTTTGTTTTTGGCGTTGAGAGGATTGCTGACGAGCGCCGCCTGCGCCATTTGAAATGCCTCTTTGAGGTCACCATCATGATAAAGGAGCCGAGAGAGCGAGTAATATGCATACGAGTTATTTGAGTCGGCGGCAATAGCTCGGTGATAGTAGTCGTATGCCTCAGTGAAAAGGTTTTGTTTTTCCCGTAATCGGCCGAGTTCGACTAGCGTTGCAGAATGATTGGGGTTTATTTTCTCCGCCTCAAGAAGGAGCTCTTCCCCCTCAGCGATTTTCCCAGCGCGAAGCTTAGCCTTGCCAAAGCCTTGCAAAATCCAAGGGGCGCGGGGCCTCAGGGAGATAGCTTTGCCGAAATGGTACTCGGCATCGGGCCATCGTGTCATTCCGGCAAAAATGAGAGAAAGATGAAAATGCGCGTCCACGTCATTCTTGTCCAGTTCGAGCAGCACTTCGTAGTCTTTCAACGCGACTTTGTGCTCGCCATTTCTGTAATGCTCTAGCGCCACCGGCCTCAGTTCTTGCCCGTAAAATGCAAGACCTTGAACCTTTTGTCTTTCACCGGCGGAGAGAAAATGGTGGACAGCCTCCCCCAGATACTCCGGAATGATTTGGCCGCTGGTAGTTTTCAGACGTTCAAACTCACGTAGATAGAATTTGGCAGCGATTTTATGCCATGCCTTCGCTTGCTCAGGCGGGAGCCCAATGCCGAAATAGCTGCGGAGTAGTGGGTGCAATTGATAGCCCATGTCAGACGATTCAATTAGATACTGTCCAGCGATCGAACTCAGCAGAACGCTGGCATCCTCCTTTCGCCAGTTCAGGAACACTTCCCTCGGTGCTGGCACGCGAAAAATGGAAGCGAATGAAAGCAGTTCCTTTTCTGCTGGCGAGAGAGTGAGCCTTTCAAGAAGAAACACTACAATCGTGTCGCGCAGTTCTTTAAAAATGGAGAATTCTTCCGCGATGTTTGCAGTGGGATGATTTGCCCAGAGGCGTGCAGCAATCTTTGTTGCCAGAGGGTGGCCTCCCAAAATCGATATCAACGGTTCTGAAGGGTTCCCGAGCTGGCCGGCGAGATCGTCCCTTTCGGACTGGGCCCACTGAATGAGCAGTCGGCGCGTATACGGGGCTTCGAGCCCGTGAAGCGCATAGGTGGTGGAGTAATTCTCAAAGCTAGCGCCCAGCCGAGGGAACACATGAGAAATAATGAAGTACTTCGTCTTGCCGCGCTGCCCGGCTTCCGCCAAACCGAGCAACAGGTCAAGGACGGCTGGATCCTCAACTTCTGCAGACGAGTTGAGTAAGAACTCGAAGTTGTTAAAGACCACCACGGCGCCGGGGCCTTGTCCTAGGTATGCCAGAATCCGCTTCGTCACCTCGGCTTGTGTTGCCGGAGTGGACAGATTGAGGGTTTCGGGAAGCTGCAGGTTACATGCAGAGCCGAGCTCCGCCAGCACTCGCAGAATTGAGATACCCTCGGTCATTTGCAACCAAATCCGCTTCCTCGGCGGTATCGCTTGGCGAAAGGCCTCCTGTACAAGGGCGCTTTTTCCAATCCCCCTCATTCCACCGAGAATAAAGACAGAGCTTTGCTGTTGATTGAAGAACTGCCGAATTTTGTCGAATGCCGTGTCTCTGTCGATAAACGGCGATTTTGAAGAGGCTTCTTGGGCAGCCGGCCTTGGTTGCGTCGTGCGTGTGGGGTCGTCGTTTCGCAACTGGATCGTGCCCGCTAGTTCGTTCCGGCTCGACAGGAGGTACGTGTAGACTTCCACCAGCTCATTCGTCTTGTGAACATACTTTCCAGAAATTAGGAGACTGTTTACTGCCTCCATTGATTGATTGCAGAGTTCCCATCGCAGCCCGTTTGTGGAATGAATGTCGGGGACCACGATGGGCGTAATCCACTCAATCGCGTCTTGTGGTGAAATTGTTCCTGCCGGCCCAAGGTGCCCCGTGTAGTGAGACAACTTTTCTTTGAGCAATATCGGAAACACATTTGGATTAAGAGTTACAAAGGGAGTGACTTGACTGCTGATTTCTGCGAGCGTTGGATTGGTAGCCGAGCAGAGGTCTCTAATTTCAGAATATCGTTGAGCTTCGTGAGAGTCTGCAGTGTAGAGAATCGGAAAGACACGAAGGTCGGTGACCGCCGTGTGTTCCATGAGGGACTGTCTCACCTCGAACTGCTTTTCAAGGTCAGCCTCGATGACGAGAAGCCCCTCGGAGCCTTTTGGGATAGGCTTGCTGCCGTCTTTTTCTGTGAACCATAGCCCCGCGGTTTCGGCTCTCGCGAAAATCCTCGAACCGCCGAATTCCGCCACGTTCGCGAACAACGTGCACTTGCCTTTGAGCAAATTCCGTTTGCCTTCGTCATGAAACGGGTCAATCTTCGGCGTAAATGCCGTGATCGCCACCAAGCGCGGGATCGTGTGTTTTTCTTTCGGTTGCTTACCTGAAAGGGCCTCAATGCAAATCAGCACCTGAACTTCAATGGGTCCCCTTTTTGTGTTCATCTCAAACGCATGGGATGTTGGATCACCCTTGATCAGGTAGGGTTGTTCCCACTTTGAGCGCGAATATTTCACAAAGGCGATCGGTTTTTGCCTTGGCACAAACGCTATGCATGCGGCCTGGCGGACTCGCTCTTCCCTTGGTGTAACGCCCACGTCAAACACTAGGTCCAAATTGCGATAGGTCTGCTGTGCGGACTCAGTTAGCGTTATAACGTGGCTCCCAGCTATCAGGGCTATTCCTAGCTCCTCCGACAGGGCGTGACAGAGCGGCAGAGTTTCAGGCGGTATCGAATACTCTGGGAACACGAGCAGCTCTACGCCTTTGCTGCTTGCGAACCGGACGACAGACTCGACCTTACGGTTGAGATGGGCTACGTATTTTTCGCCGATGTTCTGCTGGAGGCGAGCAATTTCATCGAGACCAGAAATCGAAAATAGGCCAGTCTTTCCATTTTCCGTGGGAAAGTTTGGCTCCTGGATGCAGGAGACCAACTCGTCGGCATATGCCGGATTAACCGAAATCTGCGCTAGGCCCAATCTGCACAAGAATGGCCTCGCCATGCTTCACCCCCTCGGTCGATGGAGTTTTCGGCTAAAAGTCCCGCTGTGGCTCCACAAGACGCCATTATCAATGAGGTTAACGCTCAGACCTAGTCCGGGTCAAACTAGAAGTCGGTGCATGGCAGGTACCCGCGATCTTCAAGGGTCCCGGCGTCTGTTATTTTGCTGCGAACCTCACCTGGGGAGAGGCGCGGGGCAAGCCGGGAGCAGAAAAAGTTTGGGGAGTTTTGGTTTTGGGGGCGGGTATGTCGGACATGAATGTCCGACCCCCTAAAGAGTAGGAGGGATCCCTCCGCTCCGCGACCCGACGCGCCGGAATTCAGCGCGAGAGAGAAGATCGGGTCGCTTCGCTCGGGATGACAAACTGGAGAAAGGTCAAGAGCGGCCCGCCTCGGAAGGCCGGGCCCTACACAAGAAAGAGAAACCCAAGAACGGGTCTGAAAGACCGGCCACTACAAGGAAGACCCAAGAGCACAGTCCCTTCACAGCTCCCCTCTGCGATCGGGGCAAGCAGGAATGACTGTGCCACAGGGAGGCAGGAGGACAGAGAAGGCGCCCGCCTCAGAAGGCGGCCACTACAAAGGCCTTGGGGAGAAGCAGCGCGGAGGCCCCAGCGCGTTAAGCCTGCGCCGCCCGCCGGACATCTCAGTACTGGAACACGCAAACTTCGAGTGGCACAATTGGGCACAGACGGGAGGTCTAGCGCGACATGTTCATCCTAAAACGACCCACCCGCCCTGTTTGCATCAGGATCTTATGACGATGAAGCGTCGCAAGCGAAAGCGGAAGCCCAAACAGGACTCGAAGCCAACGGAGCAGGTCATAATCCGGGGTGAGGCCGAGCAGCCTGCGAGTCTCGTCGCGATGCAGGTTGAAATCGAAAACTCTGCGAGTCCAGTCGTGATGTCTGCCGATACGAAAAAGCCTGCCCTGGATTCCGCGGCGCCATCCGGGGCCGACCGGCGCACTCATCCTCGGTATGCCTTCACTGCTTCCGTTGAGGTCGTAGCGGCCGAGCCCGACGCACGGGTCAAAACACGCGTGCGCGATTTGAGCCAGCAGGGCTGCTACGTGGACACGGACAGTCCACTCGCTTTAGGAACAGCCACGGATGTACGCATCACCAAGGGCGCAAAATCGTTTGAAGCCCGCGCAAGAGTCGTCTACAACCAACCGAGTAAGGGCATGGGTCTGATGTTTACTTCCGTGGAGCCAGAACAGCTTGGGACTCTCGCTACATGGATTGCCGAGTCCCGCGAGACCTCGTGGCTCGCGGCTAATCGCCGCAGGAGTCAGCGGGTCCTGATAAAAATCCCGGTGCGAGTCTCAGGTCAGCTCGGTGTCGGATCGACGTTTGAAGAGGAGACTTACACTCTGGCGATCAGTGCCCATGGAGCGTTGATTGTCGTCGCGGCGCCGGCGTACCGTGGGCAGCGGTTCACTCTGTCGAACGTCCAGACAAAAGCGGCGCTGGAGTGTGTTGTGGTCCACGTTGACAGGTTTCCGGGTGAACAAATTCACGTGGGAGTGGAGTTCATGCTGCCCAATCCGACATTCTGGCGCGTGGCCTTCCCGCCGAAAGACTGGACCCCGCGCCACCCCGACGCGAAATCCGGGTAAGAGTGGCGAATGGTGCGGAAACCCGGCCAGAGTGACTCCGCCAGGCGGGTGATAAATTGCAATTTCTTCTGGCTGCCCGTCCGCATTTCCAAGGCGGGTCCCCAGGGATACCCCATGACGAGTACGTCGCGGGTTACTTCTTGATTTGGATGGGCTTTTGGTTGGCGGGCTTGGGAACGAAGATATCCTGCCAGACGAGGCCGCACTGCTTGACCATCTGGATCGGATATTCGAGCCGTCCGAGGTTCGCGTCGGCATTGTTCGTTCCGAAGGAGAACCTCGCGCCAGCGGCTTTGGCCGCCTTGATGAACGCAGCACTCGGAATTTTGTAACGATTGTTGATCTCGATGGCGACGTCGTTCTTCACGGCCGCGTCGATCACTTTCTGCATTCGCTCGGGCGTCCAGAGCGCATCGTACTCTCCCGCAATTTGGTCCGGCAGGAACGTGGCATTCGCGTAGATGTCGATAGGTTCGTGCATCACGCCCACGATGCGCTTCACGTACATCTCCATGAACGCCTGCTTGTCCTTGATTTCGCCGACGTCCTCGTTAATCCAGAGCCGCATGCGTTTGCCATTGTCGTCGGTGAAGGTCATGGCATCGGTGAAACAATAGTCAAAGCGCGCGACAGACTCAGGCGAGGCCAGCGTCATCCACTCGCGCCCTTCGCCCTGCAAAGCCACGTAGCACGGCTGGCCACTCATGGTCTCGAGGTAGTCGCGCACGCTGTCGTCGCTATGCACGGGAAAACCCAGGCCGCAGTTGATGGCGATGCCATAGTTGATGCCCAAGCGGCGGGAATTGGCGAGAGCCTGCTCGATCGTGAGCCCGCCCTTCAGGTGGACGTGATAATCCACCAGCGGATAGTTCTCCGTGCCAAGGCGGATGATGTCGCGATAGAGCTCGTCTACTTCGGGCCGCTCGCTGGAGATTGGCGCGATGTTATCGGCCAGCGGACGGACGCGGATGTTCTTGAAGTACGTGGTGCTCCCGGGGTCGTGCCCCTGGAGCGCGAAGGTGCCGTGATTAATGACGCGCTGGAAATTGAGATCGGCGCGGAAAGGCTCGTCGGGCTCGACGTAGTCCACGACGAGCATGTTGTTCAGCCGGATCTGCACCTGCTTGCCGCGAACCAGGATGTTCATCCGGAACCATTCGTTGTCGCTGACCAACTGCTTGTAAACGTTGCGCACGGCGTAGAGTGAGCCCGTCTTCTTCCGTTCCTTGTATCCGTTTGCGCCTTCGTGCGTGTTGGCCACCTGCACCTCGAAACCCGCGGCTGGCCAGCCTGAGGGCTGAAACGCGGCGTGGAAGTAGATGCCGGAGTTCGCGCCTGGCCGCGTCATCACATCCGCGCTCAGCTCAAAGTTCTTGAAATCGGCGTTGTGCACTGGGCCCACATAGAACAGGTGCGTTCGCTCGCCGTGGACAACGATCTGTCCGTCCACAACTTTGAAAGTGTCCGCGTGCTCGTTGGGTTTCCATCCGTCGAGCGACTTGCCGTCAAACAGCGGAATCCAGTCTGCGGAATCGTCATGGAATGCGTAAGCGGCGGCTGGTGCGGCCAGCAACAGAGCAATCAGATCGCGACGCGTCAATGTCGGCATGATTCCTCCCTGTCAGAATCGGAACCAAAGCCGCCAGTATAGTCCAGCACGACGGTTCGGTTCAGAGCTTTCGGCGCATGGCGCAGCCACTATGATCTCGCTGCGATTTTGGGATTGGACGGAACCGACCTGAAGGTCGGCCACTACAAAGGCTTTGCGGAGAACCGGCGCGGAGGCCTCAGCGTGGAACGCGCCGCGGCTGGCTCAGCGGGGAACTTTTCCTCGCCAGCGAAGCCAGGCGCACATGCAGCGATGTGCGAAATCAACGGGCTCACAGTACATCAGCGGGCAGCCTCCCACGATGCACGTTATGCCAGCGCGCGCGCACTCCTGCGTTGCCGCTGCCGAGACACTCCCTTGGCCAAAGGAGCGATGGAACCAGATGCGCTTGATGTTCCGCGCGGCGGCTTGCTGCACGACTTGTTCCGCGACGTTGGGGTGCGTGGCGATGACGAGGCCATCCAGATTGCCGGGTATGCTCGCAAGGTCCGGATAGCATTTTGCGCCCTCGACTTCGGAAGCGTTCGGGTTGACGGGAAACACTTCGTAACCGGACTTACGCAGTTTGCCGAACACGGCGTTCGCGGCGCTATCTCGCCCGCGAGATACGCCAGCGACGGCGATGCGCTTTCCGCTCAGAAAGTCCGCGACTAGTGCAGGCAGTGGCCGCATCGGCATTTCCTCCGTCAGATTCAACCACAGCGCACGCTCCACGGCAAGCATACCGGCAGGAGAGTTATCAGTGACCAGCGACCAGCGATCAGGAGGCAAGAGAGATTCCTTGCATCGCTCGGAATGACGAACGGGAGAAGAACGGCCCGCCTCAGAAGGACGGGCCCTACACAAGCAAATGCGACCCAAGAGCAGCCCGGGGGCCGCGGGCACGATGTATCGTGCCCCTACGGGCAGGAGAAAACCCAAGAACCGGTCTAAAGACCGGCCACTACAAAAGAGGGAGGGAGACGTGGCGCGGCTAATTGCTCCAGCCGCCGTCGATGATGTGAATCGTGCCGGTGGTATAGGCAGATTCGTCGGAGGCGAGGTAAACCGCCAAATGGGCGACTTCCTCCGCCGTGCCGATGCGGCCCATCGGCTGGCGCGCAATGAAAGCTGCTCTGGCGGCCACGGGATCCGCATTCACATTGATGCGCTCTTCGAGGGAGGGCGTTTCCACAGTTCCGGGACAGATGGCGTTGACTCGTATCCCGTGCTGTACGACATCGGCTGCCAGGCAGCGCGTCAAGCCGATCACCGCACCCTTGGTGGTGCCGTACACAAAGCGGTTGGGCGTTCCCTTGATGCTGGAAGCGACCGAGGCCATGTTGATGATGCTGCCGCTGTGGCGTTTGATCATGGCGGGCAGAAACGCGCGAATGAGCCGGTACATCGAGCGAACGTTGAGGTCGAAGCTCTTTTCCCACACCGCCTCGTCGCAATCGAGGATCGTGCCTTGATGCACCCAGCCAGCGCAGTTAAACAAAATGTCCGGTGCAGGATGTTGGCCCGCGAATTGCCGGATGGCTTCCGGATCGGTGACATCCAATCGCGCGGTCTGAATGGCGGGCGAATCAGCCGCCAGCTTGGTGAGTGCCGCTTCGTTGATATCAGTGGCCACAACGCTCGCGCCCTCCGAAGCGAATTGTAGCGACGCGGCGCGGCCGATGCCCTGGCCCGCGGCGGTGATGATGGCACTCTTACCGCTCAACCTGGAACTCATGGTATTCCTCCTGAAGCCGTCTGAAGCGTCGCCGACTCTTCCTTAGGCGCACAGGCTTATGCCGCATACAAATACTACAAGAGAGACGGCGGTGTTAAACACGCCAGCACAAGAAAAGCCTGTTCACAGAGCGGGTGTTCTGCTGGTGGACGCGATGCGAATCAAATGGGTGTCCCCGAGGGTGTTGCCTGCGGGATCGAACACGATGGCTCCGCTGACGCCAGCGAATCGATTGCCCGCGGCCAGATAGTCTCGCAGGCGGGAACGGTTCGCTCCGGCCACGCGCAACGCCTGTGCCACCAGATGTACGGCATCATAGGTTTGCATCGCCGCGAAACTTGGCCAAGCGCCGGTCTTCGCAAGATAGTGTTCCTGGAACGCCAGCGTGTCGTTGTGCGTTGCGCCCGCGGCCGGAGCCGTTACCCAAGTTCCTTGCGGAAGTCCACTCTGGGCAGGCGTCCCGCCATCGGCCAGGTTGAACGCATTGCCGGCGACCGACGCGGCCGCCTTTCGGCACACATAGACCGGTCGCGCGAAGTTGTTTGCGCTAAGTAAGGGAAGAAGCCGTGCGGCCAACGGCGAGCTCGTCCAAAGAACGACCGCATCCGGCGCACTCGCCTGGGCCCGCGTGGCGATCGCTTCCAGGTCCACGCCCGATGAAGGAATTCCCAAGCGCTTGGGCGGAGTTCCGTGCAGATGTTTCACGGCTTTCTCGAATTCGTCTGCGCCGACCCGGCCGTCATGATCCGATTCCACAAGCAGCAAAACTTTCTTCGTGAGTCCGGCTTGATAGATTTGCGAGGCGATGGCGCGCGCCTGGTCCTCATCGCTCGGTCCCAGGCGAAAAATCCAGGGAATGTTGATTTGCGTGGTCGTCGCGTCGCTCGCCAGCGTGACGATCGGAATGCCGATCTTGTTGGCGATCTGCTCCGCCTGATGGGCGATATTGCCGTCGGTAGACGTAATCAGCGCCGCAACCCGCTCTTCGTCGATCAACTGGACCATTTCGCTGCTGGCCTGTCCCCATTGTTCCGCCTGGTTGCGCACCGCAAGCGCCAGGTGACGCCCGTCCACCAGCGGCCCCGCGGCCTCTTCATCCGCCAGCGCCATGTTCGCGGCTGCCAGCAAAGATTGGCCGTCCGCCGCATTTGCACCCCGAAGCGGAAGGAGGAGCCCGATCTTCACCGTTGCGCCCTGAAGATTCGCGGCGTTGTCGCGCCCGGGTCCGCGATAAGCGACGCCGTTGCGGTCGAGAGTTGCATAGGGAGTTTGCGAAGTGATTTCGTCCTGGGCCGAAGCGGAATTGGGGAAAACGGCCACGGCCAGAAGTAACAACGCTGCCCATCGCACCAGGGACGCAACCGCCTGCCGCGCGGAATGGCCCCGTGTGTGGACGCAGCGGCCCGGCGGTACGACCGCTGCCATTAGGGCGCTCCAGCCCCCGCGTGCGCGGCGCTGAGCTCGCGGCGTTGCGCAGGCAGATAGACAAACTTTCCGCCCTCGACTTTGGCGAGCGCAAGGGGAGCAATGTTGTTCAAGGTGTAGTCGAATTCTTCGCGCTCACCCACGCCGTCATAGGACTTGCCGTAATACTCGCGGAGGCCGTCCATGATTTTCCCGCGGTTGAGCCCCTTTTTCTCGATCGCAGCCATGAGAATGTCCATTCCATCGTAAGCGTACGCGGCGTAAGCGTCGGGTTCTTCATTGAATTTCGCCTGATACTTTTTCCGGAATTCCTGCCAGTGCGGATCCGTCCGCGTGGGATCCAGCGGAGCGGTGGTCACCACGCCTTCCGCGGCGCTTCCGGCGATTTCGAGCAGCGCGGGATAGGCCATGCGGCTGGAGCCAAAAACCGGCTGCTTCATCCCCATGGTGCGCATCTGCTTCAGAATGCGCGCGGCATCGGGCGCCTCGCCCCAGATCACCAGTCCCTCGATGTGGGCGTTTTGCAGCATGCGGAGTTGCGTGGAAAAATCCTGATCGCCGCGCTCGAATTTCACTTCCAGCGGAGGCACGCGGCCCATGCGTTTCGCTTCGTCAAAGAACTTTTCGACGCCGATGCGCGCATACCGCGATTGCGTGCGGAGCACTCCAATTCTTTTGAGCTTCATCTTTTTGAAGACATAGTCCGCAAGCGTGTACCCCTGCTGGCGGTCGTCGGGAAACGTGTGCATCAGCCAGGGGATGCGCGTTTCCGTGACCGTCGGGTCGGTGGTGCCTGTATCCATGATGGGGAATTCGAGTTTCAGAGCGACGCGCAGCATGATGTGCGTGGAAGCGCCGTCCACGCTACCCAACACCGCGACCACGTGCTCGTCGAACAGCATCTTGACGGCTTCGGTGGACGAAGCGCCCCATTGCGCCGAGTCGTTGTGGATCTTCAACGCGTAGGGCCTGCCACGCGACGTCGCGCTTGCGCTGTAGCCGCCGCGCGCGTTTGCTTCCTCCAACGCCAACTGCGCTCCGTGCAGCATGGCTTGCCCGTACCGCGCTTCATAGTTGTTTTCCAGCGGGCCGAGAAATCCGATGTTTACCGTCTTCGATGTGTCGATCGCTTCCACAACCCGTTCGCGCGCTGCTCCGTAGTAATCGAGCGTGTCTTTGTCGATGTACCATTCCTTGTACGGCTTGGTGAACTTCCCGTAGGGAACTGCTTCGTCTGGCATGTTGGCGTATCGCGGCGCGGATGGGGCTTCGCTGGCAGGTTTCTGCGGCTCGGGCGATTGCGGCAGCGCCGGGCAGGCCCACACAAAGAAGAAGGGGACTCCTGCGAACACAATTCTGCGTGCGATTTTCACGGCAACTTCAGACAGCATGGGCATTCACCTTCAGCGGCTCCTCACTGTGGGCAGCCACGAAATCGACAATTCTTGCCAACGTCGCCGGGCCGATAGCTTGCGCCGCATCACACTTCGGTTTTGGGGCACTGGGCCGGTCGCTCGCCACTTCAATAATCAATCCGTGGCATCCAAATTCCACCGCCGCGCGGCTGGCTGGTTCGACCATGGCGGATACACCGGTGGCGTGGCTGGGATCCACGATGATCGGGAGAAATGTGTGTTCCTGGACCGCGGGAATGACGTTCAAGTCAAGAACGTAACGCGAGTATTCACCCGCGGGATACGCTTTGATTCCCCGCTCGCACAACACGATATTGAAGTTACCTTCCTTGGCGACGTATTCCGCCGCGCCCAGCCATTCGCAAAGGTTTGCCGCCATTCCGCGTTTCAACAGCACGGGCTTGCCGCTGCGGCCGGCTTCAACAAGTAACGTGTAGTTCTGCATGTTGCGCGAACCGATTTGCAGCATGTCGGCGTGTTCGGCGACCTGCTCGATCTGCCGGGCATCCATCACTTCGGTAACCACCGGCAGCCCCGTCTCCCGGGACACTTCCCGGAGAATCCGCAATCCCTCAAGGCCAAGTCCCTGAAAATCGTGCGGCGAAGTTCGCGGCTTGAATGCGCCGCCGCGGAGCATGTCCGCGCCAGCCGCCTTCACCGCGCGGGCCACTTCGAGCGTCTGCTCGTAGTTTTCGACCGAGCACGGACCCGCAATCACCACTGGCCGCGGTCCGCCGAAACAAACTCGTCCGACCTGAACCGGCCGCGTCCCTGAATCTTGGTCCTGGAAGCTATCGGTCGCGCGGCTGATCAGCGGGCAGAGCCTGGGAATATCCTCTAGCCGAACAATTCCTGCGATCTTCATCGGAATCTACCTTTCCTCGACTTCTCGTTCTCCCAAAACAGGCGTGCCCTTGAGGGTTTGGCTCGCCTGTTTGGTCCGTGGCCCGGGGTAGCCACGGGCAATCCTTAATCGAACAGCCGGTGTTACCGCTTGCTGGCGTCGAAAATGGCCATCGCTTCCATCTCGACGAGCAGATCCGGCCGGCAGAGAATGGCCTGAATGCCGGTGGAAGCTGGCAACGGATCCAATCCCTGCTCCTTGAAAAACTGCGTGCGAATTTCGTTAAAGGCGGCGTAGTCGCGCTCGATGTCCCGCAAGTAACAGGTGGTGCGGACGACGTCCTTCCAGGTTGCGCCCTCCGACGCCAGCAGCCCGGTGATGTTCTGGTAGGTCCGCCAGGTTTGCGCCCTGAAATCGCCTTCATGCACGGTCTTGCCGTTCTCATCAATGCTGGCGGTGCCGGAGATCAGGAGGATGGTGACCCCCTTGATGTCCAGCCGCAGCCCGCGCGAGAACGAAGACGGCTTGGCGTACTCGAAGGCTTCGTTCAAAACGGAATGGTTGGTGATGGCCTTCTTGGTGACGACTTCCGTTTCCTCCTCGATTGGATCAACGGCCAGCTGTGGTGTGCTCATGGACTTTCCCTTCCTTGTTGGATTCACGAGTGGATTCCTTTATGCCGTGGCTCAGACCCGTCGCTGTGGCCACCCAAATGTCGTCGCCATGGAAATCCATATTCAGGATGTAGTTGTGAGCGAGTGAAGTGGGCGTTTCCAGCGTCGTCACTTTTTTGTCCGGCGCGGTAATGACGATCTCTCCGCGGCCGGTTTTTGCGTTGGGCCGGTAGGTGACCCAAGTGTTGGTCTTGAAGTTCAGATAACTCAGGCCTTTGTCCGTGCAAGCCCAGACCTCATCGCCGCGAGACTTGGGCGCGTTGATGAAATCGGAAGCCAGGCCGCTGTCCGTGGACAGGTAGTTGTGCCAGTTCCGTCCGTCATATCCGCTAAGTCCAAAGTAGGTGGACGCCCAGAACATCTGCATGTCTTTGTTCCAGGCGACATTGCTGACGATGATGTGAATCAATCCCTGGTTCTTAAACAGGACAATCTCCATTTCGCCGTCGGGGTCCGTGTAGGGTTTCCAATAACCGCCGGCAATGTCGTACTCCAGGATGCCGCCGCCCCAGATGGCCACGTACACCTTTTTCTCGGCAACAGCGATGCCGTAGGACCAAGGTTCTTGAATGGGCGCGTTTTTCTCGCTGAAGATGGACCATTCCCCCGTCCGCGTATTGAAGCGGTTGGTGCCGGCCGTCGTTGCCACCCATACGTACTCATCCTGGATGGCGACGCCGTAAGTGATGTCGTTCGCCAATCCACTGGTCAAGTTGGTGTAATTGTGGAAGTGCCCTCCCGAAAGGCGGCTCACTCCACCGAACGTCGCGAGCCAAACATCACCCGAGACCGGGTCGACCGCGATACCTGTCACGACGCGGTTCGCGAGCCCGTCTTCCGGCTTATAGACTTTTTGGATTTTGCCTTTTTCGATCAGGACCAGGCCGTTTTCCGTGCCTGCCCAAACCCGGTCGCCATCCACTGCGACACTCAGAACTTTTTCGTCGGGCATGCCATTTGCCGTCGTGTAGTTTTCCCAATGTGTGTAAAGCGGAGGTTTCTGAGCACATGCTGGCGCCAGCAGCACCAGAGATCCCACCACTCCAAGGAACCAGCGCCTCATCTGTCTTTTCTCCATGGCCAACTCCAAACTCATGTGCTTCCCGTTTCCGCTAAAACCGTCTCGCTACAGAGACTTCAAGAACTCGATCAAATCGTTCAACTCTTCCTTGGACATGTCCGATGTCACCCCGTGTTTGTTCTCTGGGTTGTAAATGGTCCAAAGTTCCTCGAGCGACTTGGCCTCTCCACTGTGCAAATAAGGAGGCCGCTGCACGGTGCGGTCAAGTTGCGGCACGTCAAACAGGCCCGAGGTGTCGTACTGATTGGCTGTGCCCACGTCAAAACTCGTTTTTGCCGTGTAATGCGTTGCGGGCGGGTGGCAAGTGTCGCAACTCTTCCGGAAAAAAATCGCCCGGCCACGCTCCTGCGCCGGCGACAATTCGCCATTTGCGGCAAGATGGCGATTGGGCGGCAGCGGGATGGATTTGATGAACGCGACCAGGTCCGCTAGTTGGGTGGGGTTGAACCCCTCGGAATGAAACAGGAATTTGGCGATGCGCGGCCCGCACTGGGTTTCCAGATCGGGATTGTGACCGTTCCACTTGTAGGGCGCTGTCTCCGCTACTCCTCGCAATGTGCGATTGGCCACCCGGTCGCGCCCCAACTGCGGTGTTTCCAGATTCCACGCGACTCCATCGATATGGTTGTCGGGGTGGCAGGTCGCGCAGGCAAACTGGCCCTGGAAACAGAAGCGCGCGGCGTGAAACATCTGCTCGCCGCGGCGCAATTGGGTCAACTGCTTCGGGCCGCCGAGATCAATCGTTCCGCGCACCTGCAAGCGCGAAATGTCCACCACGGTCAGGCTATCGCTCAAGCGATTTACGACATAGGCGGAACGCCCGTCTGGGGAGATCGCAATGCCCATCGGGTTCGCTCCCGTTTCCAGCCGGCGCTCTACAATTTCCCTCGCCGAATCCAGGCGGTTCGCAAGTTCCTCGGCGGGCACCTGGTGCAGCCGGCGTTCCAGCTTTGCCGTATCAATCGCCGAGACCATGTCGGCTTCGGAGGAGGTCACCAGCGCGAGGCGCCCATCCGGAGTGAACGCCACTCCGTTCGTTCCCGCATAGTAGGAATCCACATCGTCCAGCAGAATTTGGGTCACAGTGGATTTGGCCTGTGTGGTGCTATTCCCTCCAGCGACCCGCACAACCGCCATCCCGTGCGTCAAGATCCAGCCTCCGGCCACCTGAATCAGCGGGTTCAAATTCTTCGGCCGTATGAACGGCACCAGAAGATACCCACCCTTGGGGCCCGGCGCCTCGGCGATGTGCCGCAACTCCAGCACTCCCGGAATCTCTATGCGTTCAACGACCCTTTGCTTTGCGGTATCGATCACCACCAATTCAGAAACCGGCGGCTCATTCGGCGAGCCCAGGTGCCCGAGCAGGTTGGCAACGTACACGCGGCGCCCGTCCAGAGACAACGACAAATTGTGCGGCGAACGCCACGAAGCCAGCCGCTTGATTTCCGCGCCGCTGGTCAGATCCAGCAGCGAAACGTCATTCCCCATGCTGTTGGCGACGTACAGCACCTTCCCGGTGCGATCGGTCGTCACTCCCACCGGACCCCACCCTGTCGCTAAGGTTCGCCGCTGCGTAAAGCTCGCGGCATCGATTTCGCTGACGGTGTCGTCCCACTCGTTGGAAACGTAAAGCGTGCGGCCGTCCGGGGAAACGGCAACGTCTTTCGGCTTGTGACCCACCTTGACCTTCGCGAGCACGCGCTGTGTGCGTACGTCCACGGCCAGCAATGAATCGTCGTCTTCGCAAACAACGTAAAGTCTTGTGCCGTCATGGGAAAATTTCAGCTCCACCGGGGTGAGGTAATTCTCCTGTGAAGCAGTTGCGGCCGATGCCGCTCCCGCTTGCGCGGCATGCAGAGGTGAAACTCCGAACGTCGCGGCAATGAAGTCGGCGAGAACAAGGGAGCCCGCCACAGCGCCGAGCCTCCGCAATCGAGTTGTGAGTTCCGATCTCACCGGCTCGAACCTCCAGGAGTCGCCGTTTGACGTTCACCCGGCTCGGTAACCTGCAAAATCTGGTCTGCTTTAACGTTTTCCAGGGTTTGCACGGTTCCACTGGGCCAATGGATTGTCAGGCGATCCACTTGTGTATGCGAACCCAATCCAAAATGCGGCCGCGGATCGTTTTGCGAGAGGTATCCCGACTGCGGCACATTCTCCACCATCTGGCGTAGATCGCCCGCCAGCGCTTCGATGCGCGCTCCAAAACCATCGCGATTGCTCTTCGTGCCTGTCAGCTTCAGTGTCAGCCAGTGGTTTCGCGCGCTGCCCGCCGGAGGTTTCGCGTGTAGCAAAATACCCTTGCCGCCCAAAACGACGATGAACGCGTCAATGTAGCCGTCGTTGTCATAATCCGCGAAGCATGCGCCACGACCGACTTTCTTCGTCCTGAAGTAGCTCCCCGCTTCATCGGAAACGTCCGTAAACGTCCCGTTGCCGTTATTGCGCAGCAGGGAATCTTCCATCGGGATGAGCCAGTGCAGTCCGCCGTTGACGATGAACAAGTCTTTCCAGCCGTCATTGTCAAAGTCAAAGATGCCGTCGCCCCAGCCCACATATTGGCCAGCGACCCGCGCGATGCCTGCATCCGCCGTGGTGTCGATGAAGAATCCTTCCTTGGGGGAATTCCGGAACAGCCGGTGATAGCGCATGTCGGAGACGAAGAGGTCCAGCGCGCCGTCGTTGTCATAGTCTGCGAAGATGGGCCCCATCGCCGAGGGGGTGTCGCCGTTGGTGCCATAGGCGACGTTTTGTTCGATGGCTACGTTCGTGAAAGTCCCGTCATGATTGTTGTGGTAGAGGTAGCTTTCCATCTGATCGTTGGCCACATAGATGTCCGGCCAGCCGTCGCCATCAAAATCGCCCACGGTCACGCCCATCGCTCTGCCAGGGGGATTCGCGATGCCCGCGCGTTCGGAAACATCCGTAAAGGTGCCGTCGCCGTTGTTGTGGAATAGCCGGTTCGAGTCCCCTTCGTAGTCGAGCGGACCGGCAAACGCTTCAGCCGAATAAAAGACCTTTTTGACTTTCGGATCGAACTTCAGGTAATTGCCGACAAAAAGATCCAACTTGCCGTCGCGGTCGTAGTCCACAAACGCCGCGCCGATGCCCCAATGGTTGTTTTGCACGCCCGCTTTTTCGGTTACGTCAGTAAACGTGCCGTCGCCGTTGTTGTGGTAGAGAATCGAGGAGTTCCAGTTGGTGACATAGATGTCTTCGTAGCCGTCGTTGTCGTAATCTCCGACGGTCACGCCCATCGCAAAACCCTTGCCGGCCACTCCCGCTTCTTGCGTGACATCGGTGAACGTGCCGTCGCCATTGTTCCGGTAAAGGTGATTCGTGGCGTCCTTGCCATCTGGTTTGGAATGGTCCGTAACGCCTTCCAGGTAGCGGCCATTCAAAACGTAGAGATCCAGCAGGCCATCATTGTTGTAGTCGAACCAGGCGCAACCTTGTCCAGCCGATTCCAGGACCGAGCTGAGTTTCTGCTCGCCAAAGGAATTCACAAAGTTCAAGTGCGCTTTGTCGGTTACATCCTCGTAGGTGGGGTACTTTGAACCAGTGTTGGCAGGCACATTCGCTGACTCGCCGGGCTTTTGCGCCAACGCGAGCGATGAGATCACTAGCCCAACCATCGCCGCCATGCCCAACAAACACAGGCGGCGCGAAATCTTAGTGCGCGTGTGCTGCTTCTGCCGCATCATTCTTCTCCAAAAGCGCAGTCGGTGTATCAAAACGCTTCAATGTGAGTGGCCAGCGGTTCTCCGGCGCCAGCGCCTTGTCGCCGTGGCATCCGGGGCACCCGCGCTGCTCCCCGGGGCGCGTCCAGATCCAACTGCGTTCCGCCACAATCGTTTGTCCGTTGGCGTCCAGGAGCTCGAAACGCACCGGTTGGTTCGCCGGCACTTCCACGTAGAACGACCCGTCCTTCTCAACTGGCGCCTCGCCCAGGCTGCGCTCGCGGGCGCCCGTGCTTTGCAGCGAAATCACGCGCACGCGCGCAATCCCTGCCGCCAGCCGCCCCTTTAAGCCTTCCGACGAAACGTAGGTGTTCAACGAAATGAAGTAGCCTGCCTTGGAGTCCATGTTCAGCGTGCTCCAGAATCGCTTCGGCACCGCATTGGCGACGAGCGGTACGGCTTGGAAGCTCGATAGCTTTGCGTCGCTGTAGATCAGCTTCCCATCCATCTGTTTTTTCAGGTCGAATTCGTACAAGTCAAATTTCGCTATCGATGCCCCTTGCGGCGCGCGATTTCGGGAGACAATCAGGCTGCCGGCGGACAAAGGGCGGGGCGAACGGTATTTCGCCGCGCGACTGCTCACGGCAGACTCGCCGGGATCACCCTTTCGCACCTCGACTAAGGTTCCACCCGGTGTCTCGCTGACGGTACTTCCCCTCACAAAGATGACGGAACCGTCTTCGAGTTCCGCAGCATCGTCTCTCGTGGCGGAAGATTGGTGTTCGCACCGGAACGCTTCCAGCGCGGCGCCGTCTGGCCGCAAGGTATAGAGCAACCGCGTCTTCCGCGCCGCCTCGCTCTCCTGCAAGGGAGAAGAAGCGGAAGCGAGCACGCGTCCATCGCGCAGAACCGTTTCCAACCAGAAATTGCCGGGTCCGAAAGTGATGCGATGCATCTGTGAACCATCGGTTTTGGAAACCGCCAGAAAGGACTCGGGCCGTCCCTCTCGCTGGCCGATCACGGTGAAGACGATTTCCCCGTCGGGGAGATACGCAGCGCGCTGACAATCCTCGGTGCAGTTCGTGATTTGGCGTTTCTCCGAACCGTCCGCGTTCATCTCCCAGATCTGCCATTTCGCCCCGGCATTCTTCTGAGCCGAAAAGAGTATCTTCGCTCCGCTGAAATCGACGTGCGGATCAGCCGCGGCGAAAAACTCGGGCGTAAGTTCGAGTGGCCGTTTGGAGTCAGAAGCAAGGCGCACGATGCGGCTTCCGCTCGGAAAGTGCTGCGATGCATTCCCGTCAAGCATTGTCTCCGCCTGGACGAAGAGAAGGTCGGGTCGCGGTGACACCTTGGCGGTCTTCTGCGTCCGTGCTTCTTTCCTTGCGGAGCCGAAAAGCAAGCTCGCGGGAAACAGGCAAAGCACGATTGCGATCGTTTTAGGAAGGCAGGCGAAGAACTTCCCTTGGCGCACCCCACGAACCACCGAAACACCCCGAGTCTGGACTCTTCCTGACCGCTTTCAAAAGTGATGCCACGAAAAAGCGGATGCGCCGATTGCCACTTTGCTACCCAAACCAAGTGCGGCGCGACGTTCGATAGCATCCACTTAACGACAGGGGTGGCACGGGAACAATAATGCAAAACGATTAGAATCAAGGATTCGTGGTTGCCATCACAGTCAACCGTGACCTCCGTCACAATTTTACTCCCACCACTCAACTCCCTGCTCATTGCATTGCTGTTCTTCCGGAGAATCCGCTCTTGCTTCCACACAAGTTGGGCACAACGACTGAATTCTCGGCGGAAACAGTGACCCGTGCCGTTGCAATGAAAAGCGGGAAGGAGTATAGAAACTTCAGATGATATTGGTGTGAAGTTATACGCGCGCCGGGCCGCGCTCCAGCCCGGAGCAGTAGCGAGCGAGAATGACTCCCAAGGCTCCTCGATTTAACAATTGCGCAGTACTGAGCCCCCAGCAATTGGACCAATTGCTCCAGGTTCTGATCAAACGGGATTTCGAAGTCCTGGGTCCCACCATCTGCGAAGGCGCCGTGGTGTACGACCGTGTGGGTTCGACGAAAGACCTCCCCGCTGGCTGGACCGACGAGCAAGCGGGCGGAAAATACCGGCTGAAGCGCCGCGAGGACGATGCGCTATTCGGATTCGCCGTTGGAGCGCATTCCTGGAAGAAATTCGTTTTCCCGCCGGCCATGCGTCTGTGGCAAGCGCACCGCTCTAACGGGCTTTTTCAAATCGTGCCGGAGACGCGCAAGGCCACCAAGTTCGCGTTCATCGGCGTGCGGGCGTGTGAGCTTCACGCCCTGACCATCCAGGACAAGGTATTTCTGACAGGTCCGTACGTCGATCCTGTCTACAAAATGCATCGCGAGAATATATTCATCGTCGCGGTCGATTGTGTCCAGGCCGGCGGCACGTGCTTCTGCGCGTCCATGAATACGGGCCCCAAAGCCACTGCGGGTTTCGACCTGGCGCTCACCGAGGTTCTTCACGAGGGGCGGCACCATTTCATCGTCCGCACCGGCACAAAGGCGGGGGCCGATCTTCTCTCGCAGGTTCCGCATGAGGAAGCGGCGGCGGGCGACGTGACATTTGCTGAAAACCTTGTTGCCGAAGCCGCCAAACATATGGGCCGCAGCCTCGACGTCAACGGCATCAAGGAAATGCTTTACCGCAATCTCGAGCATGTGCGCTGGGATCAAGTGGCGGACCGCTGCTTGAGTTGCTCCAACTGCACGATGGTGTGTCCGACGTGCTTCTGTTCCACGGTCGAAGATCTCACCGACTTGTCCGGCCAGCAGGCGGAGCGCTGGCGCAAATGGGATTCCTGTTTTACGACCGATTTCTCCTATATCCATGGCAGTAGCGTGCGCTCGACGCCGCGATCCAAATATCGCCAGTGGATGATGCATAAGCTGGCTTATTGGATCGACCAGTTTGGCACTTCGGGGTGCGTGGGATGCGGACGTTGCATCACCTGGTGCCCTGTGGGGATTGATATCACTGAAGAGGCGCGCGTGATTCGCGAAGGCGAGACACTCGCCAACGCAGCCGGGTGAGGAGGGTGCTGATGATTCATACACTCGAGTCCGTCATCAAGGAACATCCATTCTTCCAGGACTTCCCTGAAAAACATCTGGCGTTCATCACCGGCTGCGCGAAAAATGTCCAGTTCCCGGAAAAGCATTTCATTTTTCTGGAAGGGGATCCCGCCGACGAGTTCTATTTCATCCGGGGAGGCATGGTCTCGGTCGAGATGGTGATTCCGCAGTTGGGCGCAACCACCGTGCAAACCGTTGGCGAAGGCGAAATTCTCGGCTGGTCGTGGGTTTCGCCGCCGTACCGCTGGCATTTCAACGCCAAGACATTGAAGCGCACGCGTGCGCTGGTCTTTGACGCCAAGTGCCTCCGCGCCAAGTGCGAGGAAGACCACGACCTCGGGTTCGAAATGTTGAAACGTTTTGCCAGCATCATCACGTCGCGGCTTGATGCCACACGTCTGCAGCTATTGGATATTTATGGCCACAATGATTGAAAATGAAGTCCCCCAGGAACTCAACGCGGACCCCATGATCCCGCAGCTCTACCGTATTGACCGGGTGCGGGATGAAACGGACGATACCTTCACGCTCAGCCTGGTTCCCGAAAACGGTGAGACCAAAATCTCCTTCCTCCCGGGCCAGTTCAACATGCTCTATGTTTTCGGGACCGGCGAGGTGCCCATTTCCATCAGCGGCAATCCGGCGATGACTTCCGTGCTGGAGCACACCACCCGCAGTGTGGGCATCGTCACCAAGGCCATGGGCCTCCTGAAACCCGGGGACCAAATCGGCGTTCGCGGTCCGTTTGGCAGCCACTGGCCACTGAACGAAGAAAATGGCCGCGATTTTGTGATCATTTCCGGCGGCATCGGGCTGGCGCCTTTGCGCCCCGTCCTGTATTTTCTGATGGCGCAGCGCGAAAAATACCGCAAGATCGTTTTGCTTTACGGTGCGCGCGCCCCCGAAGATATTCTTTTCAAGAAAGAGCTGGAGCGCTGGCGTGGCAAGTTCGACCTGGAGGTACAGGTCACCGTGGATCGCGCCGCCAGCGGCTGGCGCGGCAACGTCGGCGTGGTCACGCCGCTGGTTGCCCGCGCACCGTTCGATCCGTCCAACACCGTGGCACTGCTCTGCGGCCCCGAAGTGATGATGCGCTTTGCCGTGATGGAGCTGCAGAAGCGCGGCGTGCCCCACGACCGGATGTATCTCTCGATGGAACGGAACATGAGGTGCGCGCTGGGGTATTGCGGTCACTGCCAGTACGGCCCCGGCTTCGTCTGCAAGGATGGACCCGTTTACCGCTTTGACCAGATTGCCGCTGTTTTTGGCAAGTCGGAGGTCTGAAATGGCTGCCGTGCGCAAACCCAAGATTGCCGTTTGGAAGTTCGCATCGTGCGACGGATGCCAGTTGAGCCTGCTCGACTGCGAGGACGAACTACTTGCCGTTGTCGGGGCCGTCGAAATCGCCAATTTCCCGGAAGCTACCCGTGCCGTTGTCAAAGGCCCTTACGATATTTCACTTGTGGAAGGCTCCATCACGACCCCGCACGACGAGGAGCGCATTCACATGATTCGCCGCTCTTCCAAGCTTTTGATTACCATCGGTGCGTGCGCTACTTCCGGCGGCATCCAGGCTTTGCGCAATTTCAAGAACGTCGCCGATTTCATTCCGATGGTGTACGCCAAGCCGGAATACATTGAAACGCTCAGCAAATCCACACCGATCAACGACCACGTCTTCGTCGATTTTCAATTGCGCGGCTGCCCCATCAACAAACTGCAGCTCGTCGAAGTGCTAAACGCCTTCCTGAACCGCAGGAAGCCGGTGACCCCGGCGCATGGCGTGTGCATGGAGTGCAAGCGGCGCGGCACGGTCTGCGTCATGGTAGCGAACGGCACGCCGTGTCTGGGTCCCGTTACGCTGGCCGGGTGCGGCGCGCTTTGCCCCGCCTACGATCGCGGCTGCTACGGCTGCTTTGGACCTAAGGAAACGCCCAATACCACTTCAATGAGCGCGGGGTGGACCGCCCTGGGCGTCACCGAACCGGAACTTGTGCGCGCCTTCCGTTCTTTCAATGCGTACGCCGAAGCGTTCCGGAAAGAGAGCGAAGCGCATGAACGCTAAGACCATCAAGGTCGATGTCCTTGCTCGCGTTGAGGGCGAGGGCGGCCTATTCGTTCGCGTGCGTGATCAGCGCGTCACGGAAGTGAAGCTCAACATCTTTGAACCGCCGCGCTTCTTTGAAGCTTTCCTCCGGGGCCGCAAATTCAGCGAGGCTCCCGATATCACCGCGCGCATCTGCGGCATCTGCCCGGTCGCCTATCAAATGAGTTCCTGCCACGCTGCGGAAGAAGCTTTCGGGGTCCACATCGAGGGCCCGATCCGCGATCTGCGCCGCCTGCTTTACTGCGGCGAGTGGATTGAAAGCCACGCGCTGCACATCTATCTGCTCCACGCCCCGGATTTTCTTGGCTACGAGGATGTCATCCAAATGGCCAAGGATCATCCGGAGGCCGTGCAGCGTGGGCTGCGCTTGAAGAAAATCGGCAACCAAATCATGACCGTGGTAGGCGGCCGCGAAATCCATCCCATCAACGTGCGCGTCGGTGGCTTCTATAAGGCGCCGTCCAAGCAGCAACTCAAGGGTCTGACCGAGGATCTGAAATGGGCGCGGGACGCCGCCGTGGAAACCTGCCGCTGGGTTTCCACTTTCACGTTCCCCGATTTTCAGCGCGATTACGAATTTGTCGCCTTGCGTCACCCAGATGAATACCCCTTGAACGAAGGGCGCCTCGTTTCCAGCAAGGGGCTAGACATCCCCATCCAGGAATACGAGCAGCATTTCGCCGAAGAGCACCACAAGCATTCCAACGCTTTGCATTCCGCTCTACTCGAGCGCGGCTCCTACTTTGTCGGCCCGCTGGCCCGCTACAATTTGAATTTCGACAAACTCACTCCCCTGGCGCAGAAAGCTGCGCGGACCGCGGGTCTCGCCGCCACATGCCGCAATCCCTTCCAGGGAATTCTGGTGCGCGCAGTGGAAACCGTGTATGCCTGCGAAGAAGCCTTGCGCATCATCGCCCATTACGAAGTGCCGGATCGGCCTCACGTGGATGTCACTCCCCGTGTCGCCATTGGACATGGCTGCACCGAGGCGCCTCGCGGCATCCTCTATCATCGCTATCGTTACGACGAGCGCGGCCTCATCACGAACGCCAAAATTGTTCCTCCGACCTCCCAGAACCTGAAGGCCATGGAAGAGGATCTCTCCGAGTTTGTCAGCGCACGGCTGCATCTCCCCAACGATCGCCTGCAATGGCAATGTGAACAAGCCATTCGCAACTACGATCCCTGCATCTCCTGCGCTACGCATTTCCTGAAACTCCGGGTAGAGCGCGAATGACCGCCCCCCTCAGCAGCGCGCTGCTGATCGGGGTGGGCAACCCCTTCCGCGGCGATGACGGTGTGGGTGGTGTCGTCATTCGCCGCCTGCGCGGCCAGAATCTCCCGGGCTTCACCATCATGGAGGAAACGGGCGACGGCGCCGAATTGCTGGAAGCCTGGAAAGGCGCTTCCGCGGTCATTCTGGTGGATGCCGTGCAATCCGGCGCGGCCCCGGGCACCATCCACAGGCTCGACGCCACCACCGAAAAGCTTCCCAAGTGGTTTTCCCATTGTTCCACGCACGCCTTCGGAGTGGCCGAAGCCATCGAACTCGCGCGCACCATGGGCGAATTGCCGCCTTCTCTGATAGTTTACGGAATCGAGGGGCTCGATTTCTCCGCGGGCATGTCGTTGTCTCCCGAAGTCGCCGCAAGCGTTCCGGGAGTCGTTTCCAGCATCCTCGCCGAAATCCGCGGGCTTGCCGGCCTCAAGTCCGCGCGCATCGCCTGATCCTGCAATTCCTCCGCGCAGAACCTGCTCCGGACCCTAGGGCAATCTTTAGAGCGAGGCGTGCTAGAGTCTCCCTGGTCCCGCCAATGCCAAAGCTCACCATCTCTCCCGCCGATCGCGTTTTTGTCCTCACTGGTGCGGGCGTCAGCGCCGAGAGCGGCATTCCTACTTTTCGCGATGCCGGCGGACTCTGGCGCAATTATCGGATCGAGGAAGTCGCTTCTCCCCTTGCTTGGCGGCGCGATCCTCATCTTGTTTGGGATTTCTACTCCATGCGCCGCAAAGTGGCGTCCGCCGCCAGGCCAAATCCCGGCCACGTTGCCCTTGCTGCTCTCGAGCAGGTTCTTCACGACCGGCTTTTTCTGTGCACGCAAAACGTCGACAATCTTCACGAGCAGGCGGGCGCGCAACGCGTCTTCCACATGCACGGCGAGCTTTTTAAGAGCCGTTGCGACTCCTGTAGCCTCCCGCCCTTCGCGGACACCTCTCTCCACGAATCGCCCGGTGAGATTCCAGGCTGCTCCTGCGGAGGCAAAATCCGCCCGCACATCTGCTGGTTCGGCGAGACTCCTTTTGAGCTGGAGCAGATCTTTCAAGCACTCAATGACAGCTCCGTCTTCATCGCTATCGGTACTTCCGGCAGCGTGGAGCCCGCCGCCAGTTTTGCCGCCCACGTTGCCGGCCGCGCCAGAACTTTCTATGTGGGTCCTGAAGCTCCAGCCAACTACTCCTCGTTTGACGAGTGCTTCCTTGGCAAAGCGGGCGAGCTTTTGCCCGGCCTTTTTTCCTGCTGAGGCAGCGCCTGAGTTTCGCCCACGCTCGCGGTCTTCGCGTTCCTTCTCTTCCCTGAATTGGGTACAATAAAATCTCCGCTGGCCGGAACCTCTCGGAGCGCACATGCCTCCGTCAGGCAGGAATTCACCGGAGGTGTCGAATGAACTCCGATCCACAGACGCAGCACGACGGACCTCTAAAGAAGCCCCTGGTTTATGCGTTTATTGGGATTGTCGTCGTTGCTGCTTATTTCGCCTTCCTTCTGGTCTCTCGTCATGAAGCAGCCCGCGAATTCGAGCGGCGCAACACCGAGATACTAGACGAGCAGCATCGCGCAGAAGATCGCCTCACCCTGGAACAACTCGGTGGCTCAGATTTCGGCATCCGCGCTCTTTACGTTACCCCCTCGGTCATCCGGCGCGGCGGATCCGCGGAGATCTGCTACGACGTCGCCAACGCGAAGAGCGTCAGCCTTGATCCGCCTGTGGCGACAGTATGGCCTTCACACACACGGTGTTTCGAGGTCTCGCCCAAGCGGACCACCACCTACACTCTAACCATCGCCGACGCCGCGGGGAAAACGGCCACGAAGACGGTGCAAGTGCAAGTTCGTTGACAGTCCATCTGCTGTATAAATCCTGTACATACAATACGTTAAGGGATGATTCTGGCGGGGGCCGCTTCGGCGTTCCTCTTCCCACGCTACCCCCTTGTTCTCTCATTTCTCTCCCATCTATAATGAAGGGAGCGGAGTTCGGCCAAGCCGGGCTCCGCATCGTTTTTCTTTAACGTGGAAAGTTATGTCCGATCCACTCTCAAAAATTAAGAAGAAACTGCAAAAGGAAATTGACGCCCTCGAGCACGAACTCAGCGTCGAGCTCCCCAAGGAGATCGCTGTCGCCCGGTCGCACGGCGACCTCTCCGAAAACGCCGAATACAAATTCGCCAAGGAGCGCCAGGGGTACGTTAACGCCAAGATTCACCAGCTCAAGAAGCGCATGGGCGATCTGGGCATGCTGAATCTCACGAACATTCCCAGGGACCGTACCGGGTACGGCTCGCGCGTCGTGGTTGTGGATGTGCAGCGCAGCGTGGAGGTCGAGTACAAGCTGGTCAGCAGCGAGGAAGCCGATGTCGAAAAGGGGCTCATCTCCACCACCTCCCCGATCGGCCGCGCTCTGCTGAATCGCAAGGTGGGGGACGAAGTTCACGTCGCCACGCCGGCCGGCAAGAAGGAATTTGAAGTTGTGCGGCTCGTGACCATTCACGAAGACGATTGATTCCTTCCGTCCAGCCTGCGGTCAGGGTTCACCTATGATTGGGGTTCAGGTTGCGCTCGTGATTTTCTGAAACTTCCCGGCAATCGGGTGTTCCTCGTTGGCGCTTTCTGTCTCTCGCGCCATCGCGCAGAGCCTTTATGCGCGCGCTATCCGTGGCCCGAAAACGGAAGAGAAGGTCACTTTGGAAACCGTCGCATGCAATCTGTGCGGCTCACGCCGCTACACAACGGTATACGAAATGCCGGATGTGCGGCTTTTTCCAGACGAATATTTCACCGTGGTGGAATGTAACGAGTGCGGCCTCGGCTTCGTAAATCCACGGCCGGATCGCCAGGAAATCCAGAAGTATTATCCGCGGGACTACTACCAAAACGAGGAGTCCGCTAGTTTTGCGCGCTATCTTCGGAAGCGTTTCACGCAACAAGCGCGCTACCTAAAAGAGGTGGAAGAGCGGCCCGGCCCCAGGAAGCTGCTGGATGTGGGCTGTTTTAACGGAGAATTTCCACGTTTTATGGCGGCGCGAGGATGGGATGTCTCCGGCGTGGAGATTTCCGAAGTCTCGCGACGGATCGCCGACTTTCCTGTCTTCACGGAGGAATTCAATGAGATTCCTGTCCATGAGCCTGCTTATGATGCGATAAGCGCCTGGGCCGTGCTCGAACATGTCCACGACCCCATGGCGTACTTTCAAAAGGCGTCGCAAGTATTGAAGAAGGGCGGCCTTTTTGTTTTTCAAATGCCGAATTTTATAAGCACCTCTTCCCGCTGCCTTTTCTGGGAAGACGTTCCGAGGCACTTGTATTTCTACACAAGAGAAACCGTCGCACAATACCTGGAGAAAACGGGGCTCGTTTTGCAGCAGGAAGACAATCGCGGGAATGTCTACCGGTCGTCGCCAGCAGGCTGGCTGCCTTACATGATCAGGACCCGGCTGCAGCGAAAGCCGTTTACCTACAAGGACAAACCTCTCAGCAGCAAGGAATTTCGCAAGGTACATCACTTGCAGCGCGGACCCACCGCCGGCCTGAAATATTTGGCTTACTCTCCGGCGTCGGTGGTGGACCGCATGCTCTGGCCTGCACTCGAAGCCGTTCAGATTCTTCGCAAAACTTACGGCAGCAGCACCTACGTGGCCCGCAAGCCGTCTGCGGTCTAAGCGGAATGCTGGCATCCCGCCCCCGACGTGCGTACAATGAGCCCTTCCCAAGGAAAAGGAATATGAGCGACACATCACAAACAGTTTTCATCACTGGCGGCACCGACGGACTCGGCCGGGCTGCCGCCATTTTGTTGGCGGAGCGCGGCTATCGCGTTTTCGCCGCCGGACGCTCTGCGGAGAAACGCGCCGACCTCGACAAGCTGGCAGCGGAGAAGAAACTCCCCATTGAAACACTGGAATTGGATGTCTGCGACGACGCTTCCGTCCAGCGCGCCGTGCAAAGCGTTCTGCAAAAGGCGGGCGCCATCGACGTCCTCATCAATAATGCGGGTGTCGGCTACATGGCTGTGATTGAAGACTTGCGACTTGATGACCTGCGACGGCAATTTGAAACCAACGTATTCGGCGTTCTGCGCGTCACGCAGGCCGTCCTTCCGCACATGCGCGAGCGCCGCCGCGGCCGCATCCTGATGACGAGCAGCGTCACCGGCCTCCTTACGCCGCCGACCTATGGCGCCTACAGCAGCAGCAAGCACGCCCTCGAAGCGCTCTCCAACGCCCTGCGCCTGGAGATGTTTCCGTTTAACGTGGAAGTTATCCTGATCGAGCCGGGCTACATCGTTACGAATTTTCAGCAGACGGCCAAGGCGCTGGCCGAACCGTACGTCGAAGCAGCCAAAGCGGGGCCCTACGCGAAAATCTATGCGGGAGCGTGGAGCGGCGCGAACAAGGGCCGCGGCGATTCCAAAACAACGCCGGAAGATTGCGCGCGGGTCATCCAGGAAGCCATCGAATCGCCCCATCCAAAGGCCCGCTATCCGGTCACGCCGTTGGCGAAATGGGCATCCTTCGGCCGGCGCATCCTGCCGGATACGATCCTGGATTCGTTTCTGCGCCGCAAATACGGCATTTTTCGCGAAGAGTAGCGCGGGCTAATGCCGTTCCAATTCACTCGACCAAATGGCAGGGCGGTTCGATGAACCTCTCCCAAACTCAAACAACGACTCGCATCTTGGCCAGCCGAAATTCACGACACAAATTGGAACGGCACTAGTTGGAAACCTGGAAGGACAAGCTGTTCTCGCGAAGCTGTTCCCACTTCTTCCGCCACGCATCGTGAATCGGGCTTTCCGCGTAATCGGCTGCGGCTTCGGGGCTGACGAACTCAATCACGTAGACGCCGCTGAAATCGCGGAGCTGGTTGCGCTCCGTCTTCAGCCAGATATTCTTGACGCCCGGAATTTTCGCGGCCATGTCCTTGATTCCGGCAATGGCCTGTTCCTGGTCATTCAACGAAGTGGCGTCGCGGAATTTGTAAGCCACAACGTGCACCACGGTTTTGGGCTGCCCGAATTTGTTGACGGCGGAAACATGGCGCGTCAGCACGCTCCCCACCGCAATTCCCACAAGAAACAGCAGTGTGGCGCAGAGCGTCGGGGCAATGCGGCGGTTCGCAAAAGGCATGACGGTCCTCCCTAAGAGAAAACCCGTTCAGCTTAAGCGACTCCGCGAGAGGCGGCAACTGCGCCGAGTTTGACGCCGTTCGCCGCTGCGTTTACTCTGAAATTTCAAGAGGAGACACGAATGCATCGAATGCTCAGGTGCGCCATTGCTCTGTGTGCCAGTTTGTTTCTGGGACATTCTGCTGGCGCTCAGAATCGCGAGGCCGCGAACCAGGAAGCCCGCGCCATCCTCAAAGAGCTCATTGAGATCAACACGACCGATTCCGTAGGCAACGTCACAGTAGCGGCCGAAGCCATGGCTCATCGCCTGCTGGCCGCCGGTTTTCCCCCGCAGGACATCCGCATTGCCGGCCCGGTCGATCGCAAGAAGAACGTCGTCGCGCGCTACCGTGGAACGGGGCAGAAGAAACCCATCTTATTCATCGGCCACCTGGACGTCGTGGAAGCGCACCGCGAAGACTGGACCACCGATCCATTTCAATTCATCGAGCAGGACGGCTACTTCTACGGCCGTGGCACGCAAGACATGAAGGAAGGCGACGCCCTCTTGGTGACAACCTTCGTTCGCTTGAAGCGCGAAGGATTCGTGCCCGATCGCGACCTGATCCTTGCTCTTACTGCCGATGAAGAAGGCGGCGACTACAACGGAGTGGATTGGCTGCTCAAAGAGCACAGGGACTGGATCGATGCCGAGTATTGCATCAATCTGGATGGCGGCGAATTTGAAAAAGTGAAAGGGAAGCGGCTGCTTGCCGGCTTGCAGGCCAGCGAAAAAGTCTATGTTGATTTTCGATTTGAAGCGACAAATCCCGGCGGTCATAGCTCGGTTCCCGGGCCGGAAAACGCCATCTATGAATTGGCCGCTGCCTTGACGAAGCTCCAGGGCTCCTCGTTTCCCGTCAAGGTCAGCGAAATCACGCGGAACTATTTCTCTCGCACCGCGGCTCTCAGCGCAGGTTCGATGGCCGCCGATCTAAGTGGCGTCTCCAAGGACCCGCCCGACACGGACGCGGTCACGCGCCTTTCCATGAACCCCTATTACAATTCGCTTCTCCACACTACCTGCGTCGCCACGATGCTATCAGGCGGCCATGCCCCCAACGCACTGCCGCAAACGGCGCGTGCCAATGTCAATTGCCGCGTGTTCCCCGGCGAAGATCCCGAGGAAGTACGAAGGACGCTGGAGCGAGTCGTTGCGGATCCCAAACTCAAGATCACCCTCGTGACGCAGAAAAGTTCCGACGGCAAGATCGTCCCCATCGTGGCCGTGCCCCCTTCCCCTCTTCTGCCGGAATTGCATGCCACTTTGGAGCGCACGCTGTCCACGATGTGGCCGGGGCTGCCGGTCGTTCCCTCAATGTCCACGGGAGCCACGGACGGCAAATATCTGCGTATTGCCGGCATACCCACGTATGCCATCGCTTGCATGTTCTTCGATGCAGAGGATGACCGCTCTCACGGCAAAGACGAGCGCGTGGTCGTGGAGGATTTCTACGACGGCGTCGAGTTCACGCACCGCTTCCTGAAGGCACTCGCGACCCCCAAGTAATCGAGTCAGGCCGGACGCGGAAATCAGCAAGCTAGAAAGTAAAAGGCCCCCGACGGTTCGGGGGCCTTTCTGCTGCTGAAATGGAAGACTGTCAGGGTTTTGCCGAATTGGGCGCGTCGCCGGGTTTTACATCGGGGGGTGCCACAGCACTCGCGGCGACGGGCTTGGTGGTTTCGGAGCCGAACCTGGTCAGGTAGGGCATGAACGGAGTCACTTCAAACGGCATCTTCTCGCGTTCCGCCACCGTTCCTACCGGTTTGCTCTTAATCAAAGCAAGCTGGTCGTTCCAGGGATCGATCTTGACTCGCCCGCCGATGGGCAGGGCCGCGATCTTCTGCGGATTCTGCTTCGGATCAAGCGGCGCCGTCGATTTCAGGTCGCTGATCTGGGGCACGCGATTGCCCAGGTGGCCGCTGATCAAATTGGGAATTTCCTTCTGGCGGCTGTCCAGCGCTTGCAGAAAGAGTCCGGCATTGCCCAACTGATTCTTGTACGGCGAATTGTTGAGTATTTGAATGGCCTTTTCGTTGGCCTGGCGCTCCTCGTCGTTGGTTCGCGCGAAACCGAAATGCCGGAAGGTGTCCTTGTCTTCCACCATCAAATTATCGAAGAAGGCATACTGGGAACCCACGCGGTGGCCAAGAACCACGTGGCTCAATTCATGCGCCAGCATGGCAGCGAGACTTGCTTCATCCGGGAGCACGTCCACCAAGCCGCGGCTCAGGATAATCGTGTGTCCCACCGTGAAGGATTCGAGCGTGGAAGTCATCAGGATACGGCAGCGCACTTCGGGGTCGACGTCAATGTTATTGGTTACTTCCAGGTTGTTGATGACCGTTTCTAGAACCTTGTCGACTTCACCCTTTGGCGCTATCAGGCCAATGCGCTCCAAGCGGTCGGTGACGTTGTCTTCCGCCTGGTGATCCCACGAGCGCTGGGCCTGAATGGGCGAAAGGTCGTTCGCGGTCTTGGTATCGTCCTGCATCGGCGTTTCCACCAGAATCCTGCTCAACTCCTGTTCCTGGCTGGCCCCGCCCAGGTTATAGCCCCACAAACGCGTCTGCGCTTTGAAATTCAGTTTCTTGCTGATGGCATAATGCAGATCTTTTTCTTCGCTGTAAACGAACGTGGGCAGCCAGAGTCCCGGCTGCACATTGGTCCGCCAACTGTCGAAATCGAAGTACCAACTGGAGTGGCCATTGCCGCCGTAGGTGCCATTGAAGCGCACGATGTGAAAGTCCTGATCCTCCACCCAGATGCGGCCCAGGAATCGCCCGCGGTTTTTCTTCTCCGTCGGGGTCACGTCGAACACCAGGCAGCGCACTTCGCCAAGAAATTCGCGGCGCACATAATCAAACTTGTAGTGCTGCTTGTCGAAGCCGTTGGTATCGATAAAAATCATCTGCAGGAAGCCATCCGGCAGGAACTGCATGGCGAAGCTGAAGAAGTTTCCGATGGAGCCGAAAACCTTCTTGCCCTTGCTCTGGGTTTCGCTTAGTGGCACCAGGCTGACACCCTTCGCGAAGTTCGCGCGGCCCAGAAAATATTTGTCCCCCGCCGGCACCTGGCCGAGATCCTTGTCGGCCTTAAGATTCTGAATATAGGTCTCCACGAGCGGGGAGTAGTTGCGAATTTGGGCATAGAGCCGCTGCTCGTTGCTGACCACCCGGTCGATCACCTGGTCCGGGGTGCGCGGCTGATCGGCCGCTGGAGCCGCCGCGGCGATGGCCGGAACGACTGTGCAAGCGCAAAGCGCCAGCACGAGAATTTGGTTCGACAGCTTTCTCATGATCATCTCTCCCTCAGTAGGCCAAACGGAACTCAATGCGAACCCGGGCCGGAAAATCCACCGGCTGGCTTTCGCGCTTCGCCGGCTTGAATTTAATTAGTTGTGCCGCGCGCACCGCCGCCTCGTCGAGGCCGTGCCCCAGGCCGCTGACCACTCGATTGATTTGAATGCTGCCGTTCGCCAGGAATACCAAGTCGATGACGACGTCGCCTTCAACTCTCAGACTACGCCCCTCCGCCGTATACTCGGGCCGGGGCTTGTCCAATATGTCAGGAGTAGTATCCGCCGGACCGCCTGCCGCAACTCTCTTCTTTGGCGCCTCCGTGGTTGCCGCGGCGGCATCGCTGAATCCTCCGGCAACTACCGTTCCCTTCTTTGCCCCGGCACTCGTGGGTGGAATGGCAGTCCCGTTTCCAAATCCTGTGCTCGCCACCGTGCCGCGAATTCCTTCTTTTCCTCCGGTGCCATTCCCGTAGCCTTCGCCGACCGGGAGCGCCGGAGAACCCAGACGGTTCACGTTCCCCGCACGATTCGGATTACCCTTTCCGGGCAAGCCGTTGGGATCACCGAAACCGCCGGTCTGCACTTTGTTGAGAGGGGCAACCACCGTCGCCGGCGCCGCGCTGCCTGAACCCAGGTTGCCGACCTTCACATCGTCCTTCGGGCGCTTGGGGCCATTCTCTTTGACATCAATCTTGGCGGCCTCAAAAGTTGGCTTCACGTCCGGCGCTTTGACGTCGATCTTTTCCACCTTGGGTGCCACCGGCTTGGGCTTCGCCAGGTTCGCGAAGATGTGCGGCTGTGCAGGATTCAGCTTGATCGGCTCCACAGGAATCGGCTTGACCTCCGGCTTCGGCGCCACGGCCTTCGGCTTGGGTGGCGGCGGGGGCTCCGGGGCCACTGGAATTTCGGTCAACGGCTGCGCAATCTCCACACTGACAAATTTCAGCCCCGTTTTCATTTGTTCCGGATACATCAAGGGAACCAGGAGCAGGAATATCAAAATGGAAACTTGCACGACCGCGCTCAGGCCCAGGCGACCCCAGCGGGGCTCGCCCTCGGGAAGGAGAGCAAGGCGGGCGGGCACCTGCCTGTTCCCGATATGTTGCTTCCAGGCTTCCGAAGCCGCAGTTCGCCCTCGGCTCGCTCTAAACCCTACCCCTAACGAGGTTCTCGGTTGTGGATCTGAAATCATTGTTGTCATCCGCCTGCCGCCTCGCGCGTATGTTTATCCCGACACCTCCGTTCCAAAGGAACGCAGGTGTTTGAAATCGGGACGTGTGTTGTACCGGTACGAGAGTACTTTGGCGGCCTGAGTCGTCCGAATAGGACTTTCGTACTATCGTCGCGTATTCGCTAATGCCTTTGCGAGTGCGCTTTCCACACGCCTTCTTTGCCGGGTCAAACCCGCGGAGGCGAAAATCGTTGCGGACGGGGGGCGCAACACCCCATAGGATACCGCATCCAGAGACACAGGCTATGGCTGTTTTCTGCACCGGTTGCTCCCAAGGGGGTAACACCTTTGATGCACCCAACGGGCTGGCCGTTGGTTGTCTCCTGGGCATCCTAGGGTATAGAAATAGGATGGTTAAGTGCAATCCAGGAGTTCTGTGCCCCATCGTCCCCATGACCGCCCGGACCCGGAAGACCGCGAGCCGGCGTACTTCCGCGGGGTTTCCGAAGCGATTCTGGATTCCTTGTATGTGGAATCTCGTGCCGCGCAGTGGGGCCTCACACTGGCACAATTTGCAGCGGCCTTGGAGCGCAGCCTGCGCAAACGCTTCGCGGAGATTTCTCCTGCCAGCAGAGATCACCTGGTCGAGTATCTGCAGACCCTCTACCTTCAGGACCTGGCCCTTGCTGCGGCTTGCCTCGAAGGTTCCGAATCGGCCTGGGAATACTTTGTGCGTGAGTATCGTTCGCCTCTGCGGGCGGCCGCTGGCGCCATAACGAAGGGCAGCCGCGCGGGGGCCAATGCCCAGGAACTCGCCGATTCGTTGTTCGCTGAGCTATTCGGCCTGGTGGATGGCAAGCGCGGTGAACGATCGCTCTTCCGCTATTTTCACGGGCGGAGTTCGCTGAAGACATGGTTGCGTGCCATATTGGCGCAGCGCCACGTCGATCGACTTCGCGAGAGCCGTCGCTGGGAATCCTTCGACCAGGGGGATGGCGAGGAGCCCAAGCCGCTTCCAGAACGCCATGTAACCCCTCCTTCTCTGGACCCGCATCGCGATCGCTACCTGCAGCGGTTTGTAGCGGCCCTGCAACTCTCCCTGGCCTCACTCGATCGCAGTGATCGCCAGCGCCTAGAGCTGTACTATGCGCGGCAAAAGACCCTGGCGGAAATCGGCCGCCAGATCGGCGAACACGAGTCCAGCGTCTCGCGCAATTTGGAACGTATTCGGCATGCATTGCGCGCGCGCATCGAGGAACATCTGCATGGTGAACCGGCCCTCAGCGAAGCGGAAATTGCGCTTTGCTTTCAATACGCCGCCGAAGATGCTCCCATAGATTTCCGGAATCTGTTTCCGGAGAAGCAGCCTGGCAAACCCGGCCTTGGCAGAAAGGAATAGTCGTGAGTTCCTGCAAGAAACGGTTCCCGAAACGTTCTCAGAAGGGAGAGCGCCATGCCGTCTGACGATCGCGATCTGCAATTCGACCGCGCCCTCGCGCGCCACCTGCGCAGCGCCTCTCCGGATGCGGCTTGCCCGGACGCGGAAATTCTCGCCGCCTATCACGAGGGCTCCCTTTCGCTGGAAGAGATGGCCCACTGGAAAGCGCACATTGTCTCCTGTTCGCGTTGCCAGGAGACGCTAGCGCTGCTGGAACAAACCGAATCCGTTGCCGTGAACGACTGGGAAAAAGGGGAAGTGCCCGCGGCGTTGCAGGCCAGCAGAGCCAGGTCAGAATCGAAAGATACTGAGAAAGAGGAATCCGCTTTGGCGACGCGCGCGGCCAGTGCCGCACCCGCTCCCGTGGAAATTCGCAGCGCACCCAAAGGTGCCGTGGGAACGCGCCGCCGCGTGCCTTGGAGCATTTTGGCCCCCACCGCTGCGTTGGCTGCGGGACTCCTGGTCTGGGTAGCGGTGCATGAAAGAACGAACTTCTCCATGCAGAAAGCGACGAATGTTCAGGTTGCCGAAAACCGCGAAGCCTCGCCGCCCGCCTTGTCGGCTGCTCCACAATCCGGGAAAGCTGAAGCGCGCGACGAAGGCACTGCCGCGCTTCAGTCGAAAAATCTCACGGATCGCAAGTCCTCCGCCACTCTTACGAGCCCCGCACTGCACGCACAAGCGCCTTCTTCAACTCCTCCCGCAGTGCCACCGCCTCCAGTTGCGAAGGAGCTCGGAGAGCCAAGACTAGACAAACTTGCGCAATTCGACACTGAAAAGTCCGCCGAGGACTTCCGCGCCAGGGCTACTGGGGGCATCGTCTCTGGCAAGCGGGCAACGGTTCCCGCTTCGGCCGCTCCCAAGGCTTCACCCGGGCGCGCCGGGGGTCCGCTGGTGGCGAATCAGATGCAGAATCAAATGCAGAATCAGAACGTGACGCAGAACGCGAATCAGGTCCCGACTCCGGCGGCGAATCAAGTCGCCGATCAGGCCACGAACCAGCGCCTCGCCGAGGAAAAGAAAGACGTGCAACAAGCGCAAAAACAAAAGAGCGAAAATCCCTCTGTTTACTCGATAACAGAGAGTGTCGAGGTCAGTGCAGCAGAGGCGCCCATTGCCGGGCGTAACCTTTCTATGTTGCAGGTGCCGGATCGTAACATGATCGTTTCGCCGAACAAAAAGCAAGCCTGGCGCGTCGGCCCCGCCGGCAAAATCGAGCGCTCCACCGATGCGGGCAGAACCTGGAAATCGCAAAACAGCGGCGTGGCCGCCGATCTCCTAGCGGGTTCCGCGCCTGCAGATAATGTCTGCTGGATCGTTGGCAAAGCTGGGACACTTCTTCTGACCACTGACGGCGGCAAACACTGGAAGCAAGTTGCTTCGCCAATCGCTGACGATCTGGGCGGCGTCCACGCCTTGGACGAACAGCACGCTTCCATCTGGGACGCCTCCAGGCGCAAAAGCTTTGAAACCAGCGATGGCGGGCTCACCTGGAACCAGGTTGCTAACGAGTAGAGCCCCCTGCAAGAAATTCCGCTGGCCCCGTTCTAATAGAGAAGGCAAATTCAAGTCGAGGTGAATTCATGAACACTCTGCCAAACTCCAAGCGAATCTCCTCCCGTTGGGTGGCTACAGGTGCAGCCATCGCTCTGGCGGGCGTTGCCGCTTTTGTTCCGGCTTACTACGCGGGGAAAAAGGGCGATCCGCAGGAGAAGGAATCAAGCCGCCTGGTCACGGCCGATCAGACCACCACGCTGAACGACCAGACCGATCTCGCCGTCACCGTTTACAACTCCAACATCGCCCTGGTCCGCGATGTGCGCCAACTGCAATTGCCTTCCGGGGGCTTCCGCCTGAAATTCATGGATATCGCCGCGACCGTGAATCCCGCGACTGTCCATTTCCGGTCCCTCACTGATCCAGAGAAACTCGGCGTCATCGAGCAGAACTACGAATACGATTTACTGGAGCCCGCCAAGCTGCTGAACAAATATGTCGGCAAGGAAGTGACCCTGGTCCGCACGTACATGGACAACAACACCACGAAACGGGAAGAGATCAAGGCCACCTTGCTCGCCAACAACAACGGTCCCGTCTGGCGCATCGGCAATGACATTGTCACGGGTCTCTACGCCGAGAGCTATCGCTTCCCGGAAGTGCCGGCAAATCTCTACGACCGGCCCACGCTGTTGATGTCGCTGGAAAATTCCGGCGTGCGCAAGCAGAGCATTGAGGCTTCCTACCTGGCCAACAATCTCTCCTGGAACGCCGATTATGTGCTCACCGTTGGCCGTGACGACAAGGCTGCCGACCTCGACGGCTGGGTTACCCTCGTCAACAATTCTGGCACCGCATTTCACAATGCCAAGCTCCAGTTGGTCGCCGGCGAATTGAACCGCCTTCCTGAACGTGACAAGTACCGCGCCATGGAGATGATGGCCAATGCTCCTGCCGCCAAAGCGGTGGCGCAATTCCAGCAGGAAAGCTTCAGCGAATACCACCTGTATTCGCTGGGCCGGCGCACTTCGGTCGAAGACAAGGAGTCCAAGCAGATCAGCCTGTTGCAGGGCAGCGGCGTCCCGGTGGAAAAACTGTTCGTCGTGAATGGCCAGAACTTCTACTATCACAACGCCCAGAATCCCGGTTCGCCCCTTAAGGATCCCGTCATGGTCTTCTACAAATTCAAGAATGAAGAGAAGGCCGGGCTGGGCATCCCGCTACCCGCGGGCAACCTGCGGGTCTATCAGAAAGACTCCAAGGGCGGGGTGCTCTTTATTGGAGAGGACCACATCGACCACACGCCCAAGGATGAATTTATCACCGTGAAGATCGGCAACGCGTTCGATGTGGTGTGCGAACGAAAGCAGACTGACTACAAGAGCATCGCCTCTCGCGTCTGGGAAATGGAGTTTGAAATCACCCTGCGCAACCACAAGGACACGCCGGTGACCGTCCAGGTGAACGAACCGATTGGCGGCGATTGGGAGATGCTTGCGTCATCGTACAAGTACACGAAAACTTCCGCCTGGGCCGCGCAATTCGACGTCCCGGTGAAGGCCAACGGCGAATCGGTGCTGAAGTATCGCATTCGCGCCAAGTGGTAATGCAGGCGCATCGTAATCGTGAGGAGTTTTTAGATCCTGAGCCCTCCTCAACGCGTGGGCTCAGGATCTCGGTGCAAAGTCCTTGCTTTAGGTCGGCGTTGAGGTCCTTCGCTTCGCTCAGGATGACAAAACACTTTGCGAAGGCTCAGCCCTGAACGATTGCATCGGCTTCGATTTCCACCAGCATCTCCGGCGCGATTAACTTGCTCACTTGCACCATGCTCGTTGCCGGGCGAATGTCCTTGAAGAATTCGCCGTGCGCCCGGCCGATCTTTTCCCATTCCGCGATGTTGATCACAAAAATTCGCGTGCGGATCACATCTTCCATCTTGGCTCCCGCGCGTCCCAGCGCCGCCTCGATATTTCGAAGCGTCTGGAGCGTCTGCATGTAAGCATCGCCGACTCCGACGATTTTTCCATCGGGGCCTGTGGCCGTCGTGCCCGATACGCTGATGTGATTGCCAATGCGTACGGCCCGGGAATAGCCCACGATGGGCTCCCAGGGCGTTGCGCTGGAGATGTTTTGTCTCGGCATGACGATTCCTTTATGAATACGCGGGAAACCGCGTATTTCCTCATGTCTCAGAACTGCATGCTAAACTGAAGGGCAGTATGGCACAGGCGCGACGAAGTGTCTGTGCCGGCAATGAGACGATCGCATGCGCTGCAACAACATTCTCGAAGCGGTGGGAAGAACCCCGCTAGTCCGTCTGAACCGCATCGCCAAGGACCTGAAGCCGCAAATCTGGGTCAAAGCCGAAATGCTCAATCCCGGCGGTTCCGTGAAGGACCGCATCGGCATCACCATGATTGACGACGCCGAGAAAAAGGGCTTGCTGAAGCCGGGCGGCACCATCATCGAGGCCACTAGTGGCAATACCGGTATGGGCTTGGCGCTGGTCTCGGCGGTGCGCGGGTACAAATGTGTCTTCACGACGAACGACAAGCAGTCCAAGGAAAAAGTGGATCTGCTGAAAGCGCTCGGCGCGGAAGTGATTGTTTGCCCGACTGCCGTCGAGCCCAACGATCCCCGCAGTTTTTACAGCGTGGCGAAAAAACTGGCGCGCGAAATCCCCAATTCGTATTACCCCAATCAGTATGACAACCCCAGCAACCCCGAAGCCCACTATCGCACCACGGGCCCGGAGATCTGGGAAGACAGCGAAGGCAAGATTACTCATTTTGTATGCGGGATGGGGACAGGGGGCACGATTAGCGGCGTCGCCAAGTTTCTGAAGGAGAAGAATCCCAAAGTCAAGATTGTCGGAGTCGATCCCGAGGGCTCGCTCTTCTATGACTTTCACAAGACCGGAAAAGTCACCAAAGCACGCACCTACGTCGTGGAAGGCATCGGCGAGGATTTCTTTCCCACCACATTGGACATGCAGCTTCTCGACGATGTGATTCAGGTGAATGACGAAGAGTGCTTCGTTGTGGCACGCCGCCTTGCCAAGCTCGAAGGGCTCTTCGCAGGAGGTTCCGGCGGCGGATGCCTCTCCGCCGCGCTGAGGCTCGCCAAGGATCTGGGCGCGCAGGATTTCGTTGTCGCGCTTCTGCCGGATACCGGGATGCGCTACCTCAGCAAGGTCTTCAATGACGAGTGGATGCGCGAGCGCGGCTACACCGAGGCGACCATAGCCATCACTGCAGCGGAAATTGTCAGCGCCAAACGGCGCACGGGCAAGGTTCGTGAACTGGTGATCGCGCGGCCCTACCAGACGGTTTTCCACGCGTTGAAAACCATGCAGGAGCAGGACATCTCGCAGATTCCCATTTTTGAGGACAATGTGCCCATCGGCACCGTGTATGAAGACCAGATCCTGACCCTCGCTTTGCAGGGCAAAGACCTGCGCAAACTCGTCGTGCGCGAAGTGATGAGCAAGCCGCTGCCGCTGGTTCCCAAGACGGCTCCCGTCGAGCGCATCACCTATATTCTGAGCCACGAAAACCCCGCGATCTTCGTGGAAATGGAAGAATCCAAGTTCGAGATTCTCACCAAGTATGATTTGATGAGTACCGTCGCCAGTCTAACCCAACAAAAACGCTGACCGGCTGGCCCGCACCACGATTTCAGTGAACAGGACACGCGATTCATGAAAATTCAGGATTTCAACGAACGGCTGAAGGATTCCATCCTCATTGCGGACGGCGCGATGGGCTCCCTGCTGCACGAAGCCGTGGGCTCGGTGCGCTGCTTCGACGAACTCAACACCTCCGAGCCGGAAGCCGTTTTCCGCGTCCACCAAAGCTACATCGAAGCGGGGGCGCAGATCATCGAAACCAATACCTTTGGCGCAAACCGCTTCAAGCTCGCTCCTCATGGCCTCGGCGACGACGTGCAGCGCCTGAACAGCCGCGGCGTGAAGATCGCCCGCGAAGCGCGGGAAGCTGCCGCGCGCGAGGTCCTCATCGCCGGCTCGATCGGGCCTCTCGGCATTGGCGTGCAAGCGCGCCATCCCGAGCCCGATTTCATTCTTTCTGTTTTTCACGAGCAGGCGCTGGCCCTCGAGGAGCGCGGCGTCGATCTCTTCATCCTGGAAACATTTTCCTATATCGAAGAACTGCTGCTGGCGATTGATGCCATCCGCTCCTTCTCTGGCCTGCCCATCATTGCGCAGCTCACCTACTCGGAAGAGGGCACCACGTACGGCGACGTGCGGCCATTCCTCGCCGCGGCGATGTTGAAAGACAAAAACGTCCAGGTCATTGGCGCCAACTGCACCCTGGGCCCGCAATCGCTTCTCCCCATCCTCCAGGAACTCAGCAATGTGGGGGACATCCGCGTGAGCGGCATGCCCAACGCCGGCTTTCCCAAGCGCGAGGGCGACCGCATCGTCTACCCGAAATCTTCGCCGGAGTACTTTGCGCAATTCGCCCGGGAAGCCGCCGAACTCGGCGTGCGCATCCTGGGCGGGTGTTGCGGCACCACGCCCGCGCACATCCGCGCCATGGCCGAAGCGGTGAAGTCACTGCATCCCGGGAAAACTCACGCGGCGGCGACCGTCGTGAAAACTGCGGAACACGCCGTGCCGGTGCAGCAACGCGAGCCGGAGAGCAAGTTCTGGAAGAAACTACAGAAAAAGGAATTCGCCGTTTGCGTGGAGATCGATCCCCCCAAAGGCCTCGCGCTCGACCGAATCTATGAGCAAGTTGACAAAGTGATGGCCTCCAAAAAGGTGGACGCCATCGACATCAATAGCGGCGCGATGGCTCGCGTGGGCATGGATGCGCTCATCGTTGCCGGCGCCCTGGAAGCCAGGGGCGTCGAAACCGTGCCGCACCTCACCACGCGCGATCAGAACATCATCGGTTTGCAAGCCATGCTCCTGGGCGCGTGGACCGTCGGCGGGGTGCGCAACGTCCTCGCGATTACCGGCGATCCGCCTTCCGTCGGCGATTATCCGGAAACCAGCGGCGTGTACGAAGTGGATTCCGTCGGCTTAGTGAAAATCCTGAATCGCCTGAACCAGGGCACGGACTGGGCGGGGAAGACGCTTGGCGGCCAAACGAATTTCACTATCGGCGTCGCCCTGAATCCGGTTGCCGACGATCTCGACAACGAAATCGCGCGCTTCCACGCCAAGGTGGAGGCCGGCGCGCACTTCGCGATGACCCAGCCGCTCTTCGATCCCGAGCACTGGCACGGCTTCTTGAAAAAGCTGGGTGGCAAGCCCGCCATCCCTGTGCTGATTGGCGTGTGGCCGCTGAACAGTTACAAACAGGCGCTGCGCCTTAACAACGAAGTGCCCGGCATCATGATTCCGGAGCCGCTCTTGAAATCCATGGAAGCCGCTGGGGCCGCGGCGCGCGACCGCGGCTTCAAGGTGGCCCGCCAAATGCTCGCCTGGGCGCGCACGGAGCTGGCAGGTGCTTACCTCATTCCGCCCTTCAAGCGTTACGAGGAAATCCTCGAAATCCTCTGACCCAGGCTGCCGCGACACACGCGACCTCCCCCGCAGGGGCACAGGACTCTTTACCCTGAGTTGCGAAGGGCTGCACCCCAATCGCCCAGGCCTCAACTCTTCGCAAGTCTGTAAAGCGATTCGATCCTCTCGCTGCCGCCGTCACACCGCCGCAACTCAGCAACCGTCAGCAGCAATGGAAGAGTTGCGCCAAGATCAGGCGGCCTTGGCCTCCGCGGCAGGCAGGGACGCAATGATGCGCCGGGCCACGCGGCGGAACACCGGCACGAGGACATAGTAGATCAGCGCCGTAAACAACGGCGCAAGCACAGCCCAAACCACAATCGCGTGCCACGTGGTGCTCCACAGGAACTTGATGGCGCCCCAAAGGTCGGCGTGGGCCATTCGGTAGATGTGGGGAATTGAAATCGGCAGATGCGGTGCCCGGAATACCTTTTCTCCGAGGCGGAAAAAAGGCAGCAAAAGCGCGAGCTGCGCCGGGTACATGAAATAGTTAATCATCTGGATGGCCGGAATATTCAGCCGAAAAATCAGGGCGGCCAGTGCGCAGAGCGTGGTAGTCCAGCCCACCGCTGGAAAGATGCCGAGGACCAGACCTAGCGCCAGGCTCAAGGCCAGCTTCTCTGGCGTGACGCCTTGTTGCAGCAGTTCGAGGATCGGACGGATCAAACGCCGATAGATGAAGCTCTCTTTCATGCGGCCTTCTGGCGAAACAATGCGGAAACCGGCTCTTCCGGTTTCCGCGCAAATAGTTACAGCAACACACAATGAACCTTGTGATTCACCGCTTCCTCTATTCCATCATTTGCCGGGAGGGGAACTTCAATGGATGCGGCAACCTAAAGAGGATACGCCATCCGTATTACAGCCGGATGTACAAAATGCTCCAAAATCACATCAAGACGATTTTCCGCAAGGTGAAATTTCGTGCCAACTGTTTCTCTGCGGGAAAGTAGCCCCAGCACCAAAACGGAGCAGAAACCCAGCAAGTAGCGCCACCCGGTGGACCAAGCCAGCGCTATTCCGCCTTTGCCTTCACCAGGCTGGTGTGGTCATGCACGATTCTCCAGCCCTCCGGCAGCCGCTGGAACACCAGGCTGAACACTCCCCCAATGTCGCCAGAACTCCGGCGAAGATGCCACTGTCCCAGCACCAGCGCAGCGTCGGGTCCCAAGAATCGAACTTCCACGTTCGAGAAGTTGACCTGGCCCATGGCCGCCTGATCGGGATATTCCCGCTTATAGCGAGCGAGCACCGACTCCCAGCCGCGCGCGATCCCGCCGCTCCCGGCAAACGTAAGTTCCGGCGAATTCCAATAGCCCTTCATGAAGCTGATGACGTCCCCGCTGTTCCAGGTAGTTTGTTGTTCGTCCAGAATCTTCGTGATCGCCGCGCGATCATGCTCCGGCGATGCGCTTGTCTGATCCGTGCTACGCGCCTCAGAACTCAGGAACAATCCCAAAAACGCAGTCAACACCAACAGCAGCAGCACAGCTAATTTAGACACGGTTCTTTCCCTCCAGTGAAATCAGAGCGTGTAGAGCTTACGCAGCAAGTCCTTTCCAGACAAGGGCTTCCGGCCGCCTCCCCCCAGGCCAAGCGCTGCCCACTGCCACCGAAAGGTAACGCCTCCCGGGGGCTATCGAGGTAGTACCAGCGAGCTATTGGGCGCCGCAGCGGTTCACCCCATACTGTGCATGGAGGCTGAGGGATGTTCGCCATCATGATATTCGCGATCGCGATAGTTGCGCTATTCCAGTTCGCGCTGTATTACTGGCGCGCGGTACTGACTGGCGTGGCGTCGCAAACCATCTCCAACCGCGTCTTGGAAGCTGCTCAGGTTGCGGAGTCCGGCCCTTGCGGCGCCGACTTCGCGAAGCTGGCCAGCCTGCACGAACTCACTCCCGAACTCAAGAGGGGCGACGGCGGGCTCGGTTTTGTGCGCGTCTATTACGAAGCCATTCACGGCCTGCAAACGCTGTTCGGGGGGTTGTCGCCCGCAGTGGCCAATTGGGGCGAACGCGAAATGGCCCTCTGTGCGCGTTATGCGGCCGTGCAAATCGAGCATCGGCTCCAAGCTAACCTCGCGCAAGCCGCTTCCATCCGCTCCTGCTAACCTCGCTCTAAATGAATGATTGAACTCTGCCGTTTTCCGTCTGCCAGTCGCGGACGAATTCCCGCGCGCTAGTAGGCCCAGCGCAACAGCGTCGCGCCGGAAGTGAATCCCGCACCCACGGCGGCCAGCAACACAATGTCGCCCTTTTTCAGCCTTTTTTCTTCCAGCGCCGTCTGCATGGCCAGTGGAATCGTGCCGGCCGTCGTGTTGCCGTAGCGCTCGATGTCGATAATCACTTTGTCCAAGGGCATCCCCAGGCGCTCCGCGGTGGCCGTGATGATGCGGCGATTGGCCTGGTGCGCGATGAAGCAGTCCACATCTTTGCCCGTCATCCCATTCTTCGCCAGAACGCGCTCCGTCATCTCCGCCATTTTCTTCACCGCGTACTTGAACACGTTCTTGCCATCCTGATGGATGTAGTGCATTTTCTG
>JBEKOE010000018.1:0-49662 GCA_049522075.1 Candidatus Acidiferrum sp.
ACGGGCGCGGTGGTGGCGATTCAGGACATGGGCGCGGCGGGGCTGACGTGCTCGACGTGCGAGATGGCGTCGCGCGGCGGGACGGGAATCGAGATTGACCTGGCGAAGGTGCCGCAGCGCGAGACGGGGATGAGCCCGTACGAGATCATGCTGAGCGAATCGCAGGAGCGCATGCTGCTGGTGGCGGAACGCGGGCGCGAGCAGGAAGTGCTGGCGGTATTCAAGAAATGGGGACTGGACGCAACGGTGGTGGGCGAAGTGAAGGACGGCGGGCTGCTGGTGGTGAAGGATCACGGCAAAGTGGTGGCGCAGATTCCGGCGCACCCACTGGCGGAAGAAGGGCCGGTGTACAACCGGCCGATCGCGGAGCCGAAGGCGCGGAAAGAGAGCGAACAGGACTGGTTTCATTTTGCCGCGGAGGGGACGGAGCTAACGGAGAATTTCAAGACGCTGTTGGCTTCGCCGACGATTGCGTCGAAGCGGTGGATCACCGAGCAGTACGACACGATGGTGCGGACGAATACGCTGGCGGGGCCGGGCGCGAGCGACGCGGCGGTGGTGCGGATTAAGGAGACGAAGCGAGCATTGGCACTGGCGACGGATGGCAGCGGCCGCTGGACTTTCCTGAATCCGAAGCTGGGCGCGATGCACGCGGTGGCCGAAGCGGCGCGGAACGTTGCGGCCAGCGGGGCGCGGCCGATTGCGGCGACGAATTGCTTGAACTTTGGTAGCCCAGAAAAGCCGGAGGTGATGTGGCAATTTTCGCAGGCAATCGACGGGCTTGGCGAGGCGTGCGTGGCGCTGGGCACGCCGATTACCGGCGGGAACGTCAGTTTTTATAACGAGACGCTGAGGAAATCGATTTATCCGACGCCGGTGATCGGGATGTTGGGGATTCTGGAGGACGCGTCGAAAGTTTTGAAAGTGGCGTTCCGGGATGAAGGGGACGTGATCGTGCTTCTCGACGGGTCGACATCTTCCAAAGCAGCCCACCAAGCTCCGCCGCGGGCCGGGAAGCAACGGGAGTTTTCCTCCAGCGAATACTCGAAGACGATTGGCGGGATCGTGGCCGGGGAGCCGCCGGCGATTGAGCTTGCCGCGGAGAAATGGGTAATCGATTGCCTGGTGACCCTGGCCGAAGCAGGCACGCTGCAATCGGCGCATGACGTGAGCGATGGCGGCGTGGCGGTTACGCTGGTGGAATCGTGCTTCGCAGCCACGGGGCTCGGAGCGAGTGTAGCGGTGCCGGAAGACGTATCCGCGGAGTACGCGCTCTTCGGCGAGCGCGGGGCGCGCGTGGTGGTTTCCGTTTCGCCGGAAAAACTTACCGCTCTGCGGAATACTGCGAGACAATATGGTGTGGGGGCGCACGAAATCGGCAAGGTGACGGGTGACAACACCTTGCGCATCGAATATAAGGGGCGCGCGGTGATTGCGGCTGCGGTACCCGCGTTACAGGATGCATGGGCGCATTCGCTTGAGCGCACACTTTTTAGGAAGTGATGGCTTTGCAGAAGATAATTCATCTGTGTGTGGTTTCGTTTTTTGCGCTAGTAGGCGTTCTTAACCTGTTGGGTGGGGTGGGGTATGTCCGGCGTCCATGGACAGCTCCTCAAGTCAAATACTACAGCGGCGAGATGACTGTTTTTTGGGGAATTCTACTTCTCGGAGTTGCGCTGGGGATTTTTCGCCATAACTCGCACGTCAGAATCCTGGCCATCTTCCTCGCTGCGATATGCGTATTGACATACGGATGGGGTATGGTTCTCGCGCCGGGAATGGAGCCGGTAGGGTGGTTCCTAGCCTGGCTGTTTGTTTTGGTATGGCTGCTTTCGGGAACAACTCGCATGCGATTTGCAACCGGAAAGGCTCAGGCGAAGTCTGCCTAACATAGGAATGAAATACACGATCCAGAACCTCGACGATCATTTTCACGACGAATGCGGTGTGTTTGGCGTGTTCGGCCACCCGGAAGCGGCGAACCTGACGTATCTGGGGTTGTACGCGCTGCAGCATCGCGGGCAGGAATCGGCGGGGATTGTGGCCAGCCAGGGCGGCGACCTGAACATGCACAGGGCCATGGGCGAAGTGGAAGAGATTTTTCAGCCGCGCGTGCTGGCTAAACTCGCGGGCTCTAGCGCCATCGGGCACACGCGGTATTCGACGGCGGGCGACAAGGCGCTGCTGAACGCGCAGCCCATCCTGGTGGATTGCAGCAAGGGCAAGATCGCGGTGGCGCACAACGGCAACCTGACGAACGCAGGCGAATGGCGGCGGAAGCTGGAGCATCGCGGGTCGATTTTCCAAGCAAACAGCGACACGGAAGTGATCGTGCACCTGATCGCGCGTTCACAGGCGCGGAATTTTTCCGGCGCGTTGGGCGATGCGCTGAACCAATTGGAGGGCGCGTATTCGCTGCTCGTGCTGACGCCGGACGAGCTGTACGCGGTGAGAGATCCACGGGGTTTCCGGCCGCTAGTGCTGGGAAGGATTCCATCCTCGGAGAACGGGGACGCGTGGCTGGTGGCCTCGGAAACGTGCGCATTCGATTTGTTGAACGCGCAATACGTGCGGGAAATTCAGCCGGGCGAGATGCTGCGGATTTCGCGATCGGGGCTGGAATCCATACACTTCAGCCCACCAAAGCCGCACCAATTCTGCATTTTCGAGCACGTCTATTTCTCGAGGCCGGACAGCATTATTTTCGGCCGGTCGGTGAACGAGTCGCGGGAGATGCTGGGGCGATTGCTGGCGCGGGAACATCCGGTGGAAGCGGATATGATCGTGCCAATTCCGGATTCAGGAGTGCCGGCGGCGATCGGGTTTGCGCTGGAATCAAAGATCCCGTTCCGCATGGGGCTGATCCGCAATCATTACATCGGGCGCACGTTCATCGAGCCGTCGCAGGCGATCCGGAATTTTGGGGTGAAGCTGAAGCTGAACCCTGTGCGCGAGTTGATCAAAGGGAAACGCGTGGTGCTGGTGGATGATTCGATCGTGCGCGGCACAACCAGCAGAAAGCTTGTGCGCATGGTGCGGGAAGCGGGCGCGACGGAAGTACACATGCGCATCAGTTGCCCGCCGACGATTTCGCCATGCTATTACGGCGTGGATACGCCCACGCGCGAGGAATTGATCGCCTCGGCCAATTCGCCGGAGGAGATCCGCAAGTACCTGGGCGCGGATTCGCTGGGGTACCTTTCGATGCAGGGGCTGAGGCAGGCGGTGAATGACACCGAGGGAGACTTCTGCACTTCGTGCTACACGGGCGTTTATCCGACCGACCTGGTACAACTGGAAGTGCGTAAAGGGGCGAGCGTGAACAAGGTGGCCGAAGAGGTGACGGTGCAACGTGAAAGCTGACGCTACCAAGAGCAAGAAGAAAAGCGCGAAGGAAGCGGAAGTGCCGATGAGCGCGAAGGTGAAGAGCGAGATCATCGCATGGTTCTGGGTGATCCTGGCGTTCATGCTGATCAATGGAACATTGGGGCAGGCGCGCGTGATCCCGTCGGGCTCGATGGAAAACACATTGCTGATCGGGGATCACCTGATCATGAGCCGGTTGGGCTACGATGCCGGGGTGCCGTTTACGAATTGGCACGTGCCGCTGTGGCGCAATCCGCAGCGGCTGCAGATCGTGATATTCAAGCCGCCGTTCGATCTGACGCAGCCGGATTACGTGAAGCGCGTGATCGGGCTGCCCGGGGAAACTGTGGACGTACACGATGGTGCGGTGTGGATCAACGGAAGGAAGCTGGTAGAGAACTACACGGTCGGGCGAACGGAAGCTCCTACGAAGTTTCAGTTGACGGTGCCGTATGGCGGATTGCCATATAAGGTGCCGGAGGATTGTTATTTTGTGATGGGCGACAACCGCGAGAATTCGCTGGACAGCCGGTTTTGGGGATGCGTGCCACGGAATGATATTCTGGGCACGCCAGTCATTATTTACATGTCGCTGGACGCGCCGAAAGAGGCATGGAACGGGGATATCGGCGCGAGGTTTCTCGCCTATGCCAACGCGCTGATACATCCCGGCACGGTGCGGTGGCGCAGGTTGTTCCTTCTGTTTTAAGCTGTAGGGGTCCGGCACCGCCAATGACCGGACCTGTTCCAGAAGTAGAAGCGGGATCTCCCACAGTGTGACTCATGACGGGTGACTCTTCCCTCGTGGCCGCCCCCCGCCCCGCAGGAAATGAGCCGACAGGCTTTACCGTCAGAGGTAGCGTCACCGACCAAAGGGTTAAGGCGGCAGACCATGAAATATGCCGACGCCGGAGTCAATCTAGCTGTTGCCGATGACGCGAAGCAGCGTATACGTCATCTAGCCAGCCGCACGTTTACGCCCGCAGTGCTGGGAGGAATCGGGGGATTCGGCGCGCTGTTTGCGCTGGATACCAAGAAATGGAAGGACCCGGTACTGGTATCCAGCACCGATGGAGTGGGCACGAAGCTGAAGATCGCCATGGCGATGGGCGTGCATTCGACGGTGGGAGGAGACCTCGTCAATCACTGCATCAACGACATCCTGGTTCAGGGAGCGGAGCCGCTGTTTTTCCTGGATTACCTGGCGATGGGGAAGCTGGATGCGAGCGTGGTGGAGCAGCTTGTGGATGGCATGAGCCGTTGCTGCCGGAAAGCGGGCTGCGCGCTGATTGGCGGAGAGACAGCGGAGATGCCGGGTTTCTATCAACCGGGGGAGTACGACCTGGCGGGATTCATCGTCGGTGTGGTGGAGCGGGAGAAAGTGCTCACCGGGAAAGCGGTGAAGCCGGGGGACACGCTGCTGGCGCTGCCGTCGACGGGATTGCACACGAACGGCTACTCGCTGGCGCGGAAACTGGTATTTGAAGTTGCGAAGCAGAAGCCGGACACGTATGTCGCGGAAGTGGGCAACAAAATTGGAGCGGAACTCCTAAGACCGCACGTTTGCTACGCGCCGGCGCTGAAGACGATTCTGGCGCGCGGGTGGGTTTCCGCGCTGGCACACATCACCGGCGGAGGGCTGCCGGGCAATCTTCCGCGCGTGCTTCCGAGCGGCGTGAAAGCCATCATCGATCTGGATGCATGGCCGGTTCCGCCGATCTTCAAGTACCTGGCGAAACTGGGTGAAATCGAGACGGACGAATTGCTGCGATCATTCAACATGGGCGTGGGCATGGTGGTTGTGGTGCCGTCGGCGCACGTCAAGGAAGTGGAAGCGGATCTGAAGCGGCGGCGGGAGAAGTTCTATCGAATCGGGCGCATCGAGCGGGGAGACACGGGCAAAGCGCGGCTGGTGTATTCCGGGGCGTTAGGTCTGTAGACGCTGGAAAACCAAACAAAAGCACAAGTTTGATCGAACGTGCGGACATGAGGACCAGCACCTTCGAAACTCAGGGTAAAGGTGCTGGACCGCTACGAATTGGCCGCGGCTTTTCTCTTTCGGCTCCAATACCACCACTGGCATTTTTCGGCGGGCAGGTGCGGGTCGCGTGCCTGGGCCACCGCGGCCTGAAAAACATCCAGGACGCAGGGATCCTGGCGTTGGCCGGTGAGCCGGTTCAGACGAGCGTACATTTTTTTGGGGTCTTGTTTGGCAAGCTGAGGGACGGAACGAATGCCGAGCTGGTCAAAGTCGCGCAGCATGGCGGGCCCGACAGAGATGAGGTCATGGAGGAGGCGGTTGGAAGCCATGGAAGTCCTTTCTATGTTTCGCTTTACTTTCGCCACAGACTAGAGCAAACTGTACCGCATTCCCGTGGTTCCGCTCAAGAGGTTTTTGCAGGAGTGCTCGGTCAGCTGACGAAGAGAAGAAGGGTTGTGGAGTTAGATCGTAAGAGCCCACCCTTCGCAAACTTCGCGAAGGATGGGGCACCCTCAAGCCCAGGGGTTGGGCGCCATAAGAAGGACGACCCAAGAGTCCAGGTGCGAAATCGGCACTTGGGGCGCCCGAAGAGAGACGCAAACCCGAGAGAAATGCAGCCGTGCGGAAAAGGAGAAAAAAGTTATGGTCAGGAAACTTACGCCGGTGCTTTTTGTGAAGGAGATTGAGCCGGTTTTGCCATTCTGGGTCGAGGGATTGGGGTTCACAAAAACCGCCGAAGTGCCCGAAGGAAACAAGCTGGGATTCGTGATTCTGGAGAAGGAAGGCGTGGAAGTGATGTACCAGACGTACGCGAGCGTGGACAAGGACATGCCGGCGATTGGGGCGGATGTGCGCAAAGGGCCGATGTTTCTCTACGTGCAGGTGGACAGTCTGGAGAATGTGAAGGCGGCGGTGAAGCGCGCGGAAGTGTACATGCCGGAGAGAAAAACATTTTATGGCTCGACGGAAATCGGCGTGAAAGACCCTGCGGGCCATTTCATTACGTTTGCGCAGTTTGCTCCGGCTTCGCAGAAGTGAGCATAATGACCCGGCAGCTGGGATAGGATTCGTCGGCCCCTTCGAGACCGCCAGATCAATAGACCAGTTTCAGCGAGAACTGGATTTGCCGCGAGGATCCCGCGGTGTGGCTGATAATTCCGAAGCCGCTGCCGCGCACGATATTGGAAGGCAGCCCGAAATTGACGATGTTGAAAATGTTAAAGAATTCGGCGCGAAACTGGAGGATGGCGAATTCACCATTTCCCCTGTGCCCGAGGGGGGTATTCTTGATCAAGGAAACGTCGAATTGATGAAAACCGGGTCCGCGAAAGGTGTCGCGGCCGAGGGTACCGAAGCGGCCGAGATTCGGGCCGGTGCCTCCGGGCAAGTTGATGGGCGTGAAGAAGAACGAATCATTATTGTTAGTGTAATTGTTGTCTTTATTGGGACCGCGTCCAAAATAGTCTTCACGCATCGCTCGGCTGGTGGAAAAATCGGGCATTGACAGCAAATCGGGGCGATCGGTTCCCCCCGCGCCTGCGCCAGTTTGCTGAATTCCGGAGTAGACCGAGAAAGGCGGCCCGCTGGTCAGCGAAGTGATATTGAGGAACTGCCACCCGCCGGTCACGTACTTCCCCAGCGGTTTCAAGAAGCCCACGCGATCAAACGGCAGCAGCTGAATCAGGCTCAGCGAAAAAGCGTGCGTCACATCGAAAGTTGAGGGTCCTTTGTCCGCCCGGGGATTCCTGGGGTCCTGCGGGGAAGAGAGTACAATCACCCCGGACGAAGATCCCCCGAGCGGGGCGCTGGTGTCGTCGATCGATTTTGAATAGGTGTAGCTGGCCTGGAAGCTCAAGCCGATCCGCGAAGTATTCTGGCTGACACTGGTCTGCAGCGCGTGATAGCTGGAGTGAGAACCGGTGGCCATCACGGCTTCGGGTCCAAAGCCTCCAATGGCTTGTCCCGCGGAATTGAACTGGGTATACGGAGCGTACGCCGCCTCGGCACCGGCGTAGCCGTTGGGAAAAATTACGCTCGACAAGTGAATCCCTGACGTACCCACATAAGCGGCGCTCATCTTCACGCTGCCAAGGTCGTGATCCACGCCCAAGGTGTAGGTTCCGATGTAGCCGTTTTGAAAATTGCGCGAGATGACCCCGGGCGACAACAGTTGAACTTCATGCCCCGGCGTCAAATCAGAGAGATCGTTCTGAAATCTTTGCAAATCAATCTGGGTGTTGGCCGCTACTTTTGAACTGTCACCGGTGGGGAAAAGGAGTTGTCCGCTGGTCGTGTATGGCGTTGGGAGCGCCAGTGGCACGGCGGTGTTATGAAAGGGCACTGGCACGCCCGGAAGGGCAGTATCTATTGGCTGGATAACAAAAGGGATTCCGCCGGTCACGAAATTCTCCTGAAACAAGTTGGGCAGAATCGTGGTCATGGCTCCGCCGGCGTGGATCGTCGTTCGTTTGGTCACGGCAAAGGCCACGGCGATCCGGGGACCCAAACCCTTCCAATCCATCGGATAGGCTGGCTGCGGATTGTAGAGGAAAATCTGCGTGGCGCCGGGCGCAAAAAACGGCACAGGCTGGCCGTCCGGGCCAACCGGTTGTCCAATCGAAGTGCGGTGCTTGGCTTCCTTGATACGGCTGTTCACTTCGTACCGCAGGCCGTAATTCACCATCCAGCGCGGAGATAACTTCCAGGCATCTTGAAAATACAAATTGTAGGCTTCGCGGCGAACGGCTGCCTCGTTGAATTTGTCGCCCAGCGGGGTCACGCTGGACGCAGCCATGATTGAGTAAGAGTAGGGCGTTGCGGTCAACAGGCCGGTGAGTGAGTCGGGTAGAGGATCCTCCGGCTCGATATTGTGCAAGCCGCTTACGGAAAGGATCTGCACCGGCGAATACGCAGTTCCCCCGCCGAAGGCATAGACGCCGTTGGGAGTGGTCCCCCAAATAGTGGCATCCTTGTTCAGGCGTATTTCCACCCCCCACTTGAAGCTGTGCGAGCCACGCATGTAGGCCATGTCGAATTTAGACTGGTAGAGATTGCTGTAGGAGCCCGTGATCGAACCACCGGCCGTGTTAAAGCCCTCGAACAGGCCGTCGCCGAACGTCAGCGCTGGATCGGCCTGGTTCTGCGTGGGGAAAATGGGAGTGCTGCGGATATACCCGAAGGCGGCAGCAAAGTTCAGATGCGGGGAAATCGTCCGCGTGTAGCGCACCGCCGCATTGCGCTGGTGGTCGAAGAAATTCACGGCAAAGCTCGGGTCGATGGCGGTTTGATCGGGATTCGTGGTCGGGCCATCTATTTGGTTAAGGCTGAACCGGGTAAAAAGCGCGGCCTTGTCTGAAATCTGGTGATCCACGCGCACGGAGAACTGGTCGGTGTTGGTAACGACCTTCGAAGAGGTTGCATAGGTGCGCGCACCGAACGGGCCGGTGGGCTCGTTTGGAAGAGGATAGCGAGCCAGGAGCGGCGCAATAGCCGCGCTGACGGGAACCGTCAGTGTGTCTCCGGGAAAAGTAGTGGTGTCAATACCTTGGCGTTCCGCAGCAGTGGGAACGGCAAACACTTGGGTGGTGCCGAGGACTTGCCGGAAACCCTGATACTCAACGAAGTAGAAGGTGCTGTCCCGGCCGTCGTAGATGCGGGGGATTACCACAGGTCCGCCGTTGGTAACGCCAAACTCGTTGCGCGCAAACGGAGGCAGGCGCCGCGGATCAATGGCGCTTGCGTGATCGAAATAATTTCGGGCGTCAAACGCCGCATTGCGCACAAACTCAAAAGCACTTCCGTGGATCTGGTTGGTGCCGGATTTGGTAACGACGTTGTTGAACCCCGCGGCCCCGTGTCCGATCTCTGCAGGCATTACTCCAGAGCTTGATTGCACTTCCTGGATGGCGTCCACGTTGAAGTTGGCGAAGGTGGCGCCGCCCATTTCGGGATCGCTCGTGTCCGCGCCGTCCATGGCAAAGACGGACGTCGTACCACGCTGTCCATTAGCGGTGAATTGTTGTGTGAAGTTAGCCGTGCCGTTCGTGTCCGTCATCGTGCCGGCGGCCAGAAGCAATAACTTGCTGAAGTCGCGCGTGTTCAGGGGGAGGCTTGAGACTTCGCCGCTCGAAAGGTGCTCGCCACCACTGGCTTGGGGAGAAGCAGGATTTGCCCGAGCCATTACCACCAGCGTTTGATCCTGCTCAGATAATTGGAGGTCCGCGGCGAGCGCGTCGCCATTTTTAATGACCAACGGCGCGACGGCGTTCCAGGTCGTGCCTTTAACCTTGACGGTTACCCTGTAGCTTTGCGCCTCGATGTCTGCAAAAAAGAATTCCCCACTTGCCGACGTATTGGCGGAGAAGACGCGACTTCCAGAAGTTGCTTGCAGTGAAACTGTGGCCTCGGCTAAGGCATGTCCTGGCTTGTCATGCACAATGCCTTTCCAGGAATTGGCGGAAGGAGCGCGGGCTGGCAAGACCAGTAAGAGAAAAACAACAAAGCAGAACTTTCGACCTGGACCCAATGAGGCACCAAAGATTCCAAACTAATCATACATCACATGCGCAACGATTTTGGGCCAATTGGGCACGCAGGATTAAGCAGTCAATGGGAGATTCTCGCTTTTGGCACCAGGCTCCCAATCAATTCGGGATGCCGGAAACAGATGCGCGATCAAGGTGCCCGCAAACTTGACTGGGGAAGCGCAACTATCCAGACTGGAAAGAAGCAGAGAATTGGCAATGCGCAGAAATCGTTCCTGCGGCTACGCGCGAGAAAAGCAGCAGCGGCGACTCGCTACAACCTGTTTAGAAAAACACTGGCTGCTGGCTGAGATGAGTTTCACCGCGGCAAGCGGGGCGCAAGAAAGAGCACGAATGGGGAATAAGAAGGGAATGTTGATTGTTTACACGGGGCCGGGCAAGGGGAAGACGACCTGCGCCCTGGGCGCGGCATTTCGTGCGGTGGGGCAGGGATTGCGCGTGCTGATGGTACAGTTCATCAAGGGTTCGTGGCATTACGGCGAATTGGATGCGGCAACGCTGCTGGGCGATGACAAATTCGAAATACGCCCGATGGGGCGGGGGTTCGTGAAGATCGGAAGCGCGGAGACCGACCCGGAAGATATACGGCTGGCCGAGGAGTGCTGGGAAGCGGGGCGCGCGGCGATTTACAGCGGAAACTACGACCTGGTGATCCTGGACGAGATCAACTACACGATCAGCTACAAGATGCTGGACGCGGGAAAGGTCGTGGAGGCGCTCAAGAAGCGCCCGGAACAGGTCCACGTAATCTGCACAGGACGCAATGCGCACCCGCTGCTGGTGGAGGAAGCGGACCTGGTGACGGAGATGAAAGAAGTGAAACACCCTTATACGAAGGGTATACTGGCACAGCGAGGCATCGACTACTAGGTTGGACATTGACTTATGGACGGAGACCTCTCGGAGTTTATTGGCACGGTCAAGGCTGAAAGGAAGTATGTAGGCTTCGACGAAGCAGCGACCAAGCAGGGCATTATCTTGCCACTTTTAGCCAAGCTTGGGTGGAACTGCTTTAATGTTGACGAAGTCTATCCGGAATACGGAGTAGAAGAGAGGCGTGTGGATTTTGCCCTGAGGATTGGCGCGAATAACAAAGTATTTATCGAGGCAAAAAGACCTGCAGAAGATCTCGAGAAACACCAACGCCAACTCCTTCAGTATTCATTTGCAGAGGGCGTCAAACTCGCAGTCTTAACAAACGGGCGGACGTGGTGGTTCTATTTGCCGCTGAACGAGGGAGGTTGGGAAGAGCGGAGGTTTTACGCCGTCGACATGGAAGTACAGCCCTGCGATCAAATTGCGGCTAAGTTTACCGATTATCTATCGAAGGTCAAGGTAAGTTCCGGCGAGGCGGTCAGAAACGCTGAAAAGGCCCGCGACAGCCTCAACAAGGAAAAGAAGCTTCGGGAGACGTTGCCAAGGGCTCTAGAAAAGATTCTTTCTGATGCGGATGACGAGATTACCGATCTCTTGGCAGGAACCACAGAACAACTTTGCGGTTTCAGACCGGACGCAGATAGGGTTGCATTGTTTCTAAAAGATTATCGTGGATCCGTTCATCCGGCGAGCGTTTCTCCTTTTCCTGCGGCCACGGCTCGCATCCCCGATCAGGCGCCGCGCGGTGCGACGCTGGAGGAACTTGATTACTCAGGGCGATCCGTCGAAGGGTTTGAATTTCTCGGGAAACAACAGAAGATTGACAGTTGGATCGACTTGCTGCTCGATCTTTGCCAGTTAATGAAAACCGCTCCCGGACAGAATTTCGAAAAGTGTCTAGCTCTCGTCGGTCGCAAGAGACCGTATTTTGCAAAGAATAGCGATTTGCTCAGAAGGCCCAAGATGATAAATGGAACGGACATCTATGTTGAGACGAATCTCAGCGCGAACTCCATTGTCGGGTTGTCCCGAAACCTCATTGCTCTTTTTGGCTACAAGGAGAATGATCTGAAAATCACGGTAGGATAGGAAGCGAGCTTAATGTCCTGGTTTAAGAGAGACAAGAAGGCAATTGATCAGGCCACACCGCCGGAAGAGCGCCGCGTGCGTACAGAGGGATTGTGGATGAAGTGCGAGTCCTGCCGGGCCATCGTGTTCCGGAAGGACCTGGAAGAAAACCTGCATGTCTGCCCGAAGTGCCAATTCCATTTCCGGATGAGTTCCAAGCAACGGCTGGCAATGTTGCTGGACGGCAACTGGACGGAGCACGATGCGGGGATGGTCTCGACGGATCCGCTGAAGTTCGTGGACACCAAGCCGTACGCGAAACGCATCAAGGATGCGCAGAAGAAGCTGGGCATGAACGATGCCATACGCACGGCCGAGGGACAATTGAATGGCCGGCCGGTGGTGTGCTGCGCGATGGAGTTTGGATTTATCGGCGGGTCGATGGGCGCGGTGGTTGGGGAAAAGGTGACGCGCGCGATTGAACTGGCGATGGAAACGCGGCAACCTCTGGTGATTGTGTCGTGTTCCGGCGGCGCGCGCATGATGGAAGGCACGATCAGCCTGATGCAATTGGTGAAGGTGTCCGCCGCACTGGCGCGCCTGGACGAGGAAAAGCTGCCGTACATTTCGGTGCTGACGGACCCGACAACCGGCGGGGTTACGGCGAGTTTCGCGATGCTGGGCGACCTGAACATTGCCGAACCTGGCGCGCTGATCGGATTCGCTGGACCCCGCGTGATCGAGCAGACCATCCGGCAAAAGCTGCCGGAGGGCTTCCAACGCTCGGAATTCCTGCTGGAGCATGGATTCCTGGATGCCGTGGTTCACCGCAAGGACATGAAGGCCTTCGTCTCCAACGCACTCGACCTGCTGATCTCCTGAAATGAATTACGAGAACGCGGTTCGATATCTTCTATCTCTCGGCCGCGAGCTGGCTGCGCCCACACAGGCTTCCGCGGCAAAATTTGATCTGCAAAACATAACCGTGCTGGCAGAGCGCCTGGGGCGGCCCGACCGCGCGTATCCGGTGGTGCACATTGCAGGCACAAACGGCAAAGGCTCGACGGCGGCGTTCCTCGAAGCCATCTTGCGGGACGCGGGTTTCCGGAGCGGGCTGTACACTTCGCCGCATCTGGAGCGCATCAATGAGCGCATACGGGTGGGCGGCGAAGAGGTCAGTGATGAGATGTTCGCGGAAACGTTCACACGGATTCAAGCCGTAATCGAAGAATTGCTGGCAGAAGGAAAGTTGCGAGCGCATCCGACATATTTCGAGAGCGTGACCGCGCTGGCCTTTGAGATTTTTGCGCGGGAGCGCGTGGATTTTGGCGTGATCGAAGTGGGACTGGGTGGGCAGTTGGACGCGACGAATATCGTGACGCCAGTGGTTTGCATCCTCACACGCATCGATTTCGATCATGAAAACTTCCTGGGCCATTCGTTGCGGGAGATCGCCACGGAAAAGGCGGGCATTCTAAAGACTGTGGTACCTGCTGTGATTGCTGCGCAACAACCGGAAGTGAGAGAAGTGCTGCTGGCGCGGGCGCGTGAGTTGCGATGCGCCGTCGTGGAGACGCACGAAGCGTTTCGCGTGAAAAGTGAGCGCGTGGAAGAAGGCTGTGTGCACGCGACGGTGGAAGAAGTGGCAAGGGGCCGGACGTACAAGCTGGCGCCACGCCTTCCCGGCCGTTTCCAATTGCAGAATGCGCTGAATGCCGCGGCGGCGGCGCGGTTGTTGCAGGAGCGCGGCTATCGTATCAGCGACGAAAACATTGTGAGGGGCATCGCCGCAACAGCGTGGGCGGGGAGAATCGAACGATGCGGGACGCGACCCGACGTATATTTTGATGGAGCGCACAATCCGGGGGCGGCGAAGGAACTTGCGGCGTTTCTGGAAGAGAATCTCCGCGGCCGCAGGGTGTACATGGTGTTTGGAGCGATGCGCGATAAGGCGGTGGATGAGGTCACGGGCGCGCTTTTCCCGCATGCCTGCGAAGTGCTGTTCACGGAGGCGCGTACTCCGCGCGCGATCAGTGCGACGCAACTTGCCCGCATGGCAGGGCATCACGCGGAGCGCTACACCGTTTATCCGGAAGCGGAGCAAGCACTAGAGGCCGCGCTGGAAAAAGCAAAACCCGAGGACGCGGTGCTCATCACCGGATCGCTGTACCTGGTAGGGCAGTTGCGGCAGGCGTGGAAGCAGCGCAGAAAAGTCGCATCGGGTTGAAAAAGCCCGTAAAATAGGGACCTATCGCGATCTTGAGCCGGCCAGAGGGCCGGCGTTCTCTTTTGTGAGAGAGGGGGACGCTTCAGGACGGAAACCGAGACACATGAAAAACAGCGCAAGTGGTGAAGCAGAAAAACAACAGAAGGTTCTCGTGGGCGTGATCATGGGCTCCGCGTCGGATTGGGAGACGATGGAGCACACCGCAAAAACTTTGGAGGAATTGGGGGTGCCGTTCGAGACGCGGGTCATCTCTGCGCACCGCACGCCGGACGCGCTGTTCGAATACGCAGCAGCGGCGGAGCAACGCGGGATGCAGGTGATCATCGCGGCCGCGGGAGGTGCGGCCCACTTGGCGGGGGTTACCGCGGCGAAGACCCTGCTGCCCGTTCTGGGCGTACCGATGGAATCGCAGGCGTTGAAGGGGTTGGATTCGCTACTTTCGATTGTGCAGATGCCGGGAGGAATTCCCGTGGGAACGCTAGCGATTGGAAAACCGGGAGCGATCAATGCGGCGCTGTTCGCGGCGGCGATTTTGGGAGTCAAATATCCTGAGTACCGGGAAGCGCTGCGGAAATACCGGGCGGCGCAAACCGCGAAAGTGATGGCGAATCCGGATCCCTCGAAAGGAAGCCCCACCTCTACCTCAAAGAAAAATTCAGAGGAGAAGAAGCGCGCATAGAACTTGGCAACTCGCTTTCACAGGCGCAAACTGGGGTCATGAAAACCAGGTGGCTGTGCCTTTTCTTCTTTGTCTCCCTGACAATTTTTTGTTCCGCTGCGCCGGCGCAGCAGCAAGCCGTGCCAGGAAACTTCGCCGTACACGACGGCCAGTTCATTCTCAATGGCAAACCCTTCCAAATTATCTCCGGTGAGATGCACTACCTTCGCATCCCCCGTGCCTACTGGCGAGACCGTTTTCGCATGGCCAAAGCCATGGGACTCAACACCGTAACCACGTATGTGTTCTGGAACGCGCACGAACCCCGCCCCGGCGTTTACGATTTCTCCGGCAACAACGACGTCGCCGAATTCATTCGCGAAGCGCAGCAGGAAGGCCTGTACGTTATCTTGCGCCCCGGCCCCTATGCCTGCGCCGAGTGGGAGTTCGGCGGCTATCCCGCCTGGTTGCTGAAAGATCATTCCATCGTTGTCCGCAGCCGCGATGCGAAGTTTCTGGAACCCGCGGCTCGCTGGATCAAACGCCTCGGCCAGGAGCTGGCCCCGCTGCAGACCGGCAGTGGCGGTCCCATCATCCTGCTCCAGGTGGAAAATGAGTACGGCTCCTTCGGCAATGATCACGCCTACATGGAGCAGATTCACCGCATGTTGGTGGATTCAGGATTCACCCAGTCGGTGCTGTACACGGCCGACGGGGCGAAAGAGATTCCCGCGGGCTCCCTTCCCGACCTGCCGGTCGGCATCAATTTTGGCGGCGGCGATGCAGGGGCCGCGAAGAGAGAATTTGCAATTGAGAAGAAGGTCCGGCCGAACGGGCCGTTCTTCAACAGCGAATTCTGGGACGGCTGGTTCGATCACTGGGGTGGCAAACACGGCAAGACCAACGCGGCCAACGAGGCCGCCAATCTGGACTGGATGTTACGACAGGGCTATTCCGTCAGCCTGTATATGTTTCACGGCGGCACCAGCTTCGGCTGGATGAATGGCGCCAACAGCGACGGCAAAAACTACGAGCCGGACGTCACCAGCTACGATTACGACGCCGCGCTGGACGAGAGTGGCCGGCCCACGCCGAAATACTTCAGCTTCCGTGACGTCATCGCCAAGGCGACCGGAACCACGCCGCTTGCTGTGCCGCCTTCGCCGTCGGCAACGAAAATCCCGGAGTTCAAGTTGGAAGAAGGGGTCTCTCTTTGGAAGGTGCTTCCGCCTCCGGTCCATTCCGAACAAGTCCTGAGCATGGAAGACCTGGACCAGGCCTATGGCTACATTCTCTATCGCAAACATCTCGACGGGCCCGCGGAGGGTGAACTCGTCCTCGAGGAACTCCATGACTACGCGCAAGTGTATCTCGATGGCAAGCTGGCGGGCCATCTTGATCGCCGCTTGGCGGAGAATCACCTTCGGCTGAAAGTGCCGCCTGCCGGCGCGCGGCTGGATATCCTGGTCGAGAATACAGGCCGGATCAACTTTAACGTTGTGCTGCGCGGAGAACGCAAGGGCATCACCAAGCAGGTTACCCTCGCCGGCAAGGCGCTCCTCGGCTGGGACATCTACCCTTTGCCTATGACGGAACCTGCGAAGCTGCCGTTTGCCCGCGCTTCATGCGAAGGCGTTTGCTTCTATCGCGCCACCTTTCACGTCGATGCACCAGGAGACACGTTTCTCGATACCAGTGCTTTCGCGAAGGGCGCGGTCTGGCTGAATGGCCAGCCGCTCGGCCGAATCTGGAGCATTGGCCCGCAGAAGACTTTGTATGTCCCCGGTTCCTGGCTGCGCGCCGGGGAGAACGAAGTGGTCGTTTTCGACCTCAACGGCCAGTCGGGGCGGACGCTCCTTGGAAGGGACCATCCCATACTCGACGGCACCCCGGCGCAGTGAAAACAAGACGGTAATCGCCAGCCTCTTCACTTCCCGCAAAGGTCAGTTCCGCTGGAACCGTAACGCCATTCCTCTCCCAAGGGGCGCGGTTGCTGGCCTTTCCGCCGGATGTTACGATGCTGAATTCGATGACGCCCAGCGGCCCCAACCGACCGAGGATCGGCATCCCCTGGCGGACTGCGCAGGAGGAGGCCGAGGGGAACCTGTCGAAAATCCGCAATTACATGGAAGCCGTGAGTCAGGGTGGCGGGGAGCCGATTTTGCTCTCCCTGGTTCATCCAGAGGCCTTGAAGAGGCAATTGCCGGGGCTGGACGGCTATGTTCTGCCCGGAAGCCCTGCGGACGTTGAGCCGGGCGAATACGGCGCGGTGGATCACGGCAGATCCGCGCCAGCCGACCTGCCGCGGGAACACACGGATCGCGCCATCCTGAGCCACGCGTTAGAGTCGCGGAAACCGGTCTTGGCCATCTGCTACGGGTGCCAATTTTTGAATGTGTATCTTGGCGGAACGCTGATCCAGGACCTGCGCAGCGAAACTGGCACAAACATTCCGCACCGTAAAAAGGATGTTGTACCCGAGCCGCAACAAGATCCGCAGCACGAAGTCCGCTTTACCGCGGATAGCCAGTTGGCCAGGCTGGCGGGCGCGACCCGCGCCGTGGTGAATAGCTCGCACCATCAATCCATCGAAAGGCCCGGGCGCAATCTACGGGTCACGGGTCTGGCAGAGGACGGCATCGTGGAAAGCGTGGAATGGACCGGTGACGCAAATTGGGTGGTCGGGGTGCAATGGCATCCTGAGCGCATGCCGGGAGATGCCCTGGCGAGCAAGCTTTTTGAAGAGTTTGTGGCGGCGGCACAGGCAGCGCGTGGCGTTGCGCCGGCGCTGTAGTCGTCGCAAGCGGTACCTCAAGGCCAACCACGCACCGAATATATGAATCTGAGAATGGGGGAATCATGATTTCACTGGCAGGAAAGGCGGCATTGATAACGGGAGGATCGCGGGGCATCGGGGCAGCAGCCGTGAGGCTGTTTGCCCAGGCGGGAGCGGATGTGGTGTTCAGCTACAACTCCGCCAAAGAAGCCGCCAAGCTATTGGAGCAGGAAGCCGGGAAGCATGGCACGCGCGTGGAGGCATTCAAGGCCGACGCCGGGAAGCACGCGGACAACAAGAAACTCGTGGAGCACGCGATCACCCGGCTGGGACGCCTGGATATTCTGGTGGCCAACGCGGGCGTGTGGAATGTTGAAGACTTGCCCATTGAAAAGATGACTGAGAAGCAGTGGGACGACATGATCCGCATCAATCTGAAGAGCGTCTATTCGGTGATTCACTTTGCGGTGCCACAGATGATAAAGCAAAAATCGGGGAAGATTATAACGATCAGTTCGACGGCGGGACAACGCGGCGAATCGTTCCACACGCATTATGGAGCGTCCAAGGGCGCAATCATCAGCCTGACGAAGGGACTCTCCACGGAGCTGGCGCGCCACGGAATTCTGGTGAATTGCGTTGCACCGGGCTGGGTGGCCACAGACATGTCGAACCCCGTGCTCGACACGAAGGCGGGACAAAAAATGGCGGCCAGCGTGATTCCCATGGGGCGGCCGGGGACCGCGGAAGAAGTCGCGGGGCCGATCCTGTTTCTTGCATCGGACCTGGCGAATTTTATGACCGGCGAAATTCTGAATGTGAATGGAGGCGCGGTATTGTGCGGATGAAGTTGGCAAAAGCCTGCGTGGGGCTGGCCTTTTCCCTGGTGCTGCTCGCACCGGGCGTCAAAGCACAGAACCCGGAGATATGGGATCCGGAGAAGAGCACAGCGAAGGCGAAGCAGCTTGTGCAGCAGGCAATTGAGGCGCTGGGGGGCGCCGCATTCCGGGATTACGAAGATCTCGAATGCGAGGGGCGCCTGGCGGAGTTCGATCATAATGGCGACCGGGCCGGAGATGCCTATTACCACAACTACTGGCATTTTCCCGACAAGAACCGCACCGAGTATGTGGTCAGAAGCACGAAGGGCGGCCTGTTGGCAGTGTTTGTCGGAATTCTTCCGATCAAGGGCGGCGTGTTTATCCAGGTATTTTCCGGGAATGAAGGATGGACGATGGATAAGAGCGGGGTCAACGAAGCGCCGGCCAGCTCTGTCTCCAGTTTTCAAGCGGCGGCGAAGAACCATTTTCGCAACGTTTTGCTCGCGAAGGTGAATCAGCCGGATGTATTCCTGCGCTTCACTGGAACCACAACGGTGGATTTATGGCGGGTGGACTGGGTGGAGATTACGGACCGCGGTGAAGAAGGCTCCATCCGCCTGGCCCTGGACCATGCCACGCACCTGCCTTCGCGCATCGTGGTGACCAGCAAGGATGCGGACACCGGCCAAATGGATGAGGACGTAACGATTCTCACGAACTACCAGCCGAATGACGGCGTCCAGATACCCATGCAAGTAACCCGGCTGCACAACGACCGGCGCACCTACCAGTTGTTCTATAATTCCTGCAAAGCGAATCCCAGGCTCCCGGGGGACTTCTTCACGAAAGAGGGACTGGAGAGGCGCTACAAAGAATCCAAAGGGAAAGTGACAGACAAGAAGTAGAATGCCGGTGATCTGGCGTCGCGGGCCCGGGGAATCAGTGCCGCTCTGCGCGGGGCCGCACGTGTGGACAAGGCTATAAATAGCTAAATAATATCCAGAAGGATAGCGGCTATCTAAGACGCGAGAATCCTGCTAATTTAGATGGTCCCAGTCCAAAATAGAGCCGGGAATCGCACCGCAGGGCGATGCAAGGTATGGGATTGCATGAGACGGCGTATGTTCGACGCACAATCCGCGTCGGGGAGAGAGCACGGGTTCAGCTTAACCGAGCTGGTGGTAACGCTGGCCGTGGCCCTGATTTTGATGGCCATTGGGCTGCCGGCGTTCCTCCGGGCGTACCACTCGTATCAGTTGACGAACTCGGCTTCGCAGATGGCGGATATCCTGCGGCTTTCGCGGTACGAGGCCATTCGCCTGAACAAGCAGGTGAACTGCCAGATTCAGCAGACCTACGCCGGCGATCCGACGTTAACGCTCGTTTGGGCGGACTCGAATCGGAATGGCGTGCAGGACATCGGGGAAAAAATGATCGTGCTGGGAGCGTCGGGGAATCTGGTGGATGGGAGTAGCATTCCGGGGACATCCGCTATGCTTTCGCAAGCCGTCAGCGGGGTGACACCGAACACGCCTTCGCCGACGAGCGGGGTGATCACGTTTGATGCGCGCGGGGCGGTGACTCCGGCAAACGTCAACGCTTTCTACCTGAGCAGCGCCATTGCGCCGGAAGCGGGCTATCGAGCGGTATTGCTGATGCCGGCGGGTTCCATTCAGATCTGGACGGCGGATGCCACCGGATATTGGCAGCAGGTGCGGTGAAACGGGTTGCCATGACAAGACGACGCAATTCGGGGAATGCCGCCGAGCGGGGGTTCACGCTCACGGAGATGCTGATTGCCACAGCCATCATCCTGGTGGGGCTGGTGACGGTGGCGCAACTTGTGCCGGCCTCGGTCATGATGAACTCCAACAATCGCAACAACGCCACGGCATTGGTGCTGGCGCAGCGCCAGTTGGAAGCGATGCGGGAAGTTCCCCTGGCGAAAACTACGTTCCAAGATCCGCTGGGGGTTTTGTGCCCTCTTAGCGCGACTTGCTACTTAGGAGATCCCACGCAGCCACTACAGGTTGTCGGAAGCCCCGTGGCTCTCGATAGCAACAACGCGCCGGTAATCGATTATTCTGCCGCGCCCGTTAGCGGTTACAGCTTCATCTATGTTGACCCGAACGATCCCTTCGGCGCGACGAACGATGTGCGCTGGGCGGTGGTCACCTACACGAATGGCCCGATCACAACAGGGCGGCGCATCATCCTTGGCGTGTTCCGGCGGGGCATGAATAGCCCGACGCTGCCGGTGACGCTGGATGTCCTGGTGTCCAAATGAGGGAATTGCCACCGTCCAGGAATGCGCGTGGGTTCACGCTAATCGAGCTGATGATGGCGATGGCCATCTTCCTGATTATTTGCGGGGTCATGTTTGAGTTGTTGCAGCTCTCGCAGCAGAGGTACGCGAGTGAGAACCAGCTTTCGGCTTCCTTTCAAGAGGCGCGCCTGGCGATGGATCAGATCGTGCGCGACGTGAATGTTGCCGGATATCCTTCGCTGAGTCTCTACTCGGCGGTTCCCACCGACGCTTCGACCTACGCCGCAGGTCCGATCGCCTGGAGTCCGAACTACTATCCTTCGGCGGGGTGCGCGATCGGGACCGCGGGCGGCGGAACCTGCACGACTCCCGGAGATTTCGATTTGATCGTGGAGACGCGCCTGGGTAGCGACGCGAATGTAAGCTGGGTGCGCTATTACCTGAAGAGCGACAATATTCTTTACCGCGCGGTCGCGCCAAAGACAACAGGCGGCGACCCGGTTATGGCCACTTCATCAGCCGGGGTGGCGGTCCCGTTCCTGGCCAACGTGATGAACAACGCCACGGGCCAACTCTCGGCGATTACCGCTACCTACCCATCGATGTTTCCGGGTGGAGTGCCGCAGCCCATCTTTCAATACACATGCAGCACCCCGGTAGGACCGACGCCGTGCCCATTGGCGGGTGTGTACAACCTGCCGCAAAATATCAGCGACGTGGATGTGACGCTGATCGTGGCCACGCCGCAGCGGGACATGCAGACGCAGATGCTGAAGCTGGTGGAGTTGAACGGCCGCGGCCACACGCTGAACTTGTCGCATTGAGGGATGAGGGTCCGGACGATGAATTGCGCGCGCATAGATGAAGAGAGGCGGAAGGAGCGGGGCGCCGCCCTGCTGATCGCGATCTTCGCCCTGCTCCTGATCAGCGTGGTGGCCATTGCGATGGTCGTCTCCACGGGAACAGACAGCGCGTTGACCGGAAACTACCGCACTTCCACCAGCGCGTATTACGCGGCCCTCGCGGGGCTGGAAGAAGCGCGCGGCAGATTGTTGCGAAAGAATCCAAATTTCATAAATCAGTGGAATAACTACCCCTTGCTTTTTACTTGGCACGGCCTCCCCACGTTTAGGCTGACGGACGTCTTGTACATCGTCAACCCGGTTAACGGGGAGACCATCAACCCGCTGGACGCTTCAAGCCCGTATGCAGACCTGGAATACCAGGCGGAATTCGGGGTGCCCCTGGCAAGCGTCAATGTGTACCCTCCTATCCCTTCCGTTTCGCCATTGCCGTCACTCAATTGGCCCGGCCCCGTCTACAAATGGGTCCGCATCAATGCCATCACGGAGGCCGCGCTCCAAATCCATGTCAATCCAAACGAGAGCGCTTTTGATACCATCACCCTTCTGCTTTACGATCCCGGAAACCTCGATGCATTCGGAAATCTCTCCCCAGCCCTCATCGTTCCGCCAAACCCGACGCCGAGTCCCGCTGCCGTGGAAGCTCTGGAAATCACTTCACTGGCCGTGCTCCCGAATGGCAGCCGCAGGCTCCTGCAATACATCGTCGCGCCGTCTTCTTTGAACCTCACATTTCCTGCCGCGCTCACGCTCGATGGCAACGGCGTCTCTTTCCCCGCGCCAAGCTCCAGCTCCATAATCATCAATGGCAATGATGGAAGTAATCCGTTAGTGGCTCGAAGCTGTATGACGCCGCCACTGTCTCCCGTGTGGGCGATTGGATATACCAACCCAGGCGACTCGGCAAATATCAGCACCGGAAGCCCTCCGCGTCCAGGGAACTACACCGGCGCTCCTCCTACTCCTAGCTTTGGCCAGGTGACGCTCCCCGCCAACTCCCAGAAGCCGAGTACGCTGGATGCTCTCGTTCAAAGCATTACGCAAAACGCCGACCTCGTCCTTACCGGTCCTGTGTATCGCACCACCTTCCCCACCACGTCGACTCACACAAACCCCTTGACCATCGTCGTCAATGGCGACCTGGATCTCACTTCGTGGCACTGGACTGGGTACGGGCTTCTCCTCGTAACCGGCACGCTCACCTACGACCCGGATGCCTCCTGGGAGGGAATCGTTCTGGTGATTGGAAAAGGCATATTCACGGGCGGGCATAGCGGGAGCGGCAATATTGACGGCGCCATGCTGGTTGCGCAAACGCACGACCCACACACGGGGAACTTGCTGGCAGACCCGAATCTTGGACCTGCCTTGGTCGACTTTTCCTCCATGCCCGGCGGCGTAGGGATCTATTACGATTCTTGTTGGATCAATCGTGCGCAACCGCCGCTGACCTACAAGGTGCTATCTTTCCGCGAGATTCCCCTCACCAATTAAGAAAGTTCGAGAGTTCGGGCTACAGCAGTGGTTCCCTCACTCATTCCTCGCCTCTGCCATGACCGGATAACCCCAACGCGGTATACTTACGGGATGAGACATGCCTCCGGGGAGCCGCAGAGACACGGCACGACGGTGCTGTGCGTGCGGAAAGATAACAAGGTGGTGCTCGTCGCCGATGGCCAGGTGACCATGGGCGACCACGTGTTGAAGCACACGGCGCGGAAGACGCGGCGGATGTTCAATGACAAGGTGGTTGCCGGCTTTGCCGGATCAACCGCGGACGCGCTTTCGCTTTTCGAGCGCTTCGAGGGGAAGCTCCAGGAACATTCGGGGAATTTGCAGAAGGCGGCGGTGGAACTGGCCAAGGAATGGCGCAAGGACCGCGCGCTGCGGCACCTGGAAGCGCTGCTAATCGTGGCCGATGCGAAAGCTACATTTGTACTCTCGGGGAATGGCGACGTGATCGAACCGGACGACGGGTTGTGCGCCATCGGCTCGGGCGGACCGTATGCGCTGGCGGCGGCGCGCGCCTTGGTGAAGCACTCGAAACTCGCGACGAAAGAGCTGGCGCTGGAAGCCATGCGCATCGCGAGCGAAATCTGCATCTATACGAATGAGAATTTTACGGTAGAAGAGATTTAGCAATATCAGGAGCTTTCATTCCGCGAGAGATTTGAAGGGCGCTTGGGGCTCGCATCGCCCCGAGCATGCAAGGAACCGAACGTATATGGCAATGAAGCCAGAAAAAGAGATAATTCTGCTCCCCGGCGGAAATGGCACGGGCCGGACGGAAGATACGGCATTGCTGCCGGCGCTGGACGACATGACGCCGCGGGAAATCGTGGCGGAATTGGACAAATACATCGTCGGGCAGGGAGCAGCGAAGAGAGCGGTGGCCGTGGCGCTGCGCAACCGCGTGCGGCGACAAAAGTTGGAGCCGGAAATGGCCGAAGATGTTCTGCCCAAGAATATTCTGATGATCGGCCCAACCGGCGTGGGCAAAACGGAAATTGCGCGGCGCCTGGCGCGGCTGGCTGGGTGCCCTTTCGTGAAGGTGGAAGCCTCCAAGTACACCGAGGTGGGCTACGTGGGGCGCGACGTCGAATCGATGGTGCGCGACCTGGTGGAAACCTCCATCGACATGGTCCGTGAGGAAAAGCTGGATGAAGTGGCGGATCGCGCGGAACAGTCCGCGGAAGAGCGCGTGCTCGATTTGCTGCTGCCCCCACTGCCTCCCGCCCCGGCGGGAACAAGCGAGAGCGAGCTGCTGGCGCAGCGGGAGCAGACGCAACGCACGCGGGAGAAGCTGCGCGCACAACTCCGCGAAGGCAAACTGGACCAGCGCATGGTGGACCTGGAAGTACGCGAACGCGCGATGCCTTCCTTCGAGATTATCTCCAACCAGGGCATTGAGGAGATGGACGTCAACCTGAAAGACATGCTGAGCGGTTTTTTTGGCCAGCAGAAGAAGAAACGCAAGATGTCCGTGGCGGACGCGTTCGAGTACCTGATTCAAGAAGAAGAAAACAAGCTGCTGGACATGGATCAACTGACCCGCGTCGCCGTCGAGCGCGCGGAGCAGATGGGCATCATCTTCATCGATGAAATTGACAAGGTGGCGGGTCGCGAAGCGGGGCACGGCCCGGATGTATCGCGCGAAGGCGTGCAGCGGGATATTCTGCCGATCATCGAAGGCACGACCGTAAATACGCGCTACGGGATGATCCGCACCGACCACATCTTGTTCATCGCGGCAGGCGCGTTTCACGTAACCAAGCCATCCGACTTGATTCCGGAATTGCAGGGGCGGCTGCCCATTCGCGTGGAGATGCAATCGCTGAAGGAAGAAGATTTCGTGCGGATCCTGACGGAGCCAAAGAATGCCCTCATCAAGCAGTACATCGCGCTGCTGGACACGGAAGGTGTGAAGCTGCAGTTCAGCGAAGATGCCGTTCAGGCAATCGCGAAATTCGCGACGAGCGTGAATGAATCAACGGAAAACATTGGCGCGCGGCGTTTGCACACGATTCTTGAAAAAGTGTTGGATGAGCTGTCGTTTGAAGCGCCGGACCTGAAGAAGAAAGCGGTGAAGGTTGATGCCGCTTACGTGAACAAGCAGCTGGCGGACATCGTGAAGAACCAGGATTTGAGCCGGTATATCCTGTAACGGCAGACGATTGCAGATGCCAATCCCAAAGGTGGCGAGACGCGCAGGACCCACGCAGCCATCGCCGTATTTTTCGATTCTTTTCTTTCTATTGTTGGTTCTCTTCGTTGCAAGCGGGTGCGGCGCTCCGGGAGAGCCGCTGCCCCCTTCCCCACCGATTCCCGTGGCGATTGCCGACCTGACGGCGCAACAAGCGGGAGACGCGGTGTTGCTGACATTCACGATGCCCAAAAAGAGCGTGAGCGGGGAAAGCCTGAAGGATGTGCCGACGCTGGAAATTTTGCGGGGCAACTTGAAGGCCGATGGAACACCCGACGCGAAATCCTTCCGGGTGGTGGACACGGTTCCGGGCTCGCTGATCGGCAACTACGTGCAACAGGGCAAGGTGGAATTTCATGACCCCGTTTCCGCGGTCCAAATCAAGGAGCATGCTGGCGAACCCGTGGTGTACCGGGTGCGCACAAGAGTTTCCGACAAGAAAACGTCCGCGGATTCAAAGGATGTCTCCCTGCGCCTGTATGCCGTGCCGGCGCGGATCGAGTCCCTGGACGTACGCGTGATGGAAGGCGGAATCCAGTTGAAATGGGCAGCGCCGGACAAGACATCCGGGGGGGAGCCGCTGGGTCAGATTCAGGAATTCCATGTCTATCGCGGCGAACTGGATGCGGCGAGCGCAGCGACGGCCTCCAAGGATATGGCGCAAGCGGTGTGGGTGTCACGACCGCTGCAACTGGCAGCAACCACGGCACCGGAGTTTTTGGATAAGGGATTTGACTACGGCAAGACCTACGCCTATCTGGTGAGGAGTGTTGTAGTTGCCGAGGGAGTCCAGCGGGAATCAGGGGACTCGCAGGTCGATGTAGTGACTCCGCGGGACACTTTTCCCCCGGCAGCGCCGCAAGGAGTCGTTGCCGCTGCAATTCCGGGGAGCGCAGCGGGCTCGTTGGTGGTGGATCTGTCCTGGTCCCTTAACGTGGAGGCGGATTTGGCCGGCTATCGGCTGTACCGGAGTGAACAAGAAGGCACGCCGGGCCAACTTCTCTCGCCGGATCTCTTGCCCACACCTGCTTATCGTGATAACAGTGTTTCGTCCGGGAAACGCTACTGGTATACGGTGACCGCTGTGGACCGCGCCGGGAATGAAAGTGCACCCAGCGCCGCGGTGGCCGCGGATGTGACACAACCTTCTCCGTAGCCCCTGGTTCAAAAGAAGAGAGAGCAATTGGTAGGGGAGTCCAGCACCCATGCCAGAGTCCGTTCATCTACCTGGCTATCGTTGGCTGATGTTTTTGCGAAATGTGCCGGTGCGCGTGGGGATATACACCGGAATCTGCCTCTCAATTGTTTTTGCGATGTGGCTGGTGCTGGCCAATCGTGTGCCGCTTCTGGAGCGGCTGGCCCTGGGGCGAAATATCGTCGCAGTAGTTGGGCTGGTGTTGTTTGCAAGCCTTCCGATACTGAGGTTTTACCGTAGCCCGGGAGATCTCCTGGTATCGGGGCTGCTGGCGTGGACGCTGTTGAGCATCACGTACCGCTTGCTGTGCATGGTTTTCGTTTTGCTGAACGAGAGGTACAGCGGATTCCACGTATTCGTGCTGGGGGCGGTGACTTACCTGGTTTTCGCGACGCTTTCGTGGATTGGCATGATTATCTGGAAAGTACGGTCTGCGGATGTTTCCCATCCTCATCACTGAGCGAGCCTGCCGCGAATGAGATTCTGCCGCTTTCTATCTGAAACCAAGCCACAAGGAAATGCCGAGGCTACTTATGGCCTGCTGGAAGGAGACACCGTCCGCGAAATCCACGGGATGCCGTGGCGAAAGTGGACGGCGGGCAACCGGACCTGGCTGGCGAAGGAATGCCGTTTGCTGGCGCCTGTGGAGCCATCCAAGATTGTTTGCGTGGGGCGCAATTACGCGGCGCACGCTGCTGAGTTCGGCAATGAGGTTCCCAAAGAGCCCCTCATTTTTCTGAAACCACCCTCTTCCATCGTTGGTCCCGAGGAGCCCATCGTCCTGACGCGCTACTCGAATCGCATAGAACATGAAGGCGAGCTGGGCGTGGTGATCGGCAAGGAATGCGCGCATTTGGGCGATGACGACGATCCGCTTGCTTATGTGCTGGGCTACACCTGCGTGAACGATGTGACCGCGCGGGATCTGCAGAAGAGCGACGTACAATTCACGCGCGCCAAGGGATTTGACACGTTTTGCCCGGTTGGGCCGCACATCGAAACGCAACTGGATCCGCGGAACGTCCTGGTCGAGACGTACGTGAATAGCGCACGCCGGCAGTCTGGCAGCACATCACTCATGGTGTATCCCGTGGCCTTCCTGGTGCGCTGGATTTCGCGGATGATGACGTTGTTCCCCGGCGATCTGATTGCCAGCGGGACGCCGGCGGGAGTGGGGCCGCTTGTCGCAGGAGATGCGGTGGAAGTCGCGGTGGCGGGTGTTGGCGTGTTGCGCAATCCGGTGCATCCTCCACGCGCATAACTTCGCCTAATCGCGCCCCTTTCTGTAAGATAAAGGGTCGTGGGGAATAAGCAGGTCTTGCGTACTCCAGGGTGCGTTGCTGCGAGGCGTGCCTTCCTGTTCGACATAAGTCCCGAATCTTTAATCCGTAAGGGGTAGAGCGTTGAAAGAGTTGCTCGCTGATTGGAAATTGCTGCTCGCGCTGGCGGGCGGAAGCCTTGCGGCCATTCTGTTGATCGTGTATGCGTTCGTGCGTCCCGCCGTGGATCCAGCGGCGGAGGAACGCAAGCGGCGGCTACACTTGAACCTCATCGGGAGAATCGCCGAGGGCCAGGTAGTCGAGCTTGCGGAACACCCGGCGCCGGTCGTGGAAGCGCGGTGGAGATTGCTCGGATCGCGGCCACGCCCGTTGGCGGACAATGGACCACGCCACCTGGTGTCCTATAGTTACTCGATATCGGGCGTGACGTATCACACCGCGCAGGACATTACCGGGCTGGAAAGCCAGGTGCGCTTCGAGATGCTGGTTGCGGGACAGCCGGCCAGCGTGAAGTATGACCCATCAAATCCCAGCGATTCAATTCTGGTTGCGGACGATTGGTCCGGCTTGCGCTGAACGGCCCGCCTTCCGGCACTTCTTACCTAATCCAAATCAGCAGGATTCGTGAGCACCGGACAGCGCGGGCATGCTGCCCCGCGGCGCGTTCAGATTTTCGGGCGAATGCGCTATGCTTTGGCTGCGGTTTTGCCGAGCTCGCCCGGCGTTTATGAAACAGGTGCTGGCCTCCATTCTGACGACAATGATGATCGTGGCCATGACGCTGAGCGCCATGGTGATCCTGGAGCGCGCCACGCTCTACGTGACGTCGATCGCCTCGCCCTTGCCGCGCGCGGGCGCGATTGCCGCGGAAATCCTCCTGGGTGTGATTCTTCTTCTGGGTACCGTGTGGCTTGCCACTCATCTGGCCGTGCTGATCTTCGCTCCAAAACACCATCCGCCCGAGGGAGGAACGCTTGGCTGAGAAGAATCATGTGACCTGGGACTCGTCCTTGAAGGCGGAGCGTCTGGAGCAACTCCGCAAGATGTCCGCGGAGGCGGAAGCGGGCGGCGGCGCGGAACGCCGCGAACGCGAACACAAAGCGGGCAAACTCTCGGCTCGGGAGCGCATACACCTTTTGCTGGATGAGGGCACGTTTGAAGAGCTGGACAAGTTTGTGCGACACCGCTGCGTGGATTTTGGCTCGGCAGGGACGCGGCCCATGGGCGACGGATTTGTGACCGGATTTGGGCGCATTGACGGGCGCTTGGTGTACGTGTTCGCGCAGGATTTTACGGTGTTTGGCGGTTCGCTTTCCGAAACCAACGCGCAGAAAATTTGCAAGATCATGGACCTGGCCATGCGCAACGGCGCGCCCCTGATCGGCTTGAACGACTCCGGCGGCGCGCGCATTCAGGAAGGCGTGGCATCGCTGGCAGGATATGCGGACATTTTCCTGCGCAATACGCTGGCCAGCGGCGTGATACCGCAGCTCAGCGCGATCTTGGGGCCGTGCGCGGGCGGCGCCGTTTATTCGCCGGCGATCACCGACTTCATTTTCATGACGCGCGACACCTCCTATATGTTCGTGACGGGCCCGGACGTGATCAAGAACGTGACGCACGAAGAGGTCACGAAACAAGAGTTGGGCGGTGCGATGACCCACAATGCCACCAGCGGCGTGGCTCATTTTGTCGCGCGGGACGACGCCGATTGCTGCGCCATGCTGCGGGAGCTGATGGGTTTTCTCCCCTCCAACAATCTGGAGGATCCGCCGCGCCGCAACACCGCTGACCCGTGGGACCGCCGCGAAGAGTTACTGAATTCAATTGTTCCGGAAGACCCGCTGAAGCCATATGACATGAAGGATGTCATCCATGCAGTCGTGGACGATCATTACTTCTTCGAGGTACACGAGCACTTCGCGAAAAACATCGTGGTGGGATTCGCCCGGCTGGATGGGCGGCCCGTTGGGGTAGTCGCGAATCAGCCTGCGTTTCTTGCCGGCACTCTGGACATCAATGCTTCGGTGAAGGGCGCGCGATTTGTGCGTTTTTGCGACGCGTTTAACATTCCGCTGATTACTTTCGAGGATGTTCCCGGGTTCCTTCCCGGCACGCAGCAGGAATTCGGGGGCATCATCAAGCACGGCGCGAAGCTTCTGTTTGCCTTTGCGGAAGCAACGGTGCCGAAAATTACCGTGATCGCGCGCAAGGCCTATGGCGGGGCTTACTGCGTCATGGCGTCGAAGCACATCCGCACGGATGCAAACTTTGCGTGGCCCAGCGCGGAAATTGCGGTGATGGGACCGGAAGGCGCGGTGGATATCGTCTACAAACGGGAACTGAGTAATGCTCCCGAGGCGGAGCGCAGCAAACTTCGCCAGGAAAAGATCGCGGAATTCCGCAGCCGGTTTGCCAATCCGTTCGTTGCGGCGGAGCGTGGTTACCTGGACGCCGTGATCGAACCGGCGGAGACCCGCCCCCGCATCATCAACGCGCTGCGGGCCCTGGAAAACAAACGGGAAACCAATCCTAAGAAGAAGCACTCCAACATTCCGCTGTAGCTCCTGAATCCGATTTTCCTTGAGGGCTACTCACGATCTACTACTGTCAGGAAGGACTAGTCCGGGCAAGAGTATAGCCAGAGATGCCCTTACAAATTAACGACGATGGGTTCCCGCCTGGCCTCGCGAGTGCATCCTCTGGCAGCTAGCTCACGGTTGGCTTCGATGACCATGGCCAAGGCCTCTTTCAGGTTGAGGCGCGCCTCGGCAAGCGTACGGCCCTGTGTGTTTACATCGGGGATTTCTTCGACGTAAGCCACGTACCACTTGCCACGCCTCTCGATCACCGAAGTGAATTAATGCTTCACGGAGCAATTCTAGCAGACGCCACCACTTCAAAATACCCAGCTCACTTCAACATAAATTCCTGCAGGAACTCAGCTTCGTCATAAATCGGCGTGGTGCCGCTTCTCGTGCACCGCCAACGATACGACACGCAAGCCTTCGCTAACCGTTGGCGGCCACGGCCCGCGTGCTACACTCGCGCCAGTTGCAGAAGCCGCTATGTTCAAGAAAATCCTCATCGCCAATCGCGGGGAAATCGCCGTGCGCGTTCTGCGCGCGTGCCGCGAACTGGGCATCAAGAACGTCGCCGTATTCAGCGAAGTCGATCGCACGGCACCGCATGTGCGCCTCGCCGACGAAGCCTATTGCATCGGCCCGGCAGCTTCCCGGGAGAGTTACTTGCGGATCGATAAATTGATGGACGTAGCGCGCCGAACAGGTTGCGATGCCCTGCACCCGGGCTACGGTTTCCTGGCGGAAAATCCGGCGTTGCCCCGCGCGTGCAGCGATGCCGGCATGACGTTTATCGGGCCGTCCGCGGAAGCGATGGAAATGATGGGCGCGAAAACTTCGGGGAAGCAACTGGCGCGCCGCAGCGAAGTGCCCACTGTACCCGGCACAGACGACACAATCGAAAACCCGGGAGAAGCGCAATCCCTGGCGCGCAGCATGGGCTATCCCATATTGCTGAAGGCAATTGCGGGAGGCGGGGGAAAAGGGATGCGTGTGGTGCCGACCGACGCCGAGTTTGCCGGAGCCTGGCGCGATGCGGCCTCCGAGGCGCTCAATGCGTTCGGCGACCCGCGCTTATTCCTTGAGAAATATTTGATCGGGCCGCGGCACATTGAGGTTCAGATATTCGCGGATGCGCACGGGCGGGTGGTGTCGCTGGGTGAGCGCGAGTGCTCCATCCAGCGGCGTCATCAGAAAGTGGTCGAAGAAGCACCTTCGCCGGTAGTGACGCCGGAAATGCGCAAGAAGATGGGAGACGCGGCGGTGCGGCTGGCGCGCGCGGGCGGCTATACCAATGCCGGCACGGTGGAATTTCTGGTAGACGCCGACCTGAATTTCTATTTTCTCGAGGTGAATGCGCGTTTGCAGGTCGAGCATCCGGTGACGGAGCAAGTCACGGGGCTGGACCTGGTGAAGCTGCAGATCGCGATTGCCGCAGGCCACCGTTTGCCCTTTGCGTGGGAGGCAATCACACCGCGGGGCAACGCCATGGAAGTCCGCTTGTACGCGGAAGATCCCGACAACAACTTTTTCCCATCTCCCGGGAAGATATTATCGCGGCACGCGCCGACGGGCCCCGGTATTCGCCTGGATGAGGGCGTGTACGAAGGCTACACCGTGCCGCTGGAATACGATCCGCTGTTGAGCAAACTGATCGCCTGGGGCAACAGCCGGGAAGAGACCATTGCGCGGCTGCGGCGCGCGCTGGACGAGTACACCATCACCGGCATCCGCACAAACGTGAGCCTGTTCCGGCGGATCCTGGCGGAGCCGGAGTTTTTGCGCGGTGAATTTCACACCAAATGGCTGGATGAATTGCTGGCGCGGCCCAGCCCGCCGGCAACACCTCCCCGCCCGGGAACCGAGGAAGCTTCGGTGATCGCGGCAGCGCTTTGGCACACCGCCAGAGAGAACAGGGCTGCGAATGTCGCGCAAATCCCTTCCGCCGAACCTTCGCGCTGGAAATCGCAAGGGCGCCGCCAGCAACTGGACCGTGTGCCATGAAACTCGAAGTCCATCTCGAGGGTGTATCGGGATCAAAGACGCGCGTGGTGGAGCTGCAGCGCGAGGGCGAGCGATTCCAGATCGCTCTCGACGGTCAGCCCGTGAACGCCGACGCCATCGAAATCGCTCCCAACACGATTTCCGTGATCCTGGACGGGCAGTCGTTTGTCATTCATGCGACTCCTTCACTGGATGGCAAACTCAAATTGCAGTGCGGCCCGCACGAATTCTCGGCGGAGATCGTCGACCCGCGCACCTGGAGAGGGCGAAAGCAGGGAGCGCTGCAAGCCGAAGGGAGGCAGCAGATTGTCGCGCCCATGCCCGGAAAAGTGATCCGGGTGCTGGTGGCGGCGGGAGACAACGTGGAAGCCGGGCAGGGACTGCTCGTTGTCGAAGCGATGAAGATGCAGAACGAGATCAAGTCGCCGAAGAATGGGAAAGTGGAACGCCTGCTGGCGAAAGAAGGGCAGAGCGTGAATGCAGGCGACGTACTCGCGTGGGTCGAGTGATTGAATCCATTCTAAGGATGCGGGAAGCCGCGTATTCCTTCTTCTCTGTTTAAAACGTGCCTGCTGCGTTGGGGGGACCGAGTGCTTATTGTGTGGACTTGCCAGAAGCCGCGGGAGCAGGAGGCGTGGATTTCGCGGCGTCGGGCAGCTTGCCGGCGGCTTCGACGACTTGCTGGGCGAGGAAGTTGGTGACATGGGCTTGGTCACGGCCCACGGCAAGATAGGCAGAGCGCAGCAACTGCTCCTTGCGATTGCGCAGGGTGTCGCGGATGGTCTGCTGAACTTGCGGATCATTGACACCGCGGAGCCCAGCGGCCTCGCGTGCGACAAGTTTCAGGATGCGGGTGCTGTCCTTGAGGACGATCGGCTGGCTGACCTGTCCGGGTTTCAACGCGAGCACGGTCCTCTTCAACGTCGGGTCCGACTGATTCAGGGCTGATTCCGGAATGTAGCCCAGGTCACCGCCGTTTGCCGCGGTATTCATATCCTCGGAATAATCCATGGCCAGTTGGGCAAAATCCGCGCCGCTATCCAACTTGTCCATCAGCATTTTAGTTTTTCGTTGCGCTTCCGCCTCAGTGGTGGCGTCGTCGTTCTTGCGGTTGCGGATCTGCGCATCCTTGTGGGGCGTGATGACGATCTGCGAAATGCGGTATTGCGGTTCGGCAACATTAAACTGGTTGCGATTGGCGTTGTAAAAATCCTGGACGTCCTGATCGGTGATCGTGACCTTGGCGGCCACTTCACGGTTCAGTAGTTTCTGGATGGACAGCTGACGGCGGAGGTCGCGCTTCAGGTCGTCCACGCCCATGCCGCGCTGTTTCAGCTGCCGCTGGAACTCTTCTTCGGTAAAAGGGCTCTTCAACTCGGTGAACTTGTCCTCGACTTCGCCGTCACTTGCTTCGAGGTTCAGTTTCTTGGCGCGCTCGAGGAGAATTTCGTTATTGATAAGCTGCTCGACCACGTTCAGCTTCAGCGACAGCGCTTCTTCCTGTGAAGGTTCCTGGGCTTCCGGATTGATCTGAGACTTGTAGTACTTCTCGACCTCATCGCGCTTGATCTCGGTGCCATTCACGACCGCCCAAACGTCCGCGGCGTGGTGTTCGGGGGCGTTGCAGCCGGCGAGGACGCCGAGAAGCATGCCCGCCAGGGGCAATAACGCACCAGCGTGGGGGAGCCCACGGTTTGTTCGTTCGCTGATTGGGTGAGTCGGAGAAAAGCTCAAGATATTAGCTCAGGCTGCTTTTTTCACACGGCCCAAACGGATGCAGCCGGTGCACACGCGCACCTGCTTGCAGACTCCGTCGACCACCGCACGTACCCGTTTCAAATTCGGGTTCCAACGGCGACGCCGTGTGTTATTGGCGTGGCTAACCACGTTTCCAAAGTGCGGCGCCTTGCCGCAGATTGCGCACTTCAATGCCATGACTTCACACTTCCTGCTCTTCAAAGGATAGAAAACACAACGGTTAATGATAGCAGATAAGCCGAGAAACACAAAACCGGCATTTCGGCGTTTCCAGCGTGAATTTTCAGGAGGAGCAGCAATCCTCGACGCCGGGCAATAGGACATCAATTTCGCCGAATTTGAAATGTTGGAAACGTTTTAAGCGGGTGTTACGAGGCCTCTTCCCTGGTCCTTTGCTATACTGGAACGGTCCCGACAGGATACGTTACGCCGTGAATTCGCTCCGAATCTCCATCGTTCAATATCTGAATACCGCCCCGCTCGTCCGAGGCTTCACGCACGGAGCGTTGCGGGAGAAATACCAGCTTTCGTTCACCGTTCCCTCGCAATGTGCCGATGCTCTCCGAACGAACGCGGCGGACATCGCCATCATCCCGGCGATCGAGTACCCGCGGATACCCAATTTGGTCGTTCTTCCGGGATTGTCGATCGCTTCGAAGGGCGCGGTTCGCAGCTTGCTGCTGGTTTCCAGGAAGCCGGTGCGGAAAGTCACTCGCATCGCGCTGGACTGTAGCTCCCGAAGCACGCAGGCCCTTGTGCGCATCCTGTGCCAGAAATGGTGGGGAATCGCGCCGGAGTTTATTGAAGCGAAACCCGATCTGCCTGCAATGCTGCAGAAATCCGATGCCGCGCTTTTGATCGGCGACCCTGCGCTGCGCCTGGCGCTCAAAGCCGAACGGCACACGGAGGGCGATCGCACTGGCGTGCAGCGGTGTTTCGGCGAATCCGTTGGCCTTCCCGGAATCCCGGCGCTGTATTTGTACGATATGGTTGAGGAATGGCACGGCCTGAGCGGGCTGCCGGCGGTCCTGGCGGTCTGGGCGGCGCGGCCAGAGGTGGCTACGCCGGAGGTGGTGCGCGACTTTCAGGAGTCGCTGGCACAGGGATTGCTCCAACTCGATGAGATCAGCGCTAAAGCATCGCGGGAGATGGGGCTGCCCGCGGCGGATTTGCGGCGCTACCTCTCCGAAAATATCGACTATGCGCTGGATGAAGAAAACCTGCAAGGACTCCGCCTCTTTTTCAGCCTCGCGGCAGAGCTCGGCTTGATTCCGGGCGCGCCGGAAATTGTGATGGCTCGGACAGCCAAAGTCTCGGAACGTGACTCTGAGCTTGCGGGCGAGCGGCGGCGTTGAACCTGGCACGGGGAGAACTCTGACGTGGCGATCGGCAAACAAGAAGCGCTGGAAATGCTTGAGTCCGATGACCTGGTGGGCATCGGCATGGCCGCACATCAATTGCGACTGAAGAAGAACGACCCGCGCGTGGCCACTTATCAAATCGATCGCAATATCAATTACACGAATTTCTGCACGGAATACTGCTCTTTCTGCGCTTTCTATCGGCCCCTTGGCGCCAAGGACGGCTACATCCTTTCGTTTGAAAGCATCTACCAAAAGATTGAGGAGATGCTCGAACTCGGCGGCACCGGCATTCTTTTGCAGGGCGGGCTGCATCCGGACCTGCAAATCGGCTACTACGAGAATCTGCTGCGCTCGTTGAAATCGCGTTACCCGCAAGTGCATCTGCATTGCTTTTCGGCGCCGGAGATACTGTGCATCGCGGAGGTCAGCGAACTCAGCTTGCGCGACACCATCCAACGACTCAAGGATGCGGGACTCGATTCCATCCCGGGCGGCGGCGCGGAAATTCTGGACGACGAAATTCGCGGCAAGATCGCGCGCTTGAAATGCACGAGTGACGAATGGGAACAGGTACACCGCATCGCCCACTCGCTCGGACTGCGCACCACGGCCACGATGATGTTTGGCTGCGGCGAGGAACTCCGCCACCGCGTCAATCATCTGGACCGCATTCGCCGCATCCAGGAAGACACCGGCGGTTTCACGGCATTTATTCCGTGGATATTCGCGGCAGAGAACACCGCGCTGGGCAAAAAGGTGCAGGAAACCACGGCGGTGGATTACCTAAAGACGCTAGCGGTGAGCCGGCTGTATCTCGACAATGTGGATCACATCCAGTCCAGTTGGCTGACGCCGGGAATCAAGGTGTGCCAGATCGGTCTGCAGTTTGGGGCCGACGACGTAGGCAGCATCCTGATTGAGGAAAATGTGGTCTTTGCGGCGGGCGTGAAGCGCCGCACGAATGAGGCGGAATTGCAGCGCATCATTACCGATGCCGGTTTTATTCCCGCCCAGCGCGACACGCTTTACCGAACCCGCACGCTGAAGCCATTGCCCGTACTTCAAGCCACCGCTTGAAGTAGTTGGCAGCGAGCGAGTTTCCGATGACCGCGTTTACTTGGCACTGAAAACCGAGTGACCCTGCAACTTGTGATGGATGGGGTGTTTTCATGAGCAACTTGCTATATGCTGAATCCCATGCAGATGCTGCTTAAGGTGAGAATTTCGTTCGTGCTCATTGTCGTTCTGCTGCTCACGTTTGTGGTGTCGGCTTGCGCTCAACAACCCGAATCGGAACCGCTACCGGCAGGCTGGTCACTTTGGCGTTCCAACGAACCGAGTCGGGGCGAGCTTGAGTGTGTGACCCTGTCCCATACTGAATGGAAAGTATCGGCCGAGGGCAATAACGTCGAAATCACTGAAATCAAGCCGCAAGCCGCCGAAGAGCCGAAACTGCCAGCACAGTTTAAGTCAAAACCGGAATGGATTCGGGCCCGTAGGCATATTCTAAGATTCGATGGTGGCTGGCTGGTTGGGATTAGTGCTGGTGAGTGGGGCGGAGGACTTTGGCTAACCAATGAGGACGGCAGCCAGACCAAAAGAATCCTTGCAGACAACGTGACAGGCATTCTCAAGGCGGGGCCGAACATAATTGTATTGTCCGGCCTTGCCCACATGTCCTTCGACTACGGAACCGCCATGATGCTGTCAAACCCCCGTCAAATGAGTGTCTCGGTCGAATGGGTAACTCGCCTCGATGGAGCCCCCCAATCTTTCATCCAAAGGAAGGATGGTTCTGTCTTGGTCGCAACTAGTGAAGGTGTCTCCCAAATCACCACATCGGGCGAGGTGCAGAAACTGTTCTGGCTGCACCAGCCTCGCGGCTTTTATTTCTGGGCAAATTCAATGGCTGAAACGGCAAGCGGAACTATCTATCTTGGTTCCCGATTGATTGTTCTGAGGTTTAGTCCTGCCCGTGTTCGGAACAGTGAGACATTTTCAGAGTATAGCCAAGACTGGCTTCTCCCCGCCAAATGTGACTATCCCTGCACCTGTAAACAATAGGCATGCCGGAAACGCATTACAATTTGACTGCGTTTTGCGCAGAGGGACACAAGCTGACCGGCTAACTCCCAGAAAGTTGCGTAATCGCAAGCTGTTGCACTACAAACATTTGAAACACTGAACTGCCGGCGTTCGGCCAACACGCAAAAGCGCCACGCGGCTACTTCCGCACGCGCAGCATGATTTCCACGTGCGCGCCATCGGGCAGATCCAGCGGCTGGTGTGGCTGCAGCACGCCATCTTTGTACCTGGCGAAGCAACGAATCGTGGCAGGTTTAGGCGGCGCCTTTTCAGCGGTTTTCGTCGCACCGCCAGCGGGCTTTAACGATTCGTCCAACGCCTGATTCACCAGGGCGTCGGCTTCGCGATTTTGTTCGCGGTAAACATGATCGATGCGGAAGGATTCGAGACCTTGCGCCATTTTTCGCGCGCGTTCAAAGAGAGGTCGCAGGTCGCTGCTCTTGACTTTGTACTGGCCGCGCATCTGCTTCACCAGAAGTTCGGAGTCGCTTTCGACGCGTAGCGCGCGAATCCCGTGCGTTTGCGCGTAGTCCAGCGCCGCAATCAAACTGTAATATTCCGCGACATTGTTGGTGTTCTGGCCGATGTGCTTCTTCAGGCGCGCCACGACTTCACCCCGGGCGTCCCGCACTACAACGCCATAGGCCGCCGGGCCGGGATTTCCCCGGGAGCCGCCGTCAATGTTCGCTTGATAGGCATGGGTGGGTTTGCGTTCCGGCTCATGATCGCCGAACAAGCCTTTTGGGAGTGTGGGACGCTTGTTCATTCGGAGTGAGTCGCCTCGTCGGCGGGCGCAGCAGCCGCATCCGCAGCCGGCGCCGCGTGGGGAATGGGTTCCAGGGTGTAGAAAATGCACCCACAAGTTTCGCAGCGGAAAACCTCGTCGTTGGTCTCCGTTCGAAGAACCTGGACGGTATGAGGCAGCACGCGCATGCCACAGCTGCGGCACTGGTCCTCACGAACCTCCGCCATCACCGCACCCGGGTGTTTGCGAGATATCCGGGTGTACAAGTCCAGCAACTCTTCCGGCACTTTTGCGGCGAGTTGCGTGCGCTCCGCGGCGGCCGTTTCCAGCATCTTTTTCTTCTCGCTGTATTGCACTTCGATCTGTTTCTTCTCAGCCCCAACGGTTCTTTCCGCCTCTTTTAAATCCGCTTCCGCATGTTTCACCCGGTGTTCAACGTCTTCGGAAGCCACCATCTGTTCCAGAACCAGGTCTTCCAATTTTGCCGCCTCGCGCTCCGCAGCCGCGATTTCGTGTTGCAACGCCTTGTAAGCCTCATTTGTTTTGACGGAACTGCTCTGGCCGCGGTATTTCTTCGCGCGCTCTTTCCACTGCTCCACATCCAGCTCAAGTTTCTTTCGCTGCGTCAGGGCCTGTGTGTGGGCTTCCTTGGCCGAGGCTACGGCAGACTTCGCGCCATTCAGCTTGGCATCCGCTTCGCGAAAGCGTTTGGGCAGGCTGTCGAATTCGGCCCGAAGCGCGGCGATCCGCTGATCAAGCTGCTGGAGGTCCACCAGATGAGGAATTGCGGGATGCATGCCAAGTGATTCTAACACACGGACAAGGCACTCCCTTCCAGCGCTTGGCCGGCGGAAGCGGGAGTGCGCTGTGATCGGCCAGCCCTAAAATCCGAAGTTGAAGAGGGATTCCTCCACTCCGGGGCGGCCAAAACCGCCGTCCCTCCGGTCGGAATGACAACTTTTGCGTAGGGCGGATGTGGGAACACCCAACTTCAGCGAAGTTGGGTGTTCCGAAGACGATCGGCCGGGACAATACAAGATGCTTTCACCTGCAATCGGTGAACTTCGGATTTCAGGCCAAAAAAGGTGATGACCTGAAGGGCGGGCGATACCTGCAAGATAAAAGAAAGCGCGGCTTGCCATTCGGGTGCGGGGCGGCGGGAACCTCGCCGCGCGGAAGGTTCCCGGGCAGAATCCTCAGGAGGCTTTCAGGTCGCGGCGAATCATCGCCGCATCCAGGAAGTACCCGATTCCGACGGCCAATGGCAGGATGCCGAAAGCCGCCGCAACCAGGGTCTCCGGCTCGCCCACAACACGGGCAATCACCGCAAACATGGTCATGAATCCCAGGCCGCCGGTAACCAGCAAAATCCCGGCACGACGCGATTTGGCATACTGGGAAAGTTCCGGCTCCATGGGAATCGCCGCGCCGCGAGCCAGCGCCGCCAGTCGCTCTTCGGTCCGCAGCTTACGGACCCGGTAGAATGCATAGATCACTGCCAGGGGAATACCGCAGGTCAAAACCACCGCTACGAGGCCGATCACACTCCCGTCCATAGTCCACTCCTTCTCGCAACCGCCTTCGTTCTTCGCGTGCTGCGCTCTCACCTGAAGTTACGCAAGCGCAGGCGGAATTGTTCCCGCAAAAAGGGCAGTATTGGGAAGATGAAATCAGAGTCTACTGAATTTCCCGGATTTCCATTGTGGAGTCGATGGCCAGGGTAGGGTAGCGGATTGCAACGCCCGCAGGCGGGGGAGCCGCGTGCCGCGCGACAACGCGGAAATCCGACCCGGAACACTCCACTTCATAGGTGTAGCCGTCGCGCTCGCGCCGGGCCATGTTCATCGTTCCTGCGGTGGCCATTTCGTCCAGCGAGGCACAGCGGCTGTTCAGGGCGATGTTTCCGCGCTCAGCCTGAGCGATGGACAGCAAGTCGCTGCGCACACCGGTCAGGCTGATGGCCTGGGTGGGCGCGGTGCCCGCATCGCTGCTGGGCATTTGCTTCAAATAAAGATAGTAGATCCCGATGGCCAGGGCGGCGGTCACAAGGAGTCCAGCGAGGGATTTCATAGCTCTATTGTTTGCCCACGTTCCATGCGGTTCAAGCATTTCCGTGCCCCCGCGTGCAATTGGTAACACCCCTGGAGATTTTGGCTGGGCCACACCCGCCGTGTGCTACGCTCGAATTGACGCCGCCCCTCTCCCGGTGAATTCTCCCCTCCGGATAAAACCATGTCCGTTCTCACTCAGCCAGCCGAACCACATTCGATCGAGAAGTTGCGCGAGCAGGAGCTCGAGGAAGCGCGTGCTATCCAGGGCGTCATGCTCCCTGGGCAGCCTTTACGCACCGATTGCGTGACGATTTCCCATGAGTTCCAGCCCGCGGCGGAGGTAGGCGGCGATTTCCTGGACTATTTCCTGCTCCCTGACGGCATGATCGGCCTATACCTAGGCGACGTGTCCGGGAAAGGACTCCCGGCTGCACTCTATGCTGCACTGGCGGTTGGTACGCTGCGCGGCGTGCACAAGACCGGCCAGCCCCCCGCCCGGGTCCTCTCCGTCCTGAACGAGAGGCTGCTCCTCCGGGGCATACCGGGACGCCACAGCGCGATTCAGTACGCCATTTTTGACACGTTTCGCGCGCAGATGCGGATTGTGAGCGCCGGGATGCCCGGCCCGCTGCTCATTCGGGGTGGAGAATGCCGCGTCCTGCAACTTGCGGGCATTCCCCCGGGCTTCTTCAGCGGCGTAGTTTACGATGAATTCACGCTGGACCTTGAGCCGGACGATTCCATACTGTTCTGTACCGATGGACTGACCGATGCGCGGAATGCCCACGGGCAGGAATTTGAATTGGAGGGGCTCAAGGATGTCTGCCGCAGACATGCGGGCGAAGCCCCGATTGAATTATTGAGCCACGTCTTCTCGGCGATCCAGGAATTCTCCAAGTACTGCGGCCAGTGGGATGATATGACCGCCGCGGTGCTGCATTACGCTCCCTCCCCGGCAGGTTGCGGGCCAGTTTCCGGTTAGTGCGCAATCCAGCGCTAGCGAGTTTCTGCCCTCGCTTAGCTCAGCGACCAGCCAAACAGTGTGAGGGTAAGAAACAAGGTGAGCGCACCTAGGCTGACGAGGGCGAGAGTTTTCCCTTTGCCAAGAAGGCAGTCGCGGGTCTCAGCCCTGACACAAAGAACCACTGTCACGATGAGCACGCCGCCCCAGGAAATCGCGCATGGCAAGCCGGGATAGTGGGAGAGCGCGGCAAGTGTCTTGTCCGATGGCTGATTGGCGGGAATCCACCAGGGAAGGATCGGCGCAAAACCTGCGGCAAGCACAAACGCAAGGATCTTGCGGCTGACCCACCCTTTAATCTTGGTTACGGGTTTCGCCCTGCGAATCTTGCGCCAGATAAAAAATTCCCAAAGGAGGAGGGCAGCGGCCAGGGGCATCCACCCGTACAGCGAACTTTCCCGGTCGGCCCACAGCCAGCCGCGAAAAAAAAGAACCGACGGGTGCATGGCAGACAATTTCGGAAGCAGAAACATGCCGGCAACCGAATTGCCGATCGTCGCCAGGAGGAGCACGGCCAGACTGAACAGTTGAATCCACTCGTGCAACGGCGCCCGGCCACAGCGAGTGCACACGGGCCGCTCAGGGAAGATCTTTAATCCGCAATGCTCGCAATACACGGCGACCTCGCTTCGTTCCCCAGTGACGACACCCCGCAAGCCCACAAAGCGTATTCCAATGCAACAGCGCAGCCTACTGGTCCGAAGTGCAGGACATTGCAGGCAAAAGGTCAATGGACAATGGGAGGGGTACGACAGCGCGCTCCGTTGTATTTGCCAAGACAAATGCGCATCGAAATTGCCGATGGGCACGCGAACGGCGCGTCAAAATGTAATACGATACAGGCATGAAAGAAACATGGCGATGGTTCGGCCCCCAGGACTTGATCTCGCTCGATCAAATCAAGCAAGCGGGCGCGACGGGCATCGTCTCCGCCCTGCATCACATCTATCGCGGCGAGGCTTGGCCACTCGACGAAATCCTCAAGCGCAAAACGGAAATCGCGGCGGCGGGCCTCGTGTGGTCCGTCGTCGAAAGCATACCGGTTCACAATTCGATCAAGCTGCACTCCGGGCCTTATGGCCAGTACATCGCTGCATGGAAGGATTCTCTCGCTGCCATTGCCAAGGCGGGCGTGCCGGTGGTCTGCTATAACTTCATGCCGCTCGTGGATTGGACGCGGACGAATTTGAAGTGGCGCCTGCCCAACACGGGCTACGCGCTGCGCTTTGATGCCGTGGATTTTGCGGCCTACGACCTGTTCCTCCTGGAGCGCCCGGGAGCCAAACTCGATTACGCGCCCGAGCGTATCACTGCCGCCCGCACCCGGCTACACTCGATGTCTGAGGCGCAACAAGACGAACTCGAGCAGGCCATCCTCGGGGGACTTCCCGGGGCAGAATCGTCCTATAACCGGCAGGCGTTTCGCGAAGCGCGTGCGGAGTGGGAAGGAGTCACCCCCGGCGATCTGCGTTCCGCCCTCGTCGCCTTTCTGAAGGAAGTGGCGCCGGTGGCGGAAGACCTCGGGCTGCGGCTAGCGATTCACCCAGACGACCCGCCGTGGCCGCTCTTTGGCATGCCGCGCGTCGTTTCGACGGCCGGCGATGCGCGGTCAATCCTAGAGGGCGTGGATAGTTCCGCAAACGGCCTGACATTCTGCGTGGGCTCCTATGGCGCCCGCGCGGACAATGATCTGCTTGCAATGGCCGGGGAATTCGCTCCGCGCATTCATTTCGCGCATCTTCGCCAGGTCGTTCGTGAAGCGGATGGCTCATTCTATGAAGCCGAGCATCTTCACGGCAGTTCGGATATCATAGGCGTGATCCGCGCATTGCTTAGTGAGGAATCGCGGCGGCGGCGCGCCAGCCGAGAGGATCATGAAATTCCCATGCGGCCCGATCATGGACATCTGCTCGCGGACGACATCAACAAGAAAACTAACCCTGGCTACTCCTATGTTGGCCGCTTGAAAGGGCTCGCCGAAATGCGTGGCGTGGTGCAAGGTCTGAGGTACGCTACTCCTGAATTTGCTGGCTGAGCTTTCGCGCGTGTCTATTGCCTTTCAAAGGCCGCATAAATCTGGAGAAACCGGTAGTTTCCAGACGGCAACGGCAGGAGTAGACTCGTCACGGCTTTTCTCTGCCTGCTTGAGGTCAATTGGGGGAATGGAATTCTTCCGCAGCCGATTGAAATCGCAGCCAGGAGAAAATGAAGAGAGCAATCACCGATGAAGGAATTCGAGCGTAAGGTTGCCATCGTCACCGGCACCACCGGGATTGGCCGGGCCATCGCGATGAAGCTTGCATCGGGCGGCGCGAGCGTTTTGGCATGTGGCGTGGACGCAGCCGCGAACCGTGGACTCCAGCAGGAATCCGATGCGAAGGGTTATGCGCTTCGGGTTGAGTTGTGCGACGTCAGCCTGCCGGAGCAGGTGCAAGCGGTGGTCCGCAAGACCATTGCGCAATTTGGCGGGCTCGATTTCATCGCAAATTCCGCGGCCATTCATCCATTTGGAAATGCCGTGGAAACGGAGCCGGAAACGTGGAACCGTTGCATGGCCGTGAATCTTGGCGGTGTGTATCTGCTCTCGCATTTTGGTATTCCGGAAATGATAAAACGCGGCGGCGGAGCGATCGTGATTGTCGCGTCCGTGCAGGGTCACGCTTGCCAGCACGGTGTTGCGGCCTACGCCGCTTCCAAGGGGGCGCTTCTTAGCTTGACGCGCGCGCTCGCGCTGGACCATGCGGCCGATCACATTCGCGTCAATTCCATAAGCCCAGGATCTATTCGCACCCCCATGCTGGAACACGCGGCCGCGCATTTTTCGCCGGACCTGCCCGTCGACACAGTCATCAAGAGATTCGGGGCGGCGCATCCGCTCGGGCGGGTCGGCACCGTCGAAGAGGTTGCCGACTTGGCGGCGTTTCTTCTGTCTGATCGATCCGCATTCTGCACAGGCGGAGATTACCTGGTGGACGGCGGACTGCTCGCCGGGATCGGAGTGCAATGACCGGGGAACCCGTTTGCGTCGCGCCCACGGGCGACGTCTGCGGCGAAGGCGCGGTCTGGCACGCCGCGCACAACGCTGTCTATTGGACGGACATCAATCGCTTCCTGATTCATCGCCTGAATCTGGCGGACTCCGCGGTCCGCACCTGGTTGTTCGATGAACCGGTAACCTCTCTCGCGTTGACCGATCGCGAAGATGTGCTTGTTGCCGTGCTGGGCTCGCGCGTGATTCTCTGGGAGCCCGCCACCGATGCGCGCCATGATGCGCTTTTCCTGCTCGACGGATGGCCGGCGGTCCGCTTGAACGACGCGCGGTGCGACCCGCGGGGATCGCTCTGGATCGGGTCGATGCGCAACAACGTGAATGCGGATGGCTCCGCGGGCGAAGCCGGTGGACAAGACGGCGTTCTTGTTTGTGTTGATCCGGATGCCCAGGCGACGACATGGCGAAAAGGAGTTGGAATTGCCAACACACTTGCGTGGAGCCCTGATCGCCGCCGCTTCTATTTCGGGGACACGCTCGCGAACGTGATTTGGATTTATGACTACGATTCCTCGACGGGCGCGATCTCGAATGAACGGCCTTTTCTTCAAGGGTTTGCGCGTGGATTTCCCGATGGCTCGGCGATGGACTCGGAAGGCTATCTCTGGAACTGCCGTTTCTACGGGAATTGCATCGTGCGAGTTGCGCCGGACGGAAAAATCGACCGGGTGGTTGAAATGCCGGTGAAAAATATTACAACCTGCGCATTTGGCGACGCCGACCTCACGACTCTTTTTGTCACCACCGCCTCCGCCGGAGCTCCGCGCGGAGATCGCCTGGCCGGAAGCCTCTTCTCGATTCAAACGGAAGTCCGAGGCCAGCCCGAAAATCACTTTCGGTTTTACGGCCGCGGGAGGTAGGGATTTAGCGCTAGTCTCTGCTGCTTTTTGGCTGGACTTCCTTGTTCATGGACGCGTCCTTGCGTGAGCTTGAGCACATGGTTCAGCGCGGGGACTGTGAGTTGTGTTTATCCTTCTGACCAAATGGCTCGGAGCCGCGAAGGGGGCCAAGTGCCAAATGCTTGGCAAATTCATTGTGTCCGGCGTGGCAGAAAGATACGATGTGCGCGTCAAAGGTCCGAACCGCAAATTCCGGTTAGGGAGCGTAGGTAATGGGAAAAGAAAACAGCGATCGACCAGAATCATCGGCCCCAGAGCCAAGCCTGACTCGTTTCACGCGTCGCAGTCTGCTTAGCTCCGCAGCGGCAGTTGCATCTGCCGCTATTTTGCCTTCCGGGTTTGCGGGCGTCTCCTTCCCTGGGGTGGGGACGTCTTTAAATGAATCCAGTCTGCCGCAATCTCAGACACCCGCGAACAATCCGCCCTGGTACGGTTTCAATCTCCTGGAATACTTCTCCACTGATTCTGACTGGATGAAATATTTTCCCTACAAGAACGATGGGATGTTTCTCGAAAGCGACTTTCGCTGGATCCGCGATTGGGGCTTCAACTGGGTGCGCTTGCCGATGGACTACAGGTTTTGGACCGATCCCCAAGATCTGATGAAGATAAACGAGAAAAAGGTCGAGCCCATCGACCGGGCCATCCGCCTGGGTGAGAAGTATGGAGTTCACGTCAACATCAGCCTGCACCGGGCGCCTGGTTTCTGTGTGCTTGATGGCCTGGATCCCACCGTAACCGGCATTCACGTCACTCCGGAGAAAACGAGCTTCTACAAGGATCGTGCCACGCTTGAAGCCTTCGTCCATCAGTGGACCTTTTTTGCGCAACGCTACAAGGGCATCTCCAATGAGCTCGTCAGCTTCAACCTGGTGAACGAGCCCTTGCTGCCTCTTACATCAGAGGAGAGGGCGCAATTGACTGAGCGGCGCAAGAGCGAGTCCCAGGAGGCCATTGACGACGAGATAAAGGTCCGGGGCGCGAAGGAATATGCCCGGGTGGCTCGCGCTGCGATCGAGGGGATCCGCGGTGTCGACCCGCAACGGTTGATCGTCAGCGATGGCTCTTCCGGCGGTGTAACTCCGGTCGCCGATCTTTTCAGCACTGGGGTGCTGCAAAGCCCGCACGACTACTATCCCGCGGATCTGACTCACCACCAGTGTGAGTGGGCCCGCGGATGGGCGACGCGGACCGAGCCTCCGACTTGGCCGCTCAAGGACAGCCACGGGAAGGTGACCGCCGACCGAAAGACGATTGCAGACTTCGTGCGACCCTGGCGAGGACTGGAGCAACAGCGCGTTGCGATCCACTTCGGCGAGATGGGTTGTTACAAGCACACTCCGCCCGAGGTGGTGTTGGCGTGGTTTAACGACACACTCGACACTATCGGTGAGTTGAAATCCGGCTGGGCTTTGTGGAATTTCCGCGGGCCCTTCGGTGTACTCGATACGGAACGCCCAGGAACAAAATTCGAGGATTGGCAAGGACATAAGCTGGATCGGCCGCTGCTCACGCTTTTGCAGAAAAAGATGAAGGCCTGACCGGTAGCGGGCAAGGAAGACTAAGGCATCTCCGCATCAAGAGCGTAGATCTCCTGGATGCTGGCATCACGGACAAGCAGCGGAGTTCCGTCCGGCGCGAGGCCGGTCCAGTTTCCAAAGGCTCCGCCGGCCGCCTGAAACCCTTCGAGGCTGAAAAGGCGCTCCAGTTTGCGGTCGGAGACTTGCACGCGGAAGTAGCTTTCCTGGTTGTCGAGAATCCCGTCAAAATACAAATAGCGCGCGTCTCGGGACCAAGTCGGATAGGCCACGAAAATATTAGCGAGTTCGGTCCACTTCTGAGCGGTGAAATCAAAAAGCATAAGCTTTAGAGAATCCAGCGTAATGGCCGCGATGTAGCGTCCGTCAGGGGACCAACGGGGAGAATACAGGCCGTCGGATCCTGGCAGCTTCGAGGCGTTTCGCGTTTTCAGATCGAGGACGTAGACGGCTGACCCCTGATTGTTCAGTGAATTCTCTCCGAAGACCAGCGAATTGCCGTCTGGCGACCAGTTGGGGTCCGCCGAGTTGGTCCCGCTTCGATAGATCAGTTCGGGAGAGCCTCCCTCGGCGGGAACCACAAAGATTTGCCAGGGTTCGCCGGGAGGATGACCAAAGAAAGCGAGTTGCTTGCCGTCCGGAGACCAGCGAGGCAGGTAGGCCAGCATAGGCGGGAAAACAAGTTGCAGCTTTTGGGTTCCGTCTAACTTACTTCGCCACATGGTGCCATCGGAGCCATCATTGTAGGCGACCCAATCTCCATCACGAGAGAAGTCGAGTCCCATGGCCGAAATTCCCGAAAGGTAAGGCGCGAATTGTCCTGATTTGGCATCGTAGCGCACCAATTCCCCCCGGGGCTGCCAGCCTTGGGCGAAGAGTTTCTTACCATCGCGGCTCGGGACGGGATTGCCCACATTCATTGGCCCCGTGGTCAACTGAACCGGCTCCCGGGGAGCTGAGTGGAAAAGGCGACTGCTTTCGCTCAGGGCCCAGAGGTTTGCCGTCCCGTCGCGTACGGCCTGGAAGACGAAATACCTTCCGCCCTGCGTCCACTTGCCACAGCATTCGTTGGGTGTGCTGTTCCAACCCGGAAGCAGGGGACGAAGATTGCCGCCGTCCGCGGAAACCTGCCAGATGGAACGGTTATTGGTTTTGGGATCACTCAGAGTAAAACGCAAAATGGACCCATCGGGCGACCAGCGGATGTCGTTAGGGGTTCCAGCCGTCAGCAAGAGCCGGCGCGGTTCGCTGCCATCGGTGTTCGCCAGGAATATCTCGTTCCCTTTGCAGTAGGCTATCCTCTGCCCGTCCGGCGACCACGCTCCAGCGTGGCCCTCAAGGCTGCCCAACCGACGAGGTGAACCGCCAAGCACCGGGACGCTCCAAAGAGGGCCGTCGAGAGACGTCCCTCGGGCTGTATTCATCAAAAGCGAAGAACCATCTGGCGAGAGATCGAAAACGTTAGAAAAGCCAGTTTCCTCCAGGGAGGTCGGTATGGGAAATGTCTCACCGCCATTCACGGAGGTTTGGGAAAGGCCCGATTGGCCCTCGATGAAGTAGAGCCGCGAGCCGTCCGTGACGACGCCTGATTTCGGCCGGTTCGTGTTCGTGAGTTGGACAGTTCGCAGCACGCGGGGCGGCGCCACCGGGCGCGTTAGAACATACCCGAGAAATGCCATGATGGCGATGAGAACGCTGCCAGCCACCACTGCCCAAGTTTGCCAGCGACGATGCAGGTGGGTATCGCGAACCGCCTCGAGCGCACCTGACACAGCAGAGGTTGCCACGGAGCGACCGGAATCCAACTCGCGTTTCAAGCGTTTCAGGTCGTCGCGAAGTTCCGCGGCGGTCTGGTAACGGAGATCGGGATCTTTTTCCAGCGCTCGGTGGATGATGCGTTCCAGATCGGCCGGCAGGGCAGGATTCAGTTGTCCCGGGGGCAGCGGAGCGCGGTTCAGGATCGCGTCGAAGATTAGTCCGGTACTCTCAGCGCGAAATGGCGTCACGCCCGTCGCCATTTCGTATAGGACAACTCCGAACGAGAACAAATCGGTCCGTGTGTCCAGTTGCTCGGCCCTCACCTGCTCCGGCGACATGTAAGCGATCGTGCCGAGTGTAGATCCCGCACCGGTCAGATGCTCCGACGTCGTGCCCCCGGTTGCTTCGCCCGAACCCGTCGTTGTGTCGGCCCCGCGATCTCCGGTGACCGACAGCTTCGCCAACCCGAAGTCGAGAATTTTGGCGTGTTCCCGCTTAGTCACGAAAATATTGGCGGGCTTGATGTCACGGTGGATGATGCCTTCGGAGTGAGCGGCGTCCAAGGCATCGGCAATCTCAATCGCCAGTGTGAACAGAACTTCCGTTTCGAGGGGCTTCCCGGCGATGAGATGCTTCAGCGTCATTCCATCCAGAGACTCCATGGCGATGAACGCCTGCCCATCCTGCTCGCCAATGTCATAAATCGTGCAAATATTGGGGTGATTCAGTGCGGAAGCAGCTTGCGCTTCGCGCTGAAAACGGGCCAGTGCCTGCGCGTCGCTGGCAACCTCCGGTGGCAAGAACTTCAGCGCGACGAAGCGACGCAGGCGAGTGTCCTCAGCCTTGTAGACCACGCCCATGCCGCCGCCGCCAAGTTTCTCGAGGACGGTGTAGTGGGAGAAAGTGCGACCCACAATCGAGGAAGTATCTGGCATTGGAAATGGAGTTTACCCCAGCGCCCCCAAGCAGGCAAACGGGCGATATACCTAACGTGCAACATCCTGCTCGGCCGCGCGGCTCCGTCACCGTAACTGGAAACTAACCTGCAACACGCCGCCCGCTGTGCTGTTGTGGCAACGTGATTTTGTCACCCTAATGGCAACATGAAAGTGTCACCCCCCTGGGGCATTGGTGTGTTCCAGGCGGGTATTGCCGTAGTAAAGCGATACCCTTCCATCGAGAGC
>JBEKOE010000019.1:0-49527 GCA_049522075.1 Candidatus Acidiferrum sp.
GCGGTAATTACGCTCACTCGCTGAAGTTCCTTCTGACTCAACGTGAATGTCTCCTGTCTCATAGGGTGACATTTTCACGTTGCCGTTAAGGGGTGACAGAATTATGGAGCTAAGACACAAGACCCCTCTCCGCCTTGACACATCTCCAAATCCAACCTAAACTACGTAGTTTTTAGGTGGCCCCAGGAGCCATCTGGGGGAGGACAACATGGATAAGAAGCATTTGGAGTACTACAAAAAGAAATTACTGACGCGGCGCGACGAACTGGTCAAGACTATTGTGCGCACCGAAGAAGAAGGCCGCCAAGCCGACGACGACCCCACCGTCGACCTCGCCGATAAGGCCGCAAATTCCTATACCAAAGAGTTCCTCTTCGGTCAAACGAATACCGACCGCACCATCCTGCATATGATCGACGAGGCCCTGAAACGCATCCGCAACAACGAGTATGGTACCTGCGCCAATTGCCAGGAGGAGTTGCAGCAGAAGCGCCTGGAGGCAGTGCCATGGGCGAAACATTGCATTTCCTGCGCGGAGAAAATGGAACAGGGCGCGTTGTAGTTCCTCACCCGCTTCGATTACCTAATCAGCAGCTAACTGAAGTAGAATAAACCCAGCGAGGATAGGTGTCGCTGCGCCATGGATCTTCATGCATCGCGGCTGCAATTGGCACGTTGGCTGGAGAGCTTTGGCGGTGCCCTTACCAGCGTGGTGTTCCCGGCTGACTGTCTGCTCTGCGATGCGCTCTTGACGCACGCCCGCCGGATACCGCTCTGCGAAACATGTCTGGCGTCGTTCCAGAGGATCGCCCCGCCAATCTGCGGCATTTGCGGCCAGCCTTTGCAAGGTGCAGCTGAACCCAGCGAAGGCGAACCGGTTTGCCGGGATTGCGTAGTGGGGAAATTCGGCTTTCAGCTCGCTCGCAGCTTTGGCGTTTATGAAGGAGCGCTGGCCCGCGCCATCGTTCTTCTCAAGTACGAGCGCATCGAGCCGCTAGGCCTCTTCTTCGCCATGCGCCTAGTGGAGTTGGTCCGCACCGACCCGCGCCTCTCGTCTGCCGACGTCGTCGTCCCGGTGCCCTTGCACCGTCAGAAACACAGGGATCGCGGCTATAACCAGGTGGACCTCTTCGCGCGCCCCCTGGCTGGCCGCCTGCACATGCCCTACCGGCCCATCCTTCTGATGCGCTCCCGGCCCCGTCCGGAGAAGCATCTGCTGAGCCAGGAGGAGCGCTGGGAAGCGGTACGTGGCGCATTTGTCATGCGCCGGGGAGGCCGGGTTGACAATTTGCGGGTCTTGTTGCTAGATGATGTAATGACGACGGGAGCGACGCTTGATGCGTGCGCTCGCGCGTTAGGAGAAGCCGGAGCCCGCTCGGTACTGGCACTAACCATTGCCCGCGCCGCACGACCCGCTCTTCCTGTCAGTGGAGCATAATACCCAGAAGGGTGCGCGATGAGCGCAGGAAGGCCAGAGGCGATCGATCCCCGGGGAAGACACTCCCTCGAAGCGGGTGGCTCGCTTGTGCCTAACTCTTTGGCGAACGCTTCGAACCGCTTCCTTTCTGCACCCCTAGGCCGTCGTGCTTCCATGATGCAGGAACCCGTGCTGGTGCTGAACGCCACCTACGAGCCGATCAACGTCACCGCCGTGCGCCGGGCTATGGTGTTGCTCCTGAAGGGCGTAGCCCAAGCCGAGGAAGTGCACAGCGCGGAGGTCCACTCCGCGGCGCACTCGCACAAGGTTCCTTCGGTGATTCGTTTGCTGGCCTATCGCCATATTCCGCAGCAGAGCCGCGCTCTTTCCCGAAAGAATATCCTATTGCGCGACCGCAACACCTGTCAGTTCTGTGGCCGGTTGTTCCCGAGTTCCGAGCTGACCCTGGATCACGTCCTGCCGCGTTCCCGTGGCGGCCGGTCCTCTTGGGAGAACCTGGTGGCTTGCTGCTACCAGTGCAACAACACCAAGGGCGATCGCACGCCGGAAGAAGCAGGGCTGAAACTGGCGCGGCGTCCACGCCCGTTTACGCTACACACCTCGCGGCAATTAATGCGGCTGATTGGCCACCGCGACGAACGTTGGCGTAAGTATTTGTTTTATTGAGACTTACTTGCAGCGGGCCAAGCTTTCCTCGGCACCCAGGCCCCCACCCTCAGATTTGGGAAACCTTTTTGCCCGAGACGCATCTAAATCAGTAATACCACTTCGAGGACACACCCCGGGAAGCAGTTAGGGCAACCCCCTAGCTGCTTCTCTCCTTTTTGGCCCACCTTTTTCAGAAGAGATTGCCACAGCAGGCCGGTTAACCCTACTTCGGATTGCCTTCTTCATTTTGGGCTAGAGCTGAGGCGCCCAGGGATGCCCTTTGCGGGTGGGTTCGGAAAGCTCTTGAGCGCGGAGGCCTCGTCGGGGAACTCGGGGAAGACCTGGTACAGTTGCGTGATTTTCAGAATCTCCTCCACCTTCGAGGCCAGGCCCACCACCTTCATCGCCCCGCCCTTCTTAACGACCGTGAGGTAGTTGCGCACCAATTCGCCGATCCCAGAGCTGTCCAGATACTCCAGGCCACTCAAATTCAGAACAATGTTGGTTTTGCCGTGCTTGAGGAGCCCTAAGATAGCGTCACGGAAGGCGCCGGCTTCGAATGAAGTCAGCCGCCCGCTCACTTCCACGAGGGATGCAGTGTCTGCCTGCCGGATGATTACGGAAAAACTCAAGCGATCTTCCCTGGGCGATGGGTTGGCCCTTAGTTTACCCTGCGGCCCCAGGAAGGCAAGCGCTTCCCACAGCCTCGCCGGAGTCCATTGCTGTGTCGCTTATTGCCGCATCACCACCCGCAGACCCCGCCGCCAGCTCTCCACCAGACCCACGCGGATTATTTCCATTTCTGGTTTGAGGTAGCGCAGCAGCACGTCCGTGCTGGGATGAAACCGCAACGCCGGTGCCACCAGATAAACTATTGGAGGATCGGGGTGTAATTCGATCCCGGGGAAATAGCCGTAGCGCGCGAGGTCACCCTGCGCCTGTAGCCGGCAGATCCGAGACCAGTATTCCCCCGCCTGCAGTGGCAGGTCCGGGTTTTCCGCCGTCTTCAATTCCAAAATGGCCAGCCGGTGCGCGCGCGTGACGCACAACAAATCTAAAACTCCGCGTTGTCCGGCCGTTTGCGCAAACACCTGTTCGTACACATGCGTGGGGTCGAGCGCCAGGTCAATTTGGCTGACGTCGCCCATCACCATCATCTGCATCCAGCGTTCGGCCTGCGCGCGATAGAGCGAGTGGCGCGTGTCGGTCGCCAGCGGATGGCGGAACTTTTGCAGGTTCAGCACGAGCTGCTTCAGCGCGACTTCGCTTTCCGCGTTCAGTTCATCCCAGCGCCCGTCCATGCCGAAGGTAAGGCGCCCTTCCGACCAACGCGCAAACGCCAACCCACGGAAACGCAGAACCACTTCCCGCAACTGCGGCGCAGCGTGCGCCCTGATGGCATCAGGCTCAAGCGCCTGGAGCGGCGCAATCGCCGCCGCAGCACGGTCCAGAAGCAATTGCGACTCACGGCGCGGCAACAGCCACGTGTTGATGTTCCCGTCCCGAGGATCGACGCGCTCCAGAGTTTCCCGCTGCGCGTCCCGTTCATAGACCTGCACGGCTAGACGCGGGTCGATGGCATGAATGCGCGCTGCAAGCTCCGCTGCTTTGCCCTTTGGTAATATTAGCCGCAGCCCTGAAAGGTTGCCGCGCCCGCCGGTCTGCCGCGTGCGGTCGAGCCACAACAGACCGTAAGTCAGGCTGCTCTCAAGGGCATCCGGCGTTTCCTCGTCGGGAACGGCGAGGAACGCATAGTGCGCCATTCCTTTGCGGGAAATTCCTCGCGCATAGACGCGCGACAGGGAATGCTCCAAGTCCGCCGCGATGGAAACTCTTTCAAGCGTTTCATCGGGAAACCGCTCCAGTAGGATGCGCCGGAGTTGTTCGCAGAATTCTTCCCGAGATAGCCCTTTGGCGTCGCGTTCGTAGCCCAGCCGAATAATTTCCAGCCGCTGCGGCTTGGTGCGGCCGAAACACTCCACCGCCAGCAGAACGCGACCCTCCGATTGGTCTGTAATGGCCAGCACGCGCCGCGTCAGATTGCAGGTCTCCGACCACAGGTGCAGCAGGGGCTTCGCTGGTGCGCCCCGCACTTCCCAGGAAAGTGGTCTTGCCGAGGGGATGCGGCCGCCGTTCTCCCGGATCTCGATCGTGCCGCCCGCAGACAGATCGTGCAGGCAGGCGCGCAGTTCCTCCGCGAGTTCCATTCCTGCATATTAATCTAACTATGTGGTTAACGAACAACTATTTCTTATGCAAGACTTGCAAATAGGAAGCGCGGACATAGGGTTGCTGCATGTTCCACGAGGTGGGCACATGGTCAAACGAAATCTCAAACGGACGGCGCTCACCTGGTGCTAGCCCTGCCCGTGAGGCGGCCAACACACCGCGCGTTTCCCTGAGCACGATTTGATTCATGGAATCGGCGAACTCTACGGTGAGCGAAAGCAATTGAATGCTCTCCGGGCCGTCATTGACCACCTCCCCAGAAAGAATCGTAACCTCTTGATGAATGAAGTTTTCCGCCCGGCTCAGGGCGATATTTTCGATGCGGATATTCTTGAGGTAGGCCTCCTCCGCTAGCGACATCTTCAGGCCTACCGAGGCCCGATAGGTCGTCGGTGCGCCCAGCGGCACATGGGACAGAAACCACAAACTCAGCAGCATCGCGAGCGCGACCACGCCGCCAATGATCAGTGTGACCGGCGAGCGCCTCTCCTCTTTCTCCGGCTTCTCGGGATTTTGCAGTGCGCTTTGCATCGGTTGCATCTCTCAAATTCTGCGCGAGTGTCATCCCCGCTTCAGCGACCGAGGCTCAAGCGATGCACCAGCGGCTCCGGCAGGTGCGCGCTTCGCATGCGTTCCTGGACCTTCTCGATGTCATAGGGCACCCGCCAGAACTCTACCACTTGATGCTCCAGGTCGGCGATGGCAAAACCCGCGCGCGGGTCGGAGTCGCGCGGCTGCCCGATCGAGCCGGGGTTCAAAAGGTAGCGCTTCTGCTCTTCAACGCGCAACGCGCAGCGCATCTCGTTGTTGCGCGGGTGCACCTGCAAAACTTCCAGTTGCGAATCCTGATACGCGAAACCTCCCTGGTGGTGCGTGTGGCCATAAAAGGTGATCGGCAGGGAGGAATCCAGCAATCCTTCCAGCGCCTGCGACGGCGTGAACACGTATTCATCTTCATCCTGGAACGCGCCGTGTACCAACACCACTCCTTCGACTTCCAGCGGGCCCTGTGGCAACGCGGCGAGCCAGTCCATGTTTTCGTTGGAGAGTTGCGCGCGCGTCCAATTGACGGCCATTTTGGCTACCGGATTGAAGTCCTCCGTGGACATGAGATCCGTGACTGCCTTGTCATGATTGCCGCGAATCGTGGCTGCGCCGAGTTCACGGATGCGCGTGGTGACTTCGTTCGGATCCGGCCCGTAGCCGACTACGTCGCCCAGGCAAACCACATGCTCCCAGCTCCCTTTCGCTGCGTCCAGGGAGGCTTCCAGGGCCGTTAGATTGGCGTGGAGATCGCTTAGAACTAAGAGTCGCATCCGGCTTGTCCGAATCGTGCCCACGAGTATAGATGAAGCCGGGGGGGCCAGCGCAAGGCAATGTGAACGCTCTTTGACACCGGCAGTGTCTCCTCGTGTGGTTAAAAATGTAACAAGAAAATGCGATAGGCCACGAAACATTCGCCCCACGGAGTTCGTCTATATGGTTGCGGCCGATGTTCGGGCTGTTCGGGACGAAACGAGATTAAATAAGAGTACCCCGCGGTGGCAGCCGCGGGGCCATTGACACGCAGTTTTTCCGGATTGTGAACCAGGAAGAAAAGGTGTCTCCATCGCGAGGCTACCTTCTCTTCTGCCTGCGTGTCAACTCTCCCGTCCTTGGATGACCTTTCGGCTGACTCGCTCCTCGAAAGGAAATGACACGCATGAGTAACAATTCCTTAGTCCGCAGTTTGATTCTGGTCTCGGCCCTCGCGATTTCCATTCCCGCGTTCGCCAAGCCCGTGGTCAAAGATCTGCCCATCACTCACACCATCCACGTTGGCAAATCCACAATTCAGTCCGGCGATTACCGCATCCTCATTGACGGCAATCACCTCACCATCCAAAAAGGCAAGAACGTCGTCGCGGAGTCCGAAGGCCGCTGGGAAGAGCGCGACGCAAAAGTTCCCTACGACGAAATCGTTTCTACAGCCGACGGCAAGATGTTGGAGCTGCGCTTCGGTGGGAAAAAGAGTGTCTTCGTTTTGGCACAGTAGGCGGTGAATACGTCACCTTTACCCGCGAAGTACCGGGGGAAGCTGTATCCGTCTTCAGCTTCCCTCCTCTTCCGGGCCACTCAGGAACTCCTGAAGTGGCAGACTCCGGTTGTTGCCGCGAGTGAACTCCTCGCCGTGCTCGCGCTGGTCCTGCGCGCCCGCTTCATGCAAGCCGCAAGCCAATCCGCCCGCCGCTAGCGAATGAGCATGCAATCGCCGTAACTGTAAAACCGGTAGTGCTCTGTGATGGCATGCCGGTAAGCCGCCAGGATGGCCTCACGCCCCGCAAATGCGGAAACCAGTGCCAGCAGTGTCGACTTCGGCAGGTGAAAATTCGTCAACAGGCAATCCACCACGCGAAATGCGTATCCGGGGAAGATGAACAGGCTGGCCTCGGCTCTCCCCGCAGGGAAATGCCTTGCGTCGCCCTGCGTTGCTGCCTTGGCCGCTGCATCCTCCAGAGCGCGCACAACTGTCGTGCCTACCGCCAGGACCGGCCGGCCTTCTTCCTTGGCGCGAAGAATTTTCGCCGCCGCTTCTTCGCGGATCTCATACGCCTCGGAATGAATCTTGTGCCCCTCGAGCGTCTCCGTGTGGATGGGTTGAAATGTGCCGAGTCCCACGTCCAGCGTAATTTCGCATGTTTCGCAGCCGCGGTTCCGTATTTGTTGGAGTATCTCCGATGTGAAGTGCAGGCCTGCGGTCGGCGCGGCCACAGCGCCGGGCTTCTGCGCATAAACTGTCTGATAGCGCTCGCGATCGGAAAATTCATCAGGCCGGTCAATGTAGGGCGGCAGGGGCACATGTCCCAGCCGCTCGATGTTCACCTCCACGCTTTGATCGTTATGCGACCAAAAGCGGACCGTTCGCAGACCGAATTCGCCCCGCGTCAGAATCTCTGCTTCCAGTTCGCCGCCGCCGAAATGCACTCGTTCACCTACTCCCATTTTCCGACCTGGATGCACCAGGGCTTCCCAAATCTCGAATTCCACTTTTCTGGTAAGGAAAACTTCCACTGTGCCCGTCAGATGTTCTCTCGCCGTCTTGCGAGATGGCGATTGCGCGTGAACGCCGGCGCGTTTTCCAAACAAGCGTGCGGGAAGGACGCGCGCGTTGTTCAGCACCACCATCTCATCGCCACGGAGTAATGCCGGCAATTCCGCAAACGCGCGGTCCTCCCATGCGCCGCTTTGATGATCGAGCAGCAGCATCCGCGAGGCCTCGCGAACCGCCGCGGGTCGTTGCGCTATCAACTCGGCGGGCAACTGGTAGTCAAAGGCGTCAACTCGCATCAGTCCGAACTATAACAAAACAGGCGGCCTGCGGCGGCATTTATCCAGAGAAGCTTACCCCTGGCATGAATGGGGCAAAACGGCTTGGCATTTTGAGGTTGTCTATCATATTGTATATAAAAGAGTTACTGACAGTAGAAGCGCTCAAAATTATACTTGACATATTCTCACTCATATTTTATTATGTGTACGAAATCAACTATGGAGGTCGCTCAACATGCGAGCTACTTTAAGCCGTTTTGAACCTTTTCGTGGGGTTACTACCCTGCAGGACCAGATCAATCGCCTCGTCAACGAGGCCTTTGACCGCACTTCGGACGAGGCCAACTTGACAACCTGGGCGCCGGCGGTCGACATCTACGAGACCGAGCACGAACTCGTCGTCAAGGCCGATATTCCGGAGATCAAGCCGGAAGAACTCGACATTCGCGTTGAGAACAACATCCTCACCATTCGCGGTGAACGCAAGTTCGAGAAGGAAGTGAGCGAGAACAACTATCTGCGTGTGGAGCGGTCATATGGCTCTTTCAGCCGCAGCTTCTCCCTGGCCAACACCGTGAATGCCGAAGCGATCAAGGCCGACTACAAGAATGGCGTGCTGACGCTGAGCATCCCGAAGCGCGAGGAAGCCAAGCCGAAGCAGATCAAGGTCAATGTGGAGGCGCCCGCCGCGGCAGTTGCCGCGCGCCGCTAAAGCGCGAATCGTTCAAATGGCGAAGTCGTCGTGGGATAGCATAGGGGCTGGCATTCGCGCCAGCCCCTTTTCTTCAGCCAGACCAGGAAGGGAGAAATCATGCTGCGTTTTGACAAAATGACCGTGAAAGCTCAAGAGGCCCTGCAAGCGGCGCGGGACGTCGCGGCGCGCCACGAAAATCAGTCCATCGAGCCGGTCCACCTTCTCGCCGCTCTGATTCAGCAACCCGACGGCGTTGTGCCGCCGCTGCTCGCCCGCCTCGGCATTCGCACTGAACTGATCAGTCAGGACATCGAACGCGAACTCGCACGCTTACCCAAAGTGCAGGGCTTCGCAGAGCAGAACATGGGGCGGCCGCTCAATGACGTTCTGGAACGCGCTTTCGACGAGGCCGACAAATTCAAGGACGAATACGTTTCGACAGAGCATTTTTTCCTGGCCATTGCCGGTCAGGACCGTGATCCCGCCGGTCAGTTGCTCAAGAAGAGTGGCGCGTCCCACGAGGCCATTCTGCAGGCCCTCGCGGGTGTGCGCGGCAGCCAGCGTGTTACCTCGCAGAACCCCGAGGCAACGTATGCGGCGCTTGAAAAATACGCGCGCGACCTAACCGAACTGGCCCGCCGCTCCAAGCTGGACCCCGTCATTGGGCGCGACGAAGAGATTCGCCGTGTTATGCAGATTCTGGCCCGCCGCACAAAGAACAATCCCGTGTTGATCGGGGAACCCGGCGTCGGCAAGACCGCCATCGTTGAAGGCCTGGCGCAGCGCATCGTTTCCGGCGATGTTCCGGACGTATTGAAAACCAAGCGGCTGGTGGCGCTGGACCTGGCGGCCATGGTCGCTGGGGCGAAGTATCGCGGCGAATTTGAAGATCGCTTGAAAGCGGTCCTGAAAGAAATCTCCGAAGCCGAAGGCCAGATCATCCTGTTCATCGACGAGTTGCACACCCTCGTCGGGGCCGGTGCGGCCGAAGGCGCCATGGACGCCTCCAACATGCTCAAGCCGGCATTGGCACGCGGGGAATTGCGTGCCATCGGCGCTACCACGCTCAACGAATACAAGAAGTACATCGAAAAGGATCCGGCACTCGAGCGCCGCTTCCAACCGGTTCTTGTGTCTGAACCGAGTGTGGAAGACACCATCGCGATTCTCCGCGGCCTCAAGGACCGCTATGAAGTTCATCACGGTGTGCGCATCAAGGACGCCGCCATCCTGGCCGCCGCCACGCTTTCGCACCGCTACATCTCCGATCGCTTCCTGCCAGACAAGGCCATCGACCTGATCGATGAAGCCGCCGCCAGCCTGCGCATGCAAATTGATTCCTTGCCTACGGAAATTGACGAGATCGAGCGGCGCATTCTTCAGCTCGAAATCGAGCGCCAGGCGCTGCTGAAGGAAACCGACGCGCATTCCGTGGAGCGCCGCGCGCAAATTGAAAAGGAATTGGCTAAGCTGCGCGAGGATTCCAGCGCGCGCAAGGCCCGCTGGCAAGCCGAGAAGGCGGAAATCGCCAAAATTCGCAAGTTGAAAGAGCAGATCGACCAGCTCAAGGCCGAAGAGCAGCGCTTCGAGCGCGCTGGCGAACTGGCGAAAGTCGCGGAAATCCGCTACGGCAAGATCGCCCAGGCGGAACGCGAGCTGAGGGAAGCCCAGAACCGCTTTGACGCGGTTCAAAAGAACACGCGCATGCTGAAGGAAGAAGTCGACGAAGAAGATATCGCCAAGCTGGTGAGCAAATGGACGGGCATTCCCGTTGGACGGTTGCTCGAAGGCGAAGCCCAGAAACTTGTGCACATGGAAGAGCGCTTGCGTCAGCGCGTTGTCGGCCAGGAAGAGGCCCTTTCGCGCGTGGCCAATGCCGTGCGTCGCAGCCGCGCCGGGCTTTCGGACGCCAAGCGCCCCATCGGCTCGTTCATATTTCTCGGCCCGACTGGTGTCGGCAAGACCGAGTTGGCCCGCGCGCTCGCCGAGTTCCTCTTTGACGATGAAAAGTTGATGATCCGCATAGACATGTCCGAATACATGGAGAAACACAGTGTTTCGCGGCTCATCGGCGCGCCGCCAGGCTACGTCGGCTACGAAGAAGGCGGGCAGCTCACTGAACAGGTTCGCCGCCACCCCTATTCTGTCATTCTGTTTGATGAAATCGAAAAGGCCCACCCGGACGTCTTCAACGTGCTGTTGCAGATTCTTGAGGACGGCCGCCTGACCGACGGCAAGGGCCGCACCGTGGATTTCCGCAACACCGTCCTGGTGATGACCAGCAACGTCGGTTCGACCGCGATCTTTGAACTTTCCGGAAAAGATCCCGAGCGCGCCCGCAAGCAGGCGATGGAAGCGTTGCGCGCGGCGTTCCGGCCGGAATTCATCAACCGCATCGATGAAATCGTGATCTTCAATCCGCTCGGCAAGGAGCAACTCGAACGCATCGTGGTGCTGTTGCTGAGAAACGTCGAAAAGCTGCTTGCGGAACGCCAGATCACTCTCGACTTGACGCGTCCGGCGATTGAGCTGCTGCTTCACGAAGGCTTCGATCCGGCGTACGGCGCGCGGCCGCTGCGGCGGACCATTCAGCGCCTTGTTCAGGATCCCCTGGCGATGCAAATTCTGGAGGGCGCGATCCTGCCTGGCGATCATGTGCGCGTCGATCGCGATGGCCCGAAGGATGCCATGCGCTTCGAACGCGTGCTCGCCAAGGCACCGGCCACGGCAGCCAGAAAATAACGGGGGAGATGAGCTTCTCGCCGGGAGAGCGAGGCGGCTTGACGCTCTCCAGGCTGCGCTCTAGACTAATTTTTCCGCCGGGCAAAGCGAGGTTTCGTCAGGAAGGCTAATCACATGAAAGTTCTGCGAACCGGAATACTTCTGATTCTTCTCAGTGTGTTGTTGGTCCTTGTGGGCGGCGCTCTTGGCGGGCGTGGCGGCATGCAGATCGCCCTGGCCATCGCCGTTTTGATGAACGGCGTCTCTTATTTCTTCTCCGATAAGATTGCTCTGAAATCCAGCGGCGCTCAGCCAGTCACCCGCGAGCAGCTTCCGCGCTTATACCAGGTGATAGAGCGCCTCGCCGCGAAATCGAACATTCCGGTGCCGAAACTCTATGTTGTTCCAGACATGGCACCGAATGCCTTTGCCACGGGTCGCAATCCAAATCACGCCTCGGTTGCGGTCACGCAAGGCTTGCTGCAAATCATGAACGACGACGAACTGGAAGGCGTCATCGCCCATGAGCTTTCTCACGTGCGCAATTACGACATCCTGACCAGCTCCATCGCTGCCACGATCGCCGGCGCAGTCACCTACATGGCTCAGATGGGCAGGTGGGCCATGATCTTCGGCGGGTACGGCGGCAGTCGCGATGATGAGCGCGGCAGTGGCGGCTTGTCGGCCTTGCTTATGATCTTTCTCGCACCTTTTGCCGCGCTGCTGCTGCAGCTCTTTTTGTCCCGTACTCGGGAGTACGCCGCGGACGAAACGGGTGCGCGCATGGTCGGCCAGCCCTATGGACTGATCAGCGCCCTGGAGAAGCTAGGGGCGTACAACCGGCGCATCCCCACGTCCGCCATTTCACCCAGCACCTCTTCACTGTGCATCGTCAAGCCGATGTTCGGCGGCGGCACGCTTGCCTCGCTGTTCAGCACGCATCCTCCGCTGGAGGACCGCATTGCGGCGCTGCGCCAGATGGTGAATGCGCCCTTGCGCTGATACACGCCAAGTGCAAAGCATGTTCATCCTGCGGTAAAGATTTCCGGTTTAGGGAATCACGGATTCCTGCAAACCCAGCTTTCTCCTTCCTAACATATTCACAATCAATAAGTTAAACAATTCCACGGGAGCCTACCGATTTGGTTCCACAAGTGCAATTATTCCAAGCACCAGATATGGTCTCCATTGCGAGACCTGAGGGATACAGGGTATGAGCTGTCGAGATACTATCCATTTGATTTGTATGTATTTAGAGGGGAAACTCTCCCCTGGCGTTCAGGTTGAAATCGAGCGTCATTTGCATTCTTGTCCTGACTGTCGGCTGGTTCTCGATGCGGCGACAACCACTCTGGATCGCTACTTCGGGCCCACCAAGCTCACCCCGGACTCCCAAGCCGCCTGAGCATTTTCCACTAACTCTTTTTTTCGTAATTACTTAGAAGTCCACTCGAGATGCGTCCGTGGGACTTCCCTTCCACTGCGTGCTCGCGGATTTTCTCTATTTCTGCCCTGTGAAAAAGCTGCAAAATTTACGTTCGCAGAAGGGCACAGGTAATCTTTACTGGTACTAGTACATTTTAAATCCACCCCATCCTGTTTCCCTTTCTCCTCTAAACCTTTCGCCATCATGGTCTTATAAGTACCATAACCCATTGCTTCACTTTGGCTCCGCGAGTGCCCGTTTTCCATAGCGCAGGGCGGCAACGCCAAAAGGAGATGAAGTCCATGAGCGAGTTTCAAGAGACGAATATCCAGAGCACGGCAGCCACACCCCACTGGGTGGGTCTTGCCATCGCGGCCCTCGGCGGACTTTCCTTGATCGGCATCGGAGTAGGCTGGAGTGCTTTGAACCACGCCAAATCCGTTGAACAGTCAACGCAAGCTTCTTTGAAGCAGCAAGATGCGCTAGGCCAGCGCCTGGCCAAGTCCGAGGACCAAAATCAGCAGTTGCAGAGCGACCTCAAGGTCGTCACGGACAAGCTGAACGTCACGCAGGACGAACTTATCACCGCGCGCAAACAGTCCAAGGCTGCCGTCGCCGCTTATGACAAGAAGCTGACGGGCCTGGCATCAAACGTCAACACGCAACTCGCCACCAAAGCCAGCACCGAAGATGTCAACAAATTGAATGGCGATGTCACCGGCGTGAAGAGCGACCTCGATGTCACCAAGGCGAAGCTCGAACGCTCCATGGGCGACATGAACGTGATGAGCGGTCTGATCGCCCGGAATCACGACGACGTGGAAGAACTGAAGCGTCGTGGCGATCGCAACTACTTTGAATTTACTTTGGCCAAGGCCAAGAGCCTGCAGCGCGTTGGCCCCGTCCAGATGTCCCTGAGCAAGACCGACCCGAAAAAATCCAAGTACACCATGACCGTCCTCGCCGATGACAAGTCCATCGAGAAAAAGGATAAGACTGCCGGCGAGCCCGTGCAGTTCTACGTGAAGGGCAGTACGCACATGTCTCCCTATGAGATCGTCGTATTCGAGGTCAGCAAGAACCAGATCACTGGTTATCTTTCCACGCCCAAGTCGGCAGCCACGGCGGCGGCCAGCAATACTGCCGCCCAGTAACCAACTGCGGCTTGCCACACTGGGCGCAAGTCCATTTCCTTGAGAGCGATACAAAAGGGAGGATCCAGAGAATCCTCCCTTTTCCTTTGACTGTATAAACCTGCTGGCACGGCCCGCGTCTAACAATCAACTGACTCTGGACAGCGTTCCGGCGCTGTGCCACTCTATACGCCTTCGGACGGGAGTGTTTTGAAGCGACACCCTATGAGGGGGAGGAAAAATGAGAACCAAATTTCTGGCAGGATTGGTACTTGCTTTTTGTGCGGCAGCGCTGACTTTTGCGGCCGACGGGAGCTGGACCGGCTATATCTCCGACAGCATGTGTGGGGCAAAAGGCGCTAATGAAAAGCACGCCGATTGCGCCGCCAAGTGCGTGAAGGAGCATGGCGCTAAATATGTCTTCGTCAACGATGCTGATAAGAAAGTCTACGCCATCGATGCCCAGGACAAGGTCGCCGCTCATGCCGGCCATCACGTCACCGTGAAGGGCTCGGTCGAGGGTGACAACCTGAAGCTCACCAGCATCGAGATGGCCAAATAAAACGCGCGATCTAATTAATCACTATCTTTTGACAGGCAGGAGTTCGCTCCTGCCTGTTTTCTTTTTGCACTCCTGCCAAATTCCGCTACGATGATCCTTCGCCTATGTCCACGACTCTTCTCCACGTTGGCCGCGCCTTCACTCCCTCGACGGAAATCCGTGATGCTGGAATCCTGATTCGCGGCGGTGTCATCGATACCGTCGGACCGCGCAGCGGCATGTCAGCTCCCGCCGGTGCAAACGAGATCAGCGCCACCGACAGGATTGCGGCTCCCGGGTTTCTGGACGTCCATATCCACGGCGCCGGCGGCCGCGACGTCATGGAAGGCACCGAGGATGCCCTGAGGGCCGTCTCCAAAACCATCACCGCTCACGGCACCACCTCTTATGTTGCAACTACGGTCACGGCCCGTCCTGAGGACATCTGCAAAAGCGCCGAGGGAATCTCCCGTTACATCGCGCTGCAACACCACGCAACTGACTCCCGTGCGGAAGTCCTGGGCATCCACTTCGAAGGGCCATTCCTCAGCCCCGTTCGCCGCGGCGTACACCCCGCGGAATGGCTGAAGCTGCCATCGGCGGATTTGCTGGAAAAGTTTGTTACCGCCGCTGGTGGCCGCGCCTTGCTCCTTACCATTGCGCCTGAACTCCTCGGCGCCTTGCTCTGCATTGATGCCGCTCGAAAATCCGGCCTGGTCGTGGGCATCGGTCATACCGACGCAACCTACGAGCAAGCGCGTGCCGCCATCAATCGAGGCGCTCACCACGCCGTTCACGTCTACAACGCGATGCGCCCGTTTACGCACCGCGATTCCGGGGTGATTGGCGCCGTACTCACTTCACCCGACGTCACCGCGGAGTTGATCGCCGATGGCGTGCACGTGGATGACACGGCCATGCGGCTTCTCCTACAGGCAAAAGGCGCGGGAGGCGTCATCCTCATCAGCGACGGCATTTCCGCTACCGGCATGCCCGACGGGAAATACATGCTGGGATCATTCGAGGTGACCGTAAGCGGCGGCGTCTGCCGCAATGCCGAGGGCAAGCTGGCTGGGAGCACGCTGACTCTGGATCGCGCTTTGCGCAACATCGTCGGCCTGGGCGCCTCTCTTGGCGATACCTTGCGCATGCTCACGCTGAATCCTGCCACGCTGCTGGGTATTGAGTACAAGAAGGGTTCGCTACGCGCGGGAGCGGACGCCGATATCGTCCTCCTGGACGAGGCGCTAAACGTCACGCAGGTCTGGACCCGCGGCGCCACGAACTGACTCATTTCAACTGCAACTCCCCAGCTCCGCTTCTGGGAGTGCGCGCCGCAAAACGTATCGCCATGCTGCCCGCCGGGGGCGCAGTATTATGTGGAAGGCATGCTGGGCACTTCGCGCGTGATCACCAGCAACGCGGGCGTGGTCTGCTACGACGCGGACTTCACGCCCTTCGGCGGCTACAATAACTCGGCCTTTTTGTTGGAGGGGTCAAACGACCCTGTAGGAGGGCGCAGCACATGAAACGCAGGCAGTCAAATCTTGTCGCATTGGGTATTCTGCTCGTTGGAGCGATGGCATGGCTTCTCCTCCAATTCTGGACTGCACCACTCGGGGTATGTTCACACTTATTGTTTGGCCAAGCCGCCTTCTTTGAAGGTCACCGAATTCCTGTCCCATGGGATATGCTGGTCGCGGGTTCAACCAAGGATCACTTGGTTCTCGTCAGAGAATCTCCTAGATTTCGCTTATTGCGCGCTCCTGCGGGGTCCATCATCGTCTTGCGAGGTCCCGGCCCAGTCACAGATATGTCCGAGAACTATGAGCGCATCGCAAGCGCAAATGAGCAGCCCCCCGAAGGATTCTCCTTCCACGCTCTACGTAAGTTCGCGGGCGCGAAGGGCACCGTTTTCTGCTGGGAACTGGCCAGTTCCGACTTCTCCGTCACCAGCGTTTCGTGCTCATTCGACAATGACACGCTCGCCGCATCTTTTTCAGGCAGCAGCGTTTATCGAGAGCGGTTCTACTCCATCGTCCAGACCATTTCCGCATTTCAGCGTGAGGAGCATCCTCTGTGAGTTTGTAGAATTTGGCTCATTTGAAGACGGGGTCGGCTCACGCTTGCACTGAGCTTCGAAGCGCGACCGAGTAAGCTGGGCTGCCGTTGGACGACCAGGGCTCGGAAGAAAGAAGCCAGCTCAAGTCCGCGGGCGGCGTGAACTACACCTACTACGGCAGCGGTCGCCGCGTCTCCAAGGCCGGCAGCAAGCTCTACTGGTATGGCTCGGGCATCGAAGTCCTCGCCGAGACCGACTCCTCCGCAGGCAAGGTAGGCATTGGGCGCCGAAGATGCGTTGTTCCAAGAAACTCAGCGCGATCCTGTGCGAAGGCTGGGAATTCAGGGGAATCTTCAATTCGTCGGCGAGTTGCTGCGCACTGAACGGGCTGCACGCGAAATAGCGCTCCCCCACTTTCAGAGTCGGCACTGTTCGCTTGCCGTTGTTCGCGCGGACCACGATCTCTTCGCCCTCGGGATCCTCTTCGATGTTCACTTCCTCGAAGCCCACGCCCCGTTCTTTCAGGAAAGTCTTCGCGCGACGGCAATCCAGGCACCAGGCGGTGCTGTACACCGTGACCGGTTCCATAACGAGTTCGTCAGCACATCGGATAACTTTACAAGTGATAGGTTACAGCCCGGGGAAGGCCCCGCCGGGCTCTTGCTTCAGGGTGTAGCTACCGGCGCGCCGCGGTACTTCCTGACGATCTGGATGCGGATCACCGCCCGCTGCAATGCCACCGCTGCGCGATCCCAATCGATATTCGTATCGTTGGATGCCAGCCGCTTCTCCGCACGTGCCAGTGCTGCTTCCGCCCGGCTGACGTCGATTTCTTCCGCGCGCTCCGCGGTTTCCGCCAGCACGGTGACGCGGTCCGGCAGCACCTCCGCGAACCCGCGAATCACCGAAAGCGGAGTCGGCCGGTTCGAGGTCGCTGTGCGGTAAGTCAACTCGCCAATCCCCAGCTCCGTCATCAGCGGGGCGTGACCCGGCAACACCCCCAGTTCGCCGTTCAGCCCGGGAATAGTCACCTCAAGCACCGTTTCCCGCAGCAGTTGCCGCTCCGGCGTCACCACAATCAGTTCTATCGCATCAGGCAGCATCTTCTTCCTTCTTAAACGCCCGCCTTCATCTTCTCGGCCTTCTCCAGCACTTCTTCAATCGTGCCGACCATGTAGAACGCCTGCTCCGGAATATCGTCATACTTGCCTTCGACGATCTCCTTGAAGCTGCGCACGGTGTCTTCGATCTTGACGTACTTGCCTTCGAGCCCGGTAAACTGCGCGGCGACGTACATGGGCTGCGAGAGGAATTTCTCGATGCGCCTGGCGCGCGCCACGGAGAGCTTGTCCTCATCGGAGAGTTCTTCGATACCCAAAATCGCGATGATGTCCTGCAAATCCTTGTAGCGCTGCAGAACCGACTTCACCGAACGCGCCACGGCGTAATGCTCTTGCCCCACAACGCGCGGATCGAGGATGCGCGAACTGCTGGCCAGCGGGTCGACCGCGGGATAAATGCCGCGCTCCACAATCTGCCGGCTCAGGTTGGTCGTTGCGTCCAGGTGCGTGAAGGTCGCTGCCGGCGCCGGGTCGGTATAGTCGTCCGCAGGCACATAGATCGCCTGCACCGATGTGATGGAGCCCGTCTTCGTGGAAGTAATGCGCTCCTGCAATTCGCCGATTTCCGTGTTCAGGTTGGGTTGGTATCCCACAGCGGATGGCATGCGGCCCAGCAGCGCGGAGACTTCCGAGCCCGCTTGCACAAAGCGGAAAATGTTGTCGATGAAGAGCAGCACGTCCAGGTGTTCCTGGTCGCGGAAATACTCCGCCACCGTCAATCCTGTCAGGCCCACCCGTAGGCGCGCTCCCGGGGGTTCCGTCATCTGCCCGTAAATCAGCGCCGCGCGCGACTTTTCCGGATTACCCGGCACCACCACGCCGGACTCCTGGAATTCCAGGTACAGGTCGTTTCCTTCGCGCGTCCGCTCGCCCACGCCGGCAAATACCGATACGCCGCCGTGCTTCATGGCCACGTTGTGAATCAACTCTTGAATTAGAACGGTCTTGCCGACGCCTGCACCGCCAAACAATCCGATCTTGCCGCCCTTCAAGAACGGCTGGATCAGGTCCACCACCTTGATCCCAGTCTCGAACATTTCGAGCGCTGTGGACTGGTCTTCAAGCGTCGGTGACGGCCGGTGAATGGGATAAAAGGTGTCCGCTTTGACCGGGCCCAAATTGTCCACCGGCTTGCCCAGCACGTTCAGCACGCGTCCCAGTGTGGCGCGCCCCACGGGAACTTCGATCGGTTTCCCGGTGTCGTACGCCTTCATGCCGCGCACCATGCCCTCGGTCGGCTCCATCGCCACCGCGCGCACGCGCCCTTCGCCCAGGTGCTGTTGCACTTCCGCGGTCACGTCCAGCGGCTCGGGAATGTTGAAGCCCTCGCTGGTGATGCGCACCGCGTTGTAAATTGCCGGCAGGTGCCCGGCCTCATACTGGATGTCCAGCACAGGCCCGATGATCTGCACCACACGTCCCACCGCTGCGTATTGCTCCGCCATCTTCGGCTCCTCTAATTCCGCTTCGTCACTCGCGACTATGCCGTACTAGATGCTCCGCTCACGATTTCGATGATCTCTTTCGTGATCGCTGCTTGCCGCACTTTGTTCATGTGCAGCGTCAGGGCATCAATTACGTCACTGGCATTCTGCGTCGCCGCGTCCATTGCCGTCATGCGCGCCGCATGCTCCGCGGCGGAGGATTCCAGCATGGAACGCAAAACCTGTGTTTCCACGTACCTCGGCAGGAGCCGGCTCAGAATTTCGTCTTCAGGCTGTTCGTAGATGTAGTCGATTTGTGCGCTCTCGGCTTCCGCCTGCGTTTCCTCGCCTCTCTCGATCGCTTCCACCGGAAGAAGTTTCTCCACCACCAGGTGTGGCGCCAGCACGTTCTTGAACTCGCTGAAGACCATATACACGGCATCGACCGATTCTTTCGCGTACAACTCCGTCACCAGGTTGGCCACCTCCCGGGCGATTCCGAAATCCACACGCGCCAGCACGTTCACGTATTCCCCGGCAAATTCAAACCCGGCTTTGCGCAGCGTGTCGCGCCCCTTTTTCCCAATGGGGATGGTCACCATCTTCTTGCCCTTCTTGCTGCGAATGAATTCGATCGCCGTCTTCAGGATGTTCGTGTTGAATGCGCCCGCCAGACCCCGCTCTCCCGCGAGCACCAGCACCAGGATGCGCTCTTCGGGACGCTTCGCCAGCAAAACGTGTTGTGGCGATTCGATCCGCGCCATGGTGGACCGCAGCACTCGCGCCAATTCCTTGGCGAACGGCCGCGCCGCCAGTGCCGCTTCCTGCGCCCTGCGCAGCCGCGCCGCCGACACGAACTTCATCGCGCGCGTAATCTGCTGCGTGTTTTTCACCGAGCGGATGCGTCGCCGGAAATCGAGTAGTGTGGCCATGTTCTATCGCACGTATGCTCAGTTCACTCCCGCTGCGATCGCCGCCGTGAAGCGTTCCTTGAACGCATCGATCGCCGGCTTAATGCCAGCTTTAATGCCGTCGTCCAGCGCCTTTTTTGTGGCAATCTCTTTCAGCACGCCGGCGTAGTTGGTTTCCGCGAATTGCAGGAACTCTTTCTCGAACCGGCGCACTTCGTTCACGGGAATCGTGTCCAGAGCACCGGTCGTGGCCACGTAAATCGCCAGCACTTGCTTCTCCGCCGAGAGCGGCGCGTACTGATCCTGCTTCAATACTTCCGTCAGCCGCTGCCCGCGTGCCAACTGCGCCCGGGTCACTTTGTCCAACTGCTCCGTGCCGAACTGGGCGAAAGCCGCCAGGTCGCGGAACTGCGCCATATCCAGCCGCAGCGTTCCGGCCACCTGCCGCATCGCCTTGATCTGCGCGTTGCCGCCGACACGGCTCACCGATATGCCCACGTTGATGGCGGGGCGTATGCCTGCGTTGAACAGGTCCGACTCCAGATAAATCTGCCCGTCGGTAATGGAGATCACGTTCGTGGGAATATATGCCGAAACGTCGCCCGCCTGCGTCTCAATCACCGGCAGCGATGTCAGCGAGCCCCCGCCCAGCTTGTCGTTCAATTTTGCCGCGCGTTCCAGCAGCCGCGAGTGCAGGTAGAACACGTCGCCCGGAAACGCTTCGCGTCCCGGCGGCCGCCGCAACAGCAGGGAGATCTCGCGATACGCCTGCGCGTGCTTTGAAAGATCGTCGTAGAAAGTGACCGCGTGTTTTTTCCTGTCGCGGAAGTACTCACCCATCGCGCAAGCCGCGTACGGCGCAATGTACTGCAGCGAAGCGGGCTCCGCCGCGGAGGACGCCACCACGATCGTGTAATCCATCGCGCCCGCATCCGTCAGCACCTTCACGACTTGCGCAATCGTCGAGCGTTTTTGCCCGATCGCGCAGTAGATGCATATCATGTCGCTGCCCTTCTGGTTGATGATGGTGTCCAGAATGATGGCGGTCTTTCCCGTTTGCCGGTCGCCGATGATCAGCTCGCGCTGCCCGCGGCCGATCGGGATCATGGAGTCGATTGCCTTGATGCCCGTCTGCAGCGGTTCGCGCACCGGCCGGCGGTCCAGCACGCCCGGCGCGATGCGTTCAAGCGGATTGCGCAGCTTCGCGGTTATGGGTCCCTTGTCGTCCTCCGGCTCACCCAGCGGATTCACCACGCGGCCGATCAATTCCTCGCCCACCGGCACGGACATGATCGTGTTCGTGCGGCGCACCACGTCGCCTTCCTTCAGTTCCGAGGATTCGCCCAGCAGTACCGCGCCCACTTCTTCCTCCTCAAGGTTCAGTGCCAATCCGAAGATGTTATGCGGAAACGCCAGCATCTCGCCGGACATCACCTTTTCCAGACCGTGGATGCGCGCGATCCCGTCGCCCACGCTGATAATCGCGCCGACTTCATCCACGGACACGGTTTGCTCGTAGTTCGCGATCTGCTCGCGCAGGATCTTGCTGATTTCGTCTGCCCTGATTTTCGCCATGCCTGCTCCGTTCCCGGATGCCTACTCCGCCGTCAAGCGCGCGCGCATTTCATTCAAGCGGCTGCGCAACGACCCGTCGTAAATCGTATCCCCGATCCGCACCACCGCGCCGCCCAGGAGTTCCGGCTGCAGCGCGTACTTCGCCTGAATCTTCTTACCCGTCAGGCGTTCCAGCGTCTGCAGCAGTTGCGCTTTCTGCGCGTCGCTCAAGTTCACCGTTGAGGAAACTTCCGCCTCCGCCACGCCCTGCCTCCGCCGGATGACTTGCTGAAAGGCTTCCAGAATGCCCGGCAACAGCGGCGTACGCTGGTTGTCTATCATCACGAACAGGAAGTTCCGGATGATCTTGCTCGCGCCCATCCGCGCCGCCAGCTTTTCGATCACGCCGTGCTTCGCTTCGCGCGACAGCCCCGGGGCGGCCAGAAAAACCCGCAGTTCCGCCGATTCGGCAAACGCGGCGCCAAACTCCGACAGTTGCTTCAACACGGATTCCGCCGCGCCCTGCTCCAATGCGATATCCGCCAGCGCGTTCGCGTATTGCAGACTCGCCGATCTCAATTCGGCCTCCCCTGCAGGCTCTGAACAAATTGGCTGATCAAGGCTTCCTGCACGCTCGGCGTCATCTGCCTGGCTACCAGCGATTCGGCTCCATCCACCGCCAGCTTTGCCGCCAGCGCCTTCAATTCCACACGCGCAGCCCGCTCTGCGGCTTCAATTTCGGCTTTGGCCGCCGTGCCGATCTTTTCCACGTCGCTCTTAGTGATCATGCGCAGGCGTTCAATCTCCGCGCTGGCTTCCCGCTGGGCGATGGCGCGAAATTCGGCGATTTCCTTTTCCAGATTGGTCAGTTTTGCTGCAGCGTTCTGGAGCTGCCTCTCGGCTTCCGCTTTTGCAGCCGTTGCTTTGGCAATCGCCGCGCTGATGTTGTCCGCATTGCGCCGGAATACCGGCGGCAACAGCTTCGCAAACACCCAGTAGGCCAGGCCCGCCAGAATCACGAAGTGAATCCACTTGAAGGCCGTTCCCACCGGCTGTTCCGCCGGGCCGCCACCCTGTTCTGCCGCTCGCGCCAGCGCGGTGGCCGACAGTAGCACAACCGCTGCCAGCAACGCTCGCCTCCATCCCCTACGGTTCATGGTGCCTCTCTCGCCGGGCTGCCCGGTGCAGGCGGCGCCGGCAGCACCCGCCGCGCGATCTCCATCGAGAGTTGCGCCACACTCACTTCGATCTCTTTCTTTGCCGCCGCCAATTCTCCGGCCACGCGTTCCTTTGCCACGTTTACTTCGCCGGTGGCCTTTGCCCGCGCCTCTTTCAAGAATCCCGCGCGCTCGTCCAGCAGCTTTTTCCGATCGGCTTCCTGTTCCGCGTATACCTTGGCGCGCGCCTGCTTCAGCGCATCTTCGTACTGTTTCATCTTCTGTGCCGCGGCCGCTTGCGCCGCTTCGGCGGCCTTCTGCGCGCCCAGCGTTCGGGCGTCGCGCTCAGCCATTACCTTCAAAAGGGGTTGGAAGAATACGGATCGCAGGATGAAATAGAAAATAAGGACGATCAGGGCTACAGGCACAGCCCGAAGGAACAGTTCCCCTATTTGGCGAACTAAGTGTGTCATTGGGTTGTATCGCCTATGCTTTCAGATAGGCGGCCGCTCCGTGCCTAAGACCGGTAGGAGCATACGGTGACCTGCGCGCCGCCTCACGGAACTTCCCTTTATAACATTCGCCACAACTGCCCGTCAACGAAACCCGCCCCCAGAGCCTGGGCCAATTGCTGGTTGGTACATCTGCACTCGATCGTCAAAGCGGACCCACGCAATCTTGCCAGCAACTTATAGGACGGTCCCGCAGCGGATTGTGGGCTGAATGGGCCCTCGGGTTCGCAAGCACCCTGCCTCTTGCTCGAGCCCCTTCCCCGACCGAAGGTAACACCCCACTCGCCGGTAATTCACCGCCATTCGCCGAAAAGAGCGAGACAACCGGCATCCTCCCACCTAATCTGACGCCATGGAACGTGCCACAGACATGGCGGGAGATGAGAACATGAGCAACACGAATCCGCAGGCGCCCTCTGCCCTACCCATCTTGGGAAGGACACTTATAATAGGAGGATCAGGGCTTCTGATCCTGGTCGGGCTTGCGCTGCAATTGGGGGCACTCGGCTACGGCCACATCCAGCCGGGAAATATCTGGATCGCCTCGACGATTGTGGGAAGCGTTTGGGGTATGCTCATCGCGCAACTGGATGCGCCGTGGGCACAGGAGTTGGCGAGATTTTGGCCCTCGCTCCTCGTAAGCATGGGTCTGGCGATCCTGCTCGTGACGCGCCGTGAAACCATCCAGCCTGTGCTGTCCCGCCCCGAGGGAGGGCAAAAACATGACCAATGACATCCGTCGATTCCCTTCAGGCCTTTCTTGGGGGCTTGTTATCATCGCGATTGGCTCGATCTTCCTGCTCGACCAGATGGGGATCGTTTCAGCCGGCCACATTTTTGAGTTTTTCTGGCCGGCGATCCTTATCTTCTTTGGGGTCGAAGGGGTTATTTTCTGTATCGGCCCTGGCAGGTTTTGGGGTTCTTTCCTGATGCTTGCGGGCGTTGTGCTCCTGCTGAGTAATCTTGGATATCTTCACATCCGCTGGAGCATGTTTTGGCCTTTGGCCATTATCCTTTGGGGACTCTGGATCCTCTCGCGCTCGCTTGGCGGCAGTTCGTCCTGGGGGGGACCAAAGTGGATAAGGCCCCTGATGAACAGCAATGTCGAGCGGGGATTTGCGTCCGACTCCGCGGATATGCACGCGGAGGTCGTTTTCAGCGCTACCCAGCGGCGGATTACATCCAAGAATTTCAGGAGTGGAAAAGTCACAGCGGTTTTCGGCGAGCTCAAAATTGATCTTACCGAGGCTGAAATCGAAGGCGCGGAGGCCGTGATCCATCTCGACGCGGTCTTTGGCGCCGTTGAAATCCGCGTTCCCAACACTTGGGTTGTTGTCAGTCGCGGCGCGGCGGTTTTTGGTGAATATTCTGACCGGACTGTTCACGGACAGCCGCCAAGCCCCGGCGCCAAACGCTTGGTCGTCAAAGGCGGCGCTGTTTTTGGAAGCGTTGTAATCAAGAACTGATGCTCACATGCACCCTATTCTCAGCCGCCTGAGCCGGCTTGCGCTCTACCTCCTCGCATGGATTCCCCTTGCGGCGTTGCTGGCATATCTCATGGCCGCCACGGGAGGAATGACCAAGCGCGAGGCAATCTCGATGTCACTCCCGCTCTGCCTCCTCTATGCTTTCGTCTGCCTCTCCGCATGGTATTCCTGCCGCGCCATCCCCTCCGGCCGCGCGACCATCGGGAAACTCCTGGAGGTCCACGTGGCGGCCGCGCTGGTGGCCAGTGGCCTTTGGATTTTGTGCGCGGAGCTTCTCGCTTACATCTTCACCCAGATGTCCATCTATCAAGGGCTCACGGGCCGGCTGTCTCGAACGATCCCCATTCTTCTTGGCGCGGGCGTGATTCTTTATCTCTTTTCCGTCAGCTTTTACTACGTTCTCCTCGCGGTCGAAGCCTCTCAAGCTGCGGAAGCGCGGGCCATGGAAGCGCGCGTTTTTGCCCGCGACGCGGAACTTAGAGCTTTGAAGGCGCAAGTGAATCCGCATTTCCTCTTCAACAGCTTGAACTCCATCAGCGCGCTAACAACTTCAGATGCGGCAAAAGCGCGCGAGATGTGTGTTTTGCTGGGCGATTTCCTGCGGCGGACTCTGGGCCTCGGAGAAAAATCCACGATTCCTCTCGAGGAAGAATTGTCCCTGATTCACGCATTTCTCGCCGTTGAGAAAATCCGCTTCGGCGCACGGTTCCGCATGGAGGAAAATATCGCCAAAGAAGCCCTTGCGATGGGTGTCCCTCCGCTGCTCTTGCAGCCACTGGTCGAAAATGCGTTTACTCACGGAATTGCCAATCTCGTTGAGGGTGGATGGGTCCGGCTCGACGCGCGATGCCAGAATGGCGTATTGTCCGTCGTCGTTGAAAACACGTTCGATCCTGACGCCCCGCCCCGGCGGCAAAAGAATGGCATGGGGCTCCTTAATGTGCGGCAGCGGCTTGAAGCCCGCTACGCCGATCGCGCGAGTTTCAACGTCAAGACTGAGGGAGATCGCTTTTCCGTTTCGATCACGCTCCCAGCAGAAAGAGAGGGACGCGCAACGTGAACTCACGGAAGGACAGGAAAATCAGCGCGGTCATCGTTGACGACGAAGAATTGGCGCGGCAGGTCATCCGCGAATTGCTTGCTCCGCACCCGGAAATCGAGGTTGTCGGAGAGTGCGCCAATGGTTTCGAGGCTGTCAAAATCGTGACGGAAACAAAGCCCGACCTGATCTTCCTCGACATTCAAATGCCCAAGCTCGATGGATTCGAGGTGCTCGAACTGATCGGCACCGGCAATGCCATCGTATTCGTTACCGCGTACGACAGTTATGCCATTCGCGCCTTTGAAGTCCACGCCGTGGACTACCTCCTGAAGCCTTTTGGCGCGGAGCGCTTCGAGGCGGCTCTGGAACGCGCGAAAGAGCGTCTGGACAGCAAGTCGCCATCCGCTGCCGTTCCCGCCGCCGAGCTCGCTGCAACGGCGCGCCCGCCCGCGCAATACCTGGAACGCATTCCCGTGCGCGATGGTGCGCAGGTGTTCATCATTCCGGTGTCCAAGCTGGACTTTGCCGAAGCGCAAGACGATTACGTTGCGCTCTCCACCGAAGGCAAGAAGCACCTGAAGCAGCAGCCCATTTCCAGCCTCGAGGCGGCTCTCGACCCTTCGCGCTTCCTCCGTATTCATCGCTCCTACATCGTCAACCTGGAACGCGTCGCAAAGGTTGAACCCTACGGCAAAGACAGCCACGTGGCCGTATTGAGAAACGGCGTGCAGCTGCCCGTGAGTCGCGCTGGCTATGCGCGCCTGCGCGCCTTCCTTGACCGCTGATTCCTTTGGCGAGCGCTCCGGTCGAAACCCGTCGCGATGCGTTAGCGAAGTTCACCACCTGCTTGCTCAGTCGATCCTGAATCGGGTGATCGAAACTGCACCACCACCAGCGTGAAGCAAGCTTCACCGCTGTGGACCCGGCGCAATGGCTTGACAAAGATGGGGGTGCCCAATTATATTCAACCTTAAGGTTGAATATGCCGCGCGCCTCTTCTCTCTTCCAATTCACCTGGATCGCCCTCGCCGACCCCACACGGCGATCCATCCTCGAACGCCTCTCCCGCGGTGAAGCTCGCGTCACCGAACTCGCGCGCCCCTATTCGATGTCTCTCAATGCAGTTTCCAAGCATATTCGTGTCCTCGAGCGGGCCCACCTCATCCGCCGCCGCCGGGCTGGCCGGGAACATTTTCTTTCCTTTGACCCCGATCCCCTCACCAGTGCAGCCGCGTGGATTGAGGCGCAACGTTCGTTCTGGATGAGCCGCCTGAATGCGCTCGACGCTCTGCTGCAAGCCGAAGACGTCACAACTCCAAAAACCTCCAAACGAAAGGACAAATCCCGATGAAACCTCAGCCGCAAAAAGCGATCGTGCAGGTAACTCGAAAATTCAACGCCTCTGCCGAGCGCGTTTTCGACGCATGGTTGGACCCAAATACCGTGGGCAAGTGGCTCTTCGCCACCCCAACCGGCAAGATGGGTAAGATTAAAATCGACGCCCGCATCGGAGGTTCGTACCTGATTGTCGAGAGCAGGAAAGGCACCGACGTCGAGCACGTCGGCGAGTATGTTGAAATTGACAGGCCGCGGCGACTGGTCTTTACCCTCAAGGTCCCGAAGTATTCCGAGGAAATCACGAAAGTGACGGTTGAAATTCGCGCACTCGGAACCGGCTGCGAGCTCACTCTCACCCATGAAGGTGTCCTGCCGGACTACATCGCCAGCACCACTTCCGGCTGGAACATGATCCTGGATCAACTTTCCGCCACGCTGTAGTGGCTGGCGGCAGTGCCGGTCATAACCGGATAATTCCCGCTATACTGGAGCGAGCCCGCTGGATTTGCCGCGGGATCGCTCCATGGCCAAAAGCTGGAAAACCAAACTCATCCATTCCGACGCGAAGATCCCTGAGGGCTACCGCTCCCTCACCACGCCTGTCTATCGTGGTTCCACCACGGTGTTCCCCTCCGCTGCCGCCGTCCGCGACACCTGGGATCAGTACCGCGTCGGCTATACTTACGGTCTTTACGGCACGCCCACGGTTCTTGAACTCGCCGCGCGCGTTTGTGAGCTCGAATCCGGCGCCCACACCATTCTCACGCCTGGCGGGCAGGCGGCCATCTCGCTCATCAATCTGGCGCTGCTGCACACCGGCGATCACATCCTTATCCCTACCAGCGTCTATTTTCCCAACCGCAAGCTCACCACGCACCTACTCGCGCGCTTCGGCGTCTCGGCCACTTTTTACGAGCCCACCATCGGCGCAGGTATCTCCGCGCTCATTCAGGAAAACACGCGCCTCATCTGGACGGAGAGCCCCGGCTCCATCACCATGGAAGTGCAGGACCTCCCCGCCATCGTGGCCGCCGCCCACGCGCGCAATATTCTTGTGGTTCTGGATAACACCTGGTCCGCCGGCGTGCTCCTGGATGCCTTTGCCCATGGCGTGGACATCACCATGCAGGCGCTCACAAAATACATTGGCGGCCACAGCGATCTGCTTCTCGGCTCCGTCACCGTGCGCGACGCTGCGCTTTACCAGCGCTTGGGCGCCGCGCAACAAAATATCGGTTGCGCGGTTTCTCCCGACGATTGCAGCCTCGCTTTGCGCGGGCTACAAACCCTCGCCGTGCGTCTCTCCGCCATCGAAACCTCCGCACTGGCCGTCGCCAAATGGCTTGCGGCCCGCCGCGAAGTCGAGAGCGTGCTTCACCCGGCGCTTCCTTCCTGCCCCGGCCACGAATTCTGGAAGCGCGATTTCCTTGGCTCTTCCGGTGTTTTCTCGATTGTGTTGAAGCCCGGCCCGTCACAGGAACAGGTTTTCGCCTTCATTGACGCGCTCAAGCTTTTCAAGGTGGGCTATAGCTGGGCCGGCGTCACGAGTCTCGCCGTCGCCTACGACATCGGCCGTATCCCCGGCCGCCCGCCGTATGACCACCGTATCGTCCGCCTCAGCATTGGCCTCGAATCCACGGACGATCTCCTCGCCGACCTCCATCAGGCCTTGCCGAAACTGCGAGTTTGAAGTTCTCTGATCCTAGTAGTTGTCGCCGGGAGCTACGGCGTCGTAAACAAAACGGAATTTCGACGGGTATTTGTCCTTACCCGCCACCATCTCAACTTTTTCCCATAGCTGCAGTCCGTCCGGTGACACCTCGTAGGTACGCTTCAACGAGCCGTTCTTTGGCAGCGTGGAATCGCTCACTAGTTTCGCGCCGTCCCACCTTGCTTCCACTATTTCCGTGCCGACACCCGCTGGCGTGTCTGGTTTGTGCCCATCCGTGTAGAAGAGTGTCTTCCGGCCTTGATCCCCCATCATTTCGACGATGGGATCTTTGTCATTCTTCCGCGCAAGCTCCAACCTGACCGAAGGATCCAGCAACTGGTTGTAGCGTTGGCGATCGTCCGAAGTCCCATTTTGCGGTGCGCCATTCCCGCGGTGTCCCCCACCCATTCCGCCGCCGGGCCAGCCCACGCGCGGGCCGCCGTTTCCACCAGGATAACCACTCGAATTGCTTGACTTGCGCTGGTTGGCTTTTTGCCGCGGATCGTCGCTTTCGTCCTTATTCAGCTTCCATGCTCCCAGGATGTTCTTCCTGGGTTCCATCCGTTTGACGGGCGGCGCAGGCCGCGCTGTGGAGGATACCGTGGAGGGATCAGGCTGAATGGGTCCCGGGGGCGCTTGAGCGTGAAGGTTCAGCGCGACCATGAAGCCCAATCCAAAGGCAGCCATGTAGATCGTTTTTTTCATTCTAGGTGTCCAAAGGGCGAATGCGCCCCAATTCCTTTTTCCTCCAAATGCCCGCCGGAGTTCCCGCTTTCTTCGCCGGGATGTTCACCAGATAGGATTCAGCCTGGTGCCTTGGGGCTGTCTGGCGCTATTGCTCCAGCCAGCGATCCAAGTCCCGCACGCGTTCCAGCAGCGCCAGCGCGCCCAGCCTCCGAAACTCCTTCGCGCGCTGCCGGTAATCCCACGCCGCTTTCGGCAAGATCCCCATGAACGGCATGCCTGCCGCCTTCGCCGCCAGCGCGTCATCAATGTTGTCGCCAAGGTAGAGCGCGCTGGCCGGATCGCGGCCCGCCAAAATGATGCGCAAGCCCTCGGGATCGGGCTTCTTCTCGGCGTCGTCCATCGTCACCACCGTGCGAAAGAACTTCGCCGCAGCCCAGCGCTCGAAAGTATACGTGAATTCCTGCCGCGTGCGCCCCGTGAACAGGCTCAGCTCCTGCCCTTTGGCCCATTTCTCGATCAAGCGCGGCGTAACCACTAGCTTTTCCTTCAACACATTGCCCGGCCGACCATCGCTTCCCCAATAAAATGGCTGGAACGCCGCTCGCGCTTGCTCATAGGTCGTTGGCACGCCCAGCGCCGTCGCCCAGCGCGACACCAGGCGCCAGTCATCGTTGTTCCCTGGCTTTTGCTTCCACTCGTAGAACTCCGTCCAAGTCGGCTTTTTCCCCGTCAGGTGCTGTATCGTCTGCAGCCCGGATCGCCAGTAGGTTTCCCGCACATCCACCAGCACCCCATCCACGTCAAAAATCAGAATCGCCGGATTCACTTTTCCCGGCGCCTGGCTCGTGCCCCGTTTCGCCACGTCTCCTGGTTCCTTTCCGTTCCCCTCCAGTGTACCTGTTCTTCGCGCACTCTCTTACGGGGCAGAAAAAGCTCGGCGATCAACGGGCTTACCTCTACCAGATGACCGCCACCACCGCCCAGGGCCAGAGTCCCGTCGCCCCCGTCGCCGCAGGCACCATGGCCGCCAGCGGCTCTTCGCTCACGCTCACGCTTCCCACTCTCAGCGTCACCACCATCGACATTCACTAACTCTGGCCGCACCTCTACTCATTTGATATGTGCACCCGCAAGGGCACGACTCGTCGCTAGCTAACACGTCAGTTTCCGCCACATGTGTTCATCAGGCATCTCAGCCGAACTCGCTACCGAATCTTGCTCCCTGATGCTTCCATCATGATCGCGAAAGCTTGCGCTTCCGTCGAGGTGCCCTGGCGGTCGAAGTTGGGTGCGCCGCAAACGCTCTGCACATACCCAAAGGAATCCATCTTGCCACGCGCTGCATTTCGCATCCCGTCCGCTGCATCCCGAAATCGCTCGGGCAGCCATCCGCCAAGAATCCCCGTATAGATCGCGAAAGCCAGCATCTGCGCTAGGTTCGCTTCCACGAAAGTGTTCGGACGATCCACAACATCATGGAAGAGCTCATCCGCTCGCTGGTAGCTCAAGCAACCATCAATCAGCTCCGTGACAAACGCCGCCAGCCGCTGCCGGTCCGCTTTTCGTTCCGCCGCGGGCAGCGCCCGAATCACGCGCGCGAGTCCCGCAGCCGCCCAGCCGTTGCCGCCGCCCCAATACTCTTTTCGGTTGTCCGCTTTCTCGCCGTCATCCCAAATATGCGCCAGCAGCTTTTTCTTGGGGTCCCAGAGCCGCTTGCGGAAGCCCTCAATCTGGCGCAAGGCCTCGTCATAGTGACCCGTGGCGGCAAGAAAGGGCGGAGCGCCGTTGAACCCGTCGGACCACACCTGTGGTTCCTTGAAGACGTGGTACAAAGTCCCGTCTGCCGCGCGCGGCGCCTTGCGCAATATCCACTCGAGCAGCCCGCGTGCCGCTTCCTGGATTGCAGCGTCGCCAGTCACCTGGCCCGCGTGCCAGTAGGCCTCGCCGCCCATAGCTGGATCTGTCGTTCCGCCCTCGATCACTACGCCCAATCGCCCATCGGGGACGCGCTGTACAATCGCGGCCTTGGTGAGCAGAATGACGTTCTCGTCATCACCAGCCTCCAGAAAAGCCTGCGCCAGGATGCCCTGTTCCCAGTCTCGGCGTTCCATTGCCAGCCCAGCGGCAGCAGCCTTCTTGATTCTAGTGTGCGCCTCGGAGTTCTCTTCGCCGGCAGCCGAGTCTGCTGCGCGAGGAAAAGCCAATCCCGCTCCCAGTAATGCCACTCCACGAAACAATCCTCTGCGGTCCATCACTCACCTCCCAACTGAAAACCGGCTGCGATGCTACTCCGAATGTGTGAGGAAGAACTGTGATGCACAGACGTGTAGCGCCTCGGCACCGCAGCCCTCCAGCCCGGAACTCGTTGTGAACCAGCGCACCCTAAATCTCCAACAAACAGCGCACCATCCGCTCACAACTGGATGAGAGCGTTCCACATTGCCACGGCATTCCTCTCGTATCGTCTTATATACAGTACCAAACCATCGCTTCTTGCCAGCGACGCTTCTTTACGCTGGGATAAGGGGTAGAACTGAACTGACTCAGGCCAACAGGTGAGGTATGAAACTTTTCGCGCTGTATTCCGCCGTGGCGTATTGTCTCTTCTTCCCCTCGCTCAGCAAAGCGCAGAATACCGGCCGTATTGAATGCGCTCGCAACGACGGCTACGTTTATCTTTACAGTTCCCTGACTACACTGGATGTTCGCGCCACACTTCCATGCGGCGCAATTGTCCAAATCACCACGCGGTACGATGTCTACTTCGGTGTCCGTACCGCCAAAGGCGAGATTGGTTTCGTTCCACAGACAAACGTCGTCGTGCTAAGGGACCAGCCCGGTGCCGCCCTCCCCGCGCCATCCTCTGAGCCGCCCGCGCGGGAACGCATCCATTACGACGAGCAGCCGCGTGAGGCCCCCGTTCCCACACCCGCCGCCGTTCCCGCCTTCACCCTCCTCAATAACACGCCTGTCCGGGTAAAGCTGACAAAAACGATTTCCTCCGCTGACGCCCACGTCGGGGATGCCGTCGAATTCGAAGTCCTCGATGATATCTTCGTCCAAGGTATCCCGGTCTTAACCAAGGGCTCAAAGGCCGGCGGCGTTATCGCGGAAGCGGAACCCAAGAAGCGTTTTGGCCACGCCGGCAGACTTGCTTTCTCCATTACTTCCGTGCGCCTTGCCGACGGCGAGCAGGCACACCTGCGCGGCTACCAGGAAGCTTCCGGATCTTCCAACACTTCTTCCACTGCGGTCATCCCTCTCGCTTCCGGCAAGGACGTCGCCATTCTTAAGGACGCGGAATTCCCCGCCCTCGTCGACGGCGACTTTCCCTTGAAGCGCGAGGCCTTCACAACTCCGAAGGACGCTTCCACCACTGCGCCTGCGCCGCCCGCGCAGACTCCCCAGCCCCAGCACTGATCACTACTCTCGGTATCAGGGGTGGAAGCGGACGGTAGCTCCTGCAAAGTCTTTACCTACGCGGCGGGATTTTGAATACGCACTTCCGTCACGCCGGGCGGGCCGGCTTTCATCGACTTCAGGAGAGGTTCCCAGGTCGGCATCTGGTCGCGGAAATTCATCTGGAATTGCGTTCACCTTCTGAGCACCCCTTCCGAGCAATAATTTAAACTTGGGAATTCCCGATTAATGTTATTGAGAGATGTAACTGGTAACCGAAAACCGAAAGGAGTGTCAGCACCGAATATGATACGGTTGGCCGTTGTCCTCGGGTTCGTAGGTTTAATGATGGGCGGGAGCGGTGCCGTTGCCCAAGATTCGGTGGAGCTGTACGCACAGAAGTGCGCGAACTGTCATGCCAAGGACGGAAGCGGGCATACCACCGTGACATCGAAACTCGATGTGCCTGACCTTCGATCGAAACGGGTCGTGGAAATGAGTGATACAGACATTTACAATTCCATCGCTCATGGCACGCAGCACAAGGAGTATCCTCACGCATTCCTGCACATTGGGATGAAGGAGGAGCAGATCCAAGGGCTTGTGAAGCACATACGCGTCCTCCAGCGTGGCAGCCAGCAAACCACCCCGCGAGGGACAGCAAAGCCCTGAAATCGATGCGGAATTAGAAGCAGAACCATCTCGCAGTGTGTGATCGCAAACTAGCCACTACCTCCTTCCTCTCTTCCTTGCTGCACTTCTTGCCCTTTGCTACTCTGGCTCTTCGGAGCCTCTCATGCCTTCATTCCCCGGCGTCGACTTCATCGAATTTGACTCCCTGCTCAACGACGAAGAAAAACTTGTTCGCCAGACCGCCCGCCAATTCGTCGACAACGAGATTCTCCCCATCATTGAAAAACACAGCCGCGAAGCCACCTTCCCGATGCATCTTGTCCCGCAACTGGGCGAACTCGGCTTCTTCGGAGCAAACCTGCAGGGTTACGGCTGCGCCGGCATGTCCAACGTCGCGTACGGCCTGATGAACCAGGAGCTCGAGCGCGGTGATTCCGGGTTGCGCAGTTTCGTCTCCGTCCAAACCGGCCTGGTGATGTACCCGATCCTCTCCTACGGCAGCGAAGCGCAGAAAGACAAATGGCTCCCGCTGCTCCAGGAAGGCAAAGCCATCGGCTGCTTCGGCCTTACAGAGCCGCAATTCGGCTCCAATCCCGGCGGCATGCTCACCCGCGCCGTCAAAAAGGGCAACAAGTACGCCCTCAACGGCGAAAAGATGTGGATCACCAACGGCTCCCTCGCCGATGTTTCCGTCATCTGGGCCAAATGTGAAGACGAAAAAGTTCGCGGCTTTCTCGTCGAGAAGGGCGCGCCGGGCTTCAAAGCGTGGGATGTCCACGGCAAATGGTCGTTGCGGGCTTCCGTGACCTCCGGCCTCTCGCTTTCCGATTGCGAGATCCCCGAAGCGAATCTTCTTCCTGGCGTCACTGGGCTGCGCGGCCCGCTGAGCTGCCTGAACCAGGCACGCTATGGCATCGGATGGGGCGCGCTGGGCGCCGCCATGGCCTGCTACGACACCGCGCTGCAATACGCCAAGACGCGCAAGCAGTTTGCCAACAAGCCCATCGCTTCCCACCAGCTTGTTCAGGAAAAACTCGCCTGGATGATCACCGAAATCACCAAGGGCCAGTTGCTGGCTCTGCATGTCGGCCGCCTGAAGGATCAAGGCAAAGCCGATTTCGCGCACATCTCCATGCTGAAGATGAACAATGTCGCCATTGCCCTCGAAACCGCGCGCAAAGCCCGCGACATCCTCGGCGCCAACGGCATCGTGGACGACTACTGCGTCATGCGCCACATGAACAACCTCGAAAGCGTCTACACCTACGAAGGCACCAACGACATCCACAAGCTCATCATCGGGGAAAAAATCACCGGCATCGCTGCCTTTGTGTGAATCTATGGCACTCCGCACACGCAATCTTCGCTTTATAATTGCCTGCATGTTGCTTCTTTCGTTCTTTGCGCTTTCTTCCGCCGCGCAACAAAAGACGGAAAGCAGTCCAAAGCCCAAAGTCCGCGCTATCACCGCTTTCATTAACCTCGACCGCGCCCGCTATCAGATTCAAATCTCCGAAACGCTTCAGTTCCTCAAATACGTGCAAACCGTTTTCGAGTCCCGCGGCTACGTCGTGGAAACCCTGCGCATCGCCACGCAGCCTTTCCCTGAATACGCCATGTCGCTTCCTCACAATGAGGCCATGCAGTTCTTCAAGGACCTCGACGGCCTCGCCCAGCAGGACCACGTCATTCTTTCCATTGGCCCAGCCTATCTCTCCGGCGAAGACGGCGACGCACAGACTGATCTGCTCGCGGAAATTCTGCAGAACACTAAATCCATCAACGGCGCCGTTTTCGTGACCAAGGACGACAACGTCAACTGGCCCGCCGTCAAAGCTGCCGCCCGCGTCATCAAAAAACTCGCGGACACCACGCCGCACAGCGAAGGCAATTTCCGTTTCGCCGCCATCGCCAGCGTTCCTCCCTACTCGCCTTTCTTCCCCGCGGGCTATCACACCGGCACCGGCCACCAGTTCACCGTGGGCCTGGAATCGGCCAACACCGTCGCCGCTGCCTTTCAGAATGCTCCGGATATCCCCACGGCCCGGCGCCGCTTGCTCGACCTTTTCATCCAGCAATCCTTCGATGTCGAGGAACTCGCCAGCCGCGCCGACCGTGAGCAAGGCTGGACCTATCTGGGCCTCGATCTCTCCCCCGCCCCTGCAAAAGACGCTTCCATCGGGGCCGCCATCGAGGCGCTTTCTCACCAGCCCATCGGCACCAGCGGCACGCTCACCGCGGTCGCCACCATCACTTCCACATTTAAGGACATTGGCGCGCGCAAAGCCGGATACTCCGGCCTGATGCTTCCAATCCTCGAGGACCCGCGCCTCGCCGAGCGCTGGAACAACGGCCTGATTTCACTCGACGTGCTGCTGAGCTACTCCGCTGTCTGCGGCACCGGCCTCGACACGGTTCCTCTTCCCGGCGACACCAGCCTCGACACTCTCGCCCGCATCATCGGCGATGTGGCTTCGCTCTCCGTCAAATGGAACAAGCCGCTTTCCGCGCGCCTGCTTCCGGTCGCCGGAAAACGCGCCGGCGATCAGACCGAATTCACCGACCCCAATCTTCTCAACGTCACGATTCAGCCTCTCCCTGCCGCCGCTCGCTGACCCGGAATTCCCGCTCTTCCTCGTTTGCGATCGTATAAACGATGACGGATTCGCCCTTTCGCCACGCCTCCCTCTCGACCATAAGCATTGATTTGCCCTAAGATAAGCCGTCTCGGAGGGCGCTCTGCATGGAAGAACAACTCAGCCTGGAATTCCTGCGCGTCGTTGAAAATGCCGCCATCGCCTCCGCCCGTACCATGGGCTTTGGTGATGGCCACAAAGCCGATGAAGCAGCCGTCGAAGCCATGCGCAAGACCATGGATCAAGTGCAAATGGACGGCACCATTGTCATCGGCGAAGGCGAGCGCGACAAAGCGCCCATGCTCTACATCGGCGAAAAAGTTGGCCTCGCCACCCATGCCCCCAAAGCTCTTTTCCCCGTGGTTGATATCGCCGTGGACCCGCTCGAAGGCACCAACCTCTGCGCCACCGGTGCGCCCAACGCTATCGTCGTTCTTGCCGCCAGCGAAAAGGGCGGCTTGCTGCACGCGCCCGATTTGTATATGGAGAAAATTGTGGTTGGGCCCGCCTGTAAAGGCGCCGTGGATCTCGACGCGCCCGTCGCCGATAACCTACGCGCCGTCGCCAAGCGCCTCGACCGCGACGTCGAAGATCTCGTGGTGATCGTTCTCGATCGCCCCCGCCACGAAAAGCTGATCGAGGAAATCCGCGCCGCCGGCGCACGCATCCGGCTTATCAGTGACGGTGACCTCTCCGCTGGTATTTCCGCCGCCGTCCTCGGTACCGGCGTGCACATGGTCATGGGCACGGGCGGCGCTCCGGAGGGCGTGCTCACGGCCGCTGCGCTGCGCTGCCTCAATGGCCAGATTCTCGCCCGCCTCGTCGTCAGCAAGCCCGAACATCACGAACGCCTCGCGCGCATGGGCGTAAAAGATCCGAAGCGCATTTACGCCACCGAAGATCTGGCTCCTGGCAAGAAGATGATCTTTGCGTGCTCTGGCGTGACTGACGGAAACCTGCTCAAAGGCGTGCGTTTCTTCGGTGAAGGTGTGCGCACTTCCTCCATGATTCTCACCCTCGATGAACGCCAAGTGCGTTTCATCGAATCCGTCCATCTCGAAAAGCGCCCGGACATCAAGGTGCGTTTCAACTAAAAACCTGCCTACCGTCACTTGGGAATGGGATTGCTCGCTCAGGACAACCGAGGTGGTGCAACCGCAGGGGACGCAACGTCCGAGCCGTCCCCCCGCTTTTCTTATTGCTTGGGTTCCTGCGGCACCGCGAGAAACACCTGATCGTCCACGGGCACTGTGGGCGTAAACACCGTCGCGCTCTTGCGATCCGCCATCGCGACCTGTTTGGCCAGGCCACTCAGCGCCGGGCCCACCGGCTTGTTCGAGTTCGCAGGCGTATCTCCGGGTGAGATGGAAATCCGCGTCGTCTTCGGTGTGCAATTCGTTGCACCCAGGCAAGTATCCCGCAGGAACACCTGGCGCAAACCGCTATTGGGTGAAGCCGCCACGGCTGCTGGCAGTTTTCCCTTGGCTGCCTCCTGACTCGGTGTCACTGCCAGAAATACGATGTAGCGTCCCGAAGAACTGATCGAAGGGAATATGCTCTCCGTGCCGTTCAGCGCGCCTCCGGGATCCGTTGAGACCAGCGACGTCGCCGCCTTGCAAGAAGCGCTCGCTCCCGCACAGGTGTCGCGCAAATACACTTGGCGTCCCGCGGGCGCACCTTCCAGAAGATTCGTCGCCGCCGAACTGAACGCGATGTACCGCCCGTCCGCGCTGATCACCGGCGTGTGGCTGTCGGCGTTGCCCGGCGTGTTATCCGCGGCAACGGACATCAGTTTTGTGCTCGGCGTGCATCCGTTCTGCACTCCCAAGCAGGTATCCCGCAACATGATCTGGGTTGTCTCGTTTTCCTGCGCGGAGAACGCCACGTAGCGTCCATCCTGGCTCAGCGCCGGCGTTTCTTCCGCCGCTGCCGCGGCCGCCGCACCACCGGTAATCGTGAACGTCTGTGGCGTGAGGCTGGGTCCCCCGCCCAAAACGGGACAGCCCACCAGGCACACTCCGCTCGGCGGGTTGATCACGTTGATCTGCGCGTTGGAATCCGCATCCGCCAGCATCGTCCCAGGAATCACGGCCTGGATCTGTGTCGAAGTAATGTTGGTGACATTAATCGCCGTCTCCACCTCGCTAGTGGATAGTCCGGTGAACGTCACCGTTGAAGCTCCGTTGGTGGACGTAGACAGAAAATCCGACCCCGCAATCGTGATCTTCACCGAAGCGTTCCCACAACTGCTTCCGCAAGCCGGTGCCGTGTTCGGCGTCACCGACGTAACCACCGGAACAGGGTTGGGCGTCCCGTAAATCAAAAATGCAATCGAGTTCGATAGTCCATTCATGCCAGTGCCCGATTGTGGCTGGTATGTGTTCACATACGCGGTGCCGACTTTCGCAACCAAGCTGGCGGGCACGGTCGCCGTCATGGTCATGCTATCAACGTAAGTGGAAGCCAGTTTCTGACCGTTCCATTCCACGACGGTGTTGGTCTGGAATCCGTTTGAACTCGAGGCGATAACGGTCAGTGTGAACCCGGGGCTGCCGAAGACGACTCCCGAGGGTGCCAAAGTCAGAATGGATGACCCCGTGGGGTACTGTATGGAGGTGTTGTAATCGTTGCACCCGGCCACCAAGCCCATCGCGAATAGCGCGACGCCAAGCGCTCTCCAAGACTGCCTCATGGACTCTCCTCCACCCGAAGACAATTGTGTGCGCCAACTCCCTGCTCAAAGACGGGAGAAAAAACATTACGGCGCTTCTGTGTGGGTTGAGATGCAAAAACAGCCATCCGCGTTGACCCAACCCCGGGATCCAGGAGGGCCGCGGTGCCGGAGCACAAATCTACCCTCTCCTATTATTACGCAGCCCGGCGCTGGAGCAAAGTCCTTCAATGCCCGGGCAAATCCGTGCCACCCAGGGTCGTCAGCGACACCTGCACCAGCGATTGGATCTTTCTTTGACACGCCGGCTCTGTCATGTTGGGAGACGCTGCCGCCGCACGGTAGGCTTCCAAGGCCTGTGGCTTCCTGCCAAGCTTCGCGTACAGATCCCCGAGCGCCAGTTGGAACAACGGATTCTGCGGATACTCCTCCACCAGCGGCCGCAGCAACTGCAGTGCCTCCTCATACCGCTGGTCGTAGTTGTGCAGGTTAATCGCCAGATAGAATCGCGCCACCGCCGGCGTCAACTGCCCGTAAAGCATGGCCAAGTGGAGTTGCCGTATCCCTTCTTCTTTCGACCCGCCCGGTATGCCCATCACAAATCGCAGTATGCGCGCAATCGTCGAGAGTGTGTCCACGTAATAGTTGTACAAGCCCAGTCCCAAGTAGGCGTCCGCCAAAGTGGGATCGAGCGCCAGCGCGCGCTCATAATGTTCGCGCGCACGTACTCCGGCCCGTGCCGTCGCTCGGTTTTCCCAGCGCAAACTGTGGAGGCGCGCCAGCAGCGAATCCGCCATCGCGGCATACAACTGCATCTCTCCCGTTTCGTGCTGTTTCAATTGCGCGTCGGCAAGGACAGACGCTTTTGTCGCCAGGTTGAGATAGGGCTGGTCGGCAGCTTGTTTCTCCCGGTGACGCGCCATCGTCATGCCATATCTGTAGTCGGCCGACGTGCACCAGATTCCCCACCACAGCGCCTCCGCCTCCAATAAATACCCCAGTGGATGGTTTGGTTGCTGCTGTTGGAGTTGCCGCGCTTCGGGTATCGCCAGTTCCGGGCGCCCCGAATAGATGTGGTCAAGGATGCTCGCCGTAAGTGGCGGCAGGGAAAGTCCCGCGGGGCTTGGTGGCGGAACGCCCGCACAGGGAGATACACCTGTCACGAAGAGGAGGAATGCCGCAAGCCAGCGCACCATTTGTCCGTGCGGAAGCCGCCGGGTCCTTCAGCTCTTCCGCTGGATGAGTTTAAGCTGTTCCAGCAGAGTTGCAAAACGAATCTGGGCGCAGAAACTTGGCGACACCCGTTGGGCTGCACCCGCGTATTTGATATTCTCGCAACGCACGGCGATTCCGGCAGGGCACTTGACCGCCACCACCCCACAACCCGCATTGGAGCGCGGCCTCGGTTTGAAAGAGGCGGTCGCGCTCAACATGATTGAGATCGTCGGGATTGGTCCCTTCGTCGTCAGTTCCCTGGTGATCAAGGCGATGGGCGGCCCGCAAGCCTTGGTGGCCTGGCTCGCCGGCGCTCTGCTTGCCACGCTCGACGGTTTTGTCTGGTCGGAACTTGGCGCGGCCATGCCCAAGGCCGGCGGCACATATGTCTTTTTGCGTGAGGCCTACGGACCCGCGCGCTGGGGCCGCCTGATGTCCTTCCTTTTCGTGTGGCAAACCTTCGTGCAGGCGCCTCTTTCGATCGCTTCCGCATCCATCGGCTTTGCCAGGTACGCCAGCTACCTCCATCCGTTCACCACGCTTCAGGCCAAAGCCATCTCCGGCGGTCTGGTGATTTTCCTGGTGATTCTCCTTTATCGCCGGATTCAAACTATTGGCAAGATTTCCGTCTTGCTGTGGGTGGGCGTAGTGGGCACCATGCTCTGGCTCATCGCAGGTGGTGTGCGCCACTTTGACCCGAAGCTCGCCTTCGATTTTCCGCCCGGCGCGTTTCATCTCTCCGGTGTGTGGTTCGCGGCTCTCGGCGCTGCCATGATCAACACCGTCTACAGCTACTGGGGCTACTACAACATCTGCCATCTCGGCGGCGAAATCCGCGAGCCTGAGAAAAATATCCCGCGCGGCATTTTCCTCTCCATCCTGGGCATCACCGTGTTGTATCTCGCCATGCAGACGAGCCTCCTCGGCGTGGTGCCCTGGAGGGTCGCTCAGAATTCACCATTCATCGCCAGCCTTTTTGTCGAGACTCTCTACGGCAAGCAGGCCGCTCTGCTTTTCACCGGAATGGTGCTGTGGATCGCACTGGCTTCCGTCTTCTCCCTTCTTCTCGGCTATTCGCGCGTGCCCTACTCCGCGGCGCTCGACGGCAACTTCTTCCCCGTTTTCGCCAAAGTGCACCCGACGAAACATTTTCCCCATGTCTCGCTTCTAATCCTGGGGGCGTTGGCGTTTGCCTTCAGCATTGCTCTGAAGCTGGAAACGGCCATCGCGGGAATCCTGGCCATGCGTCTGATCGTTCAATTCATCGGCCAAGCCGTCGGCGTCATGCTTCTGCACCGCCGCTGGGGTTCCGACAAACTGCCGTTCAAAATGTGGTTTTACCCTCTGCCGGCTGTGCTCACCATGCTCGGCTGGGGGTGGCTCTTCTGGCAGACCGGCGCGGCGCGCAAGTGGGGCTTGCTGGAGATTGTTCTCGGTGTTTCCGCGTTTCTCGTTTGGTCCAACGTAATGCGACAATGGCCCTTTGCGCCCTCGTTGCCTCCCGCGGACAATCGTTAGAAGCCGGCTCATCACTGGCTCTATGAGGACACGGCTTCAGATGTTGCGAAAAGACGCAAACCCGTTGTCATCCCGAACTCGCGTCTTTTGTGGGTGAGGGATCTGTTTCTCGCTGAACGCAGCACGTCTTTTCGCTATTAAATAATTCCGTTTTGTCATGGAGGCTCTTTGCGTTTCCTTAAATCATTTGGTCTAGTTCTTTTGCTTGGGCTGCTCCACGTTTCCCCCGTCGCTGCCCAGTTTCCCCCGGCACCCGGAACCGGCCCCGGTCTCCCGGAAACCATCGAAGCCATTGACAGCGCCCGCGTCACCACGCGCATCCTCTACATCACCGCGCATCCCGACGATGAAAGCGCCGCCGTGCTCACCTATCTCGCCCGCGGGCTCCATGCCGATGTGGCCTTGCTCACCCTCACCCACGGCGAAGGCGGCCAGAACGCGTTGGGCCCCGAACAAGGCTCCCAACTCGGTCTCATTCGTACACAAGAATTGCTCGCCGCCACGCGCGGCTATGGAGTGAAACTCTATTTCACGCGCGCGCGCGATCTCGGCTATTCCAAAACTATCGAAGAAACCCAAAACATCTGGGGCGACCAGGTCCTCGAAGATATGGTCCGCGTCATCCGCTCCTTCCGCCCGAACATCGTGATTAACGGATGGGGTGGCGTTCACACTGGCCACGGCCACCACCAGCTTTCTGGCCTCTGGACGCCCAAAGCCGTCGCCCTCGCCGCCGACCCGAAAGCTTACGCGGAACTCTCCAACGAACATCTCGAACCGTGGACTGGCGGCGTCGAACCAGTGCAAATCCTTGATATCGATCGTGGAAGCGACAAGCCAAATGGCTACGTCCTCCCGTTGGATGAAGTTTCTCCTCTCTACGGCAAAACTTGGCGCGAAATCGGCTTGGATGCTTTTGTAAACCACCACACTCAAGGGATCGCTGGTTTCCTGAATTCTCCTTTCCTCCGCCGCCCCATCGCACTCAGACGCGAAGATGGCCAGTCTTTCGATCCGTCTTCCTTAGCTCGCCCCTTATCTGCCCTTCTCAGTCCAACGGAATGCAAATCCCTCCAAAAGTTCTGCAATGCGATCGCCGATGCCGATGCTCATCTCAAATCGGCACATGAAGAGGTTGAGCGGCAGCACTGGCAGGAAGCGGCCAACCACCTGGAATCGGCCTCGGGAAACATCCATCGCCTTATCCCTCCCTGCGACCTTGTTAACTTTCCCTGGCCGCTGAATCAGGCCACGGTTTGGGAGGCTACTGAAGATCGCTCTCGAATTCAGCTAGCTCTTAGAATGGTCTACGGATTTGGAATCGAAGCCACGGCGGACCGAAGCAACGTGGCTGTCGGCGACTCTGTACAAGTGAGCATGAAGTACCGCTGCCGTCCCGGACTGAAATGCCCGCTTTACGAATCGGCTTACGTGACCGGCGATTGGGATCTTCACTGGTTCGAGGAACATTTCTCCAAAGATACGACGTTTGAGATGCCGATTCCTTCCAAGCCTCCTCTCAAAAACTCAACCGTGAATCCGATTCAGCCATTCGACGAATCCGCTGCTTCCATCTTCGCCCGGACGAACAATGAGTCCGTTTGTGTCGAGGGATTCCGGGAACCAATCGTTCATGTCGAGGCCACATCCACCAGCGTCGTCAAGGTGCCGCTCCGCATTGTCCCTGCCTACACGCTCTCCGTGGAGCCATCCCAAACCATTGAAGTTCTCTCTCGCGACCACAAACCCTTTGATATTTTCCTGCGCGTGCACTCCTATTCCACGAAATCGGCAAAAGTCTCCGTGGGGCTAGATGTGCCGGACGGTCTGAAAGTGAGCGCGCCGGTGGAAATGGAATTCGCAGGCGTCGGCGACCAATACGCCAAATTCGCCGTAACCCCGCCCGCCAAACTCGATCCTGGAGATTTCACCATCAGCGCGTACGCCAAGCGCGGCGATGAAACTTTCTCCGCTTCTCTTGAGCCGCTCCCCTCCATGCCCATCATCCTCTGGAGCGAACCTGCCCAGTGCATGGTCCACGCCTTCGACATCAACGTGCCCCCGCACCTCCGCGTCGGTTACATCTCGGCCGAAGGCGAGCCCATCCCCGAGGCTCTGAAGCGCCTCGGCATCGAGGTGGATATGCTCGACGCTACCGCACTGAACTTCGGCGATCTTTCTAAGTACGACGCCATAGTCGTCGGCGTTCGCGCCTACGAACTCCGCCCCGAACTTGCGGGCGCGAACAAGCGCCTTCTGGACTACGTCTCGGCTGGCGGTACGCTGGTTGTCCAATACAACCGCGATTTCGTCTGGGACAAACTTCAGCCCGCTCCCTACCCCGCGAAGATCGGCAGTCCCACTCCCCGCGTCACCGATGAAACCGCCGAAGTGAAATTTCTCCAGCCCACCGATCCTCTTCTCAATTCACCCAACAAAATCACCGCCGCCGACTTCAACAATTGGGTCCAGGAGCGCGGCCTCTACTACTGGAGCGTCTTCGACTCCCGCTACACGCCGCTCCTCGCTATGCACGACCCCGGCGAGAGCGACCTGAACGGCAGCCTCGTCTACACGCGCTATGGCAACGGCACTTACATCTACACCGGCCTCTCCTTCTTCCGCCAATTGCCCGAGGGCAACTCCGGCGCCTATCGCCTCTTCGTGAATCTCATCAGCGCGTCGCGCACGCGCCAAGCTTCCGCCACCCACTAGTGCCGTTCCAACTATTTTGACCAAATGGCTGGGAGGCTCGATGAACTGCTCCTACGTTTTGTTGAGCGAGCAGGATGGAGGATTCTGTATCGGAAGCACAGGCGGCTTGCGAGCGCGGTTGCAGAAACACAGCTCAGGCACAGTCATTCCACTGCCCATCGCCGGCCCTTGCGTCTGATCTACCATGAGGAATGTTCGAGCATTGACGAAGCCCGCCAGCGAGAGCGTGACCTGCAAACGGGTCGAGGAGGGCGCTATCGCAAACAACACCTCGCTTCTTGGCTGGCCGGCATTCGTGCCAACAAGTTGGAACGGCACTAGACCAACTAGGCACAATCCGCTGCCGCTATCCGCGCAGTGCGCTATGCTCATCATGCTTAGCATTCGTAGCACAAGCATGAATTCGGCGCGGCGACATTTCTTTGCGAACTACTGGCGCGACACAAGCCGCAGGAGCGATCGAGCATGAAACGCACGTCCATTGTTTCCCACGGGAGCCGCCCGCTCTCTCGCAGCCTTTCTCTTTTTCTCATCCTCGCATTCAGCCTGGCGCTGGCCACCACCGCCGCCGCCCAAAAGAAAAAGAAGAAAGACGACACCCCGCCACCCGCTTCCACCTCCAACACGATGGCGATGCCCGATGAACAAAGGATCGACTACCTGATTTCCGAGATGATGGGCGCCTGGCAGGTTGGGGATGTCGATAAGCTCCACAAGTGCATCGCCGACGACATCAGCGTGGTGAACGGCTTCTGGGCCCCGCCAATCGTCGGCTGGGAAAATTATCTGGCGCAATACAAATCGCAGCGCTCTCGCACCCAACAGGTCCGCCTCGACCGCACGAACACACTCATACGCCTTGCCGGGAAATTCGCCTGGGCCTCCTATCAGTGGGATTTTTCAGCGGTTGTGGATGGCCAGCCTGACGCCGCTCAGGGGCAGACCACGCTTGTCTTTGAAAAACGGGGCGACGACTGGGTGGTGGTCCATAATCACACCTCCCTCGTCCAGGCTTCTCAGCCGGTCACCCCTGCAAGCACAGTCACTCCAGCACCCTCAAAGCCCTGAGCTGTTCGCCAGGCCTCACGCTCCGGCACGCCGGCCCTAGAAATTCTTCAGGCCGTGGTACACGAAGATTCCGGCGATCAGCAGAAGCAGTACGCCGGAAGTGATTCCGCTGGTAAGGATGGGCTTGGAGAGCTTATTAATCTTGGCGACCAGTTCGCGCTGCTCTCGCGCCATGTGATCTTCCGCCTTATCCAGGAAGATCTGGTCGTCCTCGTGGCTGGCGAGAACGCCCCGCCATGCGACCAAAACAATAAAGACGGCGGTGACGACTCCCCAGGCAATCAGAAGATACAGCATGGGCCCCGACAACACAGATTCTGCGGTCTCCATGGAAACCTCCGCTTGGAACCAGTACGCGGTACCCCCGATTTATTCGGGGCGGACAAACCTAATTCTGCGCGCAGTATAGCACTCTGTTTGGGGAATACTAGGGGGTACTGGCGGTCCAGCCGTCACCCAATCCACTTCCCCACCAATTTCCATAATTACTACTTTATTGTTATCGCTTAATTACTACCCTGGCGGCTCAAGCAACGGCTTCATATCCCGTTCTTCTTCCTTGGCTACCTGCTTACCAATTTGTTTTGTACGACTTACGTAGCTAGTCGCGAACGGAACAGCTAGTCGGGCGTTGCACCCGGCAGACTCTTGACGCGCTCTAACAGTTGTTCGGGCAAACAACCGAAGTTCTTGGCTATATCAGGATCCTTGACCGTGTCGTGTAACGCTTCCCCCATCATTGCAAGCACATCATGAACTTCCTCGGGAAGATCCTGTGCGGCCCAGTCCCGCTCCCACCCCTGACTTTCACCAAAGAAAAGGTCCACGGCCCAGCAGTTTGCATTTGTGCGGCCCTCACCAACCAAAAATGTCAGTAGATCTTCGAGGCTGTTCTTAAACTCGCGCATCTTAAGAGGCTGCGACAGGCTTTGCGTGTAAACGGCTCGAAGAAGTGGCCGCAACCCGCTCGAGACTTGCTCCCCATCCCGCGGTACTGCTACTGCCGCCCAAGCCTCATCGAATCCTGGCATAGCTCTCTCCGCGTGCCTTCGTTGACAAACCAATACCTGGGCCTCAAAATTGACTCTGCCTGGTTTTACCCCGCTTGTGCCCAAGTGGCGGAACTGGCAGACGCGCTAGCTTCAGGAGCTAGTGGCCGCAAGGTCGTGGAGGTTCGAGTCCTCTCTTGGGCACCATTTCTTCTCATCATCCGCCCCGGCAGTACTTCTACGCACACCCGCCAAAACTCATTCCGCGGCCATATAGATGTACCGCAGCACGAACACAATCGTCAGGATCCACAGCAGCGCGCTCACTTCACGGAATTTTCCCGCGGCCACTTTGGCCACCGTGTAGGAAATCACCCCCAGGCTCAAGCCCGTCGCAATGCTGAACGTCAGTGGCGTAGCCACCAGCGTCACGAACGCCGGAAACGCCTCGCTGAATTCCTTCCAATCCACTTGCGCGATGGATTCCGTCATCAGCGCGCCCACCAGGATCAACGCCGGCGCCGTTGCAAATCCCGGAATCGCCGCGGCCACCGGCGAAAAAAACATTGCCGCCAGAAACAGCCCCGCCACCATCATGTTACTCAGTCCGGTGCGCGCCCCCGCCGCTACCCCCGCGGCACTCTCAATATAACTCGTCACCGTCGACGTTCCCGTAAGCGCACCAAACATCGTTCCCATACCATCCGCCAGCAATGCGCGTCCCACACGCGGAATCTTTCCTTCCTTGATGAATCCGCCCTGCTCGCACACGCCCACCAGCGTGCCCACGTTGTCAAACAGGTCCACGAACAGGAAAATGAAAATGATCTCCGCCAGCCCCAGGTGCGCGGCGCTGCGCAAATCCAGCTTCAGAAATGTGGCCGAAGGATGCGGCAAAGCCAGCACCGCCGAAGGCCAGTGCGCCAATCCTCGGAAGATCCCAAACAGCGTCGTGCCCAGAATTCCCAACAGGATCGCACCGTTCACCCGCCGCACCATCAACGCCAGTGTCAACACGATTCCCAGGCAAGCCGCCTGCACTTCCCGGTCTGAAAAATTGCCCAGGCTCACAAACGTCGCGGGATTCGCCACCACCAGCTTGGCGCTGCGCAGGCCCACAAAAGCAATAAACATCCCGATCCCGCCCGCCGTCGCGTGCTTCAAGCTGTGCGGAATGCCATTCACGATCTGTTCCCGCACGCGCGTCACCGTCAGCAACACAAACAGCACTCCTGAAAAAAACACCGCTCCCAGAGCCGTCGGCCACGGAACGTGCATCCCCAGGCACACCGAATACGTGAAGTACGCATTCAACGACATCCCCGGCGCCAGCGCGATCGGATAATTCGCGTACAACCCCATCACCAGCGTTGCCACCGCCGCCGACAAGCACGTCGCGAAAACCACGCCTTCCGCCGGCATCCCCGTTTGCGCCAGGATCTGCGGATTCACCACGATGATGTACGCCATCGTGAGAAACGTCGTCATGCCGCCCAGCAACTCTCGACGCACGCTGGTCTGGTTTTCCTGCAAACGGAAAAGTCGCTCGATCAAGAGGGTTTCCTGCCGCCTGTTGTGATTATTCGCCGTTTCGCCGTCACTTTAGTTTTCCCCACCCCGCCTGTCAATCCTGGCCCTGGCCCACTCTCAAATTCTGCTGGCATGCTTGCCCGGCTTCGCTTAGAGTATGGGCCGGATTCCCACGAAAGTGGCTGTTTCGCGTTGCCTGGGGCCGCGCCTCACGTGTTTCCTGCTTTTCCGTCCCATGAGTGCGTGTCTCCTCGCGTGGCCGCTTCGTGAGTTCACTTTTTTGTGGAGAACACCATGAACAAGTACATAGTGGAGCTGATTGGAACCTTTTTTCTGGTCCTCACCGTCGGTTGCGCGCTCATCGGAAATGGCGCTGGACCTCTCGCTCCCATCGCGATTGGCGCTGCCCTGATGGTGATGATCTTTGCCGGGGGCCATATTTCGGGTGGACATTACAATCCGGCGGTCACTCTCGGTGTCTGGTTGCGCGGCAAGTGTGACACCAAAGACGTCGCGCCCTATATGGCGTTTCAGATCGTGGGCGCGGCTCTCGCCGCCGCGGCGGTGAAATTCTTAAAGGCGGGAGCGGTCATTCCCACGATGAACCCGCCCGTCTTGGCTTCCTTGCTTGCCGAATTCCTCTTCACCTTCGCCTTGGTCTACGTCGTTCTCAACACCGCCACCGCCAAGGGCACAGCCGGTAATTCCTTCTACGGTCTCGCCATCGGCATGACCGTGATGACCGGCGCGTTCGCTGTTGGCAATATTTCCGGTGGCGCCTTCAATCCGGCTGTCGCCGTGGGCATCACGGTGATGGGCCTCTCCGCCTGGTCCAGCATCTGGATTTTTCTGGTTGCCAATTTCGCTGGCGGCGCCGTCGCGGCCTATACCTTCAGAGCCCTAAATCCCGCCGACTGATCCTCACATTCATTTGTAGGGGTCGAGCATCGCTCGACCCCATCTAGGCAAGTCGTATACAACGTATCCGGCATTCGGACGGAATCCGCAAACGGGCCTTCTTCTGCTCACTTCCGAAACATCCCCCACCCAATCCGCAACTGAATCGTGTTGATCCCCGGATTCGGGCTGGAAATCCCCGCATTCGAGATGTGCATGAACCGCACTTCCGCCGTCCAGTTGCGTTTCTCGCCCAGAAAATGCGCTCCAAACGCCCCGCTCGTCGTAAAGTTCACATGCGAAGTCCCCTCCGGCACCTTCGTATTCGTGAACAGCGTCCCGCCCTCAATCTCAAAATAGGGCTTCACTTTTTTCGGCGACGTCAGGATCCATTTGAATGCAAACGGATTCACGCCCGCTCCGTACGCCGTGTTCGTGCTCTGCACAATCACCCAAGCCGGCACTGCATCCAGCGCGTATTCCAGTTGCCCCCGCATGAAACCCGGCCCGTGCGGCGATGTAATCACCACGCCGTAGCGCAATCCCAGGTTCCACACGCCTGTGCCGGACTGGCTTCCATTAATCCCGTGGCCGCCGCCAGTCCACACTTGCCATTCGCTGCTCGCTCCTTCAGGCCCCGCCTGCGCGCAGCCCGCCTGCGCACAGAGCAGCAAACCCACAACACACAACACCGCGAACAGTCCGCTCTTTTTCACCGTAAACTCTCCCAAAAACATGCATTCGCACAATATCCGAAACACCCTCCTCCCGCAATCGCGGAAAAATCGAGCAGTGGGTCACTTTCCGGCTTTTACGTTCATCGGATATTGGCCCAATTAGCTTGTGAAAAACCCTGTTCACCAGAAAACTGAATGGCTTCTTTCCGCTCAATTTATTCTTCAGGATGCCGAAGATTATTGACAAGAGAACCTCAACAACGCCGGAAGCGCCGATGTCCCAACCTGGCGCAGAGTTTGAACTCCCCCAAGCGCCCTACTGAGCATTGCATAATATAGTTACATTGGAAAAAGGTCGGCCTGCTGCCAGAAGGCCATGATCAGAGTGGGGCGGCGACGCATACGTTTCAGGGCGCGGATGGCGTGCAGGCTCA
>JBEKOE010000020.1:0-48226 GCA_049522075.1 Candidatus Acidiferrum sp.
TGGCTGGACCCGAAGTAATCCGCGAAGGCCGTGCCTGGTTCGGCGTTGATACTCACGTGGGTGGTGTTGGGGGGTCCAGGTACGGTAGCCAGGAACATTACCCGAGTTGTGTTGACGTTTTTTGTGTTGCCCACGGCGGGATCGAGCTGACCGCCGAGATTTTTGCCCATTTCCACGGGACCGTTAACGTACCAGTTCCAAACATTTCCGCCAACCCGGAGAGGCGTCGGAAACTGCGTCGGTGTGTACGCGTTAAGGGTAATCTTACCTCCATTGGTGAATCTAATTTCGCCCGTCTGTCCTTTTCCTTCGTCTACCAGGGTGGTACCGCTGATAGGAACGGCATTCTTCCCGGCACGTCGGTACACCCGGGCCGCGGTTGGGCTGGTGACCAAGTCCGCCACGGCATAAGCGTATTGGGTCGGCGCCGTTACTTCCGCACCTGGAACCGGGAGGACCTGAGCAGGACCCTGGAGCATGAACCACAAATGAACGACAGACCCGGGCGCAGTGTTCTCACCTAGCTTGAGGGGAGGGGAGTTCGGGGTTGTGAGCGAGTAGTAATCCGGGCAATTCATGAAAATAAGAGCACCCCCTGCGTCTCCTTGGGCATCAACTTCCAAGTTGAACGCTTGTGGGACCCAGCGGCGGGCGAGAGCGAGAGAAACCGGGAAGAACGCTGCTATCTCCTCGCATTGTTGCCGAACTTCGAACAGTGTCGGATTCGTGCCGTCAGATTCCTTCTCTGGTTCGCCACAGCCGAGGAAGATGGATGCAATTAGGAGCACGGCTATTCGAGTCCATATTGCGCGCATTTTCTCCCCTAAGTTTTTCTAACCAGTTCGCGTGTGGCCTATTCAGTAATTGCAGCACCACAGGCCGAAAAAGCCTTCCTGTACATGTTTGCCAGAAAATCGAGAGGTCCAGAACACATTCTCCCACAAGTGAACACCTGACCGTCTCATTTGTGTTCAACCTCCCCAGAAACGGCGTTCTGGGTAGTTGAGATTTCCGCGGCTGGCTTGACTTGGGCATGTAACGTGCGGCGGAAGCTGCCCCGCTACCCGTTTCTCCCTTGTGCTAAAATCTCCCCTTCAAGGAAGGAACCCCACCGTGCCCCTTGAACTTTCCATTATTCCGCCGCAAACCAAGCTGGAATCCAGCGCTGATGGCCAGCCCTTCGATATCTCCGCCACCTCCACCCGCACCTTCCTCTGCGAGCTCAGCGTCACCGAGCAGATTGAGCAGGAGTCCTTGGAGGTTTCGCTATGGGGCTCCGCGGATGGCCAGGACTTCGGCAAGAAGCCGTACCTGAAAATCCCGCAACAGTTCTATCGCGGCACTACCAAAATGGTTTTGGATCTCTCCCTGCGCCCGGAAGTGCGTTTTCTTCGCGCTCGCTGGGAGCTCAACCGTTGGGGACGCGTCGCCCCCACGCCCATGTTTGTGGCTGGGCTGACCCTGACCGAAATTCCGCCGATGTCGCAAGACACCCCTACCAAACGGGCCGCTTTGGCTGTATCGTAGCAGACACTCAGCCGGCAGAAGTTCACACCTTCTCCTTCGCACCTTTGTTCTGGATGTAGTTAAGGGGTAGGAAGCTATCGGTCGGTTGCCCTGTGGTGGTTAGCTTCCTACCCCGCGAGTGGTCTTGCACATATAGACGAGGCTACCCACAAAAAAGTTTCCTGCCCTCAATAAAATTAATTGTCAATTTGAAGTAATCTCTCAGGGCGGAATATGCATTCCCATAGTCTCGCCTGACAATGGTCCAAAAAGTTCCCGCGTTACCCTTTACCCCACCGCAATCGCATCCAAATAACGCGCCACCGAGGCCTTCCACCGGAACTTCTCCGTAATAGCTTGCTGCAACGATTGTGCCGCCGCAGGCTCCCCGTGCGTCAGGTACACCTGCTTCGGCGGCACCTGCAGCGCCGTCAGCCACCGCAGCAACTCGCTCTTCCCAGCGTGCGCCGAAAATTGTCCCATCTCCACGATCTCTGCCAGTACGGGAACGACCTGCCCAAACAGGCTCAAGGTCTTCGCCCCCTCTTGCAAGGCGCGTCCCCGCGTTCCCTCGGCCTGGAAACCGCCCAGGATCACGGCGTTCCGCGCGTCCCCCAAGCGCTGCGCCAGGTGATGCAGCACGCGCCCTCCGGTCACCATGCCGCTCGCGGAGATGATGATGCACGGGGTCTTCACATTGTTGATCTGCTTGGACTCTTCCGCACTGCGCGTCAGGTGGAATTCGTGCACGCTCAAGGGATCGCCGCCGTTCTGTTCGTCGCGCGCAAACAGCAGGTCGTGATCTTCCTTATGCTTCAGGTATAAATCCGTGGCGCTCAGCGCCATCGGGCTGTCCACATATACCGGAACCTTCGGGATGCGCTGCAGATTTTCCAGTTGCCGCAGGTAATACATAAAAGTTTGCGTGCGCCCGATCGCAAACGCGGGAATCACGATGGACCCGCCGCGCTTCACCACGCGATTCACCACATTGCTGAGCAATTCCAGCGGATCGCCCGATTCGTGCTCGCGGTCGCCATACGTGGATTCGCACAGCAGCAGGTCAATCTGCTTTGTCACCGGCGTGACGGGGTCATTCAGGATGGGCTGATCGTAGCGGCCGATATCCCCGGAAAACACGATGACCGTCTTCTTGCCGTTCTCCGTAATCGTCAGCTCCAGGCTGGAGGAGCCCAGGATGTGTCCGGCATCGTACGACTCCACGTGGAATTCCGGCGAAATGTCGAAGCCGCCGTTGCGCGGCATCGGCTTCATTAGCCGCAGCACCGGATCGACGTCGTCCGATGTGTAGAGCGCCCGCGGTTGCGGGTGTTTGCTCCACCTGTGCTTGATGGCGTCCTGTGTTTCTTCTTCCTGCAAGTGCCCGGAATCCTTCAGCAGGAGTTCCGCCAGCTCGATCGTCGCCGGGTTGGCAAAGATCGGCTTGCGGAAACCGTCGCGCACCAGCACCGGCAGCCATCCGGTGTGGTCCAGATGCGCGTGCGTCAGAACCGCGTAGCTGATCGTGTTCAAATCCACCGGCAGTGGATTCCAGTTGCGCTCCTTCAAATCCTCCGTGCCCTGAAACAATCCGCAATCCACCAGCAGTTTCTTGCCGGCCGCTTCCACAAGATACTTCGACCCCGTCACGCAACCTGCTGCGCCCAGAAAAGTGAGTTTCGCCATGATGCCAGCATTCTACTGGAAGCCCGCCGCCCCCCGCGATGAAAAACCTGCAAAACTGCCGCCCAACGTTCCCTGCTTTCGTTTGGCGGGAAACGCCTCGGCGAGACTCCCGGCGGCGCCAGCGGGCAATCAATCCTGCAATTCTGCGTGGCCCGCTGCTCCAGGCGCTCACCAATCTGTGGTAAACTTTTGGAAGTTCCTCCAGTGGGGCCGTGGCGCAGTTGGGAGCGCGCCTCGATGGCATCGAGGAGGTCGTGGGTTCGAATCCCATCGGCTCCACCAAAATCTCCTCAATTTTGCTTGGCTACAGCGCAGATGTTTCCGTCTCCCTTCGAGGCAATTCCGCTGTCTTCTCCACCTTCCAGGCGGCCACGCCCCCCGGTCCTCGCTACCACCAGCACCTGCTCCCGTCGCCCAGGCCGGAGGTTTAGGTTGGCGGGCAGAAAAAAAGGGCGGGGTTTTTCCACTGCGAAAACGCGGCCCCAAGCCCCACTCAGAGTCTCCGCACGACCTGCAAGCACATTGTTTTAAACCACTTAGAATTATTTTCCCCTGTGACCCCAGTCACATTCTTTCGCCCTGTGGAAACCTTATCTTGGTGTAGACAAATTCATCGGTGATTCAGTATCCTTCTGCTTCCGAAGCCCCCGCTGAAATCTGTCCAAGGAGTTGTCCTGATGTCCGCCGAACCAGTTAGTCAACATTTTCGCGGTGTGTTGTGTCGACACTGCGGGAAGCCCGTGCGCATTCCCAGTATCGTAAGCAAGAAGGACAGCGCTTGCTTGGGAACGCACGAGGACAATGATTCGCAGTTCCTGCTCGTCTCTCGGGTCTTCGTTCTGCGCTGCCGTTCCTGCGAAAGGGAATCCATCTACGCGATCAATCAGATCGTGGATTGCGCCTTGCCGCAGCCCATGGTGGCCGCTGCCCGTCACAACGAAGCCGCCGTCTAGTGCCGTTCCAAATTGTTCCAGCATATCCCTTCGAGAGTGCTTTCTCCGTGTTCGCGTCAGATGCTTGGACCGTCATTTGGCCCAAATAATTGGAACGGCACTAGTCTCTTCCGTTCGTGAAGTTCCTGGAAATCTCAGCGCCTGCTCGCGCTTCCGGGGCCAATTCTCCTTTGGCCCGTACCAATTCCGTACGCATCTTGTGTTTCCATGCTCACGCGTATCACGCCTTCCGGACCACCTCCACCGAGCAGCGCGCGTGCATGGCCACCGATTCGCTAACGCTGCCCAGTACGATGCGGTCAAATCCACGCCGCCCGTGTGAGCCCATCACGATCAGGTCGGCCTCCCACGAATCGGCCGCCGCGAGGATAGCGCGCGAAGGCGTGTCTTTCGCTTCAGTCACTTGTCGCGAGACTCGCAGTCCCGCCTTGCCCAGCAGGTCAGCGCCGCCCGTGGCGGATTCCGCCGCGTGCATCTCGCTGCCTTTGGCCAGCTCCGTCAACTGTTCCGGCGCATAGTACGGATACTCGCCGACGATCACCGGGTATTCCGGGCAAGCGATGATCAGGAACTCGGAGCCTCCCGGCCACGGCCGCTCAGCCACCGCATGCAACGCCATCTGCGCGTACTCCGATCCATCGGTCGGAATCAGCACGCGCATCCCCGCGCGTTCCGCGTGGCTCTTCTCCCTCGCTCTTACGATCTCCACCGAACAGGTCGCGTGGCGCATCACCGCCTGCGCCGTGCTCCCCAGCAGCAGCCGGCTGAATGCCCCCCGCCCGTGCGAACCCAGCAAGATCAAGTCGGCTTTCCACTCGCTCGCAGTTTTCGGAAGGCCGTGCCGCGGATTTCCGACCAGCGCCATTGTAGTTACCGTCCAACCCGCATCTCGCAAGGGCTGCGCGCTCTGTTCCAGGCCCTCGCTTGTTCGCTGCTTCACCTCTTCCAGCAGCAACGGGGCCCGCGTGAAAAAGTACGGGTCCACCGCTGTTACTAGGCACATCTCCGTTCCCTTGGGCCACGGTCGCGCCGCCACTTCCTGGATCACCGCATCCGATGAGGCAGAGCCATCGACCGCGATCAGGATTCTCATCACGCCCTCCTGCGGCCCGGCCGACCCAGCTTGCTTTACACAAGTCCTGTTCGCCCCGAGCCACAGCCCATACTACTCCCACGGCTCTCCCGTGGGTCGCCGTTTCTTTCTTCCGCCTCGGCTTCACGCGGGAAATTCTCTCGGAAGGGTCGCCTGGCGAACCAGTGCCGTTCCAACTATTTTGACCAAATGGCTGGGATGTTCGATGAACTACTCCTACGTTTTGTTGAGCGGGCAGGATGGAGGATTCTGCATCGCAAGCTCAGGCGACTTGCGAGCGCGGTTGCAGAAACACAGCTCGGGTGCAGTGCGTTCCACCGTTCATCGCCGGCCCTTGCGTCCGATCTACTGTGAGGGATGTTTGAGCATTGAAGACGCCCGCCGGCGAGAGCGTTACCTGAAAACGGGACGAGGAGGGCGCTATCTCAAACAACGCCTCGCTTCTTGGCTGGCCGACATTCGTAGCAACAAGTTGGAACGGCACCAGTTCGTGCGTTAGCCCGCTTCTCAAGAATGAGGTTGGCGTCGCGCAGTTATCGCCCTCTGACGCCAATCACGATGTAGGATACTAATCAAACAAACGCCGATAGCATTCGGGGAACGAGGTTCTGAATCGCTATGTTTCGCCCAGCACGATTCGCCCCAATAGTCGCACTAGTCTTCTCAGCGTTTTGCCTCACAGCAGCCCAAGCCTGTCACGCCCAGAACTTCGCCGACCTCAAGCCCTCGCCACAACAGACAGCATGGCAAGACCTCGAATTCGGAGTCATCATTCATTTCGGTCCAAACACGTACTTGGATCGCGAGTGGGGTGACGGCACGGCCAGCCCCGAGGTTTTCGCTCCCACGCAGTTTGATCCGGAACAGTGGATGCGCGCGATCAAAGCGGCTGGCGCAAAGTACGTTGTTCTGGTGGCCAAGCACCACGACGGTTTCTGTTTATGGCCCACCGGCCAAACCGGCTACAGCGTGAAAAGCAGCCCCTGGGAGAATGGGCACGGCGACGTGGTGCGACGAGTCTCCGACGCGGCGCGTAAATTTGGCCTGGCCTTCGGCGTTTATCTTTCTCCCTGGGACCGCCATGAACCGAAGTACAAAAACTCCGCGGAATACGACGATTACTACGTTGCGGAAATGCAGGAGCTGGCCTCAGGCTACGGCAACCTTGTGGAATTTTGGCTGGATGGAGCAGGTAGTGCCGGCCATGTGTACAATTTCCCGCGCATCATCGAAAATCTCCGCGTCTATCAGCCCAATACGCTGGTATTTGCGGACGCGGCGCTTCTTGAGTATGCCGATATCCGCTGGGCAGGCAACGAGGACGGAACCATTCCTTATGAAAACTGGAACGTCCTCGATCGCCACGGATATCTTCGCTAGCGGCCTGTGGAAGCGGATACGCCCCTGCACAAGCAACACTGGTTCTGGCATCCCAACGATGAAGCTTCAATTAAGTCCGTCGCCGAACTCGTTACCACCTATGAAGAGACGATCGGCCGAGGTGGCCAATTGATGCTCGGTCTCGCTCCCGACCGTCGTGGCCTGCTGCCCGAAGCCGATGTAAAACGCCTGGAAGAATTCGGTGCAGTTATTCGGAAACGCTACGGGGAAAATCTAATGGCGAAGGAACGCACTCCCCTTCACCAGCCAGCCGACTCGGCATTCGATGGCGATCCCAACACGTTCTGGTCGGCGCCAGTTGGCTCGCACCATGCTCTTCTCGAGGCCAATTTTGAGAAGCCGGTAACTTTTGACCATTCGCTCGTCATGGAATGGCTGAACGACGGGCAGCACGTGGAGCGCTTCCGCATCGAGGCGTGGACTGGCCAAGGCTGGAAATCCCTCGTGGAAGGCAGCGCGATCGGTCACAAGCGCATCGACCATTTCCCGCCAGTAACCGCTTCTCGTGTCCGCCTGAACATCCTTGCCTCATCGGCGGAAGCCCATATCAGAGAATTTCAGATCTTTAACGCTGGAAGTGATCTTGCGGCGCATGAAACGAAGTTGAATCTCTCAATATCATCCACCTTCCAAAATCTGTCATTCCGACCGAAGGGACGGTGCCTTTTTGCCGTCCCGGAGTGGAGATGCGGTTTTCCATCGCACGTTTTTTGTGCGATGAATCCCTCCTCGACTTTGGATTTCAAGGTCGGTTGAGTTGCCCGTTCACTCTCAGGCACAATCACACTTCGGGCGGCAATTGGAGTTCCCCATGGCGGGCGTGAAAATCCTCAACATCGAAGCCGGAATGCCCACGGTCGAAGAAGCTCGCCAGATTCTCCTCGCCGAACTGAAGAAAGCCAAACAGAGTGGCGTCGCCGCGGTGAAGATCATTCACGGCTACGGCTCCACGGGGAAGGGAGGTGCGCTGCGCGGCGCTCTTCGCACCTCATTGCTGCGCCGCAAGAAAGAAGGCTTGGTCACCCGCGTCATCTTCGGTGAAAAGTGGAGCGTCTTTGAGGACGACGCGCGCTACGCCATCGAACATTGTCCCGATTTGCGCAACGACCGCGACCTCAATCACAGCAATGAAGGCATGACCATCGCCGTGCTGGTATAGTGATGTGTACTGCAAGTTCGTTGCACTTTTCTTTAGGGGGTCAGGGCTTCAGCCCTGACATACGGCCTGCAAAATGAATTGGGCTTTAGTCCCTGAAGAATCTGGAGAGCTTCACATTATTTTCGGCACACAATACTTGCTGGGCCTACCGGCAACATTCTGTCTTTGAAACTCGCAACCCATGACCACTTCACCAAGCACTTTCGCCGACTCCTCATCGTCCTTCAGCCACATCCCTCGCCGCATATTCTTCGCGGCGCTCGCCCTGTTCTTGCTCGTCTATCTCGGCGACTTTCTTTGGTTTCAACTCCGCCTGCACTACCCCGCTGTCGGCACCACCACCAGCAGCGTCCACCGCATCCGTCTTCTCGCCATTCCACTGAAAAACAACAAAGTCGAATACCAGATTGACGCGCAGAAGCCCGAAGAGGACCTCCCCTGCGCCCGCTCTCTCTTCTCCCACGCCGGAAACCGCCCGTGCTGGTACGTCACCCGCCACGCCAAAGATCCCATCACGATGTAGCCTCCCCTACTGCTACATAACGCTTCACTCAACTATAAAGGTGGTATCCTTTAGCTGACGATGCCAGACGCAAGGAAAACGCGAACCGAGCTTCAGCGACTGGGCCACCCGCCCGCCCGCCGTGGAATGAGAAGGTGAATGCATGTGGACCGAGTTGTTAGTCAAAGACCAGTGGCTTCTGTCACGCCGTGCAAGTCAGTGGTTTTTTTTGTCGGTGTGGTCGAGCATTGGGCTTCTAGGAGCACTCGGACTTTTGTTGTTTTGGTATTACGAGACTCTTCTTGGAAGACCAACGCCCCTCACCCTCGCACCGATTCGCTACCTTCTCGGGCTAATAGGAGCACTGGGGACGTTGGGTAGCTTTCTGCTGGTGGACGGCATGCGGGTTTTCTGGAGGCGCCACGACAACTCGCCGGCCAAGACCAAGAAGTTCTGGTACTGGGTCATGCTCTTGGGTGCGTCGCTTGGTTGTTCCGCATACTACTTTGTGGTTTATCGAGACCAGATTAGGAGAGAGACAAATCGATGATGCTGCGTGTCCGGCGGGGACTCTCAATATTCTGGATTGTTTTCGCAGTTTCTCTTTTTTGCATTTCAGCTTTTCCCCGGTTGCTGAGTTTCATACCGGTTACGGTGGGTGGGATTCTGTTCATGGTTGGTTTAGCTGCACTCACTGTAGTGATCGAACTTCGCTGCCGCTACGTGCAGGGAATGAGATGAGCAAGTGACGCGCCGGACCGGCGGCCCGTACGATAGCCGTCGAGCGGGTGGCGCAGGCCAGACGTGCTGAGGCGCCTCCGGGTGCCCTAATCCCTACTCCCGCTTTCTCTTCTCTCGAAACTTAAAACTGACAACTTAAAACTTAAAACTGTCTTCCTCACCCCGCCGCGGCCAGCGCTTCTCTCTTCCTTGCTTCGTCCCACAGCGCGATGTACGGCTTGAGTTCCGCCATCATCCGCGCGAACTGGTTGAAGTCCAGCGATTGCGCCCCGTCGCTCATGGCCTTTTCCGGTGCGGGATGGGTTTCCACGATCAATCCATCCGCACCAATCGCCACGGCCGCCCGCGCCACCGCCGGCACCAGGCTGCGCTTCCCCGTCGCGTGGCTGGGATCGAGAATCACCGGCAAGTGCGTCAATTCATTCAGCACCGGGATCGCGGAAATGTCGCAGGTATTCCGCGTCGCCGTCTCGAACGTGCGGATGCCGCGCTCGCACAAAATCACGTCGGGATTCCCATGCGCCACAATGTACTCCGCGCTCATCAGCAATTCCTTGATCGTGCTGCTCAACCCGCGCTTCAGCAGCACCGGCCGCCCGCACTTCCCCAGGGCCTTAAGCAGCATGAAGTTCTGCATGTTCCGCGCGCCCACCTGCATTACGTCCGCGTACTTCGCCACCATTTCGACGTCGCGATCCCCCATCACTTCGGTGACAATCGCCAGCCCCGTCGCCTTCTTCGCCTTTTGCAGCAGCCGCAATCCTTCCTCTTCCATCCCCTGGAAATCGTACGGCGACGTGCGCGGTTTGAACGCGCCCCCGCGCAGCAGCTTGGCCCCGGCCTTTGCCACCGCTTCCGCCGTCCGCATGATCTGTTCCTCGGACTCCACCGAACACGGCCCCGCGATCACGATGAACTCATCGCCGCCGATTTCCGTTCCGTTCACGCGGACGCGCGTCTTCCCGCGGCGGAACTCCTTGCTGACAAACTTGTACGGCGCCGTGATGCGCATGACGCTATCCACCTGCGGCAGCGCCTCCACCGATTCCATGCACGGGGTCACGTCGCCCAGGCCCACCACGCCGATCACCACTCGCTCCTCGCCTTCGATCGAGTGCACCTTGTACCCGAAGTGCTTCACAATCGCGCAGACTTCGTCAATTTCTTCCCGCGTCGAGTGCAACTTCATCGAAATAATCATTTTCGTTTCCCTTTTTCCTTTGGCTGGCCGCAACCAGCCCGAATTCTCCGCCGTAAAACAAAAAAGCCCACTCTTTGCGAGTGGGCCGCGACTTCACGTTTTCGCAGTATCTAGACGATGGCCCACTCCTCCCGGATGCTCCGGTACGTAAATCGCCAATAATACGAGTAGGCCTTCCGATTCATGCTCGTCAGTTTAACCATTTCTTCTGGAAACGCAAGCCACAATTCGCTTATTCCTGCTATTAGGCCGCGCAATACTCGGCAGCCCGCGTCAACACAGCATCAATGCAGAAGATAAAGATCAGTTCAGCCAGATCAATATAAAAGGATCGCAATGCGATAACGCGTGAACCCTGCCGCTCCTCCCGCATCGCAAGCGCCCACAGCCGCGCCGCGGTATTTCCCGCCTTGCACGCGCTGGTCAACGTCGGCGGGCAAGTGGCTGAGGTCGGAAGTTTCGTAACGCACGACGCTCACCGGCCGTGGTCCCGCCCCGCCGCGATCCATCTCGCAGGTCTTGCGCGCATCATCGGTGGCGTTCAGCAGCCGCACACCGCGCGCGGCTAGCTGCGAGCTGACCTGGAGTTCCTGCGCATCCAGTCCCAGAAGCGCTACTGCTGCCGAGAAATCCTCTGCTGCAAATAACTGTCCACCGCTTTGCACTACTGCGATGCCCACCGCATTCAGTTCGCGGTCGAGAAGATTGGCGCGGTGTGGCGGCGAATTCATCCACTGCGAGTGCAGCCCCAGAACGGTTGGTCCCTCGGCGACATTCTCCGCGATCAGGCTGAAGCGGGCGCCTGTTTGCATCGCTCGCTGCTGCAGCGGCAACTCGCCGGGCAACTGGTGAGAGATCGTGTTCTGCTGTGCCATGCGCTGCGCATGCTGGCGCGCGGCTGCGGCCAGCGCCGCATCCCACTGCAGCGGCGGCAATCCCGCGGCGGCGCGGCTGTGGTTCGCAGCGTCAAGCAACATGCTTTCCGGCGAACCGTCTTGAGGCCAAGCGGCGGCGTGCGATATCGGCGTCAGCAACAACGCCGCCAATACAACGGCGGCAATGATGGCGAGGCAGCGCAATAAGGTGGACATCGGAGATGCTCCTGCATCTATTAAACACGGTCCGCGAGAAATGGATGCGCGAAGCGAGGTACAGATGGCACAAGAGGAAGCTGGCCTGCCGGACAGGCTCATCCTGAAGATATTTACTTGTTTGAGCGCGATTAGCCGCGGACGTGGATGGCGCTGAAGCTCAACACCACATGGCCGCCGGAAGTCGGCCGGCCAAAGCTGAGCATCGGCCGGAAGCGATAGAAGAACAGCATCTGATCCAGGTGGTGGCGCACTTCCTGATTGTCCGGGCCATCCATGATTTCGTACTTCATCATGCGGCCGTCGGAATCCACCACCACGTCCACGAGCAGGTCATTCTGCAAAAGTATATCGGGATGCTGCATTTCGGGCGAAGCCGAACTCGGCATGTTCGAGGGCAAAATCAGACCAGCGGGCTGCAATAGCGAGGTTGGAACATCGTTGGGATCGGCCTGCACCACAGTGACCGGCGCGATCATGTGCAGCACAAACACAAAGATGACGATCGCGGAAAACAATCCGCCGGTTGCCGGGACGGTGAATGGACGGAACACGTTGTCCTGCAGAATTTCAATGCGGTCCTTCACAAGCTGCCACCGCTCTGCCCAATTGCGCGGGCCGCGTCCCTGTGCTGCCGCCACTTTGATGCGCACGGCGAGATCCGCCGGAGGCAAGGCGCGCGGCATACGCGAAAGCATCACAGCCAGCTTGCGGTAACGCTGCAATTCCTCGCGGCACGAAGCGCACCCTTCAAGGTGCTGGCGGACAGCGTCCCGCTGCCGGGCACGCGGAGCCGAAGCCAGCGAATCATCCAGATACCCGGCCAGTTTGGAATGTACCTTTTCGCACGTCATGATTGTTCCTCTTGCGTCTGATTTGGACGCGACATTTCACCTGCCGACGGACCGGCTGGGGCGCGTACGTAGGCCATTTGCAAACCCATTTGCGAGCCGAAGTGGGCGGCGCTGGCCGCTTCGCTGCGGGGCGCTTCCCGGCGCTGCGCGAAGTGTTCCCCGGCCAGCAGTGGCTCGAGTAATTCCTTCAACGTGCGCCGGCCTCGCAGGATGCGCGACTTCACCGTGCCCACGCTGCAGTCGAGCACTTCGGCCACTTCTTCGTAGCTCAAACCTTCCAGATCCCTGAGGATCACCGCGCCGCGGAACACTTCGGGGATTTGCTGCAAGGCGTCCTGCACCGCGGCCTGAATCTCGTGCGTGGCCATCTGCTCGTAAGGCGATGCGGTGGTGTCTTGCACTTCGACCGGGGCAAAGCCCTCTTCGGGTTCCGCATCAATGGAGACGTTCTTCTGGAGGTGGCGCTTGAACCAGCGGCGGTTGTTGAGCGCCTCGCGCACGGCGATGCGGTAGAGCCAGGTCTTCAGCGAACTGCCGCGGCGGAAACTCTGTATGCCCCGGAACGCCTTCAAGAAAACCTCCTGAGTGGAATCGGCGGCGTCGGCCGTATCTCCCAACATGCTCAGGCTGAGGCTGTACACGGGACCGTGGTAGTGCGTTACGAGCCAGTCGAATGCCGTCTCCGAGCCAGCCTGCAGTTCGGTGACAAGTCCAGCTTCATCGTGGCCCCACGAGAGCGCACTGACCCAGTCGGACACGGTCTGCCTTTCTAGCCCGTCCTCAAGCAGCCTGCCCTTGAAGGCGAACTGGCCCACGCTGGCCTTGGCCAGAGTGGACGGCCCAGGTACCACTTCCCTGCATCGGGCCTCTTGGCACTTCGGATTGGGAGAAGCTTTCCCAATCCACGTCCGCTCAATATATTAGACACCGAAGAGCGGCGGAATGTTTCTTGGCCCGGCGCAGCCGATCGCCCCAAGGCGACCCAGCGCACTGGGAACCAGCCCGAAACTGGATTGTGGCACCAGGCGAAGCGCAGCGCAATGGCCCAGCGGTAAGGGGAGGGCGCACATAATGCGAGATGCGGAGTGTGTAACTGATAGAGCAGGCGAGAGTTAGAGGGTGCCCATGCCACCCCCGGGTGTTTTTGTGAAGCATGTGAAAAGAAAGGGGTTGCGGGCGCAAGTGTGCGCAAGGATGTCAAAAGAAAGGCCTTAGAAAAGAGCGGAGCAAAGTGGCTAGTGGCGAGTGACGAGTGGCGAGCCAGAACTGTTTTGGCAAGCTCCGGCCTATGTAGTGGCCAGCCTCTAGGCTGGTTCTTCCCTCGGCAAACAGGGCAAGCGAGAGGCCCTTCGCAGAAAGCGCTCTGGGTAAACGAGCGCAGAACTCTTTCGGGATGAGGGGCTCGTGGTGCTCGGACGGGCTGGAGCGGAACGTTCACAACGCATAGTAGCATAGAATCATTACCAAATCAATAACTATTTACTTGGTATGTATTCGAATGCGCGTCCCGTTTTGGGAAAGAGGCGCGGAGAAGAGCGGACTTACCCTTTGCCGACCCCTCAAAGGGTAGACCGCCCGCCTGGGATCGGCCAATTCGAGTTCAACGCTTTTTCTTGGCCTTCTTTTCCGAGGCCTCTGAAATCAATTCATCGACCTTTTGCACGCCAGTATTACGCAGGCGAACGCGCCCCTGCTCATCTACATCCACATACTTCTTGATACGCACGAGGGCCACATTGGCGTTGTTGTCGCTGAATTCGTGGCGCTTCAGCGTTTTCACGAGTTCGTCTTTCGGCATGCGCTTTGGATAAATTTCAAACAAAATTCCAAGCGCCACTTCCGGCGCACTGTGGCCGATTTGGGTGTAGATTCGCCCGTCGATTTCTTCAGACAGCGGAAACTTCCGCCGCATCAGCCCTTCAACGATCTTCTTCGCTTCGGCAAGGTCCAAGCCCTTTTGCGAAAACCGGACCATTTCAGAAAGAATCCACGAACACAAAGAAACAACTGTGCTTGCGTCCATCTCGTTTGCGTCGATTTCGTCAGCGTCATGCCGTGCGCCGCGATTGCTGGCGATTTCGTACGCAAACCGGCAGGCGCGTGGAATTGTCAACTTGATTGTGTCCGGAATGCCCGCCGCTGCTGGCTTCTGCTGAAGGCTGTCAATAACCGTCCCAACCTTGAAATCCTTTCCTTTCGGAACGACTTCGCCCGCATGAACCCAAAGCGCTTTCATCACTGCCTCGATGAATTTTCCGCCCTTAGCAGATGCGTCGGCCCATTCCGACCTCTGGTAATCCGCAACCATGTTTTGAAAATGCTTCACGGCCGCATCTACGTGTGTGGTATTGAAACCGTCCTCCAGCAATTCATTTATAGTTTTGTCAGACATCGGGATGAAGAATCTCCTTCCAGCCGGGCATGAGCACGTACACTTTTGACTCCGGAGAATCCACCCAACCGTTGTCTTTCGCCCAAACCGCGTATCCAGTATTGAATTTGCCCAACAGTTTTTTCATTTTGTTCCACGCTTCCTTGATTGTTTGGAGTGTAACTTTCGTGTCTGGCTTGCCTTTCGAGAAGTAAGCCACCACCAACGCGAATCTCTGTTGTCCGTTCATTCCTTTTGCGTGCCTGTTCATGAAGTGCCTGATCTGCGCTGTGAAATCCGGCGCAGGGACAGTACTGCGCCGCGCGCCTACGGGCTTCACCTTTGGAGCAGCTTTACCCTTCGTAGCCTTCGGGTCATTCAGTGCCGCAAGGCAACTGGCGGCTAATCTCTCAATCTCTTTCAGCGACGCAACCAATTCTTCCTGTTTCACTTCTTCCCTCGTTTCTTCGCAGCGGGCGCTTCGCCATCGCCTTTCGGCACGAATGGATACTTCTGGATGTATTCGTAGCTTCTTCGTTTTCCCCGACGAACCAGATAATTCGCACGTTTCAGCGCCATTCCCAATTCGGCGTCCGAAAAATGATTGTCGCGTTTCGCAAATTCTCCAACGATTGCATCCATCTTTTTCCACGTGCGGAAATACTTGTCCTCCCAAAGAACCTTCAACCCTTCCGTGGCCGATTTAGCAAAACGCGCCTTACTTGCCATAAACCCATCTCCCTTCCACTTTCTTCCGCCCCAACTCCTTCTTCTTCACAAGGCCCAGCACGACGCCCGACAGGGTTGTCGTAGGGTAGAGAAACCCTTTTTCTTCCAGCGCATCGCTGATCTCACCCAAGCCCTTTGGCTTATCAAAGAAGCCCGCTTCACGAAGGCCTACAACTAAATCCCCCGCGCCTTCCCGCCTCTTATCGTCGCGCTTCGTTGCCTTCGAGCGGGCAATGGCCTTCTTCGCCTGCCCTACCACGCTGGTCCTTTCGTAGGCGGAAATAATCTTCGATACTTCCTCTTCGTTGCCCTCGACCGTAATTACCGCCCCCGTGCTGGACCTAATCGTTGCCTTTGCCATTGGAAAAACCTCACTTATTATGAGCAAGCATATCGCTTAGTATTGTGCCTCAGAAATTCACCGTCTGTCAAGTTAACCATCGGTTATACCTGTACGGGCGGGTGGGGCAATTGAATAACGTGCCGCGCCTACGGCGCTTGTTTTGTTGGACTCGATACCCAGGGCCCACCCTTCGACTCGGCTCAGGGCAGGCGCCCTGGGTTAACGTGTTTCGCGCCCTCCAGAAAGCGGCGGGCGCAAAAGGCGCGCCTCTGGCGTTGGATTGTTGCTCTAAGTGCGGGTACCAGGCCGGAAGAGTTCTAACTATTCAGTTATGAGTTGTAAGTTTTCGGAGAAGAGAAGAGAAGAGAAGAGAAGAGAAGAGAACAGAAGAGAAGAGAAGAGAACAGAAGAGAAGAGAACAGAAGAGAAGAGAACCCCAAGACCCACCCGTTAAAGTTCCAAGTATTCAGTTTTAAGTTGTAAGTTTTGGGAGCAGAGAAACCCAAGCACCCAGAGTGGCTTTAGCAATTATCGCCTGGGCCGCCCGCGAGGAACCTCTCCGTTGTTCTTTTAATCACCAGCGTATATTAAAGTCCGTGTCGTAACATCAGAGTATAGTTAGATTAGAGTTGTTTACGAAAGTAAGACTTCTCACAAGATCGCCGAAGCGGGATTTAGCCAGGCATCCATGAGAGCAGAACGTAATCTCGGCATTCTCGTCTCGACCGCATTTTTCTTGGCCGGGATATTCCTCTTGCGCGAATCGGCTGCTGACTCCCAATGGTACACGGACATCATCATGTTCACTGGTGCAACCATCTCGGCGATTGGCCTTATGACAAGCCTTTGGGCAATCCAGCGGCACATGTCTATCCGGAGACTGGACCAGCATCTCAGTAGACATAGGTGACCAGAGAGTTCTAAGTATTCAGTTATAAGTTTTAAGTTTTCGCAGCGGAGAAGAGTAATCAGGGGCCCGCTAACGGCGCGGGCCTCTGGTCGGGATGACAAATGGGGCGGAGTCGCGATGGGCGTGGGCTCTGGTCGGGATGACAGTTCGGGGGGACACAGCGCAACGGGAACGCAGAGGAGCGGAGAGCGCGGAGATTCGCAGAGAAGAGGAACCCAAGACCCACCCTCCCCGACCGGGCCGGGGCAGGCGCCAACCGAGAGTGGGGCACCCGGCCGGGAGGTTCTAAGTATTCAGTTCTAAGTTGTAAGTTCCCGGAGAAGAGAAGATCAGTCGGAGGCCCGACGCAAGGCCGACGTGTGCGGTGCCCACGTGTTGCCGGCTTGCTAAGGGTGGGCCAACCGCCAAGCCGGCTAGTGGGTTACAGGCGGACGAACGACCAGAACCGAACAGTGGGCGTGTCGTACGACAGATTCGGCGACACTGCCAAGCAACAGCCGCCCCATGCCCTTGTGTCCGCGGGATCCCAGGAGGATGAGGTCCGCATGCCAGCGCGCAGCGGAGTCGATGATGCACTCGCGGACGTCGCCACTTTCGACCGCGGAGTCCACCTTATAGCCAGAAGCGCGGAGTTGCTGCGCGTATTTATCGATAAGAGCGCGTGCCTGTGTTCCCTGCTGTTCCAGTTCAGGGGCATATCCACGCGACATCTGAGGGGGAGCGGAGAGCACGATGGGGGTCAAAACATGCAAAATTCTGACTTCCGTGGTTTGCGGCTTGAAGTAATTCGCCACACCATCGATAGCGGCTGCCGAGTGCTTCGAATCATCAATGGCGACGAGAATTTTCATTGTTCCTCCTGGTTCCGCGAGGATTGTCCCTAATGTTCCGAAGCGAGAGCAACGCAGACATTCGCGTATCGTCGCGTGGAGCAAAATTCAAGGACGATGTGTCACTTACATTACCCGGAATCCGATTGTTTGCATAATGCTTGTTCTCTATTGGCCGGTGGCGCAGAAGCGGAGAGTCCCAAGTATTCAGTTATAAGTATTCAGTTGTGAGTTTTCGGAGAAGAGAAGAGAAGAGAACCCCAAGACCCAGACTCAAAATCCGAGCCCGGGGCACCCGGCACCCGGGAAGTTATAAGTAATCAGTTGTAAGTTTTAAGTTTTCGGAGAAGAAAACAGCGGAGAAGAGAATTGCGAGGGACCCACAGGAAAAAGCCTCAGGCCCAAAAGCCTGAGCTACACAAGCAAATGTGAGCGGGCCGATCGGAGGATCGGCCCGGCGTGGTTCGCAGTGTGCATTAAGCCTGCGGCAAGGCGGCAGCTATTTTGGTTGGGAGGCGGGTGGAGCGAAGGCGTCCGCCAGGGAGATGAGTTTGAGTTGGGCGCGCAATTGATCGAGCGGCGCGGCGGAGGTGATGGCGATATCGACGGGCTGGCCGGGAATCAGGTCGAAATAGTTGTCGGAGGGCGCGGCGTCGAGAGCGCCGAAGGAGATGTAGACGCTGCGAGCCGGGGCGGTGGAAGAGAGCCGCAAGCGGTAGGCTTCGCCGGATTTGGCGAAATCCACGGAGATTTGCGGCTGCGGCAGGGTGACGAGTTTGGCGGGAACGAAGTAGAGAACATTGCTGGAGACAGTTTTGCCGTCAACGAGGAGATCGGCGACGGCGAAAATGTTGGCCGCGTCCGTGCCATTGGCATTCACAAACTCCGCGAGAGGCCGCTGGATATAGATTTTACTGGAGAGTTCGGGAACCTGGATCTCCTGCGTGGAGTCCGAGAGCGATTTTCCCGCAAGAGTGAATAGGCGAAGGCGCAAGCGCGCGGCGGTGGGCGCGGTTTTATCGGAAATCACGTAGACATTGAAATTGCCGTCCTCGACGTGGGGGGAGACGAGCAGCGGGCTATAGAATCGGCGGGCGTAATACTGCAAGGCCTTCCAGCGGCCGAAATAATCAATGCTGGACCAGGAAGCCACCGGCCAACAATCGTTGAGCTGCCAAAAGATCGAGCCCATGGCGCGCGGACGGATGCGGCGCAGATGCTCCGCGCCGACCTTGATGCCTTCGGCCTGAAGAACCTGGCTGGCGTAGAGGAATGAAGGAAAATCGCGCGGCTCGGAATAATACTTGAGCATGTAATCGTGGATGATCGAATTGCCTTCGTTGTTTTTCTGATGGGCGAGCATCACAGGAGTGAAGATGCCGGTGCGATCCTCGGGCTGAGTGAAGGCTTCGATGGTGCGCATTTCGGGGAAGGACTGAAAGCCGTACTCGGTCATGAAGCGGGGGAAGTGCAGTTCGTATTCGGAGAAGGGCACGCGGCCGTGCCAGACGCTCCAATCGTGGAAATCGCCGGACTGGAAGCTGGGGGAAGTTTCCTCGTAATCGGAACTAGGAGAACTGGGCCAGTAGGGCGTTTCGGGAGCAAGGCGATTGACGGTGCGCGCGAGAATGCCGCTGAAGACGGTGAGATAGTCCTGCCACATCTGGTAGCGGACGGAGGGTGGAAGTTGCTCGCGGCCACCCCAGTGCATGGCCTCTTCGGTTTCATTATTGCCGCACCAGATGATGATGCTGGGATGATCGCGCAGGCGGCGGACCTGGAATTCAGCTTCGATTTCGATATTTTGCTTGAAGGCATAGGTGCCGGGCTGCCAATCGTTGCCGAACATGAAATCCTGCCAAACCATGATGCCAAGCTCGTCGCAGAGGTCGTAGAACTCCTGGGTCTCGTAATAGCCTCCGCCCCAGTGGCGAATCATGTTCATGTTGGCGTCCCGTGCGGATTGCAGGATGCGGCGGTACTGTTCGGAGGTGACGCGCGTGGGGAAGCTGTCGAAGGGGATGACGTCGGCGCCTTTGCCGAAGACGGGGATGCCGTTGATGATGAACTCGAAGGAGCGGCCCCACTGATCGAGATCGCGGCGAAGTACGATGGAGCGCAGGCCGGTGCGCGCGGAAGCCAGATCTTCGGCGCGATTGCCGATTTGGACCTGGGCGTTGAATTGATAGAGAGGTTGCGCGCCGTAGCCGGCCGGGAACCAGAGCTGCGGGGAAACGATCTCCAGTGGAAGGTAAACGTGATTGAGGCCGGGGTGGAGTTCGACCGAGCGTGAGAGTTCCACTTTTTTGCCGGCGTGGGTGAAGTCGAGAGTGACCTTTGCGGCAGCATCTTCGGCCGCGGTGACTTCGACTTGAGCGGAAAGGTGGGCAACTTTAGCGGTGACGTCGAGTTGCGCGATGTGGAGGTTGGAAATGCGCGCGGCGTCCCAGGCTTCCAGTCGAGCGGGGCGCCAGATGCCGCTGGTGACGAAGCGAGGTCCCCAATCCCAGCCATACTCGAAGGCGGCCTTGCGGAGATAAGTTTTCTCTGCGACGTGGGTTTGCTCCCGCCATTTATCCGGAGCGGCAATTTTGGCGGCAGCCTTGATGGGAGAAGGAAAGACGATGTGAAGCTGGTTTGCGCCCGGTTTCAGGAGAGACTTCACAGGGATGCGCCACTCGCGGAACATGTTGTCGGCGGCGAGGACGAGCTTGTCGTTCAAATAGACTTCGGCATAGGCGTCGAGGCCCTCGAAGACGAGATCAATATTTTTGCGGGCAAGCAAATCAGCCGGGGCCTGGAGCGTGGTGCGATATTCCCAGTCGGCATCCTCGATCCATTGGAGCTTGGCTTCGTTGTCGCGATAGTAGGGATCGGGGATGAGATTGTTGTGAAGCAGGTCCAGGTGGACGCTACCGGGAACTTGCGCGGGACGCCAAACAGAATTTTCAGGCGCGGCGCCGCTAGGGAGTTGGCGGAATTCCCAACCGGAATTGAGAGGAACGATCTGCTTTTGAAGAGAGGATTGCGCGAGAGCGAGTACGGGAAAGAGCAGAGCGAACAACAAAGCAAAACGGAAGCAATCAAGGCGCATGTTGGACTCCGATCGGTGGCAAGTGAACCATGGCTGAAGGGCCAAAGCTGGAGAACGACATTCCAGTGTACTGCAAATTGCGCGGCATATCAGCGCGGGGGGAATCGCGGCGAGGAGTGGCACAAACAGATGGCGCTGGAGAAGAGCGAAGCCCGGGTGAGATGCCCGGGCTTCGTCTGGGTCAGGGTCCGAAGCACGGCGCCAGGGATAACACGCCGACTCCGGTGGCGGGAGTCACTGCTGAGGAGTACGTGGGGATGCAGCGGGGAGTGGTGCAGGAGAGGTCGTTGGGGGCGCGCTGGTGAGTTCGAGTTCCAGGCGTTGGCTAGTGCGCGAAGCGACCGTTTTCGGTTTTTGGTCTGCAGGGGCGGCGCCAGAATCCAACCGGATCAGAACTCGTTGATGAGCGGCCTGGATTTCGGAGAGGTACATCTGCCCGCCAACTCCCTGAAAGACGGCGCGGCCCGCATGGCTGGCGGAAGCGAGGGGGATGCTGGTGGCGCAAGAAGCGTGGTAGATCTCGCCATCGGTACTGCAGACCACGACGACGTTTCTGGTGGACTCCCAGCCCATCTGGGGCTCGAGGTGGTACTGGCCCGGGGGCAGAACCTGGCGTCCAACCGTGAAGGCGAAGGGAACCTTGAGAGTAAGCTGGTGACGGGAGCTGACCGGGACGGTCATGGAAGGCGAAGGGAAGGCTTTTGGAAAGATCAGAACGTTTTCGATTGCGTCTTTCATCGGTCCTCTTGCGAAAAGCGAAGCTTTCTTGGCTTGTTGCTCAATCTCGTCAGTTACGGTTGCTTTTGACAGGGTGCACTTTGCCCGAAGCGGGCAAAACGGACAATGCACGGAGGGTGAAGCTTGGGTGAACTGGGGGTGAACCGACGCCTAGCGCTAACATATTGAAAGTGGGGGTATTTAGAGGTCCCTCAAAAGGCCTGCCAGGGAAAATCTGTAGGGTTAGCAAAGAGGAAAGTGGTACGCGAGGGACGGGGAGTTTGCTATATTGCCGAGACCCAGGAGAAAGCGATGAGTGCGGCAGAGAAAGCGAAACCCGTGTATCGATTTGGGCCCTATGTGGCCGACGTTCGCGCGGGGGAACTATACAAGCGCGGGAAGAAGAACAAGATTCAGCAGCAGCCCATGCAAGTGCTAGCGGCACTTTTGGAGAAGGCCGGAGAGGTGGTGGCGCGCGAGGAATTGCGCGCGGGGATCTGGCCTGCGGACACCTTCGTGGATTTCGAGCACAGCTTGAATACGGCAATCAAGAAGCTGCGGAAGGCACTGGGAGACAATGCCAACCGGCCGAAGTACATCGAAACGTTGCCGCGCCGGGGCTACCGGTTTTTGGGGGAAGTGGAGGCAGCCGGGGAAGCGCCCCGGGCAGTGTCGAAAAGCGGGAGTGCCCTGGCGGGAAAGACGTTTGTGTTGGCAGCGGAAGAGGGCGGGGGGTGCGTGGTCGCGCCCGTGGATGAGAAATGCTTTGAGGAATGGCAGCGGCTGAAGGAGCTTGGGGATGACGTGGGCGTTTCGATCCTGATCACGGAGAAGAAGCTGCTTCTGCTGGAGGCGGGGAGCGCGGTACGGTTGCTGTCGCTGAAGGGTGGAGCGGGTTTTTGCGAGGTGAGGATTCTGGAAGGGGAGCATTACGGGAAGTCGGCACTGGTGGCGAGGAAGAAGTTGCTGGCAGAGATGAAGAGGATGGGGAAAGGGACGTGAGGTGGCGAGCGCCCAAGCGGGTTGCTGAGGAACGATCATTCGTGGACATCTCGATCCCGCAAAGTGGGAGAGGGATCTGCCTCATGCAATAGGCCACGGGAAAAGCAGATTCATCGCGTAAAAACCACGCGATGGGGCAGAGTTCCTCACCCGTTCAAAAAACGAACGGGTCTCAGAATGACGATGGGCCGGATTCCAAAGCAGCCAACTGAGTTGGATTCCCCAATGAACGCGCGTTAGTTGTTGGCGGAAGTGGCGGAGGCGGCGAGCTTGAGGACGAGGACCTGGCCGTTGGAATGGAAGGAGCCGCCGGTGGCGGTCTTGGCTTCTTGCATGGGGTTTTTGGGGAGAAAATGGGTGAGTTCGGAAACGAGGCCGGTGGAGGATAAGGTTTTCTCGACGAAGTCGCGCTCGAGGTCGATATCGGGATCGATTTTGTGCGTAAGGCCGTTATTGCGCTGATCCCTCTCGAAGCCGACATCGTGGGTGGCGGCACCCACCCAAAGCATTTGGCCATTGACGGTGAAAGGCGCTTTCCAGATGCGCAAGTGATTGCGAGAGGCCACAACGGAGATGGGTTCAGCGTGGGCCCAGCCATAGTCCTGCGGGCGGCCGAAGAGATAAAGCGGGCTCATGGGCATGGTGAGATAGGACTCTTTTGAGAAACTGGCAAGGGCGCCGGCGAGAATGGTGGATTCCACATCGGCATCCACTTTGACCCAGCCAGCGGTGGTGAATACTTTTTTCATGGGGTCTTCGTCGCCAATGATCAGGAAGTTGACCATGTCACCGGGATTGCCTTGCTTATCACCGATGCGGCGGGGGATTTTGGCGAAGAGATCGTTATCAATGCCGGGGATGGATTGGACCAAGCGAGCGACTTCGCGGGGCACCGAGGAGTCGGCTGCATAGACTTCGACTTTCACGTTGTAGGAGCCCGTGCCGGTGTCGCTGTTGGCCTGATTGATTCCCAGAGCCAATTTGCCGGAGATGGGGACGACGACATCTTTGCGCGCGCCGATCAGGAAGGGTTGCGCGACATCGGCATCACCGACTGTACCGATGAGGGTGCCACGGCCTGCGCCATTAAAAGGAAGGATGCGAATGAGGTCTTTGAAGCCGCGGGCGAGGCCATCGGGACCATTATCGGCCTTGGCGTCGGAATAGCGGAGAGTGCCGCTAGCCGCGAAGATGATGCGCTGGCCGGCCTCAAGGGTGATGCCAGTGTCGGTCCAAATTTTGGCGCCATCGAGAGTGAATTCCTTGAAGAGAAGCTGCTTTGTCGTGGAAGTGGAGGAAGCGCCGGTCCTGGCCGCGGGTTGCGAGGCGGGCTGGGGAGTCTGCCGAGGTGGGGAAGTTGGCGGTGCCGCATCGTCGCCGGCGAGTTGCGCGGCAAGGCGAGCGGGTGAAACAACTGTAAGAGCGAAAAATGCGAAGGAAAACAGCGAAACAAATCTTGGGTGCATGGCCAATGAAGGGCTCCCAGGGCCGCGGCGGCTATCTTTAATTAGATAACAAAAACAGGAAGTAAGACGCAAGCTACTGTCGCGAGTTCGCGGAAGAGCCGGACAACGGACGAGTGGGCAGAAGCCATCTACCAGGGCTGTGATTCCGTGACGAGGCGAGGAAAGAATGGGGACGCTTCCTTGACTCATGGGAGAGGGGCCTGTAGATTGAAAGAAGGCGGCGGTAGTGCGATTCGTGAATGTCTGTATCCCAAAGAGATACCGCCATAAATGCCTCATGAGTCGGCCAGGATGCGCCCGCTGAAGTTCCGAACTGCTGCGCCTTGCCTAATCAGATGATTAAGGGAATTGCCGCAAGAATTTGCGCCGGGCTGTTGGTGCTTGGGGTGTCTCTGGGAGTGGCGGAGGCGCAGGGAACGCCGCAGAGAACAAGGGCGGTCGCGCCACGCACGAATGTGCGGGTGGACGGCAGCGAGGCGATGTTCACGACGATGTGCGCGCTGTACGCAGGGGGCTACGAAGGGGAAGTGAACGCGGACAACTGGTCAACGTTCCGCACGCGGATCCGGGAGCGGGTGCGCCGGCAGCAGGGGCCGGCAGTGGAGGCAGTGCGCGAGTTTTACAAGCAGCATCAATTGCGGGACCCCGGGGCGATGCTCTCGCGGTACGTGTGGTTCGGACTGGTGGCGGGACCCGCACCGAAATTCGAGCCGGTGCTGCGGCGCGAGGAATTGCCGCCGGACATACTCTCCCTCGAAGGCTTCAGCGATATTCTTTCCAACTACTATACGGAACAGAAGATTGGGGAGATGTGGCAACAAGTCCAGCCGGAGTACGACCGGGAAATCGAGCGGCTGCACGACCCGGTGTCGCAGATCGTGCTGGTTGCGACGGCGTACCTGCGAGAAATGCTGGACCCAAGCAAACCGGGAACGTTCACGATCATCGTGGAGCCGCTGGTGGGCCGGATCACCAACGTTCGAAATTACGGGGACAACTACGCCATCATTCTAAGCGGGAGCGAAGAGATACCGGTGGACGTGGTGCGCCATGCGTTTCTACATTTTCTACTGGACCCGCTGCCGCTTATGTACCCGCACGTGGCGGTGGTAAAGCGGCCGGTGTTTGAGATAGCGGCGAAGGCTCCGCGACTGGCGCCGGACCTGAAGGATGATTTTTCCTCGTGGTTTTCCGAATGCATGGTGCGTGCGGCAGAGTTGAAAGTGAAACGGATGTCTCCGGGAGAACGAGAGGCGGCGTTAACGGCAAACGACACCAGCGGGTACGTGCTGGTCCGTCCGATTTTCAAGGCGCTGACGGGATTTGAAAACTCCGAGCCGTCCATGCGGATCTATTTTCCGGATCTGGTCCGCGGCATCGATGTGAAGGCAGAAGAGCAGAGAGCGGCGGGGATTACATTTGCACCGGCGGAAACGCAGGCGGAAGCGGCGGCCTTGAGCAGCGAAGAAGTGGCGGGCAAGCGCCGGGCGAGAGTGACGACGATTCCGGATGATCAGGAAGCGCTGGCGCAACTGACGGAAGGGGAGCGGCGGATCGCGGAACGGAATGCCCGGGCTGCGGAGGGTGCGTTCAAGAGTGTGCTGGCAAAATACCCGGATCAGCCGCGTGCCTGGTACGGACTGGGTTTGGTGGCGCTGATGCTGGACCAAAACGTTCCGCAAGCGAAAGACATTTTCGGACGGCTGACGTCCGGAGAACACGCGGCAGCGCAGGACCCCATGGTGCTGGCGTGGTCGCACGTGTATCTTGGGCAGATTTACGAAGATGAAGGGCAGTTGGAGAGGTCGAAAACGGAATATCAGGCGGCGCTCGCGGTGCAAGGGGCTCCGTCCAAGGCGCAGCAAGCGGCCGAAAAAGGGCTGGGCGAACTGGATCTGAGAAAACCGGCAGAGCGGCCCTAAACAGAAAGCTAAACAGAAAGAAGGAGAACGGAGTATGAAACGCATGAAGATGGAGTTGGCAGGAGCGATGATACTGGGGATTCTGCTGTTTGGAGGAAAGGAATCGCTTGCGCAGGCGCAGGGTACGCAGCAGCCGCCCAAGCCTGTGGCGAACGAGCCAGCACCGGCGACCACAACACCGCTGACGCTGGATGCAGCGCCACCCCCGGTAAGCGCGGAAGAGGATGCGGCGATGAAGGCCTTCCGCGACGCACCCTTGACCGACGTGGCAAAGAAAAACCAGATGGGCGAGGCTTTCGTGCTGAAGTATCCGCAGAGCCGGTACCGGGTGGAAGTGTATAGCTGGTTGGTGAAGGGCTACTACGGGAATGGTGAGATTGACAAGATGGAAGCGGTGGGAGAAAAGGAATTGGCCATCCAGCCGGATGACGCAACGACGCTGGCGATCCTGGGCCAGACGCTGCCGCGCGCGATGAATGCGAGCACGCCGGAGCCACTGAAGCGGCTGATGAAGGCGGAACAATACTCGAAGAAGGCGTTGGAACTGATCCCGGTGCTGCAAAAGCCCGCAGGCTTGACCGATGAACAGTTCACCGCGGCGAAGAATCAGACCAGCGCCTTGGCGTACAGCGGGCTGGGGCTGGTGGCGTATCGCCGCGGGAAATATGAGGATGCGATTCCGAGCCTGGAACAGTCCGTGAAGCTTGATCCGAGCCCCGATCCAGTGAATTACTATTTGCTGGGAGTCGCGAATGAGAAGGGATCGCATTTCGACGATGCGATTGCGGCGTTTACGAAGTGCGCCAGCTTCCCGGGAGGGCTGCAGCCGACGTGCAAGGCCGGGATTGAGGAAGTGAAGAAGCTTGCGGCGACACAACTAAACGTGCCGAGGTAAGAGCGCCCCCGCCGCGGCACGTCGGGAGTCAAGGTGATGAACCGCGGGGAAGATGAACAGTTACAGGAACGGCTGGGCTACGCGTTTCGTGATCCTGAAGTGTTGGACCGCGCTCTGACGCACAGTTCGGCGGTGCCGGAATTGCGCAGCGCCAGAGGGGAGGAAATTTCCTTCAGCGGGTCGGCGGTGCAGGACAACGAGCGGCTGGAGTTCCTGGGAGACGCGGTGCTGGAACTGCTGACGAGCGAACACCTGCTGGCGAATTTTCCGGAATGGTCGGAGGGGCAACTCTCCAAGAGCCGGGCGCGGATCGTGAATGCGCACTCGCTGGAAGCGGCGGCACGGGGCTTAGGGATAGGGGAGCACCTGCGGCTGGGACGCGGCGAGGAAAAAACGGGGGGGCGGGAAAAGCCGGCGCTGCTGGCGGACGCATTTGAGGCGGTGGTGGCGGCGATATACCTGGACGGTGGGCTGGAACCGGTGCGGGAATTGCTGAAAAGGACGGTGTTCCTGCTGGCACTGGAGAGCGGGGAACGCATCTCCGAATCCGACCGGAAGAGCGCGCTGCAAGAATATTTGCAGGGCCGGGGCGAACCGCCCGCGGAATACCGCTTGGCCGGGGAAACCGGGCCGGATCACCAGAAGACGTTCCAGGTGGAGGTGTGGGTCAAGGGTGAATGCCTGGCCAACGCGGAAGGCAGCACGAAGAAGGAAGCGGAACAGCGGGCGGCACGCAGCGCGTTGGAGAGGCTGCAGCGAGTGGAAGCGAATGCCAGCGAAGAGGTGGAACCGCATGCCGGATGAAACGCTCCCGCCGGAGAACGCGGCTCTGGTGGCCCCAGGGGAAACAGAACCGGAAGTGACGCACGAAGCGCCGGCGAATCAGACGACAATTTCGGAATACCTTGAGTCCCTCCTGGTAACGGTCATCCTGGCGTTATTTGGGACGAGTTTCGTAGTGCAAGCCTTTAAGATTCCCTCACAATCGATGGAACGCACGCTTTTGGTGGGCGATCACCTGTTGGTGAACAAGTTCATCTTCGGAGGGCGGGGACAGTGGTACGACAAATTTCTGCCGTACCGGCCGCTGGAGCGCGGGGACATCATCGTTTTCAAATATCCTTACCAGGACCATCCGCACTTTGTGAAGCGCGTGATCGGCTTGCCGGGAGACCACCTGAAACTGGCGGACCAGCAGGTGTACATCAACGGGAAGCCGCTGTACGAGCCGTACGTAGTGCACGATCCTGCGACCGGCTATACGGATCCGCTGAACTACTCGTTTCCGCCGGTGGGCAATCAGATCTTTGTGTCGCAGGTGCAGCCGGAATGGGCGCACGAAATCCGCAAATACATTCAGGGAGACGAGCTCGTTGTGCCGCCAAATCGCTATTTTGCGATGGGGGACAATCGGGATCACAGCCTGGACAGCCGGTACTGGGGATTTGTGGATCGCGAGGCCATCATGGGGCGGCCGTTCCTGATTTACTGGTCGGTGGACGCCAGCAGCAGCGATTACAACGAGACGTCGTTCGGGCAGAGAATCATCGGTATTCTGGATACCCTGCTGCACCTGCCGGCGCGAACGCGTTGGAGCCGGATGCTGCGTACCGTGCATTGAACGCGGGGAATTGCGAGAGCCCAAACTGGAATGGGCGTGTTGCGGCAAGTGAGTTCGGATGTGTGCGGCCACGCATAGTACAGGCTGAAGCGCGGCGGCGGCTCTACACTTTTTCGTGGTTGTCTGAGAAACTCCCATCGACATGAGTCGAATCCGGAAATACGGAAGAACCGCGGCAGTGGTAGTGCTGCTGCTGGTTGCGGTGCAAGTAGGCGTGTCACTCCTCGCGCGCACGCACCGCATGCACGGTTACCTGATTGCGCATTTAGAGAGAGCGTTTGGGAGACCGGTGGAGGTCAGGCGATTTTCGGTGCAGATTCTGCCGATTCCGGAAGTGGATGCGGTAGGAGTCACGATTGGAGAGGACCCCGCGTTCGGCCACGAATACTTTTTGCGAGCAGAGAATATGGCGGCGAGCTTGCGCTGGATGGGGCTGCTGCGGGGCCACTTTGAATTTGGAACGATGTCGCTGACGAGGCCAAGCCTGATCCTGGTGCGGAATGCGCAAGGACGGTGGAACCTGGAGGACTGGCTGCCGCCAGTGAAGGCGAAGCCCGGGGACCCCGGGACATTTTACGGGCCGCAGCAGCCGGCGGAGTCCACGCATCACCTGCAAAAAATTAAGTTCGACGAAGGCCGCGTAAATTTCAAGGAGGGCGAAGAGAAAAGGCCGTTCGCGTTCACGGGAGTTTCCGGGAGCGTGGAGCAAGTCTCGCCGGGGCGCTGGGAACTGCGGATGGAGGCGCAACCCTGGCGAAGCGGGGTGACGCTGCAGTCCACGGGGATCCTGCAAGTGCGCGGCGATGTGGCGGGGACTACGGCGCGGCTGCAGCCGGCGCGGATCCAACTGCACTGGGGCCAAGCGTCGATTGCGGATTTATTTCGCCTGGCCACCGGGAATGATCCCGGCGTGCGCGGGGAATTCGCGGTGGACGGAACTGCCAGCGTGGGGAAGGAAAATCCGGGCGATGCGGCAGCGGGGCAATGGCAATTTGACCTGCAAGCGCGCACAACCCAGATTCACCGGTGGGACCTGACGGAGCGCAACGACAATCCACGCGTCAATGTGAGCTTGAAAGGGAAGTGGAATCTGGTGGCGGGAACAGGACGCGCTGACGAGATGAGCATTGAGTTGCCGGGTTCCAGCCTGCATGGCTCCGCGACGTTACAGATTGCCGGGCCGCTGGCGTGGGGCGCGCGAATTGACCGGGCGGGCGTGCAGGCGTCGGACTTGCTGGCGTGGTATCGCGCGTTTCAACCGGACGTGGCGGAAGAAGTGGCGGTGGGACAGTTCTTCAGCGGAGAAGGCACGGTACGTGGATGGCCGTTGCAGTGGGAAGGGGCGCGGATCGCCAGCGATGGCGGGAGCTTACGGCTGCCAGGATTCCAGCAACCGGTGCGGATTGGAGAAGTGCGCGGGGAGGTGCGCGGTGAAAAATTCAGCGTTGAGCCGTTGCGCGTGGCGTTGGGGCCACCAGCGAAGGAGGCCACGCCCCCGGTTAAGTCGGAGAAGCTTGCGGCAAAGGGACGAACAGCGGCGGAGCCGGCAAATTCTGTTGAGCTGCGATTTGCGCACGATTTCGCGGCGGGCCAGGGTGATCTGCGGATCGACGGAAGGATCGACAAAGTGCAGGATTTCTTCAAGGCAGCCGCGGCGATGGGGCACACGTTGAATCACGGCTGGGAACTGAACGGCGGCGTCGCCACAGCGATGGACCTGAATTGGGAGCATGGATCTCGGGCGAGGCGGTGGAACGGCACAGTGGAGTTGAAGAAAGCGGAGCTGCAGGCGGCGGGATTGAACCAGCCGCTGAAGCTGGAGGACGTGTCCCTTGAATGGAAAGACGGGCAGCGAGGGGCGACGATCGCGCGCGCGGAGGGGTTTGGCGCGAACTGGTCCGGGGGAATCGAAGAAGCGGCGGCGCTGAACGCTTTGGGCGGGAGCGACTGGGGATTCTGGTTGCACGCGGACCATCTGGACGCCACGGAATTGGATCGCTGGTTTGGACCGAGGGCGCGGCCAAACTGGCTGCAGCGGCTGCTGCCGTCGCTGCTGGGAAACAACAACGCTGGAGCAAAACCCAGCGAACTGTTGCGGCGAATCTCGGCGGAAGGCGAGCTGAGCGCGGACGGTGTGACCATTGAAAAATTGAAATTGGGGAAGGCCAAGGCAAAACTCGCGTTTCACGACCTGCATTTAGAAGTGAGTGAGGCCGAGGCGCAGTGGGCCGGAGGCACGGTGCACGGCGGGATGATGGCAGTTTTTTCGGCGTCGCCAAGATATGAAATTGCCGCGGGATTTGACGGCGTGAATATGGCGCAAGTGCCATGGGCGGCGCACTGGACAGAACGCTGGGCGGGCACGGCGAAAGGAAAGCTGCAATTGACGACGAAGGGAGTGGGGCGAGAGGAGTTGCTGCAAGAACTTGAGGGACGCGGGGAAATAAAGTTGAAGGGCGTGGAATTTCGGGGCTGGGATGTGGCCAGCAGCATAGAAGCGGGAGCGCCGCGCACGGGCGTGTCGCGATGGATGAGTGGAGAAGGAGAGTTTGCGGTGAAGGACCGCGCCGTGAATTTCGAGGAGATTCGCCTGGAGGGTGCGAAGGGGAAAATGGAGTTTGCGGGGACGCTCAGCTTTGGCCAGGAGGCGAAAATCACGATAGCGGAGGGCGATTTGCGGGAGCGCAAGGCTAAGGGCGGCGCGGCGGGGCGCAGTTTTGAGATGAGCGGACCCGTGGATGCGCCGCGAATCCGCATTCAACCGGCGGCGGCAGTGGCGCAGGCGAAACGCTGAGGAGAAGAAGTTACAGCGCAGAAGGGATTGCGGGAGATTCCGATGAGGAAGGTGTTGGCTTGCGTGGTGTTGCTGGCCGCGGGCGTTTGCGTGGCGGGTGGTGACCAGCGCGTGGTGCTGCTGCCGAAGCTGCAGGCGGGGCAGGTGGTGAAGTACGACGTTCACGGACAGGTACGAAGGCACGTCAAAACGGAGAGCCGGGTTGCGACGATGCTGCATCCGGGTGATGTGCAGCGCGATGTTGCGATGCCGATACTTTTTACGGCGAAGGAGATTCACTCAGAAAACGGGCGGCCGGTGGTGGTGGCGCACGCGGAGTTCGCTGCGGGAGAGCCCGACTCTTCTGATAAGAACGCATCCGCAAAAGCGAACGTGGATTTCACGATTGAGGGGAACGGGCAGGTTGCGAAGGCCGAGGGCCTGGACGAAGTCGCGCCGGAAATGCGGCTGGCGTGGCAATTCTGGCTTTCGCGCTTTGCTTTTGGGTGGACACTGCCGGTGGAGGGTGCGAAGCCCGGAGACAAGTGGAAAACCGAGGAGCAGGAAAAAACTCCCTCGCCCATTGCCAACCTGGTGTGGGAGACGGAGACGACTTACGTGGGAAACGACCGGTGCCCGCTGATTCCGGCGGAGGCGTGCGCGAGTTTTCTGACGCGGGCAACGCTGAAGCAGAAATCTTCGACAAAGGATGCGACGCCGGAGGATTACCGGCTGCACGAATTGCGCACATCGGGTACGGCAAAGGGCACGGACGAGATCGTCACGTATATTTCGCTGAAGAGCGGGCTGGTGGTGCGGGCGACGGAAGAGACGCAGCAGTCCATGGACGTCACGATTGCGAAAGCGGATGGAACGAATGCCGTGCACTATACGATTGAGGCGAGCAGCCGGTTCGAGACGCTGCTGGTGACGGGCAATGGATCTGCGGAGAAATCAAGAAGTAAAGAAGCAAAGAAGCAAAGAAGTAAAGAAGTAAAGAAGCAGTGCGCTTATCGCTGGCGGCTGAGTTTCGGTTAGCTGACTTCCTGTGGGAGAGAGGAGAAAAAGCAACCCCAAGACCCACCCTCAAAAAACGAGAGTGGGGCACCCGGCTGGCGGCGATGGGGCAGCAGGAGACGTCCAGCATGAATTTCAGGCGGAACGGCACTGATCAAACACGCGGCGCCCAGCCCTTCTCGTACTCACGCCCCCACATCTTCATGGCTTTCGGGTCGTCCTGAATGCGTCCGTCTGTCGCATCGAGCTGCAGCTTGCGGTTGACTTCCCACGCGATGTTGGAGAGCTGCAGCATCGTAACGGCGACGTTGCCGACGGAGACTGGAGCGTTGAGCTTCTCGCCTTTGCGGATTGCGGCGATGAAGTTTGCGAAGTGCGCATCGGTCATGGAATCGCGGCCGATGGTGTCAGAAGATGAGGTTGTACTGCCAACCTTGAGTTCCCTGGTCTTCTTTCCTTCGAGGTCGTAAATTTCGTAGCCATCGCGATCGACAACCACCGTACCCGTGGTGCCCATGATAGCGGAGCCGCGATCACGGCCGTAATACTTCATTCCCTGGCAGCATTTGCCCTCCCAGGAGATCATCGCGTCTTCGTACTCGAAGGATGTCACCAGCGTGTCATAAAATTCCCAATCGTCTTTGAAGTGGTATCTGCCGCCCGAGGAGGTGACCCGCTTCGGATAGTCGACACCAAGCGCCCAGCGGCAGACATCGACCTCGTGCGTGCCATTATTGAGCGTTTCGCCCGTGCCATAGATTCGGAACCAGTGCCAATTGTACGGGTGCACATTGTCCTTATAAGGACGCCGCGGCGCGGGGCCCTGCCACAGGTCCCAATCAAGCTGCGGGGGCACGGGCACTTCTTTGCCTGTGCCAATCGACTTCCTCACATTGCTGTACCAGGCTTTCGCGAAGTACGGCCTGCCGATAGCGCCTCCGTGAATTTTTTCGACGATTTCCATGGTGTGCGGTGAAGAGCGCTGCTGCGTGCCCATCTGCACCAGCTTGCGGTATTTCTGCTGCGCCTGCACCAGCATCTCTCCCTCAGCCGGATTGTGGCTGCAAGGCTTTTCCACATAGACGTGCTTGCCCGCTTGCAATGCGGCGATGGCCATCGGTGCATGCCAGTGGTCGGGAGTGGCAATCGTGACGGCGTCCACATCCTCTTGCTCGAGTATCCAGCGGAAGTCCTTGTGCGCCACAGGTGCCTCGCCCATCTCCTGCTGCACAGTTTCCGCAAACTTTTTCAAAATATTGCTGTCCACGTCGCAGACATGGGAGATGCGGGCAGCGCTCCTGTTCGCCTTGAGCGCGGAGAGATGAGCGTAGCCGCGCCCATTCAAACCGATCACGCCAAAATTGAGGCGATCATTGGAGCCGAGGATCTGGCCATAGCTCTTGGCCGAGGTTCCCACGGCCAGCCCCGCCGCGCCCACTGCCAGTGCATCGAGAAACTCGCGTCGTGTAACCATGATGACTCCTTGTACCGGGCAGCCCTCGCCGCCGGGTCGTCGGTTGACAGGATAGCTTGTGAGCAGGAGGAGATTCCAGCCTTTGGAGTTGAGGAACTTGACCATCGCGAAGGCGGATGGCTCGAACGGTGTGCATTATACGATTGAGGCGAGCAGCCGGTTTGAGGCGTTGCTGGTGACGAGCAGCGATACCACAGTGAAATAAAGAAGCAAAGAAGCTAAGAAGCAAAGAAGCAAGCAGGGATGCTCAGGCGTGCTGTAAGTTTCGGGAATCGTGGGTTATCGGGATGGACATGGTTCCTGATTGAGTGAGAAGAAAAAGCAACCCAAGACCCACCCTCCAAAAACGAGGGTGGGGCACCCGGCATCTGACGCAAGTCGTCTAATGCTTCACGCGCTTAATCTTTCCGTCGACTTCAACCACATATACTCCGTCTTTGGTTCCAACAAATTCGGGGAGAGGATGAGTTTGTCTCAGGACGTGAAAAACGTCCGTATCTTCGGGGGAATCGGTCAGGACGTGGGAGTGGATGCCGCCGGCAGGTGTCTTCCCGAGTGGGGCTGAGTGCTTCACTTCCAAAATTGACTTATGGAGCTGGCGTGTCTCGAGGATAGTTGAGCCGTCGGCGGAAACCAGGAAACGCGTGTCTCCGCCAAGCGGATAGACATCCGCCGTAGTTTGTGCAGGGAGGACATAGACGTACATCTGGCCGGAGTCCAAGGGTATGACGTAGGTGTTATAGGGGCGTTTCTGTAGGGTCAGGTTTTGTAGGGACAATTCAATTGCTTTTGCCGCCACAAAAAAGAAGCCAGTGTCCGGCCGAGGTGGATCGAAAGTGCTGACTGTGAACTGCTTAGGGTTGCTTCCCTGAGTGGCCTCGTAAACGGTCAAGAAAGCATCCTTGGCCTCGCTGAATCTGCCAAACACAACGACCCAGCCTGTAGCGCTCTTTCTGGCGATGTACCGACGCACTGCACCTTGAGCAGGCTTAAGAGCCTGCACAGCGTCGGTGGCATGCCAGGAGGCTTGATCATATTCCGCGAGCATCCGCCCTCGCGCAGTGATTTCCGCCAATTCCGAATCAGAAGGCGGCTTGTCGGATTGTGCCAAGATTGGCGCGACACAAAGAACTATCGCAGCGACCAGTTTCCATAGGATCCGCATTTCCGTTTCCTCCATCAAGCCTCGACTCTAGCCTGGATTGTTCGACCATAGCAGGCTGCTTGAATAGCTCCAATATATATGACCTCAGTGATTGTGGCGTGGGCGATCTGAGGTGTGATTAGCAGTAGCTTGTTGAATTTGGGGACGCGGTATAATGGTGGTTTCGGCTGACCTTGATGGGCCGGCAAGAGACGCTCACTATGAATTTTAGGCTGCACAGCACGTACCAGCCGCGCGGGGACCAGCCTGCCGCGATCGAGCAGCTTACGCGGGGCCTGAAGGCGGGAGAGAAGCACCAGGTGCTGCTGGGCGTGACGGGGTCGGGCAAGACGTTCACGATGGCGAAAGTGATCGAGGAAGCGAACCGGCCGGCGCTGGTGCTGGCGCACAACAAAACATTGGCGGCGCAGCTCTATCACGAGTTCAAGCACTTCTTTCCGGAAAACGCGGTGGAATATTTCGTGAGCTACTACGATTTTTACCAGCCGGAAGCGTATGTGCCTTCCGCGGACATCTACATTGACAAAGAAGCGACGATCAACGACGAGCTGGACAAACTGCGGATGAGCGCGACGCGTTCGCTGTTTGAACGGCGCGACGTAGTGATTGTCGCATCGGTTTCCTGCATTTACGGGATTGGCTCGCCGGAAGCGTATTACGGAATGCTGGTAATGCTGGAGAAGGGGCAACAGACGTCGCGGGAGGCGCTGCTGCACCGATTCGTGGATATCCAATACGAGCGCAGCGAAGATTTGAGGCGCGGAACGTTTCGCGTGCGCGGCGACATCATCGAGATTTATCCGACGTATGAAGACCAGGGCTATCGCATCGAGATGTGGGGCGACCAGATTGACACTCTGCGTCAGATTGACCCGCTGACGGGTGAAATCCGCGCGGGGCAGGAAGATATTTCGCGTGTGCCCGTTTATCCGAAGACGCACTACGTGATGCCGCAGGAGCAGCGCGACCGCGCGATTGTGGGAATACAGGAAGAGTTGGGATGGTGGAAGAAAGAGCTGGAGAAGCAGAACAAGTTTGTGGAGGCGCAACGGGTGGTGCAGCGCACGATGTTTGACATCGAAATGATGCGCACCATCGGCTACTGCCATGGAGTGGAAAATTACTCGAGGCACCTGAGCGGGCGTTTGCCGGGAGAGGCGCCGCCGACGCTGCTGGATTATGTGCCACAGGATTACCTGCTATTTGTGGATGAAGCGCATGCGACCATTCCGCAGGTGGGAGGGATGTCTCATGGCGACAGGTCGCGGAAGCAGACGTTGGTGGACTATGGATTTCGCATGCCGTCGGCGCTGGATAACCGGCCGCTGACGTTTGAGGAGTTCGAGCACCGCATGAATCAGGTGATTTACGTATCGGCGACACCGGGACCGTACGAGTTGACGCGGTCCGGAGGCGTGGTGGTGGAGCAGGTGATCCGGCCGACGGGATTGATCGATCCAGAGGTGGAAGTGCGTCCGGTGAAAGGCCAAGTGGACGACCTGCTGGAGGAGATACGGCTACGCGCGGAAAAGAACGAGCGGGTGCTGGTGACGACGCTGACGAAGCGCATGGCGGAAGACCTGAGCGAATATTTTTCAGAGATTGGCGTGCGCTGCCGGTATCTGCACTCGGAAGTGGAGACGCTGGACCGCATTAAGATTTTGCGGGATTTGCGGAAGGGCGAGTTTGATGCGCTGATCGGGATCAACCTATTACGCGAAGGACTGGACCTGCCGGAAGTGTCACTGGTGGCGATTCTGGATGCGGACAAGGAAGGTTATTTGCGGAGCACGACTTCGCTGATCCAGACCATGGGGCGGTGCGCGCGGCACATTTCCGGGAAAGCGATTCTGTATGCAGACCGGCGAACGAAATCGATGAACGAGGCGATCGGCGAAACCTACCGGCGGCGCGCGAAGCAGCTTGAGTACAACAAGGAAAACAACATCACGCCGCAATCCATTGTGAAGGGCGTGGACATGGAGCTGGCGCACATCGTGGAGGCGGATTACGTGACGGTGCCGCTGGATGCCGGGGAATTGGACGCGGCGACGGCGAATATTCACTCGGAGGCACAACTCGCCGAGATTCTGGGAAATCTGGAAGCGCAGATGAGAGAGGCAGCGAAGAAGTTCGAGTTTGAGAAGGCGGCGCAGTTGCGGGACCGCATACGGTCGTTGAAGCAACAGGATTTGGCGGGGATGTTTGTGAAAGAGTCGGGGGAGGGGGCTAGCGGCGATTGAGATTTTGTCAGCGGGGCTTGCAGTTGTAAAAGCGGCGGCGAGCCGCCGCACTCCAAATCAGAGGGATCAACGGCCGCGACGGCGGAGCTCGTCCAGGGAATAGAACGTGCCGCGCCAGTTGATGCCGCCCTGGCGCAAGGTGATGAAGGTGGAACGCAGGAGCATGTAGGTGAAGAGGAGCGCGCCGAAGGGGAGCGTGAGGCAATAGAGCGGTGAAACGCGCATGACGATGTCCACGCCGATGTGAAAGCACAGGGCAATCAGAACGGAGATGCCGGCGAAAGCGCGAACCCAGCCATGGCCAAAGAGCATGCCCGCGAAGGGAAGCACATTGAAGGCGAGCACGCTTAAGCATTGAGCGGTAACCAGGGGTCCACTGAATTGAGCGCTGGCGAAGAAATTTTTCTCCACGCCGCGAATCAAATTGCCGATGCCTGCGTGCCAACGCACGGAAACCGCGTCCTGAGCGACAGCAACGCCGGAACGGAAACCACCCAGCTTAATCATCCTGCCGAGCTTGACGTCGTCAATCACTTCCATAGCCAGGCGGCGGTGGGTGCCGCAGGCCTCGTAGGCGGCGCGTTTGACCATCTGAAAAGCGCCGACACCGACATAGGCGCGTGAACGCGGATTGCCGACCTGGTGCGGGTCGATGGCCATAACAAATGAGAGGCCGAAGAAGGTGATGAACACTTTTTCCCAGAAACCGACCATGACGATATCGCCAAAGAGCGTGAGATGGTTGAGCTGGCGATTGCGGGCGAGGGCCACGGCACGGCGAAGCGTGTCCGGCTGGAAGCGCACATCGGCGTCGGTGAAGAGCAGCCAATCGCCGGAGGAGGCTTCGTAGGCCTTTTGAAGGGCGTGCGGCTTGCCAAGCCAGCCTTTGGGAAGTTCGGCGATGTGGACGACGCGGAGGCGGTCGTGAGTGGCGGCGAATTCATCGAGGATGCGGGAGGTGGCGTCGCGGGAGCGGTCGTCAACGGCAATGATTTCGAGGCGGGGATAATCGATTTCGGTGAGGGTGGCGAGGGCGGCGGGCAGTTTTTCCTCTTCATCGCGAGCGGCGAAAATCAGCGAAATCCTGGGGCAATCGGCGTCTTTTGCGGGGGCATAACTTTTAAGCCAGGGCAAGCGCACGGCGCCATAGGCCACGCGCAAGCCGTAAGTGACCCAGAGGAAAGCGATGAGCCCGAAAAGGAGCAGCCAGAAAAGATGCATGCGGATTGGAGTCGAGAGCCAGCCTCAGGTTATGCTAACACGGATGCCAAAGAGTATTGCCATCGTGGGAGCCGGACGCGTGGGCCGCGCGCTGGGGCAGAGACTGCGTGAGTTGGGCTGGAAGATTGGAGTGGTGGCGGCGAGAACAGAGGCCAGCGCGCGGAAGGCGGTGCGCTTCATCGGGGCGGGGCAGGCACAGGCGGGAGTTACGCGGCAGATTTTCGGCAGCACCACGATTCTGGTGAGCGTTCCGGACGACCTGATCGCCAGCGTGGCGGATGAACTTGCGCGGATGGGCGGAGAAGAATTGCGCGACAAGGTTGTTTTGCACACGAGTGGTGCGGTGGATGCGAGCGTGCTGCAGTCCGTGCGGGCTTGCGGCGCGGCGGTTGGGTCCATGCACCCCATGCAGACATTCAGCGGCGTGGGTGTGCCGCCACTTGAGGGCAAGATATTTGCGATTGAAGGCGACGAGATCGCGGTGCGCAAGGCACGAGGGATCGTGCGCGCGCTGGGGGGAACTCCGGTGAGCATCCCGGCCGCCATGAAACCGTTGTATCACGCCGCGGGGGCATTTGCGGCAGGACACCTGCTGGCGCTGGAAGAGGCTGGAGTGCAGATGCTGATGATGGCGGGGATGAAGAGGCGGGAAGCAACGCGGGCCCTGCTGTCGCTGTCGCGGCAGGTGATCGAGCACTACGAAAAGTTGGGGCCGCACAAGGCATGGACGGGGCCGCTTTCGCGAGGCGATTATGGCGTGGTCGCGGGTCATGAAGAGGCCTTGCAGCGGCTCGCCCCGGAATTTTTGGAAGCTTACCAGGCGGTGAGCCGGCTGGCGGCGCGCGTTCTGGCGCACGATCCCACGGCCATGCTCACGGAGCTTGAAACAATTTCCATTTCTCTACAGCAGTCATTGAAGACCAAAGGGGGCCAGGCTTGACGCGACTTCAGATTCCCATACAGAGCGCCACGCTTAAGAACGGATTGCGCGTGGTGATTGCGCCGGATGCGACCGCTCCGGTGGTGACGGTCGGGGTGTACTACAAGATCGGATTCCGGCTGGAGCCGCAGGGGCGCAGCGGATTCGCGCATTTATTCGAGCACATGATGTTTCAAGGCTCGGAGAACGCGGTGAAGATGCAGCACATCAAGCTGATCAATTCGAGCGGGGGCGTGCTGAACGGCTCGACGATGTACGACGTGACGAATTATTACGAAGCGGTGCCGTCGAATGCTCTGGAGCGCGTGCTGTGGCTGGAGGCGGACCGCATGCGCGCGCTGAAAGTGGATGACGAGAATTTGCGGAACCAGCGCGACGTCGTGAAAGAAGAAGTGCGCGTCAACGTGCTGAACCAGCCCTATGGCGGGTTTCCGTGGCTGGACATGCCACCAGTGGCATTCCGCAATTGGGCGAACGCGCACAATTTCTATGGGGATTTTGCGGACCTGGATGCCGCGAGCCTGGCGGATGTGCAGAAGTTTTTCCGCACGTATTACGTGCCGAACAACGCGGTGCTGTTGCTGCTGGGGGACGTGAAACCTGAGGAAGGATTTGCGCTGGCGGAAAAGTATTTCGCGCCGATTCCGGCGGGGGCGGCGCCACCGTTTGCGGATCCGCAGGAGCCTCCGCAGAAAGAAGAGCGACGAGGACACGTCGAGGAGAAATTCGGGACGCTGCCGGCGATGGCCATCGGCTACGTGCTGCCGGCGCGGCGGACGCCGGAGTGGTTCGCCATGGCGCTGCTGGACCAAGCGCTGCATGGCGGACGCGCCGGGCGCATCTACCGCGAACTCGTGCTGGAGAAGCAGATAGCCGTGGAAGCGGACGGAGGAATCGAGGATCTGTTCGGGTACAACGGGCCGACACAAATGACGACGCGAATTCTGCACAAGCCTGAGTATTCGGCGGAGGCTGCGCTGGCCGCATTTGACGCGGTGATTCGCGAAGTGCAGGAGCAGGGCATCAGCGAGGACGAATTGCAGCAGCTCCAGATAAAATGGCGTTCCGATTACTACTCGACGCTCGAGGGCGGACGAGGCGGGTACATGCCGCGCTACGGGCTGATGCACCTGCTGGCGTGCTTCACGCTGTTCGACAATGAGCCGCAATTGGTGAACACGATTCTGGATGGTTTTTTGGAGGTGAAGGGCGAAGAGGTGCAACGCGCTGCCCAGAAATATCTGCGGCCAGAGAACCGCGCGATTGTCTTCCGTACGCCGGTGAAAAGCGATGCGAAGGAGGCCGCGTGATGGCGACGCGTGAAGCGGAGGTTCCCACGTTGGCCCCGGCATTGACGCCGGAGCGTCCCGTAACGTGGCCAAAACGGACAAGAGCGCGGCTGGCAAATGGACTCGAGGTGGTGCTGGCAGAGGCGCATTCCATTCCGAAATTTCACGGGGAGCTCTATTTTCGCGCGGGGAATGCGCTGGTGGTAGATCGCGCGCCAAGCCTCGCCGAAATGACGGCGACGGTGGTGCGCACGGGAACGGCGAAGCGCGCGAGCCGGCAGATTGAAGAGGACCTGCGGCGGCTGGGCGCGGACCTGGGCACAAGCGCGGGGCAGGATACCAGCGCGATTTCGTTCGCCGGGTTGAGCGAGTTCGCGGAGCCGCTGCTGCAAATGGTGAACGAACTGGCGCGCGAGGCCTCTTTCCCGGGAGCGGAGTTCGAGCGGGAGCGGCGGCAAAAGCTCGAGGAAATAAAGCTGGAAAGGACTTCGCCGGGTTTTCTGGCCGGAGAGCGGCTGCGCAAGGTGTTGTTTGGAGCGCACCCCTACGCTCAAGTCTCGCCGAGCGAGGCACAAGTGGCGGCGTACAAGCGCGAGGATCTGCAGAGCGTGTATCGTGAAATCTATACGCCGGAAAATGCGCTGTTGATGCTGGTGGGCGACTTTGATCCGCCAGCGCTGTTGAAGACGATCGAGAAGGTGTTTGGAGATTGGACTGGGAAGAAGCCGGCGGGGAAGGAAACGGCAGCGCCGCCGAAACCACGCGGGCGCCGAGTGTATCTGGTGCACATTCCAGGATCGGTGCAGACGCAAATCCTGGCGGGGTGCCATGCGATTACGCGGAAGCATCCGGACTGGCTGCGGCTGGGGCTGACGAACAGCTTGTATGGCGGGGCGTTCAATTCGCGGCTGGTGATGAACATCCGCGAAGACAAAGGGTACACGTATAGCCCGCGAAGTGGCGTGATGCCGCTGCGCCAGCACGGGTACTTCTCCGTGTCCGCGGCGGTGCGGAACGATGTCGTGGCGGCTTCGCTGACGGAGATATTCTACGAGATCGACCGGCTGCGATCCGTGCCTGTTCCCGCAACGGAACTCGCCGATGCGCAGAATTACATGACGGGCGTGTTTTCCATGGGGCTGGCGACGCAGGAGGGGCTGCTCTCGCAGTTTTCGACGGTGGAGCTGAATGAATTGCCAGCGGATTATTTGGAGACTTACCGGGAGAGAGTGAAGGCGCTGACGGCCGAAGATTTGCTGGCTACGGCGCGGAAATATTTCGACTCGGCCAACATGCAAATCGTTGTGGTGGGGGACCGCGCGCAGATCGAGGAGCAGGCGGGGCTGTTCGGGGAGTTGGAGGCTTACGACGGCCAGGGGAAACGCCTGGAGTAGACTCGGGGCGCGATAGCCTCCGAGTCCAGCCCGGTTACGCGCATGATTTTGTAGTTGCCCGAACCCTGTACGGCTGCTATTATTAAGTAGTGATGTCATTGCAGGGGAACTACCGCCTCGCGACCTTTTTGCTGGCGTGTCTCCTGATTCTTTGCTGTGCCGCCGCTGTCCTCGCCAAGAAGAAGCCGCCAGCGCATCCCATCAATTTGAATTCCGCGAGCGCGGCAGAATTGCAGCAGGTGCCGGGCATTGGGCCGTCAACCGCAGACAAAATTCTGGAGATGCGGAAATCGTACGGCGCGTTCAAGAGCGTGGATGATCTGCTGGCGATCAAGGGGATTGGTCCGAAGAGGCTGGAAAAGATGCGGAAGTATCTAACGATCGGGAAGGCGCCGCAGAGCAAAAAGGCGTCTACGAGCACGCAAGCGGGGACGGCGAAGTCGCCGCCGGCGAAATGCAAGCCTGCCGCGGATTCATCGGGGAAGGATGACGAAGAACAATAGAAGGCTTACGAGGGTTCAAAACAAAGACGACAGAGGGATTCATCGCACAAAAGACGTGCGATGCAAAACCGTACCTCACTTCGCAGACTGCGTTCGGAATGACGGAATGATGGGGTGACCGATCGAGTGGAGGCGTGGTTGAGTTGGCGGCCCGCCTCAGAAGGCGGGCCCTACACGATCACCCCGGACAAAAGCCGTCGCAGGTTCCGCGGTCGGCATGACCGATATGGAGGCCTACAGTTCTTGGTGGGTGGGCTTGGGTGCGGAGAGTTGCAGGGGGACCTGGTCGGCGATGCGGATGCCGTAACCTTCGAGGGCGACGACTCTCTTGGGGTGATTGGTGACGACGCGGATATCCGTGAGGCCGAGGTCGATCAGGATTTGCGCGCCAATGCCGCTTTCGTGCTGCACCATGCGCTGGCGCGCAGGTTCGCGATCGAGCTGGCCGCGGGTATGAAAGTGTATTTGCGGAAGGGTCCCGGGAGTTTCCGGTGCGTCAATGGTATAGCCGCGGCCGGTGTGGTGCAGATAGAGAAATACGCCGCGGTCCTCCTCGGCAATTTTTTCCAGAGAACGCGCCACAAGCTCCGGGCAATCGCAAGCGGTTGATCCAAAAACATCGCCGGTGAGGCAATGGGAATGAACGCGCACGAGCGGAGGCACGGGGCCGCTCAGTTCGCCGCGGACCAGCGCGATGTGCTGATCGTGGTCCACGTCGCTGGAGTAGGCGATCATGCGGAAATCGCCGTAGCGAGTGGGCACGATGGCTTCGGCGACGCGGCGGACATAACGCTCGTGCTGCATGCGGTAGCGGATGAGGTCCGCAACCGTGAGCATCTTCAGGTTGTGCTCCCGGCAAAACTCGATGAGCTGCGGCACGCGGGACATCGTGCCGTCCTCGTTCATGATCTCGCAGATCACGCCGGAGGGATCAAGGCCGGCGATGCGCGCCAGATCCACGGAAGCTTCGGTTTGCCCGGCGCGAACGAGCACGCCGCCATGGCGCGCGCGAAGAGGGAACATGTGGCCGGGCCGGGCCAGGTCTTGGGGGCGGGTCTTGGGGTCAATGGCGGTGAGGATGGTGACGGCACGATCGGAGGCGCTGATACCTGTGGTGACGCCGACCTTTGCGTCGATGGCCTCGCAGAAGGCGGTGCCATGGACAGAGGTGTTGATGGGCGACATGAGCGGGAGATTCAGCTCTTCGCAACGCTGCTCGGTGAGGGCGAGGCAGATCAGGCCGCGGCCGAACCTGGCCATGAAGTTGATGGCCTCGGGCGTGATTTTTTCTGCGGCCAGGGTGAGGTCGCCTTCGTTTTCGCGGTCCTCATCATCCACGAGGACGATCATGCGGCCCTGGCGAATCTCCTCGACCGCCTCTTCAACGGTGGTAAATGGGGAACGTGGTTCGGGCATAAGAAAAGGATAGAGGCAACGATGTAGGGAAGTAAAGATGTGGCTCGGTGGGGGCAGGCGAAGCAGAGAAACGGAGGCGATGCGCTACCAGGCCATGATTAGGGTTTGTCGGCGGGGCACGCAGCCGTAAAAGCGGCGGCGAGCCGCCGCACTCCAAATTAGCCAGGAGCCCGAAGTTGCGGGGGGATTCATCGCAGAATAAGTTTGCCCTCGCAAGAAGCAGTTGCGAGACAGCGGTTAGCGGAGGAAGGGGACGAGGAAGTGATAGATGGTGGCGCCGAGGAAGGCTGCGCCGGGAATGGTGAGGACCCAGGCCCAGACGATGTGCCGCGTAACGCCCCAGCGCACGGCGGTAAGGCGGTGAGAAGCGCCAACGCCAACGATGGCGCCGGTGATGGTGTGGGTGGTGCTGACAGGAATGCCAAAACGCGCGGTGGTAAACAGGGTGATCGCACCGGCTGTCTCCGCGGCAAACCCGCCGAAGGGAGTGAGTTTGGTGATGCGCTGGCCCATGGTCTTGATGATGCGCCATCCTCCCGCCATCGTGCCGCCACCCATGGCGAGATGGCAGCAGATAATCACCCAGTAAGGAACCGCGTAGTTCTTCATCAATCCACCGGCGACCATCGCAGCGGTGATGATGCCCATGCCTTTCTGCGCGTCATTGGTACCGTGACCCAAACTATACCCAGCGGCGGAGATCAACTGAAGGCGCCGGAACCAGCGGTCCACGCGGCGAGGCCGCTGATTGCGGACCACCCAGGTGGTGAGGACGCTGACCAGCCAACCGATGAACATGCCGATGATGGGCGAAAGAAAGATGAAGAGAACCGGCATGGTCCAGCCGTGGAGGATGAGAGCTTTATGGCCAGCGTGAACGATTGCAGCACCGCCGTAACCGCCCATGAGCGCGTGCGAGGAGCTTGTCGGCAATCCCAGCGTGAGGGTAATGAGGTTCCAGGTGATTGCGCCAAGGAGGCCGGCGAGGAGCACCTTCTCATTCACCATTTCGATGTGGACCATCCCTTTGCCAATGGTGCCGGCGACGGCGGTGCCGAAGACGAACGCGGCGATGAAATTCCAGAAGGCGGCCCAGAGGACGGCGCGAAAGGGCGTCAAGACGCGCGTGGAGACGACAGTGGCGATGGAATTGGCGGCATCGTGCCAGCCGTTCGAGAACTCGAAGGCGAGGGTGATGCCGATGGTAAGAACGACGAGAGTGAAGCTGTTCACAGGGATCAGGCGTTCTTCAAGATGACGCTCTCGATGACATTAGAGACGTCTTCGCACTTATCAACAGCGGTTTCAATGACCTCGAAGATTTCCTTCCACTTAATGATCTGAACAGAATCCTTTTCTTCTTCAAAGAGCTGCGCGATGAGGGTCCGGCAGATGCGATCGCTTTCGTTTTCGAGGCGATTGATCTCGATGATGCGGTGGAGCGCCTTGTCCGGCGTCTCCATGGCGTGGATGGCAGCGGAGAGCTCTACGCAGGCCGCACAGAGGACCTTGGTGAGTTCGATGGTGCCGGGGCGGACGGAGTCCACGCGATAGAGGACGAAACGGCTGGCGGCGGCGTCAATCAGGTCAATGACATCATCCATGGTGCCGCAGAGCTCGTGCATGTCCTCGCGGTCGAAAGGAGTGATAAAGGTCTGGTTGAGCTTGCGGAAGATCTGGTGCGTGAGCTCGTCGCCCTGGTGCTCGATGGCCTTGATGATTTGAACCTGCTCGGGGACGCCGGTGTAATGCTCCAGCATCTTGGTGAAGGCTTGAGCGCCGGCGACGATGTTTTCTGCTTGCTTTTGAAAGAGAATGAAAAAATCGCCATCGCGCGGCATGAAGCGCTGCAAAAATCCAGGCATGTGACTCGCTCCCCCCTGAGGAGCAGAGTGTGGCAGAAAGAGTTTACTCAAGAGAGGGGAAGCGAAGCAAGGAAGAGGGTCACAAGGCAGGGAGCGGCCTGGAGGGACGGAGGGCATGGCTTCCCTTGAAGAGAGAGTGAATACCGCGCACAGGAGGCGTATGATCGCTCGGAACAATTCTCACTGATGGTCTGGAGTGGCGTCGCAGTTGGGTTGCGAGACGTGGAAAAAGAGAGAGCACATGCTGGGGAAAGTGTGCATTGGTGTGGTCCTGATCTGGAGTCTCGCGATGTGCACGAATGCAGCCAACGTGGACAGCGGTACGTTCAAGACGAGCGACGGGGTGAAGCTTCATTATCTGGAGGCGGGGAAGGGGCCGGCCATTGTCTTTGTGCCGGGGTGGACTATGCCGGCGTGGATTTGGGAGGGACAGATCCAGCATTTTGCCGAACACTACCATGTGGTTGCGCTCGATCCGCGCTCGCAAGGCGAATCAGAGAAGGCGGCGGAAGGGAACTACATCGAGCGGCGCGCGCAGGATATCCAGGAATTGATCGAAAACCGCAAACTCGCGCCGGTCGTACTGGTTGGCTGGTCGCTGGCGGTGGCCGAAGTGCTGAGCTACGCGGAACAATTTGGCGGCGCAAACGTGCGCGGCTATGTCTTGGTGGACGGACTGGTATGGGAGAGACAAGACTTGCAGTTTGTGGAAGCGATGCTGGGGATGTTCAAGCAGCTCCAGGTGAACCGGAGGCCGTTCACGGAGCAGTTTGTGCGCAGCATGTACAAGAAGCCGCAGAGCGAGGAGTACATCGCGCGGGTCATTGCGGCTTCGCTGCAGATGCCGACCGACAGCGCCGTCGCGGCCAGCCTGAGTGCCGTGAGCCGGACGGATTGGAAGCCGGCCATGGAAAAGTTAGACCGGCCCGTTCTGGTCATGTGTGAAAGCAGCATCCAGGCCATGACCGCGGACCCCATCAAGAAAAATGTGCCGACGGCACGGGTGGAAGCGTTCGCTGATACAGGGCATGCGTTGTTTGTGGATGATGCAGAGCGGTTTAACACGGTGCTGGAAGATTTCGTAAAGAGCATCCCAGCCCAATAGGGTGCGCCAGACATGAGAGAACGGGCTTTGGGACAGGCTGCCAGCTTTGAATCAAGAGACCTTGCCGGTATGGGGCACAAAAGTGCTGCGCCCCAACGCTAGAAAGTGAAAAGGGCGACCGGAAGACCGGCCGCCCCTTTGGTTTGAGTTTGTTTGGATGGCTAAGGCTTAGTACATGCCGCCCATGCCGCCGGGGCCACCAGGGCCGCCGCCGGCGCCTGCCGCCTTGGACTCTTCCTTGATCTCAGCCACGAGAGCTTCGGTGGTGAGCATGAGGCCGGCGATGGACGCGGCGTTCTGCAGCGCTAGGCGGGTGACCTTCGCTGGATCGATCACGCCCATCTTGACCATGTCGCCGTAGTCGCCGGTCTCCGCGTTGAAGCCGAAGTTATCGTCCTTGGACTCGCGGATTTTGCCGATCACGACCGCGCCTTCAAAGCCGGCGTTGAGCGCGATCTGGCGAGTGGGCTCTTCGAGGGCGCGCTTCACGATGCCGACGCCGACGAGCTCATCGCCATCCGCCTTGATCTTGTCAATGGCGGTGATGGCGCGGAGCAGGGCAGAACCGCCGCCGGGAACGATGCCTTCCTCAACGGCTGCGCGGGTGGCGTGCATGGCGTCTTCGACGCGCGCTTTCTTTTCCTTGAGTTCGGTTTCGGTGGCAGCGCCAACCTTGATCACAGCCACGCCGCCGACGAGCTTTGCGAGGCGTTCCTGGAGCTTCTCGCGGTCGTAGTCGGAGGTGGTGTTCTCTACCTGCTGGCGGATCTGCTTCACGCGGCCTTCGATTTCGCTGGCCTTGCCTGCACCTTCGACGATGGTGGTGTTGTCCTTGTCGATGGTGACTTTCTTGGCCTTGCCGAGGTCTTCGATCTTGACGTTCTCGAGCTTGATGCCGAGGTCTTCGGTGATGGCCTTGCCGCCGGTCAGGGTGGCAATGTCCTCGAGCATGGCCTTGCGGCGGTCGCCAAAGCCGGGGGCCTTGACGGCGCTGCACTGCAAAGTGCCGCGCAGCTTGTTCACCACCAGGGTGGCGAGGGCTTCGCCTTCGACGTCCTCAGCGATGATGAGCAGGGGCTTGCCGAGCTTGGCAATCTGCTCGAGCAAGGGCAGGAGGTCCTTCATGGAGCTGATCTTCTTCTCATTGATGAGGATCAGAGCGTTCTCCAGGGTGGACTCCATGCGGTCCGGATCGGTGATGAAGTAGGGGGAGAGGTAGCCGCGGTCAAACTGCATGCCTTCGACGACTTCCAGCGTGGTCTCCATGGTCTTGGACTCTTCCACGGTGATGACGCCGTCCTTGCCGACCTTCTTCATGGCTTCGGCGATGATGCCGCCGATCTGCTTGTCATTGTTGGCGGAAATGGTGCCCACCTGAGCGATCATCTCGCCCTTGACGTCCTTGTGAAGCTTCTTGATTTCCTCGACGGCAGCTTCAACGGCACGGTCGATGCCGCGCTTGAGGGCGGTGGGGCTGGCGCCGGCGGCAACCGTCTTCACGCCTTCGCGGAAAATGGCCTGGGCCAGTACGGTGGCGGTGGTGGTGCCATCGCCCGCGACGTCGCTGGTCTTGCTGGCGACTTCGCGAACCATCTGCGCGCCCATGTTCTCGAGCGGATCACGCAGTTCGATTTCCTTGGCCACCGTGACGCCGTCCTTGGTGATGATGGGGGCGCCAAACTTCTTTTCAATCACCGCATTGCGGCCCTTGGGGCCGAGGGTGATTTTTACTGC
>JBEKOE010000021.1:0-64433 GCA_049522075.1 Candidatus Acidiferrum sp.
TCAACACAACTCGGGTAATGTTCCTGGCTACCGTACCTGGACCCCCCAACACCACCCACGTGAGTATCAACGCCGAACCAGGCACGGCCTTCGCGGATTACTTCGGGTCCAGCCACGTAATGGCATCTCGGGCCACGTTTTTCAGGCCGAACAACATCGTGAACAACTCGAGTCGTGGCAAGCTAGCCTGGACAACCTATCCTCCATATACCTTGAATTGTCCCCCCCTTCTTCCGAAGTAACCACGGTGTAACAGGCGGGAAAACGCCAATCATTCATGAAATGCTCCCATTCTCCCGAAGTCCCGTTCGAGGAAGATGTTGTAGGCCCAACCAACTTCACTCGGTTGCGGGATCGGATAATCGGAGCCGAGGCGCGGTCAGCTTACGTAGATCGCCGTGCTAGGCGGGCATCGGAAACCTCCACAAGCGAACGCGGAGCTGCGCTAGATGTGGAGATGAGCGAAGCGGGCTTCGGCGGCGGCTAGGGTTGCTTCTTTTTTGCAGAAGGTGAAGCGGACCTGGAAGGCGCCGTCGCGGGCGTCGTTGCAGAAGCTTGAGCCGGGTACGCAGGCAACGCCGATGTGCTCGACAAGATATTTGGCGAAGGAGACGTCGCGCGATTCGGCGGGATATTTGGCTTCGTCGAAATGGAAGCGGGAGATGTCCGTCATGATGTAGTAGGCGCCGCGGGGCTTGTAAACGGTGAAGCCGGAGGCCGTGAGGATTTTCAGAAGACGCTCGCGCTTCGCGGCGTAGTTTGCGGCCAGCTTGTCGTAGTAGGACTGCGGCGATTTGAGCGCCAGGGCGCCGGCTTGCTGCAGCGGAGCGGCCGCGCCGACGGTCAGAAAATCGTGGACCTTGCGGATGGCTTGCGTGGTTTCCGGCGGGGCGATGGCCCAGCCGACGCGCCAGCCGGTGACGCTGTAGGTTTTGGACATGCCGTTGATGACGATGGTGCGGTCGCGCATGCCGTCCAGGCGGGCCATGGTGATGTGCTCGGCGCCGTCGTAGATGATGTGCTCGTAGATTTCGTCGGTGATGCAGTAGGCGTTCCAGCGCACGCAAAGGTCGCGAATGAATTCGAGTTCGGCGCGGGTGAAGACTTTGCCGGTGGGATTGTTGGGCGTGTTGAGGATGATGGCCTTGGTGCGCGGACCAAAGGCGGCGGCCAGTTCCCTCTCGTCGAAGGTCCAATCGGGCGGGCGGAGTTTCACGAAACGCGGCGTGGCGCCGGAGAGGATCGCGTCCGGGCCGTAATTTTCGTAGAAAGGCTCGAAGACCACTGTTTCGTCGCCGGGATTGATGATGGCCATCATGGAGGACATCATCGCTTCCGTGGAGCCGCAACAAATGGTGATTTCGCGCTCCGGGTCCACGGTGATGCCTTGGGTGCTCGCGAATTTTTCGACGATGGCGTCGCGCAGGGGTTTCGCGCCCCAGGTGATGGCGTACTGGTTAATGTCGTCGGCAATGGCCTGACGCGCGGCTTCCTTGATTTCTTCGGGCGCGGCGAAATCGGGAAAACCCTGGGAAAGATTGACGGCGTTGTGCTGCAGCGCCAGCCGCGTCATTTCGCGAATGACCGATTCGGTAAATTGCTCAGCCTTGGCAGAAAGCATGCGGCGGGTGATGTGCGTGATGTTGACTTCGGGAGTGGACATGGGAATTTATTGTAGCAAAGGGGCGGCGTGGAGCGAGTGGATGGGGATATCAGATATCAGCGATCAGTGATCAGGAAGCAAGAGAGTTTGTGGCATTAGTTCGAAAGAGCCCACCCTTCGCAAAAAGCGCCAAGGGTGGGGCACCCTCAAGTTCATGGTTTGGTGGTGTGAGAAGGAAAACCCAAGAGCAGAGCAAGGAATCGCTGTGCCACCCGCCGGTCCGCCCCGCAACACCATTCGGGACGCAACCAACGTGCCTCAGAAGGCGGAGCCTACAAAGAATAAAGCAAGCAGACTAGCGGGAGTGGATGGCGGCGGAAACCGTGGTTTTGGAGGGTTCGCCGTAGAGCAGGCGGTACATGGTGGCGTTGCGCAGAACGATCTGGACGTACTCGCGCGTTTCGGTGAAGGGGATGGATTCGACGAATTCGGGAAATTCCTCGTAGGTGCGTTCCGCTTTCCACTGGGCGAGGCGATCTTCTCCGGCGTTGTAAGCAGCGGCGGCGTATTCGAGTGCGCCGGTGGTGCGCGTCAGCTCGGCGATATACAGCATACCCAGCTCGATGTTCACCTCGGGATCGAAGAGCGAAGATTTGGTGTAGCGGACCTTGCGCTGCTTGGCCAGGCGGCGGCCTTCCTTGGGCAGGATCTGCATGAGGCCGATGGCATTGGCGTGAGAAACGGCGTCCGCCTGGAAGGTCGATTCCTGGCGGATGAGGCCGGCGGCGAACATGGCATCGAAACTGTTGCGTTCGGCTTCGCGGCGCAGTGTGGCTTCATAAGGCAGCGGAAAGAGAACCTTCCACGCGTTCACCGGAACATCCTTGAACGCGCGCGCATCGAAATTCGTGACCGCCATGCGGCCATAGGCCATGCCCGTGCCGAAGTGGCCCTGATCGAAGGCGGCTTGCGCGGCTTCGACGAGGAAGCGCGACGAAGCCGTGGCGGCGAAGGCGGCTCTCAATTCGAGTTCAGCGGAAGCATCGAACGCGATGGTGCGCAGTGCTTGCGCGCGATTCCAGCGGTCGGCGACGCTTGGCGCGACAGCTTCGTCAAACGCGCGCAGCGGCGGTGCGGGCGGAATTTGCGCGAGGAAGTCCACGGGATCCGATTCGCCCGAGCCAAGCTTTTCCAGGTGAGCCGCAGCATACTCCGCGAAATAGCTGGTGGGAAACCGCTCGATGGCTTTCGCGTAGTAGGCGCGCGCATGAGCGGGATTTCCGCCGCGCTCGGCGTTGCGTCCAAGCCAGTAAAGGGCGTTCACCGCCGCTGGGGAAACGGGATATTTGCGCAGGAAAATGCTCATCTTGTCGTCCGCGTAAGGCAGCCTATCGAGATAAGCGACCCAGGCGATGCGCCATTCCGCGTTGTAAGCGTTCTTGCCGGCAGGGAAAGCGTCGAGGACGCGCTGGTAATAACTGACGGCCTTGCTGCGTTCGAGCTCCACCCAGTAATAATTTCCGCCGGCCATCAGCGCTTCCTCGGCCCAGCGGCTTTGCGGATACTTTTCCCATATTTTTTCGATGGCCGCGAGCATTTCGCCTTCGTTTTTCTCGGAGCGATAGGCCTGCGAGAGTGTGTAGAGACGCTCCGCATCCGCTTCCGGATCGCTGACATTCAGCGAAGCAAGCAACTTGATTGCGGGTTTCGGAAGCTGGCGGCACTCCGCAATGCGCACCAGAGCGCGCTGGCGCGTGGGGTTGGCGGGATCCTTCAACATGGCCGCGAGCTTCTCGTACTCCGCGCGCGCTTCTTTCCATTTGTGCGCATCGTAGAAGTCCTGAGCGCGCTGGTCCTGCAACTCCCCGGTAGCGTAGGGAAATTCGCTGTGAAGCGCCTTGTTCAAGCGCGGCAGCGCGATTCCGGCATCATGCGCTTCATCGGCCAGCGGAAATTTATAGTACAGCGTCTGGTAATCCTTGGCGGCGGGCACAAGGTGACGAGCCGCTTCATTGGCGCGGGCACGCTCCAGCAGCAGGCCCGGCTTCGAGGAAGTGCCGGGATAAGCGGCGAGCGCGTCGAGACCATCCTGCGGGCGGCCAATCTGCACCGCCGCGGGCACGTAGGCCTCCAGCACTTGCTCCTTGATGGCGGTGCTGGGGTAGTTCGTCAGAAGCGTGGTGAAATCCTGAATCGCTTGGCCATTCTTATTCAGGGCATGCTCGCTTTGCGCCGTCCAAAAGAGCGTGTACTCGTACAGAAGCGTGTCGGCCTTGGCTTTCTGGAGCCAGACGAGGGCTTGCTGCGCGTGGGCGTGGGAGTACTCCTCGTAGCCCAGAGCGAGGGCCGCGCGTAGCCCCCAAACGCTGGCGGAATTCTTGTTGGCGAAAGTGGCGAGCTTTTCGTAAGAGCCGGGAGTGCCGAGATGAACGTCGCGGGCGAGAAGAGCGAGCTCTTTTTGCGCGGCGGCATCTTCGGGAGTCGCGGCATCGAGCGCCGGCGCCGAGGTATTGGTCTTGCAACCGCTGCGGCACGCGGGCGACTTGGCCTTGGCGGGTTTTTTCTTTTTGTGGGCAGTGTTTTGCGGGGTCGTGGAAACGTTGCGGACGGCGGCGGGCGATTGCGGCGCAGTGGCAACGGAGGCGTATGAGAAACCGCCGGGTACCAGTGACGCGCAAAGCCCCAGCGCTAGAGCGCGCTGCACGATGGTGAGCGTCGCGGTGCGCTTAGCGCGATTTGCCAGCCGTGGCGTAAGGGTATTCGCCGAGCAAGGAAGAGTCTCCGTCAGCAAGGATCTCCACCAACCAGCGATAAAAATAATCGACTGGGTGGTCCATGATGGGCTTGAATCTGCGGTCGTATTCTCGATGGGCTTTCTCAATGTCATCTTTCAGTCGGATGCAGATATCTCTGTGTTCGCGGCCCAGTCTAACCAGTTCTGGTCGCAACATCTTAATATCCTGCATCGAAACTTTGGCCACACGATTTGCGCGGCGGTGGAGTTCCTGTTCCTCAGGAGTTAACTGGTTGATGTCGAACTCGGAGTCGACGCCAGCCACACCCGGAGGCAATTCCAATTCTACAGGAGCGAGAGGCGGAGGCGTGGGCTCAAGGTCATAGGAAGGAGGTTCCACCGGTTCCAGTGGCGCGGGAGCCGCGGCGCTCGGGGCGGCATCTTGAGGCACCGGAAGGCTGGGCGCCGGGCGTTGCGGCGCGGCGGGTGTTCCGGCGGCCGCGATGCCAATGGCCTGAGTGATGCTCTCTTCCAAAGGGCTGCGGGGACCCGCTTGCAACGCCATGGCAATGAAGCGGGACAACACGTCCATGGAAGCGGTCAGGGCGGCCGCGGCCGTTTGCGCGCGCAGCATCGGAGGAAGAGCGTTGGTGGGGCGGCTGCTGGAGCAGGCCGCGACGACATCGCCGATCGCCTGCGTGAGTTCCTCGTTGGTGCGCTTAATACGCTCGAGGTTATCGCGCACGGCGCGCGCCACCGCTTGTTCCATCGGATTGGGTTCAGGTGCCATGGCAATCTTCGGCATTTTCGCCGGAAATTCTCCCGATTCTTCATTTTGGGAGCAACGCAGCGGGGAGTCAACCGGGACAGAGGGAGCGTGTGACCAATTGTTGCTCCTACGCGGGGGGTGAGACGTAACCAATTGAGAACAGAGTGGTTGGGGCAGCGAGGCGGTCGGCTGAAGAGTCGGTCTCTCGCAACTCAGGGATCTGGGGGACGCGGAACGCCACCTGTCCACCTCCACATATAAGGATGCGCTTGGGGGGAGCAGGGTTGAGCCCTGCTCCGCGAAGCAGACTAAGGGACGACGGGCAACAGAAGAGCAGAAGGGTGCGCCGCATCGTGAAGGATGGTGTTGGTGGCGCTAGCCCACTTGGCGGAAGTGGCCGCGGATTCGCCCGTGTTCAGATTGCGATCAAAACGCGGGAAATTGCTGCTGGAGACTTCGAGGCGGATGCGATGGCCTGCGCGAAAAACGTTGCTGGTGGCCCAGAGATCGATGGCGAGGGAGTAGACCTTGCCCGGCGTGAGGAGCGTGGAGGTTTCCTGCGAATCGCGATATTTGGCGCGGAGGATTCCTTCGGCGATGTTGATGGCGGAACCGTCGGAATACACATCGACGAGCTTGGCGGTGAAGTCGGTGTCCACCGCGGAGGAGGAGGCGAAGAATTCGAGGCGCACGGGGCCTGTAACTTCGAGGTCGTGTTCGAGTGGCGGTGTCGAATAAATAAGAACGTCGTCGCGCTCCTCCACAGCGCGCTGGTCTTTCGGGCCGGGTGCAAGATGCACGGGATCGCCACCGAGCGCGCCACCGATGGTGGGCACGGGTTTGCCGGGGTCATAGGTGAACTTGTCCGCGGGTTCGGAGGCGGCCGCGGAGGTAGATAAAGAGCCATTGCCGCGGGAAGAGTTGGCGGCGCCCTGCGAGTGTAGAAAATACCGGGTGGTCTTGGCGCGAGCGAGCGGCCAGTCGTCTTCCGGTCGCCATTGATTGGGGCCCATGACGAAAATCGTGATGGGTTTGCCGGTAGCGAATTCGTTTTGCATGCCCTTGAAGAGAAAATCGTACCAACGGAGGGTGACATCGTATTCGTCGTATTTTGCGGCTTCAGGGCCGAAGTCGAGGTCGCCAATTTTGCGGCCGCCACCGGCGTGGCCGCCGATGACGACGAGAAGACGCTGGCCTTGGCGGGCTTCTTCGGTTGCGGCGCGGGCTTTCAGGCCAGCGTAGTTGCGAAGAGAGCCGCCCAGGAAGATGTCGTACCAGGCGGCGATATGCAGCGCGGGAACCCGAATATCGGGGTAGTGATCTTCGAGGTTCAAGCGCTTCCAATAGGCATCGTAGGCGGGATGGGCGAGCCAATCGAGGAAGTACGGAGCAAGAGTAGGAGTGGAAGCAGTGGCAACACCTGGCGCCGGGAGATTGAAAAGCGGATAGGTGGTGAGGGGAAGAACGTCTTCACCGATGCGGGCGTTGGTGGCTTTTTGGACCGAGCGATTGAGGGTGTCCTGTGCCAGGCGCGAGGTCCAGGATTCGTCGAACCATTGTTCGAAGGCGCCGCCCTGGTAGGTCCAATTTTCGTGATAGTTGCTGGCGGTAACACCTGGACAGATACCGGTGAGATGCGGGGGATGAGCCGTGGCGGCGAGCATTTGCGTGGCGCCTACGTAGGAACCGCCGAACATGCCGACCCTGCCGTCGGAATAAGGAAGAGCGGCAGCCCACTCAACGGTGTCGTAACCGTCTTCAGCTTCGTGGATGAAGGGATACCAGTCTCCCTCGGAGGTGTAGCGGCCGCGAACATCCTGGATGACCACGACGTAGCCGCGCGTCGCGGCCAAGTACGCAAAATTCATGCTCCCACCAGATTTGTTGTAGGGAGTGCGCTGGAGGAGCACGGGGAATTTTCCGTCGGCGTCCGGGCGATAGATATCGGCGCGAAGAGTGACGCCGTCGCGCATTTTCGCGCTTACATCGCGCTCGACTCTGACGGCATAGTGTTCAGCAGCGAGGAGCGGTGAAATGAATAAGGCCAGCAGGAGGAAGAGGGTCGACTGGCGGAAAAAGAGCAGTCTCGATGTCATCGGGGATCTCCAAGATTAGCTGGAGAGATGGTAGCGCGTCCGAGGATGTGCGGGGGAGACAAGAAAGAAGGAGAAGAAAGAAGAGGGCGAAGAGCAGGATAAGTCGCGGGAGACGGAGTGGAGGGCCAGCGTCGCGCAGCGGAGGACATTCGTTTTTAGGGACGAGACACTAGATTCCGTAGGGGGAACGGGGAACCTGGGGCGTGGTAAAATAAAGGTCTAGGGGGCGACACGGTTTCGACGGAAGCTGTCGCGTCTCGAAGGCATGCCGGGGCCCACCCGCCCGTAACAGGATGGAAACTAGAACTGCCAACAACAACTTGGCACTTGCTGCTTAATTAATTAAGCGCACGCTTCCCCGGGCTTTGCTCACGGGCCCGGCAAGAAGCGTCATACAGTGAGCTGGCCTGAGCCTTTCGGTCCGCAAGGCTTGGGCGAGAACCATCGGACTAGCCGGCTGCGTTTCTTGCTCATTCTGAGCGCGGAAGGCGAAACTAAGCGAATTGAGCTAAGCATGTAGGCTTCGGGGCGTTGCGCTTTTCGGACGGGGGTTCGACTCCCCCCGCCTCCACCATTCCAACGCCAGTGCTTTGGCAATGAAAATGGTACCTGGGATCAGCTGTACGTGATTTTGTGTGGGTCAGCCGTTTATTTCAGCGGATTCGTATGGGCGCTTTCGGACGCGGGGGGAAGAGATCTGTAAATCAGAAATGCGTGGAGCAGGCAAATGAAAAACTCGTTGCGAATTATTTTGAGTTTGGCGGTGCTGTTGTTGGCGGTGTGGGTGTATGCGGCGACAGATGCGGGCCGTCCGAAGATTTATGGGATTGCGTATGTGAAGGTGAAGGTAACGGATGTTGAGAAGTCCAAGGCATTTTATGGGGAAGTTTTGGGGTTGCGAGCCGGCGGGGAAAGCTGCAAGGGCGTGGCGAATCCCTGTTTCAGCATCAATGGATCGCAGCACGTGGAGTTGGTGAAGACGGATGTGGGAGATAAAGGTTCGTTTCTGCCGGAGATTGGATTGGCGACGAACAGTGTGGAGCAAATGGCGAGTTACTTGACGGCGAAAGGGATTCCCGCTTCGGAGATTCTGCGGCGGCCCGATAGCATGAAGTATCTGGAAGTGCTGGACCCGGAGCACCACAAGATCGTATTTGTGGAAGGTAAGGCGAGTGTTGCGGAGGCGCTGCCACCCGGAGCGATCAGCAACCGGTTGATCCACGCCGGCTTTGTGGTGAAGGATGGCAAGGCCGAAAGCCGCTTTTATGAAGACATACTCGGGTTCAAGCTGTTCTGGCACGGCGGATTCAAGGAGGACGAAACGAATTGGTATATGGTTCAGGTGCCGGATGGAGATAACTGGCTCGAGTACATGCTGAATATTCCGGCGACCGCGGATCACAAAGAATTGGGAATACAGAACCATTTTTCGCTGGGAGTGCGGGATGTGAAAGCGACAGCGAAAGAGCTGGAAGCAAGAGGAGTGAAGCTATCGGGCAAGCCCATCTTGGGGCGGGATGGGAAATGGCAATTAACTTTGCTGGATCCGGACGAGACGCGGGCAGAGGTGATGGATTTTGTGCCGGTGGAAAAACCGTGCTGCTCCGAATATACGGGGATTCAGCCGAAACCATAAGACCAGGCATTCAGTGGGGGAGTACATCGGTGATCGGCTTTCCCGCCTTGGGGACAGCCGCCGCGTAATCTTCCCCCAAAAGGGCCGCCAAAGTGGCGGCAATCTGATTTTGCGTAACAGCTGCAACCCTGCAACGCTCGCCGAGTGCGGGCGTGTCCGGCCCAAGAAAAGCCACCCAGATGTACTTGGAATCGGGGATTTTCTGGCCATGGTCGCGCCATTTATGAGGGGCTTTTCCCCGGCCATGGTCGGGGGAAAAAATGAGCGTGGTATTGCCACGGTACTCAGGCATGGATTGCACTAATTCCCAAAGAGCCCGCAAGTAGGAATCCACGCGGTGAGCAGAATCCAGGTACTCCGTGTATTTTCCCGCATGCGCCCAGTCGTCCGTTTCCCCAAGCGAAAGAAATAAAACACGCGGCTTTTTTGCTTTCAGATATTCCACTGCGGTGTAAAAGGGGATGGCATCGAATGGCTCATCGCCCCACACACGCGGCGTTTCCACGTTGAGGTGATTCAAGAGTTCGAGTCGAGGCGTGTCAGGAATGGCGATGAAGGGATCGTAACCGGCATTGACGGTGAGTTTGGAGCGTTCGGGATTGAATACCGCAGCAATCACATCCCATGCGCCGAAGACCGCGATATCACCTTGGAAGGAAGGGCGATTGTTCAACCATTCCAGAACGGTCACGTTGGGATTGGGAACATTGTCGTTGCTGTTGATCCGCGGGTCGGCGAAGCCGCAAAGGGTTTCGCTGTAGCCCGGGTAGGAAAACCATAGGCCATTCGTGACGTAGGCATCCGAGCCTTTCCCGCGATTCCCGAAGATTTGGCCTTGCTTCGCCATCACTTCCCAGACAAAGGGCAGAAGAGCTTCGCGGCGCGCCACGGGCGTCTCTCTCCAGTAGGTTTTCTTCAGCGAGGCTTCATCGGCAACCTTGCCGTTTCTCTTGTTCATCAGGGATTTCTCCGCGCCAGAGAACACTTCCTGCCATCGCAAGCCATCCGTCATGACAAAGATGATGTGTTGAGTCTTGTGCTCGGCGGGAGCTTGGGCGCAAAGCGGTGAGGTGACGCCGAAGATTACTGCAAGAATCGTCAAAACCATCCGGGGATAAGAATTCAATGAGATGTACCTCGAGTGTTTCTCAACTTGGAAGCCATGATTCACTTTCAGGAACACAAAAACAACCGGTAATCGAATTGCTCCTCTCAAGGTGCAGCGGAATTGTCCACTGATTCGGTTGCGGGTGTCCAGCCACAGCGAGCGAGATTAACCTCGCCATCAACGCGCTTCCCGATGATTGCCGGGTTGGTTTGCCTTCAGATCTCAATCATTTAGATCCAATCAAGAATCATTGCAGCACTCAGGCCGAAAGGTAGTCTGGGACGTAGTAAACCCAGTGCGGTGGAGACTCGAGGAGAACCAAGGGAGCTGTGGATTGCGTGGGTCGGCGGACTAACCCTGATTAGTACTCGAGGGAGGTGGTCGAATTGGCAATTGATGTCTCGACTGAGGCCGCTTTAGGCTCGCATTGTTTCAATTTGGCACATTTTCCTGGCGGTACTCTTAGGACATCTATAAACTTAATGGACATCTACTTCAATTGCCATTAGACTCTCGTTGCCAGATAGTTGAAGGCTGATTGCGCCCCCCTCTCCCGCGCTTCGTGTTTTCCCCTCTCGAAAGGATGAATTGAACTGAGCGTGTATATGGGACAGACAGATGAACTCAAGTTGTCCCCGCAAATCGGCGTCTACCTCCTGACCGAAAACCGCTTGCTGCGCGACACTCTGGCGCGGCTTCTGAAAAAGCGCTCGGAGATTAACGTAGTCGGCGTGAGCCGCCATTCGGAAAGCCTTAAGGACGAGATACTCTCCTCGCATTGTGATGTCGTCTTGACGGATTGCTTTGACAACGCGGCTAGCTCGACCTTTTTGCGCGACGTCCTCGACAAAGACTCTGGAGTTAAGCTGCTTCTTTTCGGCATGAACGAGGATCCAAACGTCTTTTTGAACGCGGTCTTCCTGGGCATCTGCGGTTACCTGCTCAAGGACGCTTCAGCCGCGGAGATCGTCGCGGCGGTGCGTGCCGCTGTCCGCGGCGAAGCCACTTGTCCCCCGAGCCTTTGCATGACTTTAATTCAACATCTGAGCAAAAAGAGAGTGGAGAAGGTCGAGCCATCGCATCCTCAGAATGGCGATCGCAAGGTCCTCACTCCGCGGCAACTCCAACTCCTCCGGCTTGTGGCCAATGGCCTGACGAATAAAGAAATCGCGGCAAACCTGAATTTGTCTGAGTTCACGGTGAAGAATCATATCCGCCGCGTGATGCGGCAGATGGAAGCGGCAAGCCGCTATGACGCCGTTAACTTGGTTCGTGCAACTGGACAGCTCACCACGCCGTAGGCCGCAGCCCTTCGCCGATTCATCCACCCAAGGTTATGGAGTGCCATCGCCCTGGGACCACTTGGCAACACTGTCCCAACGGCCAATTGCGCGGCAATCACGAGCGGTTATGCTAGTTGAGCCAGGAGAAAACAGCGTCGGGCAGGCCCGGCCTTTGGCTCAACTTGGACAAGTAGTGCTCTTCTCGATCTGAAGTGGGCCACGGGCGCTGGCGGGTTTCCATGCCATGAACTCTTCGCACAAAGCAGGCTTCAGTGCTCTCGCCCTGATTTTTCTCCTACTGCCCCCGCGTGCAACGACAGCGGCTTCCGACAAGCCTGGCGCCGCCACCCCACTCGCCGCGGCCATTTGCCCCGTCGTTTACCCTGTGGATCAGTCGCCCTCCGAAAGAGGTTACCACTACATTTTTTACGGCAACGCTTTCTTCATTAACAAGGATGGTTATCTCATCACCGCGGCGCACGTATTGAGCCAACTGCGCGATGTGCAGCCCTATATTCTCCTGCAGTTGCCGATGGCGCCACCGCGACTGGTGAAAGCCACCGTAGTGATCGCCGACCAAGACCACGACGTGGCGGTGCTGCGGGCCACACCGAATCCCTTTGAAGGAAGACACGCGGTAAATTTTCTGCGACTGGCGACGCGCAGGCCCGAGCAGGCCCACGAAGTGTTTGCCGACGCCTTGCGTCCTTCGCGCCTGAAAAACCCTTACACCTTTGATGCGCTGCTGGAGGACCGCCCGGCAGGGGAAGTCATTGAATACCGGTTTACTCAACTCGACAAGGGGCGGCCGGACACGGAAATCTTTCTCTTCAACCACGACGTGCTTCTCGGTGATAGCGGAGCGCCTGTAGTCTCCGGCGAATCGCAAGAGGTGGTGGGTCTGGTCGAAGGGCGCTGGCTGCATGGAGGCACCATGGCCATGGTGAACTCCACCCAAAAACAGACCACCGGCTTGGGGGCGGTCGTGCCGATCCACTACGCTATCGCCTTGCTGTTGCAAAAGGGCATCGCTTGGCAGGGAGTTCCGGAGACTTCAGCACGCGTGGAGTCTGATAAACCAAGCAGCCAACAGTTTTCCGCGCCCGTACCACTTTCCTTAGTTGCCGCGCCGTACCCCGCCGAAGTTTTCTCCGGAGGCGAGGTCATACTCGATGCGCTTGTCGAAGGCAGCGGCCGACTGGGAGACATCCGAATACTGGGCGGGGAAAATCCATTTCTGCAGAAGGTTCTCGCCGCCGTGCAGACCTGGACCTTTCTGCCGGCCCGCTCCGGCGAAAAAGTGGTGGCGACGAGGATTGGGATTGTCTTTCAATTTCCAGGTTCCTTGACGTCCGTACGCGCGCCGCAGGTACACCGCTACGAAGGACGCTTGGCGGATGTGCCGGAGCGTGGAGCTCTGCCTATTGATACCCCGGAGCCGGAATCCACGCAGACGAAGCTAGCCGAGGGCAGCGTGATTTTGTGCGAACAAATCGATTCGCGCGGTCAGGTTGATACCGTCGAAGTCGTGCGCGGCCAGGAATCCCTCACTGCGGCAACCGTTGCCGCCGCCCACCAATGGCGTTTTGCCCCGGGAAGACGGGGCGGGGCGGACAGCGATTCTGAGGTCGTCGTGGTCGTCACGTTCCGCCGCTCGGCCACACCAGCCCACGTGCCAACATCGGACTCGAATCACTAACCCGCGCTCCGGTAATTCCTGTTAAGCCTGGCCTTACTGATCTGGCGGGCGCTTGTGGCTAGCAATTGGCAGAGGAAGCCTGCCGCAGTTGAGGACCATAAGTGGGGGCGACTCACACCAGGCAGGGAACGCAGCAGAGAGCCAGCCCGAACCCATCCCTCTGCTGTTTAATAGAAGCGAGACGCGACTAGTGCCGTTCCAACTTGTTCCAGCAAATCCCTTCGAGAATACTCTCTCCGCGTTCGCGTCAGATGCTTGGACCGTCATTTGGCCCAAATAGTTGGAACGGCACTAGGCTGAAAATTGTTTCGCCGGCGAAGTTAGTTGTCGCAAAGTGGCGCGCAACGCGGCATAATGCCGGGTTGTCCAACGGAGGCGCGCATGACCGAGAAAAAGGATTTGCCGGATAAGAACGAAATGACGCGGCGCAGTTTTATCGAGAAGGCGGCCGTGAGCAGTGCAGCATTCACGATTTTGCCCAGGCACGTGCTGGGACGCGGCTTTACCCCGCCAAGCGACATGCTGAATATCGCGTGCATCGGCGTGGGCGGCATGGGCCGCAGCAATTTGATCAATTTGGCCAGCCAGAACATCGTGGCGCTGTGCGATGTGGACTGGGGCTACACGGACAAGAACCTTTCGCGGCTGGATACTGACGCTTCCAACCTGAAGGGCCATATCGACCACCCGGGCGATACCGGCGCCGTGATGTCCCAGGCGGAAGCGGAGAAAGCCAAGGGGCGCCTCGAAGCGATTCTGCATCTGAAGAACGACCTTGTCCCCAAGGCCAAGCGTTATTCCGACTATCGCAAGATGCTGGAGCAACAGAGAGACATTGACGCTGTCGTCGTGGCCACGTCGGACCACATGCACACGCCGATTGCCCTGGCCGCGATGGATTTGCACAAGCACGTGTACGTGCAGAAGCCCTTGTGCTGGTCGGTGGACGAAGCGCGCCAATTGGCGAAGCGCGCGAAGGAAACCAAGGTGGCCACGCAGATGGGCAACCAGGGCCACTCGCTGGATGCCGCGCGCACGGCGGTGGAATATGTCTGGGCCGGCGCGATCGGCGAAGTCCACGAAGTCCATGTGTGGACGGATCGCCCCGTAGGTTTCTGGCCGCAAGGCGTGCCGCGCCCGAAGGCAGCCACGAAGGAAGCGCTCGACGCGCTTCCGTGGAACAAGGGAGGGGTGGACGACCGCCTCGCGGCGGCGATGGGCAACTATCCGATTCCGGACACACTATCGTGGGATTTGTTCCTCGGTGTGGGACCTGTCGTGCCGTATCACCCGATCTATCACCCGTTCAACTGGCGCGGCTGGGTGGATTGGGGCTGCGGCGCCATCGGCGACATGGGTGCGCACCTGCTCGACGTGACCATGTGGAGCCTGAAGCTCGGCTTGCCAACCAGCATCGAGACGGTGTCCTCGCCATTCAACGGCGCTTCCTACCCGACCGCCACGATGACCTTCTATGAGTTCGCGGCGCGCGATTCGATGCCTCCTGTGAAACTCACCTGGTATGACGGCGGCCTCATGCCGCGCAAGCCGGAAGAAATCGGCGAGGAAGAGCTGAAGAAAGAGGGCGGCGCGCTGTTGATCGGAAGCAAGGGCAAGCTGATGCACGACACCTACGGCGCGAATCCGCGGCTGCTGCCGAAGTCGCTGCAGGATTCGGCGGGCAAGCCTCCGCAGAAGCTGCCGCGAATCGAGAAGGAAGAGCACGAGATGAACTGGGTGAACGCGGCCAAGGGAAAGACGGAAGCGTCCTGCCCGTTCGAATATGCCGCAAGGCTCACGGAGACGATGTTGCTTGGCGTAGTTTCGCTGCGCAGCGGGAAGAAGCTCGAGTACGACGCCGCGAACATGCGCATCACCAACGTAGGGCAAGCCAACGACTACCTGAAACGGGAGTACCGCAGGGGCTGGTAGTCCGTCAAATCGACAAACTTTGGGCAGGGCGGCCGACTGGTGCGTGCCGGTTCTGCTTGGATGTTTGTCCACACGAATTTGCCCAATTCAGGGCGCGGGGGTTGCGTTCGAGGAATCTTCGGGATAGCGAACCAGCGGCTCGGCTTCAACGCCTGCCTTGACGATCCAGACGGTGCGATCCTTGAAGTAGCTCATCAATTTTGCATTCTGTTCCGGGCCGAGGTCGCGCGCCCAAACTACTTTCGCGCCATCAATGTCCGCGCCGTTGTAGACCCACTCGTCGTGGATGCTGTGCTTACCATTGTAGTTGACGATCACCAGGTGTTTTCCCGGAGTCTTTTCAAGCTGCTGCTGGATTTCCACGCGCCGCTGCAATCCGCCCCCTCCCCAGCCCATCGGGTCGCCGTAGCCGGTGGCCGCGAATTGCGAGACATCGATAACCAAAACTAAAACGATGGCGCGCGAAAGAGCCGCGCCAATGGGCCGCTTCCGGTAGTACATTTGCCGCAGGTGGCGCATGGCCTGGACGATAACTCCGAAGAGGATGCATGTGACCGGGGCGATGTAATGTGGATTCGGCCAGGTGGTAATGAAATAGGCCAGAAGCACGAAAAGCAGAACCACGAGAAGAAAGCGCATGCGTTTATCGCGGTAAAGAAAAAGCAGCCCGGGCAGGACGAGCAGCAGCGCCAGCCAGGCGTAGACCGCCTGGCATCGGTAAAGCTTGTCGATGCTCGCGTCTTCCAGAGAGTCCCATGTTCGCGCGTAGTTGCTGCGCGTCCAAAGATTGTAAAACCACTCCATTTCTGGATTGTTGTAGTGGATCATCGGCGCGTTTTTCTGCCAGATGAAATTGGCGAAGCGCTCGTAGGTGTGGGCTGCGGCAACAAACGGAGGTACGAATGGGCTGCCGGTCACGCGCCAGTTGTAATAGCCCATGAACAGGAACGTCACAAGCAGGATTACAGCAACGGGGAGGATGACACGCAACGCCGGCTGAGGCCAGGTCCGGCCGTGTTTTGTTTTTCCAAGAACCCAGCGGAGCAGCACAAACGCCACAGGAAGGCAGAAGAACAAACCTTCGTATGGCCTGCTGTTCGCAAGAATCGCTATGCCCAGGCCGAGCAAAACGCCGAGCGCGAGCGTGGGGCGCCGCAAGATACGCGCCAGCGCACCAAGAACTAGCGCTCCGGCAATCGCCGCAACCGCGCCCCCCCAGTAGCTGTTCATCCAGTAGCAGACAACGCAAAGTCTGATGGCTGCCAGCGCGCCGGCGAGAAAAGCCCATCGCGCGGGCATCCACGCCTGCAACATCCAGACAATGGCGGCACACATGGCCGCCGCGCTCAGCAGCACGCCAATCCAGGGATGACCCAGCAATTGCCCCAGCGCGAGTACCGCCCCTTGCGCCGGCGGATATTTTGAAGCGTAGGTGGGAAACCACAGCACGTGGAACGTCTCGAAGCTCCGCCACATCGCATGGGTCGGATTGGCGAGCCGGCCGTGCGCCAGTGTATCCCCTAAGAGCAGGTAACTGAATTCATCGTGAATACCGGGCGTGGGAACTTGAACCACGGGGAGCAGCGCGAGGCGAACCGCGAGAACCGCAAGGAATATCGTGACGACCGCCAGTGTTTTGTGCCCAGCAAAGCGGGAGAACGTCCGCTCCATCGCCCGCAGCAGCCGTTCCGACCTCTTCGGCCAGACGCAGGCCACCAGGCACGCCAGCAGTGCAACCAGGATAGTGATGCCCGGCTCGGTGATTGGACTTAGAGAAGAGAAATCTATATCCCCCATGGGCGCTCGATCGAGACAATATTCGTGTTGAATAGGGTTCAGCGCGAAGAGCATCGTGGCGCCGAACCCTGCATTCCGTGCCTTAGTATTGCAGAGGAAGGTTGGCGCGCTGATTTCGGGAATTCCGGCGGTGGTCTATCCGACACTCCCCCGCATTCCTGCACCGTGTGGCAAAAGGAGAACGTGCGAAGGAACAAATCTATGCAGAAACAATGAAGATGATGACCATGGAAGACAGCACTGCCCCGCCGACGATTCCGTTGATTACTGGCCGCGATCTGCCACTACCGACCGCAGACATTCCCTGGTTGGCACTGCCCGTCCCAATTCCGCACAAGTGCCGCATCCCCTCCTGCTTGCGCTCCCACCTGCAGAATCTTATTTCTTCCCGGCTTATCGTGCCTTGGCGTGGCGTTCCGCACGGAAAATGTCCCAACCTGAGGGGCCAAAGCTCGCGTTACTCCCCTAAATGCAGGTGATTCCTACAAATGGCTTCACGGCCGCAAAGGGCCGCGGAACCGTGGCTCAGAGTTTGCTCATCTTCGGCGGCGTAGGAATCGTTTTACCGCGTCCGCGACCCAGTGGCGCTTCTCATGCAAGCAAATACCTATAGGAGCGGGCCATGAGCGTGGTCACATCCAATGCGCGACCGGGAAGCATGGGCAATCAGCGCCGTAGCCAGCGCATCCTCCTCTCCGTGCCCGTGGTTGTTTCCGGCAAGCATGCCAATGGCGTCCCGTTCCGCGAAGACACCACGACCATGGTCGTGAATGCCCACGGTGCCCTGATCTTGCTTCGCGAACCTGTCATCGTTGGGGAGGTCTTGAGGGTCACCCATGAGGGGACTGGGGAACAGCTCGACTGTACCGTGAAAGACATCGACCCCGGGCAACATGGCAGGGCGGAAATTGGGATCGAATTTGCCCACCCCAACCCACGCTTCTGGCGGGTTTCCTTTCCTCCCGTGGGCTGGACCTCACACAGCCCTGAGGCCAAGGGTTACGTCAAGCAGGGTGCGGCGGCGGCGAAACCCCCGGAAGTCAAGAAGTGACCACTCTAGCCGCACCCAGGAATCCCGCAATCTTCGCTGTAGCCATCCAGCCCGCCAACGCATCTCATTCTCGTAACCAGCCAGGGCCAATTCTGCTAAGTTTGGGGGGAATAATGAGGAACGCACGCATGCTTATCGTTGCTGTTGCCGTGATTGGAGTTGTTGCTCTCTATAGCTTTACCGCTCGCGCCGGAGACAAGGCTCCGGCAGTGGGTTCCGCCGCGCCGGACTTCACGCTGAATAATCAGGAAGGCAAAGCCATCAGCCTGCACGATTTCAAGGGCAAGTGGGTGGTGCTGTACTTTTATCCCAAGGACATGACCACGGGCTGCACCATCGAAGCCCACAATTTCCAGCGTGATCTGGCCAAGTACGACGCCAAGAATGCCGTTATCCTCGGCGTCAGCGTCCAAGATGAAAAGAGCCACCAGGAGTTCTGCGCCAAGGAAGGGCTGAACTTCAAGCTGCTCGCCGACACCAAGAAGGAAGTTTCCGAGAAATACGATTCGATAATGAACCTGGGCGTAGTCAAACTCTCCGCGCGTCACACCTTCCTGATTGATCCGAGCGGCACGGTGCGCAAGGTCTGGACCGATGTGGACGTGAAGACGCACAGCGACGACGTGCTCGCGGCGATTAACGAACTGCAAAAATAATTTCAAAAGGCCTGGCTTTCCTCTTTTCCACGCACCTTGGCTTCAGGCTCCGAAATGCGCTAGAGTTTCGGAGCCTGTTCCTTTGAGGGGTGATCCATGAATCGCAGATTCTTCCTTCCGGTTCTGACGTTGAGCGTCCTTGCCCTGAGCCTGGCTCTGCATGCCGGTTCGGTGAAGACGGAGACCGTGAGCTACAAAAGCGGCAGCGACACGGTCAACGGGTACCTGGCACTGCCAGAGGGCGGCGGCAAGCATCCCGCCGTCATCGTGATTCACGAGTGGTGGGGGTTGAACGACTGGGTGAAGGACCAGGCCCAGAAATACGCGGGGCAAGGCTACGTCGCTCTGGCCGTGGACCTCTATCGCGGCAAAGTGGCGGCGACTCCCGATGATGCGCACATCCTGATGCGCGGCCTGGCGGATGATCGCGGCCTGCGCGACCTGGAAGCCGCGTTTGCGTATCTCTCCTCACGTCCCGACGTGGACGCCGGCAAGATCGGCTCGGTCGGCTGGTGCATGGGCGGCGGCTGGTCCATCAAGTTGGCGGAGGACCAACCCAAGCTGGCTGCGTGCGTGGTCAATTATGGCTCGCTGCCCAGTGATCCGGCCATCATCGCCAAGATTTACGCGCCGGTGCAGGGGAATTTCGGCGCCGATGACCAGGGCATTCCCGCGACGGAAGTGCGCGCCTTTGAAACCGCCATGAAGGCCGTTGGCAAACCGGCGGACATCAAGATATACGATGGCGCCGGCCACGCTTTCCAGAATCCCAACAATAAACAGGGTTTTCGCCCCGAGGCAGCCGCCGACGCCGCCCAGCGCATCAGCGCGTTTTTCCAGAAGTACCTCCACTAGCGAGTTCTGGATCTTAGGGAAGGACAAGAACGATGGCTATTCGGACGGTATTGCAGCTAGGAGATCCGAAGCTGCGGGAAATCGCGCTTGCCGTGAGCGATCCCGCATCAACGGAGATAACGGAGCTGATCGGCGACCTCACAGATACTCTCGGTTACTGGCGCGCGAAAACCGGCTACGGGCGCGCCATTGCCGCCCCGCAGATTGGGGTGCGTGCGCGGGTGATCCTCCTTCGACTGCCGGGGGCAGAACCCTGGCCGTTTATAAATCCGGTGATCACAGCCCGCAGGGAGGAGAAAATCGTCGTATGGGATGCCTGCCTAAGCTTTCTGTCGATTTTTATGCAGGTGGAACGCCACCGGGAAATACATGTTCGGTATCAGGACGTACGCGGGAGGTTTTGCGAACTCCATGCCGGAGACGATCGGAACCTCTCGGAGTTGCTTCAGCACGAAATTGACCATCTGGACGGTATTCTCGCCGTGGATCGGATCACCGACATCCGGACACTCTGCACGCGCGAAGAGTTCGAACGGCGCTATCGAGCGCAGAGCCCGTATGCTGTCGGACCGACCGCATAAACGGTAAGGCAGTTATTATTTCGTCGCTGGCGCCGGAACTGGTATCTGCCTTGCTGGCGATATGCGAACGCCGTGTGCCCCGAGGTCGCACGTAAGAACCTACCCTGAAAACCGAAATGAGGGTCTACGGTTCGTCGTCCCCGTCCGACGCGCCCCCCAACTCTTCGCTCAGGGGTTTCTTCGGATCAATGGTTGGCAAACCTGCCTTCTTCAGATTCTTGTTCAGCGCCGGAATCCCAGTTTCCCTAAGCACGCTCCACTGCTTGCGCAGAATGGCGCCCTGCTCTTCGAGTTCCTGCTCCACTGCCGTTGCCTGTGTGGTTGGCGCGGCATCTGCGCTGTCCGCCACGGCCAGAATCGCGGCGAAATGCTGATTGAGGGTCGAGAGGTTTTCCGGCCGCTTCCCGCTGGGCGGCAGGCCAAAGAAGGAGCGCTGCGTGGCTCCTTCGAGTTCTGCGCATTGCTTATCTAAAGAGGCCATCGACTCGACCAACTTGGATTTGTTCTTGGCCTTGCCCTGCGCTTTCGGCGCTAGTTCTTTCAATTGATCGCGAACGGACCTGATCTGTTCGAGCGCTTCGTAGCTCTCGTCCATCCCCTCGGACGCGCCCAATTGCATATCGCGCTGTTTGCGCAAGTCCTCCAGGGGCGTTTTGATGCGCGGGTCCATCTTCACCGTCAGCGGCCGCGTATAGCTCTGGCCGTCGAGTGTGAGCTTCACCGTGTAAGTTCCTGGCAGCACCCATGCGCCCAATGGATATTTCGGGGTGTCGCGCAGGATTGCGGAAATCGGGAATTCGTACTCCAGCGCTTTCGGCGGGGTGTAGTGGAGATTCCAGACGAAGCGGTGCATGCCCGCAGCGCCGGAAAGAATTTGCGTTGGCCGCACCCAATACATCGGCATGGGATGCTCCGCGGCGAGTTTCTCAAGGGATTCTGGCGTGTCGGCGCTGCTGTAGCGTCGCACCATGCTGCCCGCTTCATCCCGGATTTCCAACGTCACAGCGTTCTTCGTGGCGTTGCCGAGGAAGTAGTCAATGATGGCGCCGTCCGGCGGGTTCTTGCCTGCGGGTTCATCCGGCGGCAAGGGGGTATCGGGATTGCGGTTCCAGCGCCAGCGAATGGCCTCCTGCGGCGCGAACAAATAAACGGGCGCCTTGGCCACATCGTCACTCATTTGGCGCAGCGGCGTAATGTCGTCAAGGATCCAGAACGACCGGCCGTGCGTGCCGACCACCAGATCGTCACCATGAATCACGAGGTCGCGCATGGAGGTGTGCGGCAGGTTCAACTGCAGCGGCTGCCAGGAATCGCCATCATTGAAGGAGACGTAGACGGACGTTTCCGTCCCGGCAAACAGCAAACCCCTCCGCGAGGGATCTTCGCGAACGACGTTTGATGGCGCGTTTTCCGGCATTCCCGCGGTAATCTCCTGCCACGTGGCGCCGAAATTGCGCGTGCGGTAGATGTGCGGGCGCAGATCGTCCAGGCGGAAGCTGTTGATGGCGGCGTAAGCGGTGCCGGCATCGAAATGCGAAGCCTCGATGATGGAGACTTTGCCCCAGGGTTTAAGTTGCGGCGGCGTCACGTTTTGCCAGGTTTTGCCGGCGTCGCGCGTCAGTTGGATCAGGCCGTCATCGGTCCCCGCCCAGAGCATCCCTGGCTCCTTGAATGAAGGCGCGAGGGCATAAATCGTGCCGCGGTGTTTGCCCTTTTCCGGATCGCCCGCGCTGAACGCGCCGAGATTCGCGGGCGCATCGTACGATTCGCGCGTCAAATCCGGACTGATGATGGACCAACTGCGTCCCTGATCGGTGGTCTTGAAGATTACGTTTGCGGCAAAGTACAGCGTCTTGGGATCGAACGGCGAAAACACGATCGGCAGCGTGCGGTCGTAGCGATATTCGCCGCGCCGTATGGGCTCCGGTGCAACGTTCGCAAATTCCCCGAGCGCCTGATTTGTGCGCGTAATCCGTCCGCCGTAGAGAATGTTGGGATCCGCGGGGTCAACGGCGATTCTGCCGTATTCGATCACGCCGGGGAGGCTCCAATCGCGGTAGCTGATCTCGCCGTAGTCGCTGCGGCTTCGTATGGCGACGCTACCACTTTCCTGTTGCCCGCCGTAGACCCAGTAGGGAAAGCGATTGTCCGTGGTGACGTCATAAAACTGCGCGGTCGGCTGGTTGTACCACGTGCTCCAGGTGGCCCCGCCATTCACGCTGATTGCCGCTCCCTGATCGGCGCTCAGCGCCATGATTTGGGGGTGCTGCGTGCTGATCCAGATGTGCTGATAATCATCGCCGCCCGGCGCACCCTTGAAGCCGAAAAACGTCTGCCCGCCGTCTGTGGATTTCCAGCTCGTTGTGTTGGCTACGTAGATCACGTCGGGATTGTCTGGCGCCACGGCAATGCCCATGGCGCCCGGCCCGCGCCCGCCGATGCGATGATCGGAATTCACCAACTGGAAGTTCTCTCCCGCGTCCTCCGAGCGATAAATTCCCGCGCCCTTGTTTTTCGATTCCACGGTCAGGTACACGACTTTGGGATCGCTGGGAGCAACGGCAATGCCAATGCGCGCCAAGCCGTCTTCGCTCATTGGCAAACCTTTCGTTAGCGGCTGCCACGTCGTGCCGCCATCGGTGGATTTGTAGAGCCCACTGCCCGGGATGACGAACGACTCGCCGCTGCGTATCTCCCACGGCGCCACGCGCGCGGCCCACAGCGCCGCATAGAGCACCTGCGGATTGGCAGGGTCCATCACCAGGTCCGCCGCACCGGAATTCTCATCCTTATAAAGGACCTTCTCGAAGGTCTTCCCACCATCCAACGAGCGGAAGACTCCGCGTTCCACATTCGGGCCATAGGGATGGCCCTCAGCGGCAACGAACACGCGGTCCGGATTCTTCGGATCAATCACGATGGCGGTGATCTGCTGGGCGTCGCGCAATCCCAGGTGCGTCCAAGTGCGTCCCGCATCGCTTGACTTGTACACGCCGTCGCCCACGGCAAGGTCTGGGCGCTGCAACCCTTCGCCGCTCCCTACATAGATAATGTCCGGGTTGGAAGGCGCCACGGCCAGCGCCCCGACGGAACCCGAGGGCTGGCCGTCGAAGATGGGAAACCACGTGTTGCCGAAATCGCTCGTTTTCCATACACCGCCATTCACTGGAGCCATGTAATACACATTGGGCTCTTGCGGCACGCCGCTGATCGCCACCGTGCGCCCGCCACGGAACGGCCCAATGCACCGCCAGCGCATCTCGCCGAAGAGTTTCTGATCATACTGCTGCGAGCGGGCCGTGAATCCCGTCAACCCCATCAGCCCCAAAATCAGGAACAGTTTCGTTCTCAGTCGCAAACGCATCGCATCCCCCGCAAAACAATGTAAGACCATCTAATCCCAGTTCTTCAACTTGGGCCAGGCCTCCGCCAGTGAATGGAAATGTTTCTGCCCGCGGCAAAGCAGCACCGGACGATTCTCCCCTGGAGGCGCGTACGGGTTGTGAAGTTCGGCGATTACAGTGACTTCATCGAACCACTGGCTCGCGTCTTCCCGTTTGACCCCCACGACAATCATCGTTTGTCCGCTGTAATTCCGCGGCCCCCACAACCAGTAGTTCTGGTGCCCGCTGATGGCTTTGGGCAGGCCGTATTTTGGCCCAATGAGATCGATTGCACCTGCCGGCGCGAAATTGTTGGCGTAAACCGCCACATCGGCGCGATCCTCCGCCGGCACACTGTAGTAGGCCTTGGCCACCCCCTTGACCATCTCTTCCCAGCCGAAGCACCAGGAATAGTAATGCGGCATCGGCTCCGCCAGCATGCTCTTTTCGTCCGGCTGAATCTTGAAGGGGAGATTCGCCTTGTACCGCAGGAAGTTCTCCGGCGAAAGCACCGGTACGAACAAAGGCAGGAACGCCAGCGTGCCGAGAAGAATGACAGCAACACTCGCGGGTTTCAACCAGGACTGCCGGTTGCGCAATGCAAATTGCTCGATGGCAATCGCTCCACCCGCAAATATGAACGGATAGACTGGGCTGGCATAGTAGTCCTTTCCGTGCAGCACGATGAAGGCTGCGAGCATAACCAGGAAGGCCCAGCCCAGCACTCGAAAGGGTTTACCCTCTCGCCAGAAGAAGAAGTACAAGGTTCCCAGAAGCCACACGGGAAAAGTGACCGGAGTCATGAGGAAAATCTGCGCTCGCAGGTAGCCGATGGGTGTGAAGGGAAGGTCGCGCCCGCTGGCCCGAATATTGCGCATCAGCTCAAGGAAGGGCCAATGGTGCTCAATATTCCACAGCAGGTTCGGCAGCAAGATCACGAAGGCGATAAGACCGCCGATCCAGATCCACTTGCTCGCGAACGCCTTCCGCTCCTGGGTCAGCAGCAGGCCCACCACGATCGCGAAGCCGTACACCGCTATCGAGTACTTGTTTTGCAGGCCAAGGCCCGCGAGCACCCCGAACCACATCCACAGCTTCTGATTGCCCGTTTTGATCACGCGGATCACGACATAGGCGCAACCCATCCACAAAAGTGGCTCAAATGCATTCATGGTGAAGATGTGATGAATGATTAGATACACTCCCGCGCAAGCCGTGCACAACGCCGCGAACGCTTGAGAGAAACGTCCGCCACCCAATTCGCGAGTGATCACTCCGGTGAGCCAAACGAGCACTAGTCCGGCGATCACAGGCAATAGATGAACGGCAAAGACCGAAGTGCCGAATACGTGCCTTGTAAACCAGGCCGCCAGAGCGATGAACGGGGGCTGGTCAACGTATCCCCAAGCGAGGTGCTCGCCGCAGGCCATGTGGTACAGCTCGTCGCCAAAGTAGCCGTAGCGGCTTGCCGTCAGCAGATGCAGCAGCGTCAAACCGCCAGCGACGTACCAGACAAAGGCAGGCCCGCTGGAAAACCAGGAGTGTCTCTCAACGTGTTCATTGAAACTTACCGGAACTGTTGACATCTATGCCTCCCATGCGAATCGCCAGGCGGCATGGCATGAACCGCTCCCGGGAAAGAACGCACGCCCAGAAAACTTGCTCTGATTTCGAGTCTGGTGAGCATCGTATAGCGAATCACGTCCGTGCGCGCGGTTTAAAAGTCATTCCGGAGTTGGATTGTCGTCAGCCCCGTATTGAGGACGGCCTTTTCTTAGGCCGAAGCTAGTTCCCTGCTTTGACTTCCTTCGGGGAGACCGGACGCGCCGGCGAACCGTCCGCTTTAACGTAGTGCGCATACCAGGCCAGGTAACGTTCATACATGTCCTTGATGTGCGACGGCGTCTTGAACTCGTGGTATTCGTCCGGGTAAACCACCAACTCGGTTTCACGTCCAAGCGCTTTTAGCGACTGGTACATCTGCTCCCCGCCCAGGATGGGCACGTTCCAGTCTATGTTTCCGCCCATGAAGAGCGTTGGCGTCGTAATGTTTTTCACCTTGTAGAACGGTGCAACGCGGTCCCACACGGCGCGGTTCTCCCAGGGATAGCCAAACTCCAGGACATACTCCTTCTCGTACTCGTCGTGGCCCCACAGGCTGGTCATCTCCGCCACGCCCGCGTTGGAGATGGCGGCCTTAAAGCGTGTCGTCTGCGCGATGATGAAGTCCGTGGAGATGCCCCCGTAGGAATGGCCACCGACCCCCAGCTTGTCCGGGTCCGCGATGCCCTGCGAGATGGCGTAATCCACCATGGCCATGTCGTCCTGATAGTCCTTGTTGCCCCAATCCGCAAAGATAGCCTTGCAGAACTCCTCGCCATACCCCGAGGATCCTCGCGGGTTGGGATAAAGAACGACGTACCCGTTTGCCGCAAAGAGCTGCGCAGGTTCCGCGAACTCCGCCTCGTACTCGTCGGTTGGTCCTCCATGCGGCCGGAGAATCGCCGGGTATTTTTTCCCGGGGACGTAGTCCACAGGCTTATAAAGGTAGCCGTGGACGGTCGTGCCATCCTTCGATCTGAAGCTGACATACTCACCTTGGGATAGCTTGAACTGCGCCACCCAGGCGTCATTCAGGTGCGAGAGCCGTATGAGCTTGCCGCCCGGCAGGGCGAAAACCTCGTATGGGTGGACGGTGTCTGAGATCGTCGCCGCGAGGGTGCCATCCTTGGAGAAGGCGTAACCATCCACCGTGAGCCGCCCGCCCACGGGCCGGGTAATCTTGCCGTCGGTGAGGCTCACTTGGCAGAGGTTCTGCGTACCGTCATCGTCGGCAATGAAATAAATGGATTTGCCGTCCGGGGCGAAACGCGGGAGCGTCGCAAAGCGGTCAAAGGAGCGGGTCAGAACCTTGGCTTCGCCGCCTTCGGCGGGAGAGATGGCGACGTGCTTGGTGGAGTACCAGAAGAGTTTTAAATCGAGAGAGGTGACGTAGGTGATCCACTTGCCATCCGGTGACCAGGACGGGTGGTCCTTCTCCCCCGGATGGGTGGTGACCTGAAGGAGATGTTCACCCTTGTCCTTGTTGTCGGCGGCCACGACCCAGATGTCCCGGTTATAGGTGGCATCAGGGTCCGGCTTGCTCCGGTTGCTGGTGAACGCCAGCAGTTTGCCGTCGGGTGACCAAGCCGGATCGGACTTGTCGTCGGGCGACCAGGTCGGATCGGAGTCGTCGTAGTCCCCGGAGGTCACTTGGGTGAGGGTTTTGGAAGCGATATCGAAAACGTACAGGTGCGTGCGCCTGCGATCCAGATAGCCAACCGTGTCGGCCTTGAAGAGCAACCGGTCAATCACCCAGGGCCGCTGTGCCTTGGACTTCTTGCTGGAACCGGCCGCTTTGTCGTCGCCATCTTCCTTTCCTTTGTTGGCGGTCGCCTCAAGTTCCTCCGGCGACGGATCACGGAGGACCAGAACGAGCCGCTTGCTGTCGGGAGCCCATTCAAAGGACTCAACGTTCTGAACCGTGTCGGTCAGGCGCTGCGCCTCCCCGCCCAGCCGGTTCAGAAGGTAAACCTGGGTCTTCTCTTCACTCCGCTCGGAGAGGAACGCCAGGAATTTGCCATCGGGTGACCACCGGGGATGCTCGGAGGAGACGCCTTCGGCTGTAAGCGCGATGGCCTCGCCGCCTGCTGCGGGGAGCATGTAGATGCGCGTTTCCGATTTATCGTCCTTCAGAGAGGTGGACGACACCGTGTAGGCGACGTATTGCCCGTCGGGAGTAACTTGCGGGTCACGCGCCTCGCGATAACCGAAAATGTCGTCCACGGCGATTGGCCGAGGGGCCGCGGGGTGCTGCGCGGCGGTAATAGAACCCCCTACCCCGATTGCCAGAAGTAACACCACCAGACGAAGCCTCATATCGATGACTCCCGTACGAAAGAATGAGCGCAGAACAAACCCGCGAGTTTAACACAACTTGGCGCCCCAGCCGTGCGAGGGGCGAGGAAGGAGCGCTCGAAGCGCCCGGTCGCACGGCACCAAGGCGGCACGCGGCGCCCACCGGTAGTACGAAAGTACGGTTGGCGGGTTGAAAAAAATTTTGCGTCCCATGCATTTTTTTGTTGCGCGCGTGTGCAGAGAATGTATTCTTCAAATGCGACCTCGCTCCGACGCGTCGAGAGTGAGCGTCGCTTCAAGGAGGAAGAGAGAAAAAAATTGAGCACTGTATCGCTCCCCGCACATATTCCTTCCCAAGCGCTTCCCAGCGCGAAAAAAGCAATCGCCAAGATGACTCTTTGGCCGCTTGTAGCCGCCACCTTCTTCATGGTGTCTGGGGGCACCTACGGGACAGAGGCGATCATCTCCGGTGGGGGTTATGGCCATGGAATTCTCGTCCTGCTCTTTCTTCCGGTTCTCTGGTGCCTGCCGACCGCATTCATGATCGGTGAACTCTCGAGCGCTCTGCCTGCCGAAGGCGGTTACTACGCCTGGGTGCGCCGGGGTCTGGGCAATTTCTGGGGCTTTCAGGAAGCCTGGCTGAGCCTGGCTGCGAGCATCTTTGACATGGCGATTTACCCGACGCTTTTCGTGTTTTACCTGAAGCAGGTGTCGCCATGGTTCGGCGAGGGCAATCATGGCGTGCTCACGGGCTTGTTTGTCGTGGTGACCTGCGCGGCGCTGAATCTGGCGGGTATCCGGGTCGTAGGCATCACATCGCTGTGGCTGTTCTTCCTGCTCTCGCTGCCTTTCGGGCTGATTGTGCTGCTTTCTTCCGCCAGGACCGGCGCGTTCGCCGAGCCGCACGCCGCTTCGGCGGGTGCCAGCATTGGTTTGCTTGGCGCGGTGCTGGTGGCCATGTGGAACTACATGGGTTGGGACAACGCCTCCACCATCGCACAGGAAGTGGAACGCCCGCAGCGGACCTATCCGCGGGCCATGATCGCCGCGGTGATTCTCGTGTCGCTTACCTACGTTCTGCCGTTCGTGGCCGTCTATTTCGCCGGGACGCCCGCCTCGGCGTTCACGGAAGACGGCTCGTGGGCCGCAGTCGCCGGACAATTGGGCGGCAGGATCATGGGCTTCGAGTGGCTGCGCTTCATGGTGACCATCGGCGGCATGATGAGCGCTTTTGGCATGTTCAACGCCCTGGTGATGAGTTACTCGCGCTTGCCCTTGGCGATGGCGCGCGACGGCATGATGCCCAGGCTTTTCGGCAAGGTCACCCGGAAGAACCACACACCCTGGGTGGCGATCATTGTCCTGGCCACTTGCTGGGCGCTCTGCCTGGGCTTGGGCTTTAAGCGACTGGTGACCCTGGATCTCATGCTATATGGCGCGGCGCTCATGTTGGAGTTTGTCACCTTGGTGGCGCTGCGCATACGTGAACCGAAGCTCCGGAGGGAGTTCCGCGTGCCCGGCGGCATGGCGGGTGCCGTGACCTGCGGAATGTTTCCGCTGGCTCTGCTTATCCTCGCCGTGGTCGAAAGCGGGAGCGAAACGATCCTGGGCATCAACGGGCTGGCCTTCGGCGCAATCATTATCGTGGCCGGCATCCTGTTATACCTGGCTACTCGCAAGGTCTTGATGCCTCATAGCTCCCAGGAAGCTCTGGATACGGCGGAAGCTGCGTAAGAGCCGCGCCCCGCTGAGCCCATTGGAAGATTGGCGGTGATTCACTCTCAGAACGCTCGGTTGGTTCCACTGCTCGTGGAAGAACCCTTTTCTTTAGGAGGCCGGGGCTTCAGCCCCGGCGTAAGGTCCCTATGGCAATTGGGCTTTAGCCCCTGAAGAAACACCTTTGCGAGTTCATTCTCTGCCTGTAGAGCGGAGTGTTTTTGCTTCCGCAAGCCCAGAGTGCGGCACCTCGCTGTAGGCTATGAGGTCCCTCTTTCGTGCCGAAAAAAATCGTGGGCCACAGGAAGGCGCTGAGATTTGGTATTCTTCTCAACGTGAGAGACGGTCTAACGCACCGGACAACTTTACTGGCGGCGCTGCTGGGTGCGGGCCTTGCCCTGGCGGTCATCGCAGCGAGCCAAACCAGACCGCAATCGGCAGGCACACCCGTCAATCAAGTTCCAGCGCAGTCCTCAGCGACAACCGCCGCGCCTGCTTCCGCAACACCGCAAGCCCTCGCTTCCGCAACCAGCCAAGGACACTATGTTCCTCGCGGAGGGCTCAACATCGTTGTTCTCGACCCCGCGCACGGCGGGATCGACTTGGGAGCGCGCGGTACCGAAGGCATCCGCGAAAGCGAAGTCGTGCTGGTCTTCGCCGCCGAAGTGCGCAAGGCGCTTGAGGCACAAGGGTTCCAGGTCGTGATGACGCGCGAGGGCAACGACAACCCCTCGTTTGACGACCGCTCCGCGCGCGCCAATGCGCAGCACGGCGCGGTTTTCGTGACCCTTCACATCGCCTCCACCGGCATTGCCGGCACCGCCAGGGTCTACGTCGTGCCAGACATTCCGCCATCGAATGACGCGACCGGACTGATTCCGTGGGACCGCGCGCAGGGACCGTTTGTCGGTTTGAGCCACCAGCTCGGCGACCTCGTTCAACAGGAACTGGAAAAGCGCTTCAAGGGCTCGCCCACGATCGCGCAAGTGGCCCCGGTGCGCCAATTGCGAACCACCGCGGCGCCCGCCATCGCCGTGGAGATTTCCAGCGTGACCGTGCAAGACCGCGCCGATCTCGACCGCATGGTGCCGGGTGTTGCGGAGGCGATCGCACACGGCATCGCAACCTTCAAGCCGTCCTACATCCTGCCTGTGCCGCCAGGAACCTCAGGAGGCACGCAGCCATGAGCCCGCAATCGCGCGTCTGGCTGGCGGGCGGCCTGCTTGCCGCGGTCTTTGCTGCTGCGCTTTATTTTCCGGCGCTACGCCAGCAAGTGCGCAGGGCTGCGCAAGTGACAGAGAAAACCGCCGAGCAGGCGCGCCGCGAACTGCTGCCGGTCACGTCAACGTCAAGCAGTGAGCCGAAGGTGAAGGTGAAGATGTTCTGGGGCTCGGGGAATGACGACGGCATGCTCAAGCCGATTACCGTGGAGCTCCCGCTCCCGAATGATCCGGTGCTGCGCGCCAAAGAAGTCCTGAATACCCTGCTGGCTGGGCCCGTCGATTCCGAAGCGCGCACCTTGCCGCCCGATGCCGCACTGCTGGCTTTCTACATTTTGCCCGACGGCACCGCAGTTGCGGATTTCTCGGAAGCGCTGGGCACCTCGATTCCCTCCGGAATTCAGAGCGAACAGTTGGCCATCGATTCGATCGCACGCACCCTGGAAGCCGACGTGCCCCAGGTGCAGCGCCTCAAGATCCTCATTCACGGCCAGGAAGCGGAAACGCTGGCGGGTCACATTGACCTGACGCAAACATTCCGAGTGAATACAAAGGTGGCGGGGACGCCGGACGCACAGGCTCCTTCTCCCGTTTCGGCGTTCACTGCTCCGATCAAGAAGGCCGTGGAAAAGGTTCAGAATGCGGTAAAGAGATAGGCGGAGATCAGTGGCGGGTAAAGAGAACACAAGAGGCCCGGCAAAGGGGCGTGGAAGATGAGGATTGATGGACGAAGTGCCGAGCAGATTCGTGCATTGAAGATTACTCCCGACTTCATCTCGCAGGCCGAGGGTAGCGTCCTGATCGAACTCGGCAAGACGCGCGTAATCTGTACCGCCACCGTCGACGACGGCGTGCCCGGCTTTCTGAAAGGTTCCGGCAAAGGCTGGGTGACCAGCGAATACGGCATGCTCCCACGCGCCACCGAAGAGCGCACCCCGCGGGAAGCTGCGCGCGGCAAGCAAACGGGACGCACGCTGGAAATTCAGCGGCTGATCGGGCGTTCGCTGCGCGCGGTGATCGATACGGAATCCCTGGGAGAGCGCACCGTAATGCTGGATTGCGACGTCATTGAAGCTGACGGCGGCACGCGCACTGCTTCCATTACCGGAGCGTTCGTGGCTCTGGCTCTCGCCATGGAGCGCATGGTCGCAGCGGGGATTCTCAAACGCTCTCCGCTGATCGATTCCGTGGCAGCCATCAGCGTCGGCATGGTGGATGATGTGTCGCTGCTCGACCTATGCTATGAAGAAGATTCGCGCGCGGAAGTTGACATGAACGTGGTGATGACTGGCCGCGGTGAATTCGTGGAGATTCAGGCCACCGCGGAGGGGCGTCCCTTCACCGGAGGCGAGATGCAGGATTTGCTTGCACTGGGCGCCGCGGGAATTCGCCGCCTGGCCGAAGAGCAGCGTGAGGTCCTGCCCGAACATTTCCTTGGCCGCGGGCGATGAAAGTAAGATCGTTCCGCCACCGCGACACTAGGAACACGGAAAAAACGCAGCGATGACTCCAGTGGGGACGTCGGCCAAGCTGTTTCTTGCCTCGGGGAACGAGGGGAAATTGCGGGAATACCGCGCCCTGGCCGCCGCGGCACATTCCAACTTGGAGCTCGAATTGCTCCCGCAATACGCCGCGCTACCGGAATTCCCGGAGACCGCGCCAACCTTTGCCGAAAACGCCGCGGGCAAAGCGCTGTACTATTCTCGGGCCTGCCCGGACATGGTGTTTTCGGATGATTCCGGGCTGGTCGTGTCCGCTCTCGGCGGCGAACCGGGCGTGCATTCGGCGCGCTATGTCGGCTCGGGGACAAGCTATGAGCACAAAATCGCGAAAATACTGGAGGCTTTGCGCGGCAAAAGAGGCGCGGAGCGCTCGGCTTACTTTGTGTGCGTAATAGCTGTTGCGCGGATGGGGCGTGTGATCGCAGTCGTTTCGGAAAAGGTAGACGGCGAGATTGCCGAAGCGCCACGTGGCCGCGCTGGATTTGGATACGACCCCGTGTTTTACTTTCCAGCGCGGGGTAAAACGTTTGCGGAATTGCCCGCGGACGAGAAGAATGCCCGGAGCCATCGCGGCAAAGCCTTTCGCCGTTTGATGGAAGGGTTGGAATCGTAGGGAGAGTTCTCAACGCGAAGTCAAAAGAGGTTGCCATGGCCACCCGGAAGAAGTCTGGCAGGAAGAAATCACCGACGCCCGCCAAGCGCGGCAAAAGTGCCGGGAGAAGAGTTACGAAAGCGAAGAAAATCCCCGTCAAGACCGGCTCCCCTGCTGGCACGGATCCCCAGCGCGTCGCGGCCATTCTGGCGAAACTCGACGAGGCCTACCCCAACGCAACCTGCGAACTGCAGCACGAAAACGCTTTTCAATTGCTGATCTCCACGATCCTCTCCGCTCAGTGCACCGACGTGCGCGTCAATCAGGTCACCCAGGAGCTCTACAAAAAATATATCAAGCCGGAAGCGTTTGCCTATGCCAATCCCGCGGATCTTGAGAAGGAGATTCGCCCGACCGGCTTTTTTCGTAACAAGACCAGGTCCGTGATGGGCGCGAGCAAAGCCATAGTTGAGAAATTCGGCGGCCAGGTGCCGCGCTCCATGGAGGATCTTCTCACGCTTCCTGGCGTGGCGCGAAAAACCGCCAACGTCGTCCTTGGCACGGCGTACGGGATCGCCAGCGGCATCGTCGTGGATACGCACGTGATCCGGCTCTCGCAGCGCCTGGACCTGACGCGCAACGATGACCCCAAGAAGATCGAGCAGGACTTGATGGCCGTCATCCCGCGGAACAAATGGATTCAGTTTTCTCATCAACTGATCTGGCATGGCCGCCGCGTGTGTGCCGCCCGCAAGCCCAAGTGCGCCGAGTGCAACCTGGAAACGCTCTGCTACGCGCGCGACAAAACGGTTTGATTGCGTGCCGCCCGTCGCTCGCCGTATTTTTGGACTCACTCACCTCCCGTGCTAAGCTGCAGGAAACATCCTGTCTGGCAAGGTGATTCTTTCCTTTGACCCATGCGTGCACTCACTGAAGAAAAATCAGCCGGGCGCCCGGTGCGGGATCGTGGTTTATCCCCGGCACCCGTAGTACCACCGTTGCCGGCGCCACGCAGTCCCCTTGCCGAAAAGCTTGCACTGTTTGCCCTGGCGGCCTTGGTCATCTATGCCACGGCCCGTAACATCTGCCACGCTTTAGTTAAGCCCCTCTGGTATGACGAAATCTGCACCTTGCTTGTAGCCCAGCAGAAACATCTTTCGGTGTTGTGGCAAGCCGTCGCGCATGGCGCCGACGGTCAACCGCTCGCCTTTTACTTGCTGGAACGCGCCGTGGCTGCCTTTATCCGCAACGAAAATCTGGCTTACCGTGGCGTTTCGATCCTAGGATTTGCGGTCACTCTCGTGTGCCTGTTCGTCGCCGTCCGGACTCGCAAGGGCCCGACAATCGCATTGGTATGCGCCGCGATTCCACTGGCCACCATTCTGTTCGACATGCTTTCCGTGGAAGCGCGCAGCTATAGCCTGCTCGTCGCTTGCATCTCTTTCGCGTTCGTTTGTTACCAGCGCGTTCCTGCGCGCCGCTGGGTGATTCTGTTGGGCCTCAGCTTGGTGCTTGCGGAATCCTTTCATTACTTTGCAGTGTTCGCGTTCCTGCCGTTTTTTCTCGCGGAAGCCACTTATTACGGATTGACACGTGAACTTCGCCGCGGAGTGTGGATCGCGCTGCTGAGCGGCTTCGTGCCGCTGGCCCTTCTCTGGCCGGCGCTCTCCGCAGTGCAAGAAAATATGGGCCCGCATTTTTGGGCAAAGCCCACGTTGGAATTAGCCCTGGGGAGTTATGGCTGGTTCTTCCTGACGCCCCAGGGCGAACCTGGCCTGTATCTAGCCGGAATTGCAGGTGTCGCCGTTCTCTTTACCATGCTCGCGGCGGTGCGAAAAACATCGCGCAGTGATCGTCCGGCAGGTGCGCCGGTGCATGAGTTGGCTCTCGTGCTCGGCCTTCTAAGTTTGCCGCTGCTCGGTTTTGCGGTTGCAGCACTCGCTCACGGCGCCATGACGGCCAAGTATATGGTGCCGTCTATACTCGGCTTCGCCCTCGCACTCGGCTTCACCCTTCCGACGCTGCGGCGCTGGGGCTTTCTTCTTCCGGCTGTCACCGCTGCCTTGCTGCTTTATGTGATCCTGCCGCAAGAGCGCCAATTCTGGTCTGACTACAACGGTGAGTTTGTCTCCCCGGCGGGGTTTGTGCAGGACTTTGTCACCGCTGGCGGCCATGCCGACCTTCCTGTCGTCGTTTCTGATGCCCACGATTTCCTGCAGCTCCAGCATTACTGTGACCCTGGATGGCGGAAGCGATTCGTTGCTGTGCTCGATCCAACGCAAGCCGTCGTCTATACCGGCAATGATACGGCGGACAAGCAACTGGCAGTCCTGCGCCGGTACACAACTCTGCCCATTTATGACTTCCAGCCATTTCTCGCGGAGCATCCGGCCTTTCTTCTCTACTCCAGCGGGGGCGGTTTGGAGGGCGACTGGTGGCCTGGCCGTCTGAAAAAGGATGGATTCAAGCTGCAAAACGTCTCCGTGCGGCCCAGAGAAATGGACGACTATTACCATCGCGTCGTGCTGGTGACGCGCTAGAGCCTGGGCTCCACGCGCAAAAAAGCGGGGGTGATATCGATGTGCGTCGTTTCGCAGTGTCGCGAACCAGCGAGACGGGTGTACTATGGTGCCGTTTTCGAGATCAAAAAGGGATTTCCGGATTACCGCAATCTGCGGAAGACGCGGATGCCATATCCGGCCTGGGGCATCACAAGAAAACTGTATGATATTTTCGAGGACATTGCCGAAAGACGAGTGTCGCATCCAGAGAGATTAGCCTCCTCATGAAGCTTCTTATTACTGGGGTTTGTGGATTCGCAGGGGGTGCTCTGGCCGAGTCCTTGCTGAGGGGCCTCGAGGGTCTCGCGATTTGCGGGATCGATAACCTGACGCGTCCAGGTTCAGAGACGAACCGGGCCCGCCTGCGCAAGCTCGGCGTCGAGTTCACCCACGGCGACATTCGCTCCGCAAGCGATTTTGAGACCCTGCCGAAGGTCGATTGGGTGATCGACGCAGCCGCCAACCCCAGTGTGCTGGCTGGAGTGGGGACGGGAGTCACCAGCCGCCAATTGCTCGAGCACAATCTGGTGAGCCTGATTAATGTCCTCGAATACTGCAAACGGCACAGGGCCGGGCTGATTCTCTTAAGCAGCAGCCGCGTTTATTCCATTTCGACACTGGCCGCGCTGCCTCTGCGAGATAACGGGAAAGCCTTCGAGTTGGATGATTCCGGCCCCCTGCCGGCGGGCGTTTCGTGCAACGGAGTAGGCCCGGAGTTTTCGACCCAGGCTCCCATCTCGCTTTACGGAAGTACCAAGCTGGCCTGCGAAGTTTTGGCCCTCGAGTGTGGTGAGGCCTTTGGCTTTCCAGTATGGGTAAACCGCTGTGGTGTCCTCGCGGGCGCGGGCCAGTTCGGGACGCCGGATCAGGGCATCTTCGCATTCTGGGTGAATGCGCACTTGCGGCAGCGTTCATTAAAGTACATCGGCTTTGACGGCAAGGGTAAGCAGGTACGGGACGCGCTAAATCCGCGTGATCTCTCTGGACTCTTGCAGGAGCAGATGCGAACTGGGCGGAAGAGTGGCCGTCGCATTTACACGGTGGGAGGCGGCCCGGCGAACGCCATGTCGCTCCGCCAGTTGAACGACTGGTGCGATGCTCGCTTCGGAACACGTCAGCCGTCCAGCGACCTCTGTCCTAGGGCCTACGACATTCCCTGGATCATCATGGACAATTCCGCCGCCCGGCTCGATTTCGGCTGGACCCCGGCCGTGAGCCTTGGCGAAACCTTGCGCGAGATCGCCGAGCACGCCGAACACCATCCAGACTGGCTGGAACGGAGCGGGGTATGAAATCCCCTGCGAAACAGGAAGGCCGGCCACCGCTTCAACTGTTGTCAGTGGTAATCCCGGCGCGCGACGAGGAGGGCTGCATCGCCGCGACGGTCCAGCACCTGGACCTGGAATTGCGTTTGCAGGGCATTGCACACGAAATCGTTGTGGTTGACGACGGCAGTACGGATGCCACCTGGAACATCCTCTGTGAACTCCAGAGCCGGGTTTCCGCGCTCGCCCCGCTACAGAATGTCGGCCGGCATGGCTTTGGCCGCGCCATCACCTTGGGCTTCGACCAGATGCGCGGCGACGCCGTGGTCGTGATGATGGCGGACGAGTCAGACGACTTCCGCGACGTGGTGCGCTACTGGCAGATCCTCAACGAAGGGTGGGACGCGGTGTTCGGTTCCCGCTTCTTGAAGGGCGGCGTGGTCATAGACTATCCGGTTCTCAAGCTGTACATCAACCGTCTCGCCAATCTCTTTCTGCGCGTTCTCTTCAACGTTCCCTTCAATGACTTCACCAACGCCTTCAAGGGCTATCGGCGCACTGTCATCGCAGGCTGCCATCCGTTCCTTTCGCCACACTTCAACATCACCATCGAACTGCCACTCAAAACAATTGTTCGCGGGTACTCCTGGACCGTCACTCCCATCACTTGGCGCAACCGCCGGGCGGGCGAATCCAAGTTGAGACTCAGGGAGATGGGCAGCCGTTACTTGTTCATCGCTCTCTATTGCTGGCTCGAAAAATACTTCAGCAGGGGCGACTTCAACAAGCAGTGACTGCGTTCAGCATTCCCGGTCGCTGTCTTTGTTCTTCGGGTGACGTTGCGTTCCCATCGAGGCTCGGGGGGCTAGACGGCCCGGCTGTTATTCCAGCACTTGGTTCCTACGACACCTGTCCAACTTGACGCATTTTCTTGCGGCCTACTACCAAAAACTGTTTTCCCCAGAAACGCCATACAAAAGGAAGGGCAAGGTAGAGACGCAGCATCCACATGGGGTATTGCCGGCCTTCCGACATGGTGTAAGGCAGGAAGCGGCTGACACAATACTCGCCATCGAAACCGCACTTCTTCATAAGCTCCAGCAGGGATAGCTCTGTCAGCGGCAGATGGTGGTCGATGAAATCCCAGAAAGCCCCGGGAAGATACTTTGTATTGGGCCCCATGGCAATCAACCGGCCATCCGCTTTTAGAGCGCGATAAGCTTCCAGCAATGTTTTTTCCAGGGCGGATTTTGAAGTCAAATGCTCGAAGAAATTACTTGTGAACACTACATCCAGACTCTCATCCTCAACCTGCCACGTCTCGGAACAATCTTGTTGCAGCACCTTGACCCCGGGGAGGGCATGACGCTCAGCATCGGGGTTCAGGTCCATGGCAAACTTGCGGCGGCAAGGCACGGCGTTGATGAATTCACACCACCCGCATCCCAAATCCAGAACATTCCCCTCGGCTGGAATCCACCGCGAGAAAAATCGGCAAAGAACCTCCCACACTCGTTTTCGATATCCAGATCGCCCGGCGAAACGGGTCTTATAGAGTTGCTGCAAATCTGTGGGCGAATGGGCTTCCGGGCTCATGATAATTTCACCACTGGCAATTCTAATTCGCAGGTGTCCAGCGGTGTCGCAAAACATCCGCCGGAGACAGAAGTAGCGTCGTAGTTCCCCTTTTTTCCAAGTGTTTGCTCTCCGCCAATCAATGTCAAGGCACACGCTCTTCCGTGCGGCCAAAAGAGGCCCACGACTATTTTCATCGTGTCATCCTCGTGACGCGTTAAAACCTGTCTCTGCCCAATCCTCGCTCGTAATTCGACAAAAACCGCATCGAAAGCCGACGAGTCCCCCCGGTGACAAGAAACTTGCCGCTTTGACGTGCGAAGCAAGCAGCTAGCCAAGTTGTGGGGATTAATTCACAAGTTGTTTTGATGACGAGCGCACTCCTCGTAGCGGTTAGCCATTGCACATGGAACTCCCTTCGTGAAAACGGACCTGCCTGGCGTGTGCTAGTCTGGTGGCGTTTCGATTCGGACTTGCTCTTTCTCTGTCAGCCAAATGGATGCGGCCGCTGCAGAGTAGCTTTCTTTGAAATTGGCCCCAAAACGCTGTACAAGAGCGGCCGTCCACTGGTTATTCCGGGAACGTCGAGCTTTAGCATCTGGCACCCAATGGAGGGTCTACGTTGACGGATGTTGCGCCCAGGTCGCAGCCACCGGGCAACCCGCATCTCCTTGTCATTCGCTCCTTGCTGATTCGCGCCGCGGCGGTTTGCGCGCTTCTATGGGTCGCCTTGTTCAACGGTTATCCGATCGTTTTCTCGGATACCGCCAGCTACCTTCTCACCGGTTTGACGTTCATTGCGTTTTGGCCTTTCCGCTCCCCCGGATACAGCATCTTCACAAAACTGGCGAGCCTGGGGATTAGCGCTTGGCTGGTCATCGGCGTACAGGCAATCATCGTGGTTTACGTACTGGATAAAACCTGCGAGTACTTGCTCGGCAACGCGCGCCGCTACCGCGACATCTGCTTGCTTGTCTCAGTTTCCATTCTGGCGGCCCTGACCAGTCTGCCCTGGTTGGTATCACAGCTTATGCCTGATGTATTCGCGGGCATCGTCTTCCTGTCATCGTTTTTGTTGGCATTCAATGACCAATTGCCCGCAAGAAGCCGCCTGTCCCTGGCTGCGATTTTGATGATTTCCACCGCCGTGCACACGTCATTGCTCCCCATCGCAGCATTCTTCGTCGCTTGGCTGATAATCATCAAACTTGTCGCTCGCCTGCGGAGGGCAGCGGCTCTGCGCGGGGCCGTGCTCGCTTCGCTGATCGTGCCACTCATCGCCGGAGGACTTTCGACGGCCACGCTGAATTACCGCATGCATCTGGGTTTCAAGTTCTCGCCCTCAGGGCAACTCTTCATGTTGTCCAGGCTGTTTGCTGACGGCCTTGCGGCCGACTTTCTTCGCGAAAACTGCCCCAAGCAGCCCTTGATTGCGTGCAGCTATCTCTCCCAACTGCCTCGCACACAAACGGAATTCCTGTTCGACAATCATCCGTTATTGTGGGAGATGATAGGACAGCAAGGCGAAATGAATAAGATTGTGCATGGAACGCTCGCAACCCACAAGCTGAGATTCCTCACCAGCAGCATTAAAGAAACGCTCCTCCAGTTCGCGGCCTTCCGCACCGGAGATGAAGTTCGTTCTTATCACGCGAAAGAGTGGAACCGGGCCGTGGTCGCGCAAGTATTTCCCCGTGACTTCCGGGCATTCCTAAGCTCCAGGGAAACTCGCGGTCACCTTCTTCCGTTGGCCAATGCCGCTGCGGCAATTGACACGGTTGCCTTCTGGCTGAGCGTCGTAATATGCCTGGCATTTGGCTGGATCAAGCCTATGGGACGCCTGAACCAGTTTTTCTATTCGGCGATGGCGTTTCTCCTGATCAATGCGGCGGTCTGTGCGACTTTCTCCGGCGTCTTCGATCGATACCAGAGCCGCGTGGCCTGGCTGGCTGCACTTTGCGCCACAGCTTACGTTTGCAGTTGGCTCAGAGACCGCCATCGCGCAGAGAATCTCTCCCAGGAACCTTGAGGGTCTCAAGCGCGATTGATGGTTGGCTGGATACAACTTCTGCGACCCGGCCGTTTCCCACCGCCCGCATAGACTTGCTTGCACACCCTGAAACGCCTGATGCGCCATCACTTTCCTCTGTCGCAAGAGGTTTGCAGCTTTGACTTAGACAATTACCTATGCAATAAGTGGTGCTAATGAAGTCTCCCGCGAAGCCGGGATTTGTTCCTTCCAAAGAAACGTACATCGCCGGGCTTACGCTTGTTGCAATAGCTTTGCATGTCGTCCTCAAGTACCTCCTGCACTTCCCTGCCCTTTCCGCCAATGCACCTCTCTTTGCCGCGCTCCTGATCGGCGGCATACCTCTCGTCTGGGAATTGCTGAAAAAACTGGTTCGCCGCGATTTCGGCTCCGATCTTCTCGCCGGGGTTTCCATCCTGACGGCTATCGCTCTTCGCGAGTACCTCGTCGCCACCATCGTAGTGCTCATGCTTTCTGGCGGCGCAGCGTTGGAAGAATTCGCCACCGCCCGCGCTTCCTCTGTCCTCGATGCGCTCGCGCGCCGCATGCCTGGCACCGCCCACCGCCAGGAACCCAGCGGGCTTGTGGACGTGAAGCTGGGCGACATCCGCATCGGCGATCAGCTCACCGTCCTGCCCCACGAGATTTGCCCCGTGGACGGCACCGTCCTCGAAGGTCACGGCATCATGGACGAGGCCTACCTCACTGGTGAGCCCTACGAAATCTCCAAGACGCCCGGATCTATGGTGATTTCCGGCGCCATCAATGGTGAACAAGCCCTGCTGATCCGCGCGGAAAAAGTGGCCGAAGATTCGCGCTACGCCCGCATCATGAAAGTGATGCACGATACAGAGCAGCAGCGCCCCAAACTGCGCCGCCTGGGCGATCAACTCGGAGCGTGGTACACGCCGCTGGCCCTCGCTGTTGCCGTCGCCGCCGCCCTCCTCAGCCGCGAACCTCAGCGCTTTCTCGCTGTGGTTGTGATTGCCACGCCCTGCCCGCTGCTTCTCGCCATTCCCACCGCCATCATCGGCGCCATCTCCCTGGCCGCGCGCCGCGCCATCATTATCAAGAATCCCGCCGTTCTCGAGCAGTTGGAGGAGTGCCGCACCCTCATCTTCGACAAGACCGGCACGCTCACCTACGGAAGGCCGCGGCTGACCGAGGTGCTTTGCGCCGAGGGATTTGATCGCACCGGGGTGCTGCGCTTTGCCGCCAGCGTGGAGCAGTATTCCAAGCACCCGCTGGCCAGTGCCATCGTCGCCGCAGCCAAACAGGAACAACTCGATGTCCTTTCCGTGGCGCACATCAGTGAACGGCCGGGAAAAGGCTTGCTCGCCAACGTCGAAGACCACTCCGTTCTAATTACCGGCCGCAACAAGGTTCCTGCGCAATCTCTTCCTCTACCGGAGCTTTCCAGCGGCCTCGAGTGCCTTATTTTTATTGACGAGAAATACGCCGCCGCCATCCGCTTCCACGATGCCCCGCGCAGGGACAGCGCTTCCTTCATTCAGCACCTCCAGCCAAAACACGGCGTAAGGAAAGTGATTCTGGTCTCCGGCGATCGCGAGTCGGAAGTGAAGTACCTTGCGGAGAGCGTGGGCATCACGGAGTTGCACGCCGGGAAGAGCCCCGAAGAAAAAGTGGCCATCGTGAAGGAAGAAACCGCCAAAGCGCGCACGCTGTTTGTGGGCGACGGCATCAACGATGCCCCGGCGCTGCTGGCCGCCACGGTTGGCGTGGCCTTCGGCACCCAGAATGACATCACCACCGAAGCCGCCGACGCCGTTGTGCTGGAAACGGCCCTCGGCAAAATCGACGAGCTCATGCACATTGGCCAGCGCATGCGGCGCATCGCGTTGCAGAGCGCCCTCGGTGGCATGGCCGCAAGTGCGGTCGGCATGATTGCCGCCGCATTCGGCTTCTTGCCGCCCATCTGGGGCGCCATCGGCCAGGAGCTGATTGATTTATTCGCCGTGCTGAACGCCGTGCGTGTAGCGCTCCCCACGGACGATCTGCAGGATTACGAGGGCGAGTAATCAGACATCAGATGTCAGATGTCAGATGTCAGATGTCAGATATCAGAAGTCGGACATCGGGGTTCTGACTTCTTACTTCTGACTTCTGCACTCCGCGCTCACGGCTTACTGGTTCCTGTTGAAGACGACGACGGTGCCGCCGCGGGCGCCTGCTGTGCCGGAGGCTGCGCTGACTTCAAGATCCCATTGAAATCCGGATGCCCCGCCGGAGCTTGTCCCGCCGAGCCATTCACGTTCGGATGCCCCGGCGGCAATCCGCCCGGTGGCATTTCTCCCGGCGCGGGATGCTGCAACGTGCCGCCGGCCGGCTGGCTCTTCACCACGACCCATTCTTCCCCGCGCTTTTCCAGATTGTAGGAAAGCTTCATGCTCGCGCCATCCGGTGGACTATTCTTCAGCCGGATCTCCACCTGCGCCTGCGCCTGATTGCCGTTCACCGTGGCCTGCGTAACGTTGATGTCCATCGCGCTCACGTTCAACGTCTTCAGGGACGTCAGATAGTTGATGATCCCGGAGCGGATCGCTTCCTTGTCATCCACCTTGGACTTGCAGGCCCCGGCAAAGAGCAGCGTTGCGCCCAGCAGAGCAGCCAAAAATGCGCGATTCATCCAAATTTCCTTCCCGTTCGAGTGGCGCCTGAGTGCTCGCCTCGTCTTTCTATGGTAGCGAATCACCAACCGATTGCAACGCTACCCCCGCTCCACGCTGCCTCATCTGTAATCAGCCTCGCATATCGGGAGCCGCGCAATTCTCGCCTGAGGTCATTTGTATTTCAGGTAACACAATCCTAATATCAGGCAATATTCCGCTAGTCTCTAGCTACACACAAATATAAGCCGCGCGAAAGGGCGCTTCGATGACAACAATGAGTTCGTTGGAAAGGTGCATGGCGGTATTGAACGGCGAAGTTCCCAACTGTGTCCCGGTGATTCCGCAGACGTTCATGTTCGCCATCGAGAACGCTGGGATGAAGATGGCCGATGTGGTTCGCAACCCTGCCAGGATGGCCGATGCATTGATCCACAGCATGGACCAATTTGGGTACGACGCGTGCGTGATTGACTTTGACGTTGTGACCCTGGCCGAGGCTTGTGGCGCGAAAGTAGTTTTCCGCGAAAACGATCCGGCGGTGATCGACGAATCCGATCTCCTGGTCAAGGACTGGGGCGCAGTGGCTTCTCTGCGTGTGCCAGAACCTTGGAACGACGGTAGGCTGCCCATATGGCTGGAGACCACCCGCATCATCGCCCAGCGCGTGGGTGACCGCGCTTTCATCATGGGCCGGGCTGACCAGGGACCCTTCACATTAGCCTGTATGTTGCGCGGCCCACAGCAGTTCATGATGGACCTGCTAACCGAAGAAGATCCCGCCCCTATCTATGCGTTGATTGACTATTGTCGCCAGGCTTGCGCGGCTTTCGCCAAAGCCCAGAAAATAGCCGGTGCCCACGCAACCTCCATCGGAGATGCCTTCGCCGGCCCCGCCCTTATCTCGCCTGTCCTCTATCGAAAATTCGCCCTGCAACCTGAAACAGCTTTGGCCAAGGAGGTGCAGGATTTTGGCATCCCTCTCTCCATTCACATCTGCGGGAATACGGCATCCATCATCTCGGACATGGGCAAAACAGGAGCTCGCATTCTCGAGGTAGATTGGCAGCTCGACATGGAGCTTGCTCGGCGTTCCATCCCGAGCAACACAGTTCTGATGGGCAACATAAACCCGAGTGACCCGCTTGTTTTGGGCACCCCGGAAAGTATTTCCGCGGCAGTCAAGGAAGTCATCAGGAAAACTGGCGGACGCGGGTTGTTTCTCAGCTCGGGCTGCGCCTTGGGCCGCAACACTCCACCGGAAAACTTGCAGGCTATGGTCAACGCGGTTCGAGAGTTCGGAATCCTCGGCGAATGACACTCATTTCAAAGGTCGTCAGTGCTAACGACCGCGAAGGGCAATCAATCGCAAGGGTGACCGAGTGAGCGAAGAGGATATTCTAAAAGCAGAACGGACTTGTTCTGCAGAAGCACTAGTAGACATAAGTCATGAAATGCGCGACGTAAAACCACAGTACGACAATGTCCCATACGCCTTCATTGGCTGCAGCATCGTGTTATCTCGCCCTGAAGTCGAGGCTAAACTGACAGAGGCTGGCATTTCCGGCTCCGACCTGCCACAAGTTATCCAGCTTTTGCTCTGGTTTGGGGTTCTTGGCATATATGTGAGCGAAGACGAAGAGAGATATTCGTATCAATACGAGCACGATCCCAAGCTGATGACGACTGGCCTAAGGAAATTTGCATATTCTATTCACCCGGCATTCCGTCCAGCCCTGGGATGTGTAGCTAGCTGAATTCGTGGCTAGCCGATAGGTTGGGCGGTGAGACGGTTTTGGGCACCGCATACCTTGTGATTTTCAAGGGTGCGCGCATTGTGCGCCCGCCGTTTTCTGGTGGGCGGCTTTTGACTTTTCTTCCCCCTTCTTCGCCCGCTGCTTCTGAACTTTTAACTTTAAACCTTCAACTTTGAACTTTTCGCCGCGCTCCCCACTTTTCCACAACGCATTCGAGTACTCGCCCAAAAATGCCCTATCGATACACAGTAGTATCTTGACATTATAGTACGTATTCGCCATACCATCTTCCGGCACGCCGGCATTCAGCCATTTTTGGATGAGCCGCACGGAAGCTGGCCGGACTGCTGCGCAATGGATCGCTTTCCGCGGTCTACCACGGAGAGAACGGCCCCCGCATGTGGCAGGAATTGTCCCGCAGCGATTTGACGATTAGCAAGGATCTGGGGCGGGTTATGAATCGGCTCAAGGCATTGTATCGGGGCTGGGCCATTCCCTGTGCAGGGACGCAAGTCTAGCCTTGCGCCCCAAGCGGGGCTGCGGCAGACATTGTGAGAGGAAGCCTGGCCTGGGATGCAACGCGGATGAGTCTTGGCGGCGTACCGCGGATTAGACGTTGTATTCCTTGCGATGGACATCGCTGGAGACAAGCACCGGCTGCTCCGGCAAAACCTTTTTGAGAGCCTCGATTTCCGGCTCCCCGGCTCCCAAGGGTAACTTAATCTGACCGCGCTGCACGACGGATCGCAGCATACCCATGCTGATCTCAAAACCTGCGTAGGCGCTTTCGCCGTTGCAAGGATGCACCTGTTTGTCGTCGTCCAGCCAGCGCACCATGTCTTCGATGTACAGGGGCATTTCGATGTCGTAGTTCATGCAACCAGCGCCGGAAATCACACCTTGCTGAGAGCCAGTGACGGTTCTCCAGCCGCCACCGGTCAGAACTTCGGCAAAACCTTCGGTGCCGTAGACGGCGATCTTGTTCTTGCGCCACCAATAGTCGACTTCGGGAACGTCCGGGGCGCCGGCGCCGCATTCAATGATGCCGCGGACGCCGTTGGCGAATTGAATGAATCCGCCAATATAGTCGGGAGAAGGATGATTGTCGGAGAGTTTACCGCGCCCTGCGGCCTGGGCCATGACCCATTCGGCGCGCGCGTAGCCGTTATACCAGCGCATGTATTCGACAAGGTGAGTGAAAAGATGGAGGAACCAACCGCTGGCGTGGGCATGGATGGTGTGGATGCGGCCAAGGGCGCCGCTTTCAACAATTTCCTTCACCTTTTGATAGTGCTGACCGTAGCGGTGCTGGTGCGACACAACGGTCTTGACACCCGCGGTGTTGACCGCTTTGCGAATCTCGATGGCTTCGGTCATGGAAAGAGCCATGGGTTTTTCGTAGGCGATCAGCTTTGCGCCGGAAGCGATGCCCACCTGGATGAGTTCCAGCCGGATGCTTGGGGGGGTGCAGAAACAGAAAACATCCGGCTGAATTTCTTTCGCCAGAGCGAGCGGTTGAAGCGAAGTCTTCCGGATGCCGAGCTCCGCCGCGGCCTTGGCCAACTGCTCCGGGCTGGAATCCGCGAGCCCGGCCAGCTCGAAGCGCGGGTTATTCTTGAAGGCGAGGGCGTGGTGCTTGCCGCGCTTTCCTGTTCCGACAACCAAGACTTTGTAGACTTTTTTCGCGCTCACAGCGATCGCTCCTCGGTGGGCGTTACCAGCCAAACTGGGTGTCCCACTCCCTGAGTTTCTCGATGGTGTAATCCACTTCTTTCGCGGTCAGTTCGGGAAACATCGGCAAAGAAACGCATTGCGCAGCGTTGCGCTCAGCGTTGGGCACGCAGGGGTGAGGGTCGGCAAGTTTGCCCCAAGGATAGCCTTCTTGCTGATGGATGGCGATGGGATAGTGCTGCTTGACGTCGATGCCATGGTCAATCAAGAACTGCGTCAAATGGTCACGCTTGTGGTGTTCGATGACGTAGAGATGGAAGACATGGCGGTACCCCGGCAATTCCTTGGGGAGCTTGAAACTGGTGCCCTTGAGGCCATCGGTGTAGCGCTTGGCCCAGGCGCGACGCTGATCGGTCCAGCGGGTGATGTGCTTGAGCTTGACACTCAGGAACGCGGCGTGGAGATCATCGAGGCGGCTGTTGAAACCGAAGGAGTGCACAGAACGCTTGAGAGAGCCATGGTTACGCAAACGGCGCACGGTTTGTTCGATGTCGGGGCGATTGGTAATGACGGCGCCACCGTCGCCGAAGGTACCGAGGTTTTTTTGGATGATGAAGCTGGTGCAGACGGCATCACTGAGCTCGCCCTGTTTGAAACCATCGCCGTGGGCGTCGATGGATTGTGCGTTGTCTTCCACGACCCAGAGTTTGTGTTTCCTGGCGATGGCGCTGACGGCTTTCATTTCGGCACAATGGCCGTAGAGGTGCACGGGGACGATGCCGACGGTGCGCGGGGTGATGGCGGCTTCGATCTTGGAGGGATCGATGTTGTTGGTGGCCGGGTCGGAATCGACGAAGACGGCCTTGCCGCCAGCAATCCAGATGGCCTCGGCGGTGGCGAAGAAGGTGTTGGCGGTGGTGATGACTTCGTTGCCCGGCTGGATGCCCAGCGCGAAAAAGGCCAGCCAGAGAGCGTCGGTGCCGGAGTTCATGACATAGGCCTCGCTTTCCAGGACGGCGTGGAAGGCGTCGTCGATTTCTCGCTTGATGCTGTGGTATTGGCGGCCGTGGCCGTAGAACGGTACTTTCAATTTTGCCGTTGTCGTGGACGCAGGCATGGCATCCTCCTCGAGAATGCGGAAGCAAAAGCTTCGCGTGGCGTTCTTCGGATGAGAGTGTATTCCGTTGGGCCCAGGGAGTCAATCATTAAACCGATTCAATAGAGGATATTAGGGCTATGCAGGCCAGGGCTTGGTTCTGCCAGCGCCTCGCGTGGCGACGGTCACCGGACACGTTCCATCCGCGTTCAGATTGACCGGAGATCGGCCATGCATGTAGCCTGCGCCTCATGTGCCGCGCAGGATAAAAGTTGCCATGTGGCCGGAAAGGTACTGAAAGCTACTTCAAAGAAGACCGGAATTCCGATTAGCGTTTTGATCCGATGCGGAGTCGATTGGACGATCAAGAAGAATTCGGAAACGTAAGCTCGACCTTACCCAAAATTCGCTGCTCACTTTTTGTCGCGAATCGTCGCGTTGGTGATGAGTGGCTTTGCCCAAAAACCGACGCTTAGCACGCAACCGAAGGTCAAGTAGAGGAAGGACATTCCCGTTCGAAGACCAAAGTTGTCACCCAACCGTCCAATGATGACCGGGACTACCGCGCCACCCATAATCCCGGTGCACAAGATGCCCGCGAAGGAACCGTGATATTCGGAAACGGAATTCAGGGCCAGCGAGGAAATCACGGGCCACATGATAGAGGCGAAGAAGCCAACCAGGGGAAACGCCACGAGCGATACCTTGGCGGATCCAAACAGCGCCGCCGTCAGGCAGATCAGGGCCGCAATGCTGAAGGCGATCAGCACGCCGCGGCTGTCAAAGATTTTCAAGAGAAGCATTCCGAGCAGGCATCCTAGTGTGAGCAGGCCCCAAAACAACGAGACAGTCGCGGCGCCCGTGGTGTCCGGATTCACATGGTGGTAGTTGACCAGGAATTGCGAAATCCAGTTGGCGGTGCCCTGCTCCGATCCCACGTAGGCGAACACGCACCCGAAAAAGAGCCAGACCATGGGCTTGCGCAGGAGTTCGCGGTACATGCTGAGCGATCCCGCCTGCTCGTCCTCCTTGCGCTCGACGCGAGGCACGCGAGACAGAGAGAGAATCGCGACCATCGCCACGCACGCCGCCGCAAAAATCCAGTAGATCGAAACCCAGGGGAAATTGCCGGGAGTCAAGCGTGCGAGGAGGCGCAGAAAGCCGCTGCGCCCCCCAGCCGCCGCTCCCTGATGCGCCACAATGTAGGAGTAAACTCTTGGGCTGAGAAAAGAGGCCGCGCCAAACACCAATTGCGCGAACGCGGAATTGAACGCGAAATGTTCCTCGCCGCCCGCAACGCGCAAGAGCGGATTGATGGCGACTTGCAGCGAGGCCATGCCCGCGCCAATTACGAACGACGAGATGATGGTCACCAGGAAGGTCGGGTGCAGCGCGATGCTCAGAGACCCGACTAGCCCCGCCACGAACGAAAACACCATTACCGGTTTTTCCGAATATCGGTCCACGAGGAATCCCGCCGGGATGGACATCACGCCATAGGCGCTGAAGAAAAAGAACGGCAGCAGCGCCACGACGGTCAGGCTCACGCCAAAACCCGTGATGATGTCCGGAATGATCGTCCCGGGAATGTTCGTAAGGAACGACATCACGAAGAAAATAAGGAAGACCAGTCCTACCATGTAGCGATTGCGGGCCATTCCCGATCCTCCCTGGAACCAGCGGGTTTCTCAAGCTATTCGGTTGCGGTAATTTTCGAAGCGAATTGGAAGCGTCCTGCTTCGCGGCCGCTGACAGCCGCGAGCGCAAGCGTAATCATCTGCACGGGAAGAATTTCGAGCAGAGGCAGGATGCGCCGGGGAGCCTTGGCGACGCGGAAGGCCGCGTCCGGTGAGGTCTCGCCGACAAGCTCGGCAGTTCCGCCCTGCGCGCGGATGTCGTCGTGCAAACGTTTGTTCAAGCCGGCCGTTTTGCGGTCTCCGGCAAACACCAGGACGAAGGTTTCGGGCCCGAGCATGTCGTAGGGTCCGTGGCGAAAAGCCGCGCTGCTCATTCCTTCGGCCTGAAGATGGTCGGATTCCTTGATGATCAGCGCGCCCGTGCCCACGGCAGCCAGCGAGGGACCGCGGCCGACCAGGAACAGATGCCGCGCCGGGGCCAGCTTTTCCGCCGCGAAATGGACGTGTGCTTTCCAATCGGCCAGGTAGTCCGAGACGGCGGGCGGCGCTGCTTGCAATTCCTTTTTCGTGCGCAGCGTGAATTTTCCGCAGAGCACGTCAGTGACCACGCCCAGCACGAGCAGGCCTGTGAGATACGTCTTGCACGAGACGGAAAACTCGACGCCCGCGCGCGTGAGCACGACCACGTCACTGTGCTTGGCGAGAGGGCTGTCTGCCGTATTGGTCACCCCGATTACTGCAGCCCGCCGGCGGTTCGCTTGGAGCAGCCGGATCACCTCCGCGCTACGCCCCGATTGCGACACGGCCACGATGAGGGTCTTCCGATCGAAGCAGCGCCTTTGGTAATGGACTAGCTCCGAAGTTTCCACCATCCTCGCGGAAAACCCGGCTTCCACCAGGGCGATCTGCATCGGATGAAGCGCGTGAAGCGACGAACCCATCCCGGTCAGCACGACGGACTTGAAATGGCCCTTGTGCAACTTCGCCGCCAGTTGCTGCAGCGGCTTGGTCGCGTCCAAGCCTTCCAGCGTTTCCTTTAGCGCACGCGGCTGGCTCAAGATGTCCCGCAGGTACTCGCCGTCAACAATAGGCAGATCAGCCTGCATGAGTTCCTCCGGTGGACCCGAAGCGGTGGTGCCACACGCACGCTGCACCGATCAGATTTGCTTCCTCGCCGAGCGACGCCAGGGATATTTCCACCTTCTCATAAGGAACATAACGGCAACTTGCCGCGATGGTCGTCTTGATGCCGTCCAGAAACAGGTCCGCACTCTTCATCAGGCTCCCGCCGAGCACGATCGCGTCCGGCACAAACACCGTCACCAGATTGGCCAGCCCAAGTCCCAGGTACAAACTTTCGTGCTGCACCGCGCGCCGCGCCCATTCGTCGCCCGCTCGCGCCAGTTCGCAAATGCGTTTGGCGCTCAAATCGCCGCCGCGGTGTGCATAGCCGGCCGGCGAATGGCTCTCCAGCCACGCCGTCATTCCAGGTCCGGCCGCCAACGATTCCCAGCAACCGCGAAACCCGCAGGTGCAAGGAGGCCCCGAGAAGTCCACCAGGTGGTGTCCGATCTCCGGGTGCGAATCGGCCACGCCGCGGTATACTCGCCCGTCCAAAATGATTCCCACGCCGATTCCGGTTCCCAGCGTCACGTAAATCATTCGCGACTTGTTGCGTCCCCCGCCCCAGCCCGCTTCGCCCAATGCCGAAGCGTCCGCATCGTTCTCCATCGCGACGCTCAGCCCGAAGGCCTTCTCCAAGTCGCGCACGGGATTCTGGCCGCACCAGCTGGGGAAAAAATTGACGTCGCCGATCTCCCCAGTCAGCGGATAGACGGGACCCGTGGAGCCAATTCCGATCCCGTCCATCTTCTTGCCACTGCGCGATTCCGCCTGCCGCAGCGTGTCAATAATGTTGCCGATGGCTCGCGCATACCCCGCGTTGGCGTTGGTCGGAAATTCCAATCGCCAGCTCAGTTGCCCGTGTTCGTCCACCAATCCAACGGCAATCTTCGTACCGCCGATATCCACCGCGCCAATGGTCGTCATGTCGTTTGCCGCGCGGCCCAGTTGCAAGGTCCCGCGCGTGTGCTCCTATTGTTTCCACTCCACAATTGCACCTTCATAAGCGCCAATCTTCATTTTCCAGCTTGCGTTCTCCAACCGGATCGCGTTCGGCCCTTCTTCGCCGATTTTCGCCAGCGCGCGCACGGGGATCGTCGATGTCAGCGTCACGGTCTGTTCTTCCGGACTGTGATTCACCAGGACGACGTAGCCGCGCCGGTCGCCGGCGAGCGAAGCTGCTTCCACCTCGGGTTTGTCCACTGTAAAGGCCGGCTTCACGCCGGCCCAATCACGGAACGCCGCATAGATGCGATGTGTATCTTCCGGCTTGTCGAAAACCGCGGGGACTTCGCTGAGGTAGTGTTCCAGCGGATAGGCGCTCAGGAGCGTTTTCCCCGCACCCAAGGTATTCGTGACCAGCGCAGGATGACCATCCTGATCCACTGCCACCACCTTTCCGGTCGTTACTTCCAGCAGAGTGCCCCACGACTGGATCGAAGCAGAAGGCACGGAATAATGCAGCGTGTCTCCAGGCTTAAAGTCCCCAAACGGCTGCACAAACTTCAGCGTAACCTCGGAACTGATAGCGCGGTCCACGAGCCGCGCTCCGAATAGCGCTGACATTTCCGGGATCGCCCCATCTGTGGCTACCGATGCGTACAGAAAACCGCCCTGCTCCACGTACTTCCTGGCTTTCTCATAAAAATCCGAGTGCACGTGCGCGAGAAATGTGTTCTCCGTGCTGGTGATGGGTGACGGTAGAAACACCATCGGGTGCTTGGTCCAATCGCTGTACTCACGGGGAAAATCCGCTTGTAGCCCCGCTCGCCGCGCCAGGACGAAGGAACTCAGCGCAGAACTGATCAGCCAGCGGTTCACGCCGCTGGCGTCAGGCTGCGTGCTGCCCGGGATGGCGTCGCCATCAGCCTGGGAAACGTACGGCGTCACCTCGGGACCGGTCAAGCCGAAACGTGAAAAATCGCCGTGTGGTTTGGCCCATTCGTCAGGAATGATGATGGCCACGTCCGCTGGCGCAGGCGCGATGCCTGTCAAATCCAACTGGCTCACCACCCGCGCGAATTTCTTGAACTCTCGCGCCAGCGCTTTATCCTGACGGTCCCATGTGGTCATTCCCCAGCCGGTTTCCTGCGGCGTGCGCAAATAGGGTGCTTTGTGGAACTGCGCGGGAGACGCATCGGTGTAGCACCACAGATCCACGCCCATGCTGCCTGCCCCCAAGCCGGAGTACATCTGGGCGCGGTCGTAGGCCGCCACACGTTCCGGCGAGAACTGCGCCGTGGAGGCACCCATTTCGTGAATCATCACCGGGTGCCCGGCGCCTTGCGACAGCGTAATCTCAAACGCCGCGCCATAGGTTCCCCGAGCGGAGAGCAAAGCATCGGGAAACAGATCGGGCGCGTACAAAGTGAAGGGATGAACGCTGAAGAAATCCACACTGGCGGCAATGTCGTCTGCGCGAAAAGGCCCGTGACTGATTTCTTCCCCGCTGGTGCCGACGACGATGGGATGGAGATTATCGTTCTTGCGAATCCCGTCCGCAATGAGCCGTGTCCAGTTGATGGCCATCGCGTCGGAGGTTTGCCCGGGGATGATCCAGAACGGAGGCTCGTCGGTCAGGTCCCAGGCAATGATGCCTGTTTCCTTGCCGTACCTGCGGCCAAACTCTGTTGCGAGGTTTGTTTCCAGCCGCAGCATTTCCGGGTCCGCGTGCGGGTGCCGCCCATGCCGCCATGGCACATCCCAGTAGGCCTCGCCGACTTCATTGCCGATGAACAGGCTCGGGTGCAGATAGATCTTGTACTTGTGCGCGAGCGTCACCAGGTAATCGAGCTGTTCGAACGCCACCGGATTATAGTCGCCGGGACGCGGTTCGAACCACGCCCACAGCACGTCGAAACGCGTAATGTTGTAGCCCAACTCGTGCATCTTGGCGAAGTCCGCCTCGATGTCCTTCGGATCCCACTGTACCGGCCACTGCATGGCCGCCTTCGCCGGCACCCAGTGCGCTCCTACGGCCAGAAAACGCTTTCCCTCGGCCGAAAAATAATTCCCGTCGATGCGAACGGCAGGCAACTTCGCCGCGACGCCACTTTTCGGCGCATCTTGCGCTGGCGCCGTCACGGCGAGCACACAGAGAGCACACGCTACCGCTACGTCCCGCAACCACCCGCCATGATTCCCACGCATGGAGCCTCCTCGACCTTTTCCTGTTAAACCCGACGCTCAAAACTTAAACAATAACGCGAACTGGATTTGGCGCGGAGCATGCACCGTGCCCGAAATGGACCCCGACAACCCCGGACTGTCCACAACGCTGTATGGAACGCCGAACTGAGGAGTATTGAAAAGGTTGAAAGCCTCGGCGCGGAATTCCAGGTTCATGGTTTCCCTTAGCTTGAAATTCTTGAACACCGAGAGATCCACGTTGTACTGCGCCGGCCCGCGCAGGCTGTTGCGCCCCGCGCCGCCATACTCGTGGGCGAGGGTTTGGTCTGGCGCCAGCGCGGGAATGGCGTAGGCTGCCGGATTGTACCAGCATTGCAGGCTTTGCTTGTTCGAGGGGCACCCCACGCTCGTCGCGTTAGAAAAATCATACGGGTTGCTAATCTGGTCCGGGCGGTCTCCCGCCGATCCGGTGTTTGTGTAGTCATAGGAGAGCAGCGGCGTGAGCGCCTGCCCAGAGTACATCGTAATGATGCCATTCAATTGCCAGCCGCCCGCGATCCATTGGACTGGCCCCGTGCCACGCAAAAATCTCTTCCCCGGCCCGAACGGCAGTTCGTAGGACCATGCCGAGGTGAACTGGTGGCGGAAATCGGGTGCCATGTTTCCGCGTTCCGCGCGCATGTTGTAGGTATTCTGCGGTTCCGCTGAACCCCCGGCCGCCTCGTCTTCTTCCGCCGTGCCGATCGAATGCTGGTAGGTGTAGCTGTTCAGCATTGTCCAGCCCGCCGAGAAGCGCTTCTCGAAGCGCACCTGCAAACTGTGCATGATGGTGCTGACATCGTTGGCCGAGGTGCGAATGGCCGCAATCTGCGGCACCGTCGCGTAATACGGACGCCCGTAGTTGGATGGCAAGCTGTTCGCCGGATCGCTGTTCGAGCAGTACGGATCCGCCGGCACCACCGGAGGGCACACTTCGAAATTGGAATCGAGCGGCTGCGTCGCCTGATTCAGGTTCCTCAGGTAAGTCAGGTGCGTTGCGTGAAGCCCCACATAGGCCACTTGCAGCACGGTGTCCTTCGCGAGCTGCCGCTCCACGTTCAAGTTCCACTCCTGGATGGACGGCGTTGGGTTATTGAACACCATCGCGCTCGCGCGGCCGCTCGGATCCGACAGGTCCGAGGCGGGCAATCCTCCCGTTGGATTCTGCGGGGTCGCAAAACCCGTGGAAAGCCTCATCACCGGAATGGAGGACGGGTTTAATTGCATCGTCTGGTTGCTGAAAAGCCCGGTTGGATTGTACGCAAGCTCCCCGTCGCTCTGGTCCGCTTGCAGTGAGTAGAATATGCCGTAAGCTCCGCGAATCACGGTTTTCCCGTTGTCCTGCGGGGTGTAGGCGAAGCCCAGCCGCGGCGCGAAATTCTTCTTGTTGGTCACCACGTTCGCCGTGTCGCTCACACCGGGCATCCCGGGCGCCACGAATGTTCCCGTCTTGAAATCGAAGTTTGCAATCCGGTTGTGCTCTTCCACCATGGGGGTGAACAAGTCATACCGCAAGCCCAGGTTCACCGTCAGCTTGCGCGACACGCGGAAATCATCCATGAAGTACGCCGAGAACTCCCACCAATTCATGCCAAACGGCCCCTTCAGCCCATCGCGAAATGAATTGATGGGATAGCCCAACAGGAAGCTCGCCAGCGAACTTCCCGGATTCGGATTGTTCGGATTGTCCGCCGTCTGCACGAACGTGAGGTCCTCGGTGAACTGGTTGTCAAACGTGAAATCGCCCCGCGTGTTCTGGCCCTGGAAGAATCCATGCTGACGTCGGATCAAATCACCGCCCATTTTGAGGCTGTGCCGGCCGCGAATCCAGGTAAGAGAATCTTTCAACTGGTAATTGTTCTCGTTGAGAATTTCCGGAAACCAGTCCTGATTGCCCAGCGCGCTGTACCCCGAAATCATGATGTTGGGTATTCCCCCGGTGAGCGCCAAGTTGCTCGGGTCGTTGATTCCGCGAATCCCCAGTTCGGTCGCCAGCGCTTCGTTCGAAAAGAAGGGCACCGCATTCACGGCATACCGCGTGTAGCCGATCTTCAATTCGTTCGAGAGGGTCGGCGAGAACAGGTGCACGTCACTCACACCCGTCACCAGCGCCTTGTTGTGAATGTTGCCCGAAAAGCTTCCTCCGCCCGCCTTCCCCGGAAAGGGGTCTGGGTCCACGGAATCCACGTTGCCGTAGCTGAACGTGGCGGAGAGGCTGTCGGCCGCAAGTTGGTGGTCCACCCGGATGTCGAACGCATCCTGATTGTTCTGCGCCACCGGGTTATAGAGGAAGTTGTTTGCCGTCCCGGCGCCCGCAATGTTCGGTTTAGGATAAAGCTGAATCACGTTCAGCGCCGCCGAGTCCAGGCATCCGCCGCCTGTCGCGCTGAGTCCGGTCGTGCCAACGCAGGCCGGAATCACGTTTCCCGGAAACGCCGCGCGCACGTTCTGGTGCGCCGGGTCCGGCGTCGTCGTCGTTAGCGGGTCGAAGATTTGCCCTGTCACGTTTCCCTGCCCGTCCGTGCCCAACAAGTCCGAAAAGTCGCCGCCGCGCTCCGCCATCGTCGGCACTGTGGAAATCAGCGTCTGCGACTGCCGGATCCGTGTTCCCTGGTAGTCCACGAAGAAAAAGGTTTTGTTCCGGATCACCGGCCCGCCCAGCGTCCCGCCAAACTGGTTTTGCTTGAACGGCGCAATGGGACTCGTCGGATCGTCAAAGAAGTTTTTCGCGTCGAACGCGGAGTTGCGCAGAAATTCAAACAGGCTACCGTGGAAATTATTCGCCCCGGACTTCAGCACCACGTTTACCACCGCGCCGCCCTTGCCGATATCCGCCCCGAAGCTGTTCGTCTGCACCTTGAATTCCTCAATTGCGTCCACCGGAGGCTGCAATACCTCGAATCCGATCTGCTGTTCGTTGTTGTCGAATCCGTTCAACAGAAAATTGTTGTTCGTGGCCATCAGGCCGTTCACCTGGATGGCACCGTTACCCCGCTCGTTCTCTGGTATCCCGCCCTGTTGCACGAGTCCCGTCTGCCCCTGATTTACGCCCGGGCTCAAATACGCCAGCTGCAGGAAATCTCGCCCGTTCAACGGCAAATCGTGCACTCGGGTCTCCTCAATCACCTGGCCGATCGAAGACGTCTGCGACTCGACAAGCGGTTCCGCGGCGGTCACTTCCACCCGTTCCGTCACTTGGCCCGGTTGCAGAGAGAAATCCACCCGCGCCACCTGGTTGATGTCCAGCTTGATCGCGCTCTGCACCGCGGTCTTGAACCCGCTCTTTTCAGCGCTGATTGAATACACTCCCGGCTTGAGCGGCGTAGCCGTGTACTCCCCGAACTCATTCGTCGTCGCACCGACCGTAATGTTCGTCTCCGTATTCACCACCTTCACCGTCGCACCTATGACGACGGCTCCCGACGAATCCACCACGGTCCCGACAATCCGGCTCGAGTCCACCTGCGCCCAACACAGCGACGCCGTAAACCCCAAAAGAAATAGGACGAGCCACAACGGAGCGAGAAAACGCTTCAGCATTCCCCTGACGAAACTTACTGAACACATGCCGAACCTCCCGGGGTGGTTGCAAGAGGGATAAAAACCACCCCGAAACTTCAATAACATAATATATAAACCGCATATGTATAGTAGTTGTCAAGCGTTTCTTTTTATGCCTTCCCGGCCTTTCCTTTCAGCCCCTCTTCTCCCCATGGCTAAATCTATTTTTTACATAGACTTACGCAATAATTGACTTCCTCGTCCCTTTTCTCAATTTCCTTCTTGGCTTCAACCTATATACGTTGTATGATTAGTTTTCAATTTCTCAACTCTTGATGCCATGGCGCTTCCACAAACAGTTCGTGATTCCGATCGCTCTCCTGGGCCGCTTCGTTTGACCTTGGACAGCAGCAGTTTCGTTCCCTACTACGAGCAGATCGTTAGTCAAATCCGCAATCTGATTAAGGACCGTCATCTTCAGGAGGGGCAGATTTTCCATTCCGAGGGCGAATTGGCGCGCATGCTGGGCATCAGTAAGATGCCGGTGCGGCAGGCTTTTCAGAAGCTGCGGTCCGAGGGGCTTCTGCTCATCGCGCGCGGCAAGAAGCCCGTGATTGGTTCCGGAACATTGCCGTGGAATTTTCAGCAGCTTCGTGGATTCAGCGAGGAAATGCGACGTAGGGGATTGACTCCCTCCGCCAAAGTTCTCTCGCTTGAATTGTGTAAGCCGGACCAGGAAGTCGCACAAGCCCTAAGGTTGGGGCCGGATGAGCAAGTCTTTCGTCTGCGCCGCCTTCGTTTTGTGGATCAAGCGCCGGTGGCGGTGGTTACGAGTTACCTCCCCGCGGCAATCTTCCCTGACATTGACAAGCAGGATCTGGAAGGACAGTCCCTGTATCACGTTTTCGAACACATCTACCACCGCAAATTGCATTGGGCCGAGGAAGTGATTGGGGCCGCAACGACAAAGCCGGAGGACGCAAAGCTCTTGCAGGCGGCTCCGGGCAGTGCGGTTCTGCTCATCAAGGAAACGACGTTCGATGTCCAGCAGGCTGCCATCGAGTTCAGCATATCCATTCTCCGCGGAGATCGTTACGCCGCTTCCGTCGTTTCCGTTCGCAAAAAGTAGCCTCGCCCACTGCGGTCGCGCGGCCAAGGGCAATGGAATACCGTGGAGTGGTCGAAGACGCGGAGAGGATGGCTATTCCTCCCAAGCACGAACAACACTCGCGAGCGCCTCAACTGGCGCGCACTTTCTCATTCCCTTCTGTCTAAGCACTCAGACACTATGAAACTGATGGAGTTCCTGGAATTCTCGGCAAAAAGGACGCCCCTGCTTTTCAGGCAAGGGGCGCCGCTTCCAATAATTCTGGCGCTTTTTATTTTCAGCAGTTTAGAGCGCACCAATTTTGGGCACAGTAAATAAATCGGCAGCTATTTGGCACAGTTCGCGCACATTCGTCGTTATGATAACTAGGAATCATACCGGGAAGTACAGTAGAATCACAGACGTACCAATTGTCGGGGCGTAGCGCAGCCTGGTAGCGCGCCTGCCTTGGGCGCAGGAGGCCCCCGGTTCAAATCCGGGCGCCCCGACCACTAACTCACTGAACCAACTGACTTTCGTCCTGCGTCGTATTTCCACTTCTCTCGAACTTGGGAACATTTGGGAACAATTGGTCTTCGAGCAAGTTCACAGCATCTCTTTGTGCACTCGCAATGGCATGCGTATAGACCTCCAAAGTCGTTGCCATGTGGGAATGCCCAAGCTGAGCCTGTGCAACTTTCAATGGCGTTCCTTGTGAGTGCAACAGCGTGCCGTGCGTGTGACGAAGCGTGTGCCAGTCGATTCGCTGAAGACCAGCTCGCTTGCATGCAGTGCTCAGTGACTTCCTCCTGAGATTGGCCGCAGCGAGCGGAGTACTTTGGTCTGTGGCAAACACCAAAGCACTCGGAGAGTGGTCCACTGAGCGCGAATAGTGCTCTTTCAATTCACGCACAACTACTGGAGCCAATGGAACTTCACGTTTACTTGCACGTGTCTTCGGAGTTCCAAAGTGCCCCTTGTAGCAAGTCTCTGCCACAAGCAAGGTGCCTCGAAGTAGGTCTATGCGTCCCCATCGCAACGCAAGGATCTCGCCAATCCGCAATCCCGTCATTGTTGCCAGAAGGATGATTGTGCGGGTTGGCTCCTTGCTTGCTGCTACGAGTCGCCGAACTTCTTCTGCCGTGAGAAATCTGTGCGGGCGTTTCAATGTCCTCTCCGGCATCTGGAAGCCGACGCGGGCCTTCTGCGATAGTCCTCGTGGCCGATAATGGTCCGTGGCCAGCTCCAGATCGCGGCGCTGGATTTGATTGTCGTTCTCGTTCACATACTCGACGCGCAGATCGGGGATGGGAATCTTGCCGGATACAACCTTGAGGTGGTAACCCTCGGCGACCTCCTACTGCAAGGTGCACGGGTTTCTCGTCTTATCCTGAGAGGCGCGGGCAAACCGTGAGTAAAGCTCTTCCTTCATTTCGTAGTCGAGCAGCACGCGAAGCACTCTGCCGCCCTTGCTTTCGATTTCATCGCTGACCTTGTGATAGAGGCGGTAGAGGTCCGCGTCATGGGCAGCTTCCTTGGGTTTCTTGAGTCCGTGGTAGATTGCCTGGCTTGTGGGGAGAACCTTGCCGCGAGATAGAAGCTTATGACCTTCCTTCGTGAGCGTCACAACCTGGGAGGGGTTGTAGTCGATGTCCGGGATGGTCGACACCTTTGCGAGCCCTTGGCGCACCAGGTTCTCAACATCGTTTTCCATGCGGCTCCGGTCACGGTTGTAAGCGAATTCGGCCAGGTCGTTCTTGGCGACAACGCGAAACTTGCCTACTTCCGACAGCGTGTAAATCTCCGAATCCCGCAGCGAATAAGTCCTATTCCGATCCGCATAGGCGGTTCGTGTACGTTGCTCAAGCATCTCCCGGACGCGCTCCTCGCGAGGCAGAGGCAGGCGTTCCCTCCCGGAGCGGTGTTGCGCTCCACGAGAAAGAGCGTCCGTGCGCTCTTCTTCCCGATAGATTTCTTGGAGCTCTCGCCATTTGTCCCAGGACGAACTCGAGCCCCCGCCCATGCCACGCTCTGAGTCGTAATCCGAGCCGCGAAAATCGTCAATTTCGAATCCCTCAAATCCGCGGGACATAAAAGTTCTCCTGAAGAATTGGAAGGGTGCACTCGTTCGGACGAAAGCGAGCGGGCACAGATCACCATTTCGGGCGAACTTGTAGCTCGCTGAATGAAACGCAAAGGGGTGAACTGTTGAACATCGTCATGCTTGGATCAAACTCTCTAATAGTCGTTGTCAACCGGGGCTGCCAAATCGCTCTCGTCAAAAAGAAACACTTCTTCGACGTGTTTGCCAAAAATCCGCGCAATCTTAATGGCAAGGGGAAGACTTGGGTCGTATCGTCCCGTCTCAATCGAGTTGATCGTTTGGCGGGTCACGTTGACGGCTGTGGCCAGATCTGCCTGAGACCATTCCCGCTCGGCGCGCAAAACACGGAGTCGCGTTTTCATTGGTGCCACCAGGAGTAATAAATGAGGCCGAAGCTCCACGGAATGAGTTGCAATCCCAGCACCCCAATCCAGGAAACATAAAGAACGCCAAAGCCTTGAACGAAGCCGCCAAACAGGGAAAGAACCAGTCCAGCCACAAAAGCGAAACGCAAGCCTCGGAAGTTGGTCCGGCGCTGGCGTTCGTCAGCAACTTTCAGGAAACGAACCAGAGTCCAGACAGCAAATCCCGCTGTCGCAATCATTACGATCTGGAATAGCACTGGCCAAGGTGCAGGCAAGCGTGCGCTCAAAACGAAGGCGCCAGCAAACACACCGGCTGAGGAATAGAATTTGAGAAGTGGGCTTTTCTGCCCTTCGTCCATCGCGCTCGATCTCGACTGCATAATCAAATCCTCCCTTTGAGGGTTCGATCAGAGTACAGTAAGTCGATCTATATGTCAAGTATATTGTTCTTTTAGAACAGCAACGCTGTCTTTAGAGAGGGCAACCCAAACCCATGAAAACAACGGAGATCGAGAGGCGCTCACCTCGGCATATTAGCTCTTACCCAAGGCAGGCGAGAACGAGGTCAAGTTCCGGCGCTGGGAGTCTGCCGAGCCGGAATGAGACCAACAAATACACGGAACCTATTGAGCATCCCAAGACGGAGTGCGGGTCCCCGAAGGATTCCATCAATTGTGGGTGGTGAAGTACTACTTGGTGGGACAGTGCCCGCAGGGCGGGTTGCTATCGCGGCAGAAGGGTGCTGGCCTGCAGTCGCACTCAGCTGGCCCTAGAACGGGCCGTGACCTTTTGAGATGTGCCTGGCGGACGACTTGATGCGAGGCCTACTTATGAAGCGCGCGCCGCGACGGACGATTCGGCCAATGGACACACTCCGTGCGCAACGTGTCAGCAGGGGGATTCGAGGATTTTCGACAGGCAGTAGCGATTAAAGGCGGGGGGCTGGCGATGGCGCACTGCAATTTGAAGCAAAAAGGCGGTGCAATTGCAAACGCCAGTCTGGCAACGCGATGCCAAACGTTCGAATGAGGCGAGAATTGGAAAGAACGGAGAATGCCGGGCGAGGCGCTGGAGTTGGATATTCAGCCGAGGAAATTGGGATGACTCGCCGCGTAATTAGCGGCCGCCGGGAGGTGGCATCGGCAAACCATAAGACATCGGGGGAGAACTGAGCGGCTTCCTCAAGAATCGCGCAAGCAAAATCGTACCAAGTGGTTTCGCCCTGCGCCGTCAGATGATAGATTCCCGAAACCGGCAAGAATAATGCGGACGGCGGGGCGCTTTGTTGAGCGAGTTGCGCCAGAATCTTCACCGTTGCTGCCGCAATTTCCGCGCTACACGTGGGCGCGCCAAACTGGTCGCGAACGATTCTCAACTCTTCCCTTTCGGCGGCCAAACGCAAAATCGCAAGGAGAAAATTTCGCCCCCGCGTGGAGTAGACCCAGGACGTCCGCAAGATCAGGCAAGGAACACCCGAGGCGCGAACGGCCTGCTCGCCCGCGAGTTTTGTTTTGCCATAGACATTGAGCGGAGCGGCTATATCCGTCTCCGCATAGGGCGTCCTTTGGGATCCGTCGAAGACATAGTCCGTCGAGTAGTGGATGAGCGCTGCACCGATTCTATGGGCTTCTTCGGCGAGCACGCCGGGTGCAGTGGCATTGATCGCATAGGCGTCGGCTTCATGAGTTTCCGCGGCGTCGACGGCGGTGTACGCCGCAGCATTGACGATTAACTCAGGCCGAATCTCGCGCACACTACGCTGGATATTCTTTGCATCGAGCAGATCTAGATCACTCTGGTCTGGCGCAACGACCTCGCCAAGTTCGGGCAACAATCGCAGGAGTTCCGAGCCGACCTGGCCGGTCTTTCCAAGAAGTAGAATCGTGCGTTTCATATGAGCGTATATGCTGGCAGGAGCTTGAGGGGAATTTGCGACAGCTTGGGGTAGTTCGCATCCCGCTGAGAGACAATGGCATCGGTAATTCCCCAAGCGATGTTGAGATCAGGATCGCTCCAAAGGATCCCGTGTCCATCACCCGAGTCATAGAACTCACTGCATTTATAGAGAAACTGGACTGTGGGCGTCAGAGCCAGGAAACCGTGGGCAAAGCCGACTGGAATGTAGACTTGATTGTTTGACTTTGCGGAGAGTCGCACGCCGGTCCATTTCCCGAAGTGGGGAGAGCCGGCCCGGATGTCGACCGCCACGTCCAGAGCTTCTCCTTCCACGACGCGGCAAAGCTTGGCCTGAGGATGCCGCAATTGGTAGTGGAGACCGCGCAGCGTCCCTTTAGCAGAACACGAATGGTTGTCTTGCACAAAGCAATCTTGGATACCAAGAGCGGCGAATTTGCGCTGGTGGTAAGTTTCCAGGAAAAAGCCGCGCTTATCACAAAGCACCTTCGGCCGCAGCTCGAAAACGCCGGGAAGAGAGGTCTCTATTCGCTCCATGAGCGCCTAATTCCTATCCTTGGGGCCCGACCGCGGTTGAGAAAGATTAGACCGGGCTTCCCGAAGAATATCGTGAACATCCTTCCGCAGACTCATTGAGAGATCTGCGATGTAGACATGGCAATGGCATCAAGAGAACGCTCGCGGTTGTCGTAGTATTTTTCATAGTACCTGCGATATTCTCCCGTCTGGACCGCATCGAGCCACTTCCTGTTTTTCTTGTACCAGTCAATCGTTTGGGGCAGACCATCGTGGAGTGAAATCGCAGGCTTCCAGCCCAACTCCGCCGCGATTTTCCTGCAGGTCAATGCATAGCGGCGGTCATGTCCGGGACGGTCCTGAACATAAGAAATCAAAGTCTGCGGTTTTTCCATCAACCGGAGCAGTTCTCTCACCAGGGTAAGATTCTCGACGATGTCAGGTCCACCGAGGTTGTAAATCTCCCCGGTCTTTCCTTTCTCGAGAACGGTTAGAATGCCGCGGCAGTTGTCTTCCACGTGCAGCCAGTCGCGCTGCTGCCGGCCGTCCCCGTAAATGGGCAGAGATTTGTCCTGGAGCGCATTGGTGATCATGAGCGGCAATAATTTTTCAGGGAACTGATAGGGCCCGTAGTTGTTGGAAGAGCGGGTGATCATAGCCGGAACGCCATAAGTGCGGACGTAGGAGAGGACGAGGAGATCCGCGGCAGCTTTTGAAGCCGAGTAGGGGCTGCTTGGGTGCAAGGGAAACTCTTCGCCGGCGAACGCATCCGGGAGGATGTCGCCGTAGACTTCGTCCGTGGAAACATGCACGAAGCGGGATATGGAAAGCTTGCGGGAAACCTCCAAAAGGGTGAACGTGCCGGTTATATTGGTCTGAATAACGGGCGATGGCTCATATATGCTGCGGTCGACATGGGATTCGGCCGCAAAATGGACAACCGCGTCGCAGCCGCGCATGGCAATTTCGAGCGCCTGGGCATCACAGATGTCGCCTTTTGCAAATGTGTAATTGGGATGGTTTGCGACCGGATCGAGATTGGCAAGGTTCCCGGCATAGGTCAAGTTGTCGTAATTGACGACGGAATGGCGTCTGCCAGCTCCAAGGACATGGCGAATGAAGTTGGAGCCGATGAATCCCGCGCCACCGGTAACCAGGATTTTCATGAGGCGCCTTTCCGGGCCGCAACGGCGAGGCAGGTGTCATCGCTAAGCTTGTTGGCGCCGGTTTCTGCCACGAGATTATTGGCAAGCAGGAGCGACTTGAAAGTGCCAGCATCGGTCCACCATCCGTCGAGAGACTCGTAAGTCAGTGTGCCCTCCTGAACGTAGAAGTTGTTGACGTCCGTGATTTCCAACTCTCCACGACCAGAAGGTTTCAAGCAGTGAATTTTCTCGAAGACGGTGGCGTCGTACAGATAGACGCCGATTACGGCATAATTCGACTTGGGAACTCGGGGTTTTTCCTCAATGCCGACAACGTAATCGGCGCGAATCTCCGCGACGCCAAATCTTTCGGCATCGGGGACTTCCTTGAGGATAATTTTGGCACCGCATGCCTGCCGCCGAAAAGCTTCGACTGCTTTGCAAATGTTCCTTTCGATGATGTTGTCGCCCAGGACGACGCAGATGGGGTGGCCATCGGCAAAATCTTCCGCCAAGCCCAGTGCTTCCGCGATACCGCCTTCGCCCTCCTGGTAGGTGTAGTGCAAATGTCTCAAGCCGAAATCACGGCCATTGCCAAGAAGGCGCAGAAAGTCTCCAGCGTTTTTCCCGCCAGTGACGAGAAGAATTTCCCTTATCCCTGCATTTACAAGCGTCTGAATAGGGTAGTACACCATCGGCTTGTCGTATACCGGAAGCAGGTGCTTATTGGTGACTCTTGTCAGCGGATTCAGCCGGCTCCCGGTTCCCCCAGCTAGCACGACACCCTTCATGGCAACACCGAATGGCCAAGATGTAGTTCTCTCGGCCCTATTAGATAAGCACATATATTAAGACGCCACATGGACCGACCTCTTTTCGCACTTTCCGGTGTTCTTGGTTCGCATTTGTGTTTTCGATCAGGCAGGGTTTCAGCCGCAATCGTCTGAGCGTTTCCGTGCTCTTTGACATCGAGGGTAGCTGCTTCAATTCGCTTTTGAGTGTCAATTTACTGCAAGGTAAGAGACACGCTGTTGCAAAGAACGCGGTGCTCTCTATTCGCGTGAACTAGTTGTCTGTAACAGCCATTTATAGACTATAATCGCGTCCATGAGAGACGCGATCACGTTGACGAATGCGGAGCTTAAGGAGCTAACGCGGCGAGCCCATAGCCGGACGGATCGGG
>JBEKOE010000022.1:0-53705 GCA_049522075.1 Candidatus Acidiferrum sp.
TGCGGCGCACGGGCGCGCGGGCGGGAGACTTGATTTTTGTCAGCGGAAGACTGGGCGAGGCAGATCGCGGCTGGGAACGTTTGCAGAAGACGCGCGGGAGGGTGAGGGCGGATGACCGGTTATTGCGCAAGCATCTTTATCCGGAGCCCCGGCTGGCGCTGGGAGAGTGGCTTGCGAAAAACGGATTGGCCACCGCGGCGATGGATTTGTCCGACGGATTATCGATTGATCTTTCACGGCTGTGCATGGCGAGCAGGGTGGGGGCGCTTGTGGACGTCGCATCACTGCCGATGCTGCGGGACGTAGAGAGGGGAAAAGCGGTGAAGCTCGCACTGCACGGGGGAGACGACTACGAATTGTTGTTTACGGTGAGGCCGCAAAAGGCTCATCACATTCCGAGGAGATTCGGGCGATTGCCGCTCACACAGATCGGCCAGATCATGCGGGAAAGTAAGATTGAAGTGCGCGAAGAAAATGGAAACGTGTACCGGCTGCGGCCCGGTGGTTGGGATCCCTTCCGCAGAAAATCAGGAAAGATGACACGTTAAGGCGTAGGGGAAGAAGTTGCAGGCAAGGAAGTTGTGGGCGAAGGAGTCGCCTCAGGCTTTTCTCTTGGCAGGCTGGGGGCTTCGTCTTCAGGGGCGGTGTCCGGCGTATCAACGTTGACGTGATGTTCGCTGGCCTGCTGCTCCAGCGTGACCACGTTCGCAAAATCCATGACCGGCGTGCCTGCCATGCCGCGTTCGACAAATTCCATCCAGATGGGCAGCGCGGCTTGCGCGCCGGTCTCCCGTTTTCCCAGTGAAATTTGCTTGTCGTCGAATCCGACCCAGACGCCCGCAGTGATTTGCGGGGTGAAGCCAATGAACCAGGCATCAGTGAAATCCTGGGTGGTGCCGGTCTTGCCGCCGGCGGGGCGACCGATGTTTTTGGCCTTGATAGCGGTTCCGAATTGCACGACGTCCTCGAGCATAGCGGTCAAGGTGCGCGCGACGTCCGGTGAGATGACGTCGTGGACTTCGGGATGGGCTTCTTCGAGCAGCGCGCCATCGTAGCTGGTGACGCGGCGAATCATGTGCGGATCGATGCGGATGCCGTCATTGGGAAAGACGGTGCAGGCGGAAACATGCTCGATGAGCCTCATATCCGCGGCGCCGAGGGCAAGGGGGAGATAGGGAGGGAGGGAGGTGGTGATGCCGAAGCGGCGGGTCATATCGACGACGGAATTGATGCCGATTTTTTCGGTGAGTTTGACCGCGGGAACATTTCGCGAGCCGGCGAGGGCGCGGCGGAGCGTGATGGTGCCCTCATATTTTTCGTCATAGTTGTGCGGGGAGTAGGGTTGGCCGCCGCTTATGGTGGTGAAGGGCGCATCAACAATGGTGTCAAAAGGCGAGGCCCCCTTCTCGACGGCGGCGGCGTACACGTAGACCTTGAAGGAGCTGCCGACCTGGCGGTAGGCCTGCGTGGCGCGATTGAATTTGGAATCTTCAAAGCTGTAGCCTCCGACCATGGCCTTGATTTCGCCCGTAGGGTTGTCAATGGCGATCATGGCGGCTTGCGGGGCGGGCTGCTGTTCGAGTTGTATGCGCGCGGTGGTTTCTCGCAGATCCTGAATGGAGACCTGGATGAGATCACCGGCGACGAGTATCTCATTGAGCTTTTTGTGGCCGGTCCAGGCAATGTCCGAGGGAGACAAGAGGGCGCGATAGGTGCCGATCTTGACGGTGGCGCTTCTGTCGTCTACAGCAAGGACCAGGCCGGTGACGTAGCTTCCCTTTTCGATGGCGTGGCGCCAATCGTCGTCTTCGTAGGTGTCAAGCTTGCCGAGATTGTCTTTGAGGACGTTGGGGAGCTTGCCGCGCCAGCCGTGGCGGCGATCGTAAACGTGGAGGCCGTCGCGGACGGCTTGGTTGGCGGCCTTTTGCATCTGGATGTTGAGTGTGGTGTAGACACGGAGACCGCGCTCATGAACGGCTTCGGTGCCGTAGGTGGATTCCAAGTATTTGCGGATCTCTTCAAAGAAATAGGGAGCGAGATCGTTGCGCGGATATTGCAGGTGCAGGCCGAGGGGCGTTTTCCTCGTGGCTTCTTCTTCGGCCGCGGTGATCTTACCTTCCTCGCGCATCTGGTGAAGGACGAGGTTGCGGCGAGCAAGGGCGCGCGCGGGGTCGACGAGCGGCGAATAAATGGGACCACGAATCATGCCAGCGAGAAGCGCGGCTTCCTGGAGCTTGAGATCGCTGACGGGCTTGCCGAAATAGAATTGGGAGGCGGCGGCGAAACCGTAGTTGCCGTGAGCGAGATAGACCTGGTTGGCGTACATGGTGAAGATTTGCGGCTTGGTGTAGCGGCGCTCGATTTGCAGGCCGAGGAGAATTTCCTGAGCTTTGCGGCGGAAGCTGCGATCGCTGCGGTCGAGGAAGAGATTGCCGGCGAGTTGCATGGTGATGGTGCTGGCGCCTTCGGCTTTACGGCGCTTGATGAGGTTGCGGTAGGCGGCGCCGGCGACGCGGGGAAAATCGACGCCCCAGTGATCCTCGAAGTGCTGGTCCTCGATGGCGGTGACGGCGTTGTAGAGGACTTTAGGAATCTGCTCCCAGGTCATGAGGATGCGGCGCTGCAAGGCAAAGCTGCCGACAAGCTGGCCATCGTCCGCGTAGATTTCGGTGACGACGTTGGGGCGATACGTCTCCAGGGCGTGGATTTCGGGGAGATCGCTTTCGTAGACGAAGAGCAGGCCGGCGGCGGCGCCAAGCGCGACGGCGCAGAGAAGGAGAAAAGCAAGGGCGACGCGGTCAATGAGCTTCCAGCCGCGGAGGCGCAGGGTGATGGGAGGGAGACTCAGCATCGAAAGAGAATTCTAGAACAGATGGATGAGGATTGCAGAGAGGCAAGCACGGCAAAGTTTCCAAATGGCGATGCGGGAAGGGAGAGGAGACGCCGCATGCAGAGGGTGGCTTGAGCTACCGATGAGGGGTGAGTCACAGCGCTATGTCGAGGGCTTCGCTGGAGCGGACCATGGATGGGGCTTGCGGGCTTCCTGGAAGGCGAAGACGGTCATGAGGATAGCGAGGAGAAGGAGAGCGCCGTCACGGAGGACGGTCATGCCGGTGAGTGGCTCGGGCTTGGCGAAGCAGCCACAGTTGATATCGAGGTGAAGGGCATAGGCACGGACGACGCCGACGAAGAACCCGCCGATGATGAGTGTGATGATGGTGGCCCAGATGCGGAGTTGCCAGCCGATGAGAAGGAGAAGACCGATGGCGATTTCGGCGAAGGGCAGGGTCTTGGAGACGAAGAGCGAGGCCCACGGGGGAAGCATCTGGTAAGAATCGATTTGGAGCGCGAAGAGGGAGAGCGCGATGGGGATGGGCGGGCGCGGATGCATGTCCGGGCGAAACAGCTTGGCGTAGCCGGCGTAGATAAAGATGGCGGCGAGAACGATCCGGCCGATCCAGATGATGAGGCGGCGGTAATTGAAAGGGGCGGATTGGAGCATGGATAGGTTCTCAACCTTTCAGCAGAAGAGAGATTCATCGCACAAAAGGCGTGCGATGGAGAAGCGTGCCTCGCTACGCTCGGAATGACGTTTTACGTAGTCAACTTATGCTGTCACCTTACCAGTTTACTTCAATCGTTCGACTCAATCCGAGGTTCACAAGGGACGCGGCAAATTCCCACTACTTCTGCGAAACGAGCTGATCCAAGAAAGTCTTCAGGACGTCGTAGCTGACAAAGCCGACGACCGGGAAAGTCTGGCCGGACTTGGTGTGCAGGACGCTGTAGGGAGTCTGGCTCACCGGAACCAACTGGCCGAGATGTTTGTCCTTTTCGATGAGGGGCTCGAAGGTCTTGGCGTCGACGAAGGCTTGCACCTTTTTCATTTCGGCGGGGCTGAGTGCGGCGGCGACGGTGCCCTGTATATCGCCGTTCATTTCCCACTTTTCCTGATTCAGGAAGATAGCCTGCTCGACTTCTTCACCTCTGCCAATGTGCGCCGCGGCACGGGAGTAGCTCGCAGCCACGCGGGAGTAGGCATGCATGGGCAGGGGAAAGTCGCGATGGATGAGATAGACCTTGCCGGTGCTGACGTAGTTGTCCATGACCTTTTGCGTCGTGGTGATGAAGAGCTGTTTGCACGCGGGGCACTGAAAATCGCTGAAGATTTCCATGACGACTGGAGCGCTCTTGGAGCCAAAGGCCTCTGTAGGATCGATGTCGTTGACGCCGCCGACGGAAATGGTGGTGAGGACTGGGGCTGGCTCGGCAGCCTTGGTTTGCGAAGAGGTCTTCTCCGTGGTCGCCAACTTCCTGGTTTGCGATTTCTGTGGGGGGAGAGCGGCAAGAAGGGTGCCGCTGAGCGCTGCGAATATCAGAACAGTTGCAAAGCCAAGATGAAGCCGGCGGATCAAGGATTCCTCCGAATCGAGAGAGGTTGGTGAATTCATGGCCAGAGTATCACAGCTTTTGCCGGTGCTGGGTGATGGCAGAAGACAGGATGGCGAAGCAGGCATGAGGATGGGATGCGGTGGGAAGAAGAAGGGGATGGAGGGGGAGAGGAAGCTAACGGGAATGACTGCGGGGCAGTCCGGACTAGGGGATCGGTAGGGGTAAAGGCAGCCGGGTAGAATTGAGGGCCAAACAGGGGAGAACTCGCCTGGTAGGGAAAGGAAACGGCTGTAAGTGATTGTATTTAATATACTTACATTCTGTATCAAATAACTTGACAACATCCCACTCAACTTGTATAGTGGGGCAGGTTCTGAGGGGGAAACACCCCGCAAGGGCGGGAAGGGCCAGGCTGGATGGCGCGCTGTCATCGGTCAGTTTCTGGCGGGAACCCCCTTAAGGATTGGCGGGAAGTCGCCCTACTACTAAGTTGCTGAGAGCCTAGTCAGGCTCTAGAAGAAGAGAGTTTGGGAAGTTTGCAGAAGGAGAAATGAGGACATGAGCAAGATCATCGGAATTGACCTGGGAACGACGAACTCGGTGGTAGCCGTGATGCAGGGCGGCGAGCCGGTGGTGATCCCGAACCAGGAGGGAACGCGCACGACCCCTTCGGTGGTGGCGATCACCAAGGCCGGAGAGCGGCTGGTGGGGCAAGTGGCCAAGCGCCAGGCGGTGACGAATCCCGAGAACACGGTGTATTCGATCAAGCGGTTCATGGGGCGGCGCTACGACGAAGTGGGCGAAGAGATGAAGCGCGTGCCCTACAAGGTGGTGAAGGGCAACCACGATGACGCGCGCATCGACGTGGCAGGGAAGGTGTACAGCCCGCCTGAAATCTCCGCGATGATCCTGACGAAGCTGAAGAATGCCGCGGAAGATTTTCTCGGCGAGAAGGTGACGAAGGCGGTCATCACCGTGCCGGCGTATTTCAACGATGCGCAACGGCAAGCGACAAAACAGGCTGGAGAGATCGCGGGCATGGAAGTGGTGCGCATTATTAATGAGCCGACGGCGGCAGCGCTGGCGTACGGCTTGGAGAAGAAGAGCGACGAAACGATCGCGGTGTACGACCTGGGCGGCGGCACGTTTGACATCTCGGTCCTGGAAGTTGGCGCCGGTGTGGTGGAAGTGAAATCCACGAATGGCGACACGCACTTGGGCGGCGACGATGTGGACCAGAAGATCGTGGACTGGCTCATCGATGAGTTCAAGAAAGAGCACGGGATTGACCTTGGCAAAGACCGGATGGCACTGCAACGGCTGAAGGAAGCGGCGGAGAAGGCGAAGATCGAGCTTTCGCAGATGATGGAGACAGAGATCAACCTGCCGTTCATAACCGCAGGCGCGAGCGGGCCGATCCACATGCAGCAGAAGCTGACACGAACGCGGCTGGAAGAGTTGATGAAGGGCCTGCTGGAACGCTCGATGAGTCCGGTGAAGCAGGCTCTGGAAGACGCGAAGATGTCGCCGCAAAACATCCAGGAAGTGGTGCTGGTGGGCGGTTCGACGCGTATTCCGAAGGTGCAGTCGCTGGTGAGCACCTTCTTTGGCGGGAAAGAACTGCACAAGGGCGTGAACCCGGATGAAGTGGTGGCAGTGGGCGCGGCGATTCAGGGCGCGGTGCTGGCGGGAGAGGTGAAGGATATTCTCCTGCTAGACGTGACGCCATTGTCCCTGGGCGTGGAGACGCTAGGCGGTGTGATGACCGTGCAGATTCAGCGGAACACCACGATACCGACGCGCAAGGTGGAGACGTATTCAACGGCTTCGGACAACCAGCCGGGCGTGGAGATCCACGTTCTGCAGGGTGAACGCAAGTTCGCGAAGGACAACCGGTCGCTGGGAACGTTCAAGCTGGACGGGATTCCGCCCGCACCGCGCGGCATCCCGCAGATTGAGGTGACGTTTGACATTGATGCGAACGGCATCTTGAACGTGAGCGCGAAGGACAAAGCCACAAATAAGGAGCAGAAGATCACCATCACGGCTTCGACGGGTTTGACCAAGGACGAAGCCGAGAAAATGCGCACGGAAGCGGAATCGCACGCCGAGGACGACCGCAAGCGCATGGAAGAGGTGGAAGCACGGAACCGGCTGGACGGAATTGTGTACCACGCGGAGAAAACCATCCGCGAGAACCGCGACAAACTGCCGGAGGGCGACGTGAAGCGCGCCGAAGAGGCGATCGAAGATGCCAAGAAGGCGATGAACGAAGGCGGCGTGGCACGGCTGCGCTCGGCGACTGAGAACGTGGAAAAGACGCTGCACAAGATGGCGGAAGAGCTGTACAAGAAAGCGCAGTCAGTCGGTGGCGCGGAGCAAGCAGGCACGGCAGGCGCCGGTCCCGGGCCTGGGTCCACAGGTGGCGGGAGCGCGCAGGCTGGCAAGCCCGGCGATGTGATCGACGCGGAATACGTGGACGTGGACGAGAATAAGAAGCCGAATTAAGAGGTAATCAGTTATCAGTAATCAGTTATCAGGAACCGAACGACGGCAAAGGTTTGAGGTAGCTGGAATCGCCAGGTTGTAAAGCGTGCGTGGGGGTCCGGGCTGGCCGGGCCCCTGTGCGCGAGACAGAAGTGGGTCGGGCGAGGGCGCAAGCCGACACAAAGAGACTCATGGCGACGGGGACAAAACAGGATTACTACGAACTGCTGGGAGTGCCGCGAAAAGCGACGGCGAAAGAGATTCGCACCGCGTTTCGCAAGTTGGCCCGGAAGTATCACCCGGATTTGAATCCGGGCGACAAGGCGGCGGAAGAGAAATTCAAGCAACTGCAGGAAGCGTACGACGTGCTGTCTGACGCGAAGAAGCGGGAGATGTACGACCAGTACGGCTTCTACAGCGACAATGCGCCGCCGGCCGGATATGGGGGTGGTACGGATGCCGGCGCCGGAAACGTGAATTTCGATTTTGGCGGATTCGATTTTGGCGGGCAGCCCGGCGCGGGCTCAAGTTTCCGGGATTTGTTCGGCCAGTTCTTCGGCGGGCGACGGGGCGCGGCGACGATGGAGCCGGAGGAAGAACCCGGCGGCGACCTGGAATACCAGATCGAGATTGATTTCTGGGATTCGGTGCACGGCGCGGTGAAAAAACTTCAGATCACGCGGATGGATGCGTGTGAGACATGCCACGGGACGGGAGCGGTGGGATCGCCGCAGACCTGCCCGACATGCAATGGAAGTGGGTCCGTCCAGCAGACCGCGGGGAAGATGCGGTTCAACGTGCCGTGCAGCCGCTGTGGAGGCACGGGCAAGTTGCGGACGCCGTGCCGGACGTGCGGCGGCGAAGGGCGCATGCGGCGAACGGAAACGATTGATGTGCGCATCCCGGCAGGCGTGGCGAATGGCGGACGCGTGCGCGTGCCGGGAAAAGGCAATGCGGGCACGATGGGCGCGCCGACGGGCAATTTGTTCCTGCAGGTGGTGGTCAGGCCGCATTCGTACTTCGAACGGCGGGGGAATGATTTGTACACCAAGGTGCCGGTGACAGTGCCGGAGGCGTCGCTGGGCGGGAAGATCGAAGTACCGACGATTGACGGGAGGTCGCTGGTGCGGATTCCTCCGGGCACGAACAGCGGAAGCACGTTGCGGCTGAAGGAAAAGGGCGTACCGCACGGAAAGAGCGGGGCGCGCGGGGATCAATACGTAGAGATCCAGGTGATCGTACCGGAACCGACCGATGAGCGGGTACGGAACTTGATGAAGGAACTGGAAGAGATTGCACCAGCGGATCCGCGGAAGGACTTGTTTGGGAAGGCGGGAGTGTGAGGAAGGGCGAGTAATGAGTTTTAAGTATTAAGTTATAAGTTCTAAGTAAGGCGTCGGCGGTTGGGTTTACTTAGAACTTAGAACTAAAGACTGTGAACCTGTAACGCACATGCCAGTGAAAGCGAAAAAACGGGCCAAGGCCGGATACATGATCAGTGCGGTGGCGGAGCTGTACAAACTGCACCCGCAGACGCTGCGGTTGTATGAGCGCGTGGGCTTGCTGAAGCCGTCGCGATCGCAGGGGAACACGCGGCTGTATACGGACGCGGACCTGGAGCGTCTGGACGTGATTTTGACGCTGGCGCGGGATATGGGCGTGAACCTGGCGGGAATCGAGATCATTTTGAATATGAGAGAGAAGATGATCGAGATGGAACGGCAGATGGGCGAGTTTGCGCACGTGGTGCAGCAAGAGTTGTCGCGGATGGCTCGGACGGAAGAGAAGACACCGAAGACGGCGATCGTGAAAGCCGTGCCGCGGGTGGGGAGATAGGACCAGTTGTAAGTTCTCAGTTTTCAGTTGTAAGTCATGCCCCGATTGGTCGGGGCGTTTTTGTTTTTGTGCACAGATTTCCAATGAGTGGGACGTTGCGGTGGGGAAGTGCGGGACGTATGCTGGCGACGGTGGTTGTTGGGAGAAAAGCCGCAAGGCTCGATGACTCGCCCTGCGAAACAGCAGAGTTGGCGGGGTGTTTAGGGGTTGCCAAGATGGGGTCCAGCAGTGCTGGACCCCTACGAGGAAATATGACTCGAGAGGATTGCGCGGTTTGCAGAGGAACGGGATGGAAGCTAGTGGCGCGGAAGGATGGCACGCCGGGCAGCGTGGCGGTGGCGTGCGAGTGCGGGATGGAAGAGCGTGCAGGCTTGGTGATGGAGCGGGCGCGAATTCCGAAGCGCTATGAGCATTGCGATTTCGAGAGCTACGCCACAGACCTAGCAGATGGGAAGATCTGGACTTCGGAGCACGAGCAATCGTTGAAACAGGTGAAACTGCTGATGCAGGGATTTGTGCGGGAGTATCCGGCGACGGAAAAGGGCTTGCTGCTGATGGGACCGTCGGGTGTGGGGAAGACGCATCTGGCAGTGGCAGGATTGAAGGAGCTGATCCGGCGCGGGCACGGCGGGTTGTTTTGCGACTACCGGGAATTGTTGAAGGAGATTCAGGCGAGCTACAACCCGGCGAGCGAATCCACCGAGATGGGTGTTCTGGAGCCAGTGCGGATGGCGGAGATACTGGTGCTGGACGATCTGGGGGCGAGCAAGCCTTCGGCGTGGGTGCTCGACATTATAGGATTGGTGCTGAACGCGCGGTACAACGAGCGGCGAGTGACGATTCTGACGACGAACTTTATGGACGAGACGGCAAGCCCGGCGGAGGGAGCGCGATTGCCGGGTGGGCAGCGAGTGGCGGTGAAAGAGGACACGCTGGCGGACCGGATCGGCGCGAGGATGAGGTCGCGGCTGTACGAGATGTGCCGGACGGTGATGGTGAGTGCGCCGGATTTTCGGCGAGAGACGCGGCAAGCGGGGCGGGCAAGAGCTTAGGTTAGATCTATCGTGCTGATCGCAGCCTCCCAAACGAATTGCCGCTGATTGACAGGAAGTCGGGGCGGCAGGTATCCTTTGTAGGTAAGAGGGGTGCGGCGTACAGCTATGTTCGCGGCATCCAAGTGAAAGCTAACGAGTTACTGCGAAGCAGTTCAATGTCCTGCACTGCCCCGTTGTAACCCTCCTTGCATCACCCCAGCAGGGATTCAGCAAGGATTGACTCGACAAAAACAGGGATACAAATCCCGGAGGCGACTGAAATGTTTTCTGACCACGATAACCCCGCATCTTCCGCAACAGGAACTGCAGCAACCCAGGCCAACGAGAGCACCCCGAACGAAGAAGTCAAGCCCAGCGTGGAGACGCCCACAGCCGAACCGCCCGTAGCAGATGCGGCCGCGGCGAGCGGCACGGCGGATACGCCTGCTCCCATTGAGCCCGTGAAGGCTGACGAAGTCCACGAGACGGCGGAAGCGCACGCGCAAGCCGCGGTTGTGGATGCGGAAGCAGCGGCGGCAGCCGAAGAGGCCGCCGGCGCGGAAGAGATGAGCAAGCTGATCGAGCAGTACAGCGAGCCGCAGGAAGCCGCGGCGCAAAACGAAATTATTGAAGTGAAGGTGGTGGCGTACACGGAACAGGGCGTGGTGGTGAGTCTCGGTGGAAAAACCGAGGGCCTGGTTCCGGCGGTGGAGTTCTCTGAGACGGACATTCCTCGGCCTGAACCGAACGCGACGATTGAAGTGCAGCGCACGGGAGAGCACAAGGACGGGTTTGTCATTTTGACGTACCAGAAAGTATTGCGGCGACGGACGTGGGAAAAGATTGACGCGCAGTACAAAGCCAAGGAAACGATCACGGCTAAGGTGGTGGACCGCATCAAGGGCGGACTGGTGGTGGATGTGGGCGGCGTGCGCGCGTTCCTGCCGGGGTCGCAGTATGACCTGCGGCCAACGGCGAACCTGGACGGCCTGATGGGGCAGGAAGTGCAGGTGCGCATCACGAAGCTGAACCGGCGGCGCGGGAATGTGGTGGTGAGCCGGCGGGCGCTGCTTGAGGAAGAGCTGCATGTCAAGCGCGCGGAGTTGATGGAAAAGCTGACCGAAGGGCAGGTGGTGCACGGCACGGTGAAGAACGTGACGGACTACGGCGCTTTCGTGGACCTGGGCGGAATCGACGGGTTGCTGCACCTGACGGACCTGAGCTGGGGACGCGTGCGCCATCCGAACGACGTGGTGAAGCCAGAGCAGGAAATCGACGTAATGATTTTGAAGTTTGACAAGGACAAGCAGCGGGTCTCGCTGGGCCTGAAGCAGATGGCCAAGGACCCGTGGGCGGACGCGGCGGAGCGGTATCCGGCGGGCGGCAAGTACAAGGGCAAGGTGGTCGGCGTGGTGGATTACGGCGCCTTCGTCGAGCTGGAACAGGGCATCGAAGGGCTGGTGCACGTGACGGAGATGAGCTGGTCGAAGAAGCCGACACATCCGTCGAAGGTGGTGAAGGCCGGCGAAGAAGTGGACGTCGTGGTGCTGGACATCAAGCCGAGCGACCGGCGCGTTTCGCTGGGAATGAAACAGGCGCAGGCCGATCCATGGTTGCTGGTGGCGGAGAAGTATCCGGTGGGCACGGTGGTGACCGGGAAAGTGCGGAACATCGCAGAGTTTGGCGCGTTCATCGAAATCGAGGATGGTTTCGACGGGCTGGTGCACGTAGGCGATGTGAGCTGGACCGGCCGGGTAAAGAATCCGCACGAGGTGTTCAAGAAGGGCGAGCCGATCACCGCGAAGGTGTTGCGAATCGATCCGGAGAACCGCCGGGTGTCGCTGGGCATGAAGCAGGTGAACGACATCTGGGGCGACTGGTTCAAGCAGCACCGCGTGGGCGAAATCGTGAAGGGCAAAGTTTCGCGAATCGCGACTTTCGGCGCGTTCGTGGAACTGGGCGACAATATCGAAGGGCTATGCCACAACACGGAAATCGAAGAGCGCAAGCGGCGCGACGACGGTGCGTCCAGCTTCCGGCCGAGTACGGGACCGCTGAAGAGCGCCGGACCCCTGGAACCCGGCAAGGAATACGATTTCAAGATCATCAAGATTAGTTCCGACACGCGGCGGATCGGGTTAAGCTACCGCGCGGCCGTGCGGCAAATTGAACGCAAGGAGATCGAACAGTACAAGTCGACGACGAAATCCTCGGCGACGGCAACGATCGGCGACGCCATGAAGCAAAAGCTGGCGTCCCGGTAGGCAAGCAGACAGAATTTCCTCGCCCGGGGGATGCGGCGCGAAAATTCGTTTACCTGAGGGTCATTTTAATGATAGGAAGAGGGACAGCCAGAGGCGAAGCCCCTCTAAGTCGCCTCGCACCAGGGAGTTGTGCGGGGCAAACGGGATACGATTGAAGAGGCAGGGACGATGACAAAGCAACCGACGTTGACGAAGGCCGACTTAATCGAGGAAGTGCTGCGGGTGACGGAACTTCCACGCAAGGAATCGGAGACAATCGTCGAGACGATTTTTGAGAGCATCATCGACGCGCTGCAGAAGGGCGACAAGATCGAAATCCGGGGATTCGGAAGCTTCCGGACCCGGCAGCGGCGAGGCCGCATAGGCCGCAACCCGAAAACCGGCGAGAAGGTAGATGTGCCGGCAAAGAAGATTCCGTTTTTCAAGCCGAGCAAGGAATTGAAGGACTTCGTCAACACCCCGGAGGCGGCCCCCAGCGAAGCCGCGCCCTCCTGAGGATGCGTTTTGACAAATATGAGGTTGTAGACGCCCCGGCAAGTTCGGGGCGTTTCTTTTGAGGAAGACGATGTCCGCTTGCGAAGAGAATTTTGGGTTATGCTGAGTGCGAGATTGCAGGAGTGAGGAACACAAACGATGGATTACATTTGGTCGCCGTGGCGGTTCCAATACATGGCGGAAGTGACGCAAGGCAAGCATTTCCAGTGCTTTTTCTGCGACGCGGTGAAGAGCGCGCGGGATGAGGAGACGCTGGTCGTCTACCGGGGGAAAAAGGTATTCGTGATCCTGAACCGGTATCCATACACGTCAGGGCACGTGATGATCGTGCCGTACGCGCATGTGGCGGAACTGAATCTTTGCGATGCAGAGGCGTTGAAGGAAATGATGGAGTTGGCGCAAAAGGTGGAGGCAGCGTACCGCAGCACTTACAGGCCAGACGGAATGAACCTGGGCATGAACCTGGGAAAGGCGGCCGGCGCCGGCGTGGAGGGGCACCTGCATCTGCACATGCTACCGCGATGGATTGGGGATTCGAATTTCATGACCGTGACCGGGGAAACGCGTGTGCAACCAGAGGAATTGAAGACCACGTTTGAGAAACTGAAGAAGGCGTTGGCTTGAAGAATCCCGATATGCAGACCCTCGGCCCTGAGCAGGCTGACAAGGAGTTGCCGTGAATCTGGAACTCAACGAAGAGCAGAAGCTGCTGCAAAAGAGCGTGCGGGAATTCGCGGAGTCCGAGGTGCGCCCGCTGGCGAAGGAACTGGATGAGACGGGGCATTTTCCGCGGGAGCTGTTCAAGAAGGCGGCGGAGCTGGGCTTGACCGGCGTGGCGTTTCCAGAAGCCGCGGGCGGCGCGGGATTCGACCACCTGGCCTACACCATCGTGATCGAAGAGATTTCGCGATGCTGCGCTTCGACGGGTGTGATCCTGAGCGTGCAGAATTCGCTGTTCTGCGACCCCATTCATCGTTACGGCACCGACGAGCAGAAGAGGAAGTTTCTGCTGCCGTTCACGCGAGGCGAAAGGATCGGGTGTTACGCGCTGACGGAGCCGCAAGCGGGCTCGAACGCCGCGGCGCTGCAGACGAAGGCGGTGAAACAGGGCGACACATACGTGATCAATGGCACCAAGGCGTGGATCACGAATGGGGGCGTGGCGGATGCGGCCATCGTGTACGTGAACACTGATCCTGCGAAAGGCGAGCGCGGAATCACGGCGATTGTGGTCGAAAAGGGGGCGCCGGGATTCAAGGTGGGAAAAGAAGAGAAAAAGATGGGGATCAACGCAACGGCCTGCAGCGAATTGGTCTTCACGGATTGCGCGGTGCCGGTGGCAAACCGCATTGGAAATGAAGGCGAAGGATACAAGGTGGCGCTTTCAACGTTGGACGGCGGACGCATCGGTATAGCGGCACAGGCCACCGGAATTGCGCAAGGCGCGTTTGAAGCAGCGCTCAAGTGGGCGCAGGAGCGCATGGCCTTCGGGCACCCTATCGCGCAGTTTCAGGCGATCCAGTTCATGCTGGCGGACATGGCCACGGAGATTGACGCGGCACGGCTGCTGGTGAGGAAAGCGGCGTGGAAGCAGGATAGCGGCGGGCGATTCAGCCAGGAAGCGGCGACGGCGAAATTGTTTGCCAGCGAGATGGCCACGCGCGTGACGCACAAGGCGATCCAGATTCACGGCGGGTACGGCTACAGCCGGGAGTACCCGGTGGAGCGGGCCTACCGGGATGCGCGCATTACGGAGATTTACGAAGGGACCAGCGAGATTCAGAGGCTGGTGATTGCGTCGTGGGTGCTGAAGGGGTGAGGCAGAGAGTACTCCGGCTTGACTCAAGTGCATAGACCTCCCACCAGGCTAAGGCCGCGGGACCGCGCGTGCGGGTTCTTGGCGTTTGGGAGACGAGATTTAGTATTCTGGCGGGGTGCTGGAACTCGACGCGGGACTTGCATTCAGGCCGGAACAAGACGCGGAGTTTTTTTCGCTGCTTCCGGCGAGCCCCGCCGTCTGCCTGATTGAACCCCGAGAGGAAAACGCAGAACCTTATTTGATACGGACAGCGGACTTGCGGCGGCGCCTGCAACGCTTGCTGGGCCCGGCGGACCCCGCGAGCAAGCGATTGAACCTGCGCGAGTTTGCGCGGGCGGTGCATTACCGCGAGACGGGGTCGGCATTTGAGCAGGCGCTGACCTACTATCGCCACGCTAAAGGTAAGCTTGCGTAATGCCTACCCGCGCTGCTACGTGACGCGGCGCATTGCCGTGGACGAACGAGGGTTGCCAACGGCAGGAGCGTACTATGGGCCGTTCGCGTCGCGGCGCGCGGCGCAAGCTTTCGCAGAAAAGATGCTGGATTTTTTCAAGGTGCGGCGGTGCCAGATCAAGATCCGTCGGGACCCGGCATTTCCGGGATGCTTGTATTCAGAGATGAAGATGTGCCTGGCGCCGTGCTTTGCGGGTTGCACCAAGGAAGAGTACGACGTGGAAGTGAACCGGTTGGTGGCGTTTCTGGAGACGAGCGGGGGCTCGCTGCGCGGAGGATTTGAGGCGGATCGCGAGAAAGCCAGCGAAGAACTGGATTTCGAGCGCGCGGCGGCGATTCACAAGAAGGTGGAAAAACTGGATGATGTGCTGCGCGGGAGGCCGGAACTGGCGCGGAGGATACAGGACCTGGATGCTGTAATTCTGCAGCGCACGGCGCGGGAGCAAACGATTGGAGTCTATGCGGTACGAGGGGGGCGGCTGGCGGAGCCCTACGAATTGCGATTTGGGGACACCAGCGAGCCGCGGTCGGCGGAAGAAACGGTCCGCGAGTATCTGGAAGGCGTGATTGGCGGTGGTGTGCCGCTTCTTTCTGCACCGTCTCCGGTTGCGGGTAATATCAGGCAAAGCGCGGCGGAATTGGGCGAGCATCTCTGCCTGGTGGCGCGGTGGTACTACAGCAATCCACGGGAAGGCGAGATTTTCTATCGGGAGAAGGACTGGCCATACCGGCGGATATTGAGGGCTTGCGCCCGGTTGCTGGCGCCGAAAAAGGATGCCAAGGAAGAATCCGGGGTTCCAGAGGGAAAAGCGCAAAGCGAGGAGCAGAAATGAGCCGGGGAGCAACACCAGAAGGAACCAAGAAGTATGCCGCGAAATTTCAAGGAGCAGCGGCGGAGGGACACTTCCGCGAGGCGCAAGGATTGACGATTTCCTCTCTTGGGGCGGGAACGTATCTGGGCCAGCCGAACGAAAACATGGACGCGGGGTACGCGGCAGCGTTGGTGGCGGCGGGGGAGAATGGCATCAATATTTTCGATTCGGCAATCAACTACCGGTTTCAGCGCAGCGAGCGGAGCGTTGGCACAGCGGTGAAGGTGCTGGCGAACAAGGGATTCGCGCGCGAGGAATTGGTCGTCTGCACCAAGGCGGGATACCTAACGCCGGATGGAACGATGCCGGCGGACCCCAATCGCTATTTTTTCGAGGAGTACATCCAGAAAGGTATTTTCACCGCGAAAGATATTGCGGCGGGCAGCCATTGCATGACACCGAGGTTTCTGGAAAACCAATTGGGGCGCAGCCTGAAGAATCTGGGCGTGGAATGCGTGGATGTCTATTATCTGCACAATCCGGAAACACAATTGAGCGAGATCCCGAAATCGGACTTTTTGCGGCGGGTACGAGAGGCCTTTGTGTTTCTGGAATCGCAGGCAGCGCGCGGGCGGATTCAGTATTACGGCGTGGCAACGTGGAATGGATTCCGGCAAAACGCAAGCGCCGGGGATGCGATGCAACTTTCAGAGATTGCCGGCCTGGCGAAGGAGATTGCGGGGGGGCAGCATCGGTTCCGGTTCGTACAACTGCCGTATAACCTGGCGATGACGGAGGCGCTCACGCTGGGAAACCAAACTATTGACGGGAATACGAAGACGATGATGGAGGCAGCCGGCGAGTTGGGCATCACGCTGATTGCAAGCGCGGCACTGCTGCAAGGGCAGGTGGCGCAGAACCTCCCGGCATTCGTGGCCGAGGCTCTGGGGCTGGAGAATGATGTGGAGAGAGCGCTGCAGTTTGCGCGATCGTCGCCGGGAATTGCGACGGCGCTTGTGGGGATGTCGCGCGTGGCGCATGTGGAAGCGAATACGCGTCTGGTAGGAGTGGCGCCAGCGGGAATCGAGGAGTTCAATAAGTTGTTTGCGCAGGGAGGGGGCGCGTAAAGGGCGGATCAGGAGTGGGTGAGTTCGGGATGGCGGCGGACGAGCCAGGTGGTGATGGCCTGGTCGAGTTGGTGGAGATGGCCAGAAAAGAAATGGTCGGCGTGATCGACGACGCTCAACTGGTTTTCACCAGCTATGACTGCGACGAGTTCGGCAACCTTGGTCAGGGCACCATGCTCATCGTTTGCGCCATGGACAAAGAGCTTGGGTTTGTTGCAGCTCCAGAGGTACGTGAAATCGGTGCTGTTGATGGGAATGCCGAGGCCAATCAGTTCGGTGACCCGAGGATCGGCACAGCCGACGCGAAGGCCGACCCAGCTTCCGAAACTGAAACCGGCGAGAAGCAGGGGGATGTGCGGAAATTCCGTGCCAAGAAAATTGATGGCGGCTTGAACGTCGCCCTGCTCGCCCTGGCCGCGGTCGTGTGATCCGGCGCTGCGGCCCGCACCGCGAAAATTGAACCGCAAGACCGGAATACCGAGGGCATCCAGGGATTTGGTGGCCTGACAGACAACCTTGTTGTGGAGGGTGCCACCGTACAGCGGGTGTGGGTGGCAGACCACGGCCGCGAGCCTGGGCGTGGCCGAGCGCGTTGGAGTCCAGAGGATGGCTTCCAAACGGCCAACAGGACCCTTTAAAAAGAGATTGCGTGAATCGTGAGAAATGCGCATAAAAGCCCGGGAAAAGTGTACCTGAAAAGGGCAGGCTCGCAGGAAGGCACCTGTGAAAGGTCTCCGTTCCAAACTGGAGAAAAGCGCTCCAATTGGGAAAATGGGATGGGGCAGTTCTATACCTGCCACTACGCGAGTTTGCCGTACTAGACCTAAAAAGTTGGACTTTCGGATTGCAGTTTACCGCGGCGAATGTTACTTTCGCCCCGGTTCAACCTCCAGGGGGAAATAATGGCTGATTTGTCGGACAGGCGGGAAGCGCGGCGCTTTGTCATGACCCTGCCCGTTCGGGTGATGGCGCATGATGCGAACAGCCCGGAATTGAAAGCCCACACGCGAGATGTGAGCTACCGCGGCCTGTATTTCCTGGCGGAAGCCTCGTTTGAAAGTGGAAGCGAGATCGATTTTGTTTTGACCCTGCCGAAGCAGGTGATTTCCGCGGGCGATGTGCATATTCGCTGCCATGGCAAGGTCGTGCGTGTCGAAACCACAGACAACGGCAAGACCGGGATTGCCGCGCGCATCGACCGCTATGAATTTGTGCCCGTTCGGGCTTCGGCCGCGTAGCCGGCCGCCCTCGGCGTCCCACCAGATTGCAACTCGCAGCTGACCATTTTGCGTAGAATAGTTGCAGGAGAGTCTTGCCATCGGGGACGGCGAAGAGCTCTCGGGGGGACTTGCATGTATCACTACAATCCAAATCTGGCGCTGGAAGAATTGCGGGAGGATGGCTTTCTGCCGCACCCGGTGAAGCTGCGCGATATGATCCTGCGGAATCAACTGGGGCCGCAAGACGCGCAGCTCCTGAACCAGGAATTCCAGGAGTATTTGACACGGTTCGGGGAGCTGCAGAAGCTGGGCGGCGTGATCCTGGAAAAACTCTCAACGGGTCAGAGGAAGAGCGCTTAGGCGCGGGCGCGGGATGAGCGAAGCTCGGGTTGTGGAGCGCAAGCCGCTTGTTCTGCTGCTCTCGGCGTCCTCAGGGAAGCGCGCAATGCAGACCACTTGCTGGAGGCGGGGGCCGCGATACGCTGCAATAACCTGCCGGCGTCAGCTTGGAAGATCGCGATGCTCCCGGATCAGCCGGAAAGGCTCGCGAGCATGAAGCGCGCAGCGAGCAAACTGGCGCGGCCGGAGGCGGCCCGCAAGATCGTCGAAGATGCGCTGGGGCTGTTACACTAAACTCTTGCTCCAGGGGTATTGTTGGAAGAAGGTCTGCCCATAGGGGTCAGCTACTCAAAACCATGAAGCGCCACACACTGCTGATCGATGCAGACGACACACTTTGGGAAAATAACGTTTTCTTCGAGAAGCTGATCGATGATTTCATCAGCCTGGTGGAACCCTGCGGGTACAGCCGCGCGTACATCCGCCACATCCTGAACGAAACGGAACGCAAGAATATCCGCCAGTACGGCTACGGGGTGCGGAGTTTTGGGAGATCACTGGAAGAGACTTACCTGAAGCTGGCGGACCAGATGGCGCAGCGCGAGGTGTTGGCACAGGTACACAATCGCGTGATGGAACTGGAGAGAACGCCGCCGAAGATTCTGGACGGGGTGCCGGAGACGCTGGCGTATCTGACGGCACGGCACCGCCTGATCCTTTTTACCAAGGGCGAGCCGGCGGAACAGGCAGCGAAAGTGGAGCGCTCCGGGCTGCAGGGATTCTTTGAAGCGATCGAGATCGTCTCCGAGAAAGACGCGAAGACCTACGGGGCACTGGTGCACAAGCACAAGATTGTGAAGACGTATGGCTGGATGATTGGGAACAGTCCACGCAGCGACATCAATCCGGCTATGGAAGCGGGCTTGAATGCCGTGTACATCCCGCATGTGAACACGTGGCAACTGGAGCAGGAGGCAGTGTTGGCGGGATCAAGCAAACTGGTAATACTCCCGGCGTTCCGCGAGTTGCGCAATCATTTTTGAAAATGCGCGCCCTGATGTAAACCGTCCAACGCCCCACAGAAGGAACGCGATGCCAAAGTCGAGGAGAGATTCCTCCGCTCCGGAACGGCAAAAAGCGCCGTCCCTCCGGTCGGAATGACAAATTGAAGCCCTGAAGAATGGGACAAACGCAGTTTCCGCGCAGTGCAGAGATGCGCACCGCTCTTCTCTTGCACAAGCAAATAAATCAGCGGCGCTCAGGGCCGCGAAAGGGAATGTAGACGATGGCCTCGAGGTCGACGGGCTGACCTTCCCTGGTAGCGGGCTGGAACTTCCACTGCGCGAACGCCTCGATGGCGTAGGCGTCAAGCTGCGGATCGATGCCGCGCACAAGCTGAATGCTGTCCACGGTGCCGTCCTGGCGAATCACGCCGTAGAGGATCACTTCACCCTCCACATGGTCGTCGACCAGAGTTTGCGGGTATTTGGGGTCAACCTTGCGCAGAGCCACGGGCGCGCTGACTTCGCCAAGGCGATGCGCGGCAGTACCACCGAGGTGTAATTCGGAAAAATGGATGATCCAACTGCCCGTGGCGCTGCTCAGATTGGGCATGTTGATGTTCATGGAGTAGACGCGGCGCGAGGTGAAGATCAGCTCCGGCTTTGCGCCCGGGGGCAACGCCGCGAAATTCGCAGGACCGACGCGCTCGGGCGGGTCATCGGCGGCGGCATTCGGATCGGGACGCTTCAGGCTCGTTTGGGTTTTCGGAAGGTTGAGCTTTAACGCACCCCCGGAACCCGAAAAGATTGTGCTTGCCTTTGGAGAGCCACCGCTGATGCTGATGCCGATGTCGCTCTTCCCTGCACCGCCCGTGCCGTTTCCATGCGAATCGCCAGTGCCAGATTTTGTAGACCCTGGCGAATTGCCGGGCGCGCCGGGCTTGCCTTCGGGAGAAATGGCGACGCGAGCGGCGAGATTGCCTTGAGGCACGGGAACGACGGGAGCAGGAGGCGCGGGATTCGCTGATAGTGCGATGAGCGTGCTGGGCGCCCCACCATTCATGTCCGATGGTACGGCGGGAACTTCCGGTGCGGCGGCATCACCAGTCTGCTTACGGGATGCGACGCGAGGGGCGGAGCCGGCATTGATTTCGAGTTTGGGCCTTGCGGGACCGGCAGGAGTTGCGGCCAAGCTGATTTCTGCGGGGCGTTGCTCGAGATTTGGAAGGTCGGGCGAAGGTGCGTCTGCCGTTGCGACAGTTCTAGCCTGACGGGGACGGAGTTTGGCGAGGGCTTGCTCGCTAATCTCAATGCGCGGACGCGCGGGAGCTGGCGAGGCGGCAAGTTGCACGATGTTGGGCATGGCGGGAAGGAATTTCGGGGCTTCCGCTGGAGCGGCGGGATTGATCAGTGTCTGACGCGGGTGCGTCGGGTGAACAGGGTCCGTGTAGATGCGCTGGCGAGGGTGAAATGCGTCCACACTGGGCTCCGCGGGAGGCGGGTCCGGCTCTGATTTCGGCTTGGCTAAGGGTTTCGCGCGCGGAACATTGAGAAGAGGCAAGTCCTCGACGGAGCCCGACCAGGTGAGCTCCGTGTTATCAAAAGCAGGATTGTGCCGAGCGGCGACTGGAAGGTCTGGCCAGGGGAAAATCACAAAGGCAACGTGTAGAAGGGCTGCCGCGAGGATAGCGCGGCGGGGAAAGCCCCACTCGACACGGCAATCCCGAAAGACGAAGGTGAGGGGAGTGGCATTCGACAGATGGGTACGTTGGAAGAACGTGGCGACACTGCTGAGAAAATTTTGGTGGAAGCTGCCCCAGGCGATTTCGAGCTTCGGCTGAACCTCTCCCGGAAGGAAGATGTGGGGCGGGTAGAGTTCCGCCTGACCGAGAAGGTCGTAAGGATCGACGTGGAATGCCGTAGACATAAAGATCCATTATATCGCGCTCTGCCTGGGACCTGGAGCGCGGGAATAGCCCCGTCAGCGAGTCAAGTAGATAGATGAATGGCAGGGGGATTAGGGTTTGCTGCGGAGCGAAATCGATAGAAAGAAAGACTGGCATCGCCCTGACGAAGCACGCGGATACGTTCCAGTTGGCCGAGTGCCTCCGGGAGATCATAAGTGCGGCGGTGTTCGGCGATCACGAGGGCGCTGGTCGCAAAGAATGGAGCGGAGGCGAGGAACGTAAGGACGCGGCCGTATTCGTCAACGGCGGCATAAGGAGGATCGAGGAAAACGATGTCGAAAGGAGCGCTTGCGGGAGTGTACTCCGCAGCGAGGCGCTGCAAGCCCCGCAGCGCGTCGAGCTTGAGAATCCGTGTGCATCCACGGATGCCTAGCGAATCGAGATTCTTCTGAATGAGAGTGGCAGCGGGGAAATGATTTTCGATGAACACGACTTCAGCGGCACCGCGGCTGAGCGCTTCAATGCCGACGGCGCCAGTGCCGGCGAAGACGTCGAGGAAGCGGCAGCGAGGGATGCGTTCGGCCAGAACATTGAAGAGAGATTCGCGGAGGCGGTCGCTGGTAGGGCGAAGGGCAAGGCCCTTGAGGTTCTTAAGTTGGCGGCTGCGAAAAGTTCCTGCGATGATGCGCATGGTGTTTTCGATGGGCCTCAACCGACGCGGGCAAGGTGATAGCGGCGTTGCCATTCGCCGGGAAGGAGACGCAGCACGCGCTGAAGCGATTCCTTCTGGGCAGGCTGTTCGGCGAGGGCAAACGCTTCCTTGCGGGCGAGTTCGAGAAGTTGGCGATCGCGCATGGGGTTGGCCACATGGAAGCCGAGTTGGCCGGACTGCCGGGTGCCAAAAAACTCGCCGGGGCCGCGAAGCTGGAGGTCGGTTTCGGCAATTTCAAAACCGTCGGTCGTGCGGACCATGGTCTCCAGGCGCGCGCGGGCATCTTCGGTCATGCGGCCGGGAGCGACGAGGATGCAATGGGATTGTTGCGCACCGCGGCCGATGCGCCCCCGGAGCTGGTGCAGTTGGGCAAGGCCGAAGCGTTCCGCGTGCTCAATGATCATGACCGTGGCGTTGGGGACGTCCACACCGACTTCCACGACGGTGGTAGCCACCAGAATTTGAACTTCGTTGCGGCGGAATTTCTGCATGACGTCTTCTTTTTCTTCGCTGGAAAGGCGGCCGTGGAGCAGGCCGACCTTGAGTTCAGGGAAAACAGTCCTTGAAAGGCGCTCGTACTCTTCCATCGCCGCCTTGAGTTCCAGCTTCGACTCTTCGATGACCGGGTAGACAACATAGCCCTGATGCCCGGCCACAACTTCGCGGCGGAGGAAATCCCAGACGCCGGGAAGATGTTGCTCGGTGGTCGTGCGGGTTTCGATGGGGGTGCGGCCGGGAGGAAGTTCATCGAGGACGGAAACTTCGAGATCGCCATAGAGCGTGAGGGAGAGCGTGCGGGGGATGGGCGTGGCCGTCAAGACGAGGACGTGCGGCGCATTGCCGTGCCGGGCGGCTTTGTCCATCAGGCGCTTGCGCTGGAGGACGCCGAAGCGGTGCTGCTCGTCGATGGCGACAAAACCGAGCCGGTGAAATTCGACGTCCTCTTCGATGAGAGCGTGTGTGCCGATGACGAGCTGGGCTTCGCCGGAACGGATGCGCTCGCGCGCGGCAGTTTTTTCGGAGGGCTTGAGGCCACTGATGAGGAGTTCGACGGTGTGGCCACCGGGAGCAAGGATGCGCCGGGCCGAAAGGAAATGCTGGACAGCGAGAATTTCGGTGGGAGCCATCAGCGCAGCTTGGCAGGCGTTTTCGATGGCGATGACCGCGGCCTGGAGAGCGACGATGGTCTTGCCGCTGCCGACATCCCCCTGCAGGAGGCGATTCATGGGCACGGGCTTTTCGAGGTCCGCGGCAATTTCGGCAAGGACGCGTTTCTGGGCGTTGGTGGGCTTGAATGGAAGAATGCGCTTGAGGGCTTCGCGGACTTTGTCCTCGCGAACGCGGAAGGCGATGGCGTTTTCTTTGCGGACGGCCCTGCGGCCCAAGGCCAGGCTCAGCTGGTACAGGAAAAATTCTTCAAAAATGAGGCGCTGTTGAGCAGGCGAACGAAAGAGATTGAGCGCTTCGAGGGATTCACCGACATCAGGAAAATGAGTGTGGACCAAGGCATCGCGTCGTGAAGGATATTGGAGCTGCTGGAGCAGGGTTGGCGGCAGGACGTCAGGAATATTGGGATCGAGGTTTTGCAGCGTGGCGTAAATCGCACGCCGAATCTGGCGCGTACCAAATGTCCCGACGGCTTCGTAAATGGGCACGATGCGGCCCATCTCCACGGAATCCACTTCTTCGCTGGTGAGCACTTCAATCTGCGGATTGATCATTTCCCGGCGGGCGGGGCGCAGCTTGTCGATCTCGACTTTGCCGTGCAGGATGAGCTGCTGGCCGGGCTTCAGGCGTCCTTCCAGATAACCACCGTGAAAAAATTTGCACGGCATCGAGCCGGAATCATCCTGAACGAGGAGATGATAGATGGCATCGCGGCCGTACATGCCGCGAACGGCCTGGCCACTCATGACACGGGCGCGCAAGGTGTAGGTACCGTTGGGCTGGACGTCCTTGATCTTGGAAAAATGGATGCGGTCTTCGTAGCGAAACGGCAGATAGTTGAGCAAATCTTCCAAGGTGAAGATGCCGCGTTTGGCCAGGAGTTCGGCGCGCTGCGGCCCCACGCCTTTCACCATGCGGACGTCGGTCTGAAGGGAGATGGACATCGCTCCTTCTTTATACCACTGCTGGGATAAGGTCCGCTTTTCGAGAAACTTGCGTCGCGGGCATGCGTAACATTAGAGTGGGCGTTCGGGGCAGGCCGAGCCTACAGGAGGTTGCCTTGGCGGAAACACGATTGAATGGAACGGACAAGCGCGCGCTGCTGCTTTGGATCGTGCTCGGGATCCTGGGTGCGCTATTTGCGCACAAATACTTTTTCCGCGCGTTTCCGGAAGCCTCCGTGGATTTCAAGGTTTCGCGGGCGGAGGCGCAGAAGCGCGCGAAGGAGTTCGTGGAAGGGTTGGGAGAGAACCTCAACGGTTATCAGTCGACAATCGTGTTCGACGTGGACGAAAACGCCAAGACCTACCTGGAACGCGAGTTGGGGTTGCAGCAGGCCAACCGGTTGATGTCCGGCGAATTGAATATCTGGTATTGGGAAGTGCGCTTTTTCCGGCCGCAACAAAAGGAAGAGTTTCAGGTGCGCGTCAGCCCTGCCGGAAAAGTTGTTACCTACGACCACAAGGTCGAAGAGGCACGAGCAGCCAAATCGCTGAATCGCGAGGAGGCACAAGGGGCGGCGCAGGGATTTTTGCAGAGCAAGCTAGGTACGGACTTGAACAACTGGAATTTCCTGCCGGAGGAGGCCAATTCCCAAACGCGGCCAAACCGCGTGGACTGGTCGTTTACCTGGGAGCGCAAGAATTTCAAGGCCAAGGATGCGCCGTACCGGCTGGTGGTGGGGCTGCAGGGTGACCGGATTGGGAGCACGCAGGAATTTCTGCAGGTGCCGGAAGCGTGGTCGCGGGATTACAAGAATCTGCGTTCAAGAAACGACCTGTACGAAATTATCGCGATCGTGCCGTACATTTTGTTGCTGGGGGCAGTTCTGTGGCTTGGCGTTTCGCTAACCAGGCAGGACAAGACGAAGTGGGGCGCCGCGATAAAAATTGGCCTGTTCGTGGCAGTGCTGTTTTTCCTGATGCAGTTCAACCAATGGGATTCCTACCGCGCAGGGTATGACACGAAAGATTCCTATGCGAGCTTCGTCACGCTGCGGATCGTAATCATCCTGGCATCCGCGCTGGTGACGGCGCTTATGGTGACTTTGGTATTGCCGGGTGGAGAGCCCTTATATCGCTCAGCGCAGCCGGAACGATTGCGGCTGTATCAGACGTTCAGCCGAAGAGGACTGTTGTCGAAGGAGTTTTTTTGCTCATCGGTGGTCGGATTGTCGCTGGCAGCGGCGCACATCGGATTCATTGTTGCGTTTTACATGGTGGGTAGCCGGTTCGGTGTATGGGCGCCGCAAGATACGAACTATTCGGAGGCCTTTAACACGTCACTACCCTGGATCGCGGGAGTAGCGATTGGCGTAACCGCGGCGACCAGCGAGGAGTTCCTGTTCCGTCTCTTCGCGATTCCCTTTCTGCACAAGTTAACGGGGTCGCGTTTCCTGGCGGTCGTCCTACCGGCATTTTTCTGGGGGTTTCTGCACAGCAATTATCCGCAGGAGCCGGGCTATATACGCGGGATAGAAGTGGGACTCATCGGGATTGTCGCGGGAATGGTGATGCTGCGGTGGGGCATCGTGGCAACGCTGATCTGGCATTACACGGTGGATGCTTCGCTGGTCGGGTTGCTGCTGATCCGCTCCGACAATCTCTATTTCAAGATTTCCGGCGTGGTTGTGGGGCTGGCAGCGGTCGCTCCGCTGGCGTGGTCCGGCATCAGCTATTTGCTCCGGGGGAGATTTGAGCCGGTAGACGAGCTGCTGAATGGCGCGGAGGGCGCGCCGGAGATCGACCTGGCACATCGGCCGGCAAGCGAAGAAGTACAGCTATCAGCGCGGCGCTACACTCCGCTGACCGCGGGAGCGATTGGTTTTCTGGCATTGTGTGTGCTGGTTGGCGGGCTGCTGGCGTGGCGCATGAAGCGCGAAAGTATCGGAGACTACCTGAAGCTTTCCACAAACAGCCGCACCGCAGTTATGAGGGCGGACGCCGTGCTTCGCGAACATAGCCTGGACCCAAGCAGTTTTCGCAAAGGGGCGCTTTTCGTGGACACGACAGATCCCGTCAGCAATGAATACCTGCGGCGCCGGATGTCCATCGCGGAGATCAACAAGATTTATGCGGAGCGGGTGCCGGGAGCGTTGTGGCGTGTGCGCTATTTCCGGGACTCGCAAGCCGAGGAGTTCGCGGTCACGCTGAAGCCGGACGGGTCATTGGACGGGTTCTGGCACACTTTGCCGGAAGCGGCGAAGGGAGCGTCGCTAGGCAAAGAAGAGGCGCTGGCGATCGCGGAAGGATTTCTGCGCGACAAAAAGCAGATTGACCTGAGAGGCTGGAAACTTGTGGAATCGAGTTCCGACAAGCGGCCGAACCGCACGGATCACACGCTCACGTGGCAGCAGAATGTGCCGCTGGACCCGCAGGCCGCCGACGGTGCGAATGCCGCGGATCACGCCTACGCTCGCATGGATTTGCATATTCTTGGCAACGAGGCAGCCGATTACCGGACGTATATCAAAATCCCCGACGAATTCGAGCGTAAGCAGGACGAACAGCACCTACCACGGACGCTATTTAATGTGGGCCGGCTTGCTGTCGCCGTGGGTCTTGCCATCGTTGTCTTGATTGTGTATTTCAAGAGATTCCGCATGCAAACTAATTTCCACGTACCGTGGAAGCGCCTGGTGGTTTGGGGACTGGCCGGGCTGGCTGTCTATCTTCTCCAATTCTTGCTAGGCAAGGGAATCCCGGAAACAGTTGCGGACTATTCGACGGCTGATCCTTGGAAAATATTCCTGGCTGGGATTGTGGTGCGGCAGTTCATCGCGGCGGCGTTTGTGGGGGGAATCCTGGTGATTCTCTTTGGGCTGGCGTGGCACTTTGCGGCGCAGGCGTTCGGCGAGGAACGGGTTCCCACGTGGCTGGGCATGCCGGCGAATTATTATCGCGATGCGTTCTGGATTGGATTGGGAGGGTCGGCGCTTCTGATTGGGCTGCAGCGGTTTCTGAGCGCGGCGTCGTTGTGGTGGCCTACTTTGCAGCGCGCTGTGCCCAACAGCTTCGGCACTTCGTTTGACGCGCTGGTGCCCGCAGCCGGGGTGATCGGCGGAGCGCTTTATCACGGCTTGTTGCTTACAGGAATCTTGGCTGTTGTCGCGGCATTTATCAGCGCGGAACTAGGGGTACGCTGGTTGCGGCTGCTGCTGTTCTTCGCAACTGCTGCGGCAATGGTCTTCAACTGGGGCTCTCCGGCGGATTTCTTGAAGCAGTTTCTAATGCACTTGATCCTGCTGACGTTTTGGGTGTTTGGGATCCGTTGGGTGGCGCGCTTCAACCTGTTGGGATGGTTCCTTGTGATTGTGTGTACGACCCTGCCGGGGGCCGGATTGGAACTGACCGGGCAGCCGGACGCTTTCTACCGGAGCCAGGGCCATATCGTATTGACGGCAATGGTCGTTCTGCTGGCGTGGCCACTGGTGTTATGGCGGCTGCGGCCGGGAGAGAGAGCCGCCGAGGGGTAGATGGTCATGGCAACGGGCGGCGCTTCGGCGCATCCAAAGGGGTAGGCCACGCGAACGTGGGTAGACGGATGGGGACCTTTGCTTACGTAACAGCGTAGAAGGCGTCCAAATTGGTTATCGGCGGTGTGGACTAGTCTGCGGGGGAGCGCCAGGAAGTAACCTCCTTTTGCAGAATGAAGTGCACCGAATTCGGCAAAGAGAAAGCGAATATGCCGCTACCCAACTGGGCCTTAGCTTTTGCGGATGATGCCGGCCGGACCAGCAATTCCGAAGCTGCCCTGGCCACGGTGACCTCTTTGGCCAACCTCGACGAGCGCACCCTAGTCCAGGAAGCGCAAGTGGGCAATCGCGCTGCTTTCGAGGAACTGGTTCGCCGCTACGATCGCGACGTGCTGCGGCTGGCGCTCAACTTGATGAAGCGCACCGAGGACGCCAGGGACGTTTATCAGGAAGCCTTCCTGAAGGTCTACAAAAACCTCCATCGATTCCGCTTTGAGTGCAGTTTTTATACCTGGTTGTACCGCATCGTGACCAACGTATGCCTGGACCAATTGCGGCGGCGGCAGGCCCGGCCGGAGGATCAGGCGCCCGAGATGCACGCCGGGCAGTATGAGGAGGGTACCACTGACTTTTTCGAGCGGCAGAGAGAGCATCGCCCTGCGCTCGATCCCGAAAAGCATTTGGTTGGCCAGGAAATCCGCGCCAGGCTTGCGACGGCGATGGCGCGGCTCTCGCCCCGGGAACGCATCGTGTTTGAAATGAAGCACTACCAGGGACTCAAGTTGCGCGCCATCGGCGCTGCCCTTGGCACCAGCGAAGAGACCGTAAAGAATTCGCTATTCCGCGCAACGCGCAAATTGCGCAGTCAATTGGGAGAACTGCGATGAGCGCCGCCGATCCGTTGAACACTTGTTCTGAGATTGCACCGCTGCTGGTCTTCTACGCCTGCGATGAAGTGAGCGCTGCAGAGAGCGCGGCCATTGATGCGCATTTGGCGGCCTGCACGGACTGCCGGGAGCAACTCGCCGAGGAACGCGCTTTCCAGGAAGCGGTCGGCGCGATGCCGCAGCCCGCGGACAACATGGACAGTGCCAGCGTGCTGCTGGCCCAATGCCGGAGTGAACTCTACGAAAAGCTTGACGACCTGGCGGCACCTCTCGTGAAAGAGCGGGGGCCCGCGTTCCTGTGGTTGCGACGATGGATGGCGTTGCACCCGGCATGGAGCGGCGCCCTGATGGTTCTTTTCGGGCTTTTGGTTGGCGTGCAATCAACGCAGTGGTTCACCGGCCGGAATGACGCGAACGCGCTGGACCAGGCGGTGAATGTGCGGCCGAGTACGCGCCTCACCGAAGATCAGCTCGCCAAGATGGTTGTTGCCGGCGTGAATCTGGCTCCTTCGACGGAATCTGGAACGCAGAATGTGCGCCTCCAATTGAGCGCGGAGCAACCCGTGGTGCTAACGGGAAACCTGGATGATACAGATGTGCGGCAGGTGCTGACGTACGTTGTGGAGAACGGCGAGCGCTTTGATTCCGGCGTGCGGCTGGATTGCCTGGATGCGTTAAAGGCGCGCGCGAAGGATGTGGGGGTGCGTAGTGCCCTGCTGACCGCGGCACGCAAGGACCGGAATCCCGCAGTACGATTGAAGGCGCTGGAGTCGCTGCGCGATTCGACCTCGGACCGAATGGTGCGCGAGACTTTGCTCGAGTCGCTGCAACAGGATTCCAATCCCGGCGTGCGGGTCGAGGCCGTGAATTTGCTGGTGCGCTCTCTGAATGCCAGTGAGCCGGACTCCGCGCCCCTGCCGGCGCTGGGCAATCCGGATGCGCCTGAGCATGCAATGACGGCACCGAGGGCTCTTGGTCTTACGCCGGACGAATCGCTGGCGAATGTGATTCGCGCCCTAGAATACCTGCGGCGTAAAGACCCCAGCCAGTATGTGCGGCTGCGCAGTTCGGCGGCACTGCGGGAAATCAACGAGCGCAGCGAACAGTGAGTTTTCAGCGCGTGATTGCTAACCGGGCTTACCACATGCGAATGGATTGGCAAATCTCGCTTCGTTCCCGCCGTCGCCAGTCAGAGCCACTGCTATTTCTCAAACTTACTCTGGTAATCGCTGCGTTGGCCGTGGTGTCACCCGCTTACGCGGGGGAAAATGTGCCTCCGCATGCGTCGGCGGACCGCTCCGGAGATGTCGCCACGAATGATCGTGGGACGCTCACGCTGACAGCCGACCTGGGTTCGGTGCGCATTCAGACCCTGCCCGCCAACGCGCCTCCCGTGGTCCATTACACCATGCATGTTGAAACGGACGCGCCGGAACCAGTGGCGCACACTCTGCTGCAAAAATATGTTCTGACGGCAAAAGAAACATCGAACGGAGTTTCCCTCGTGGGGCGACTTCCGCAACTGCGTTCGATTATCAACCGCAACGCACAATACTGGGTACAATTCCAAGTCAGCGTGCCGGCAAATTTCGGTGTAGAAGTGAGCACCGGAGCCGGTGACATTGAAACATCGGACCTTACCGGGCGCGTCCTACTGGAAACGCAAGGCGGTAACATTCGCACGGGACGTCTTGGATGCGGGCCTTACCGGAGCCTTTCCGTGGAGCGCTATGCGGCCAAGCTGGAAACCCAGGGCGGGCATATCACTGTGTTAGATGTCGCGGGCGACCTGGATGCCTTTACAGCCGGGGGCCACATCCAAGCCGGTAATATCGCAGGCAGCGCCAAGCTGCGCTCCGGGGGCGGCCACATTCGCGCCGGTCAAATTGGGGGCGAAGCGCATCTGGAGACGGAAGGCGGAAACATTGCCGTTGGCGAAGCGGGTTCCTTTGTAAGCGTGCGCACGGGCGGCGGGCAGATCGATTTTGGAGAAGTGCACGGTTCGGTGCACGCGCAGACAGGCGGCGGTGGAATTCGCGTTATGTATGTAGCAGGGCCGATGGAAGTAGAAACGAGCGGCGGCAGCATCTGCCTGACGCACGTGGCGAACACACTGCGCGCGGCAACGGGAAACGGCGCGATCACAGCTTGGATTGCGCCGGATTCACCCGATCCGAAGCATCCTGTTGGGCTGCCGGGCGCTTCGCAGCTCTCTTCCAGCACCGGCGACATCGTCGTGTTTTTGCCGCGGAATATCATGGCGACGATCGACGCGACGGTGGACAACGGCGGGGCCCAGCGCATCGAAGCGGACCCTTCTCTCCCGTTGAATCTGCAGACGCGGCCCGAGGGATCGTTGCACGCTTACGCGGCGTTGAACGGGGGCGGGGCAGTGCTAAAACTGCACACCATGACGGGCAAAATTCGGCTGCAATACCTGGACACGGAAACAGCGTTGCGGCGATCTATGATGGAAGAGGAAAAGCAGCGTCTCGTCAGCATTGGGTTTCCCAACGGAGCGGAAGCAACAGAGTCGGCGGCTTCTACCAGGGCAATTGCCGAGGCTAAGACCGATTGGGTCGACCAATGGATCGATTGGTTGGAGAGCAAGTTTATGGGCGGTGTGCGGGAAGATGCGGAAGAATTCAAGAAGCGCTTGATCGCCTCGCCTCCCCCGGAATATCCGCAGTTGGCACGCAAGGCCGGCTTGCAGGGTGTGGTGCGGATGCAAGTCCGGGTGAGGACGGATGGCAGCCTGAGCGTGGATAAAATCATCGAGGGGGAACCGGCGCTGGCAGATGCCGCAACGTCCGCGATCCGGCAATGGCGGGCGCGGCCCGGGCAGTTGGGCGACAAAAAGGTTGACGTCATCACCACGGTGACGTTTAATTTTCAACTCCGCTAAGAAGCTGGCCCGGAGAGTGGCGCGCGGGTAGGAAGAGCTTTTATTTGCCCTGGGGGAAGTGAACGGGTTGAGGTTCGCGAGGAGGGTCAACGATGTATCGCGCCGTCATTCGTGCCGCTACCTTGGTGCTTTTGGTCGTCACGGGAATCCTGACTCCGCAATGTTTCGGCGTCACGCGCGAATTCGCGCAAACGTATCCCCTGCGTTCCGGGGGATCGCTGGAACTCAACAATGTGAATGGCACGGTGCGCATTGAGGCCTGGGACAAGGATGTGGTGGAAGTGCGCGCAGTGAAGACGACTCCGGAAAAGGAATCCAACCTGGACCGCGTTTCGATTGACGTGGACTCTCGCCCGGACGGGGGGCTTTCCATTTCCACGCGCTACCCGCAGGAAGAGGGCGTGGAAGTAGCGGTGGACTATACGGTGCACGTGCCGCGGCGCGCTCAGGTGACCCACGTCAATACGGTGAATGGCTCGCTGAGCGTGACGGACCTCGATTCGGTGGGTGATCTGCATACGGTCAATGGCAATATCGAGGTTTTCGAGGGTAGCGGCAACGTGCATGCCCACACGACGAATGGCAACGTGTATCTCGAACTAAAGCGCCCAGCGGATTCCAAGGGGGCTCTCGCAGAGACCACCAACGGTTCAGTGCTTTTGGCAGTTCCAGCGGATCTCCCGGCAAATCTGGAAGCACACTGCATGAACGGGAGCTTCTCCTCGGAGCTTCCCGTGGTAATGCGTGGAGCAGTGCAGCCCAGAGTGTTGCATGGAAAACTGGGACGTGGTGGCACGCCCATCCGGCTGGGCACAGTAAACGGGGCCATCCGTGTGGTCGCTCTTCGGGCGACGGTTTAGCATTTTCTCCGTCTAAGTAACCAAAGGAGTTGAACGCCACTATGAACAATCGAAATCGTTGGACGGTACTCGGCCTCGGAGCCCTGAGCATAGCGCTGATAGCTCTGCCAGGCGCTTCCGCTAAGAAACAAGAGACCGGAAGCACATCGCAGAAGCACACACAAATTTACGTCAACCAGGATAAGGATGATCCGGGAGCGGAATCGGACAAAGTCATTGAGATTGAAGGACTTCCCTCCGATGACGATGTCCAGGTATTGCTGGGCGGAGGCGGAAGCTGGCTCGGCGTGGGCGTAGCCGAAGTCACGCAGGAAAAGGTGAAGGAACTTAGATTGCCAGCAGAGCGCGGGGCGCTGCTCGGAAAGATCGTACCGGATAGCCCCGCTGCCAAGGCTGGCTTGAAAGAGAACGACGTCATCACTGAGGTCAACGGGCAACGGGTGGAAGGCTCGGAGCAGTTCCGTCGCATGATCCGCGAGATTCCCGCGGGGAGGACGGCACAATTGTCGGTGTGGCGAGATGGACGCCAGCAGACCATTGCGGTGACATTGGGCAAGTCGGAAACCGCACGCCATCACACGATGGTGGCACCAACACCGGGAAGCTTCGCGTTTCAAATGCCGGATTTGCAGGAATTGCCCGCGCTCGAGGGTCTCCGCAATTTCAATTTTATGGTTTCCGGCCACGCGCGGCTGGGTATTGACGCAGAGGATCTGGAAGGAGATTTCGGAAATTACTTTGGCGCGCCGGATGGCGAAGGAGTCCTGGTGCGCAATGTATTCGAGAACTCTCCCGCGGCCAAGGCCGGGCTGAAGGCTGGCGATGTGATCACCAGCATGGACGGCGAGAGAATCCGGAGTGCCAGCGAGCTTCGCGAAAAGCTGATGCTGAAGAAAGACGCAAAGACAGTGAAGCTGGGCTTGCTGCGCAACCGGAGCGAATTGTCGTTGACTGTCGAGTTTCCCGCTCCCGAGCCGAAGCAGCCGCACCACATTTCGGAGCACACAAACATATAAAGAATAAGAATCTCGATGGCTAGGCCCGGCTTGCGTAGATTGCCGGCCGGGTCCTTTGCTTTGGGGAAACGCCCGCAGAATAGATTCTTGCCGGCATGCACCTTCTGCCCGACAAAAGGGAAGCTCAGGCGTCGGGACCGTACTTGCGTAGCAAGCGCAGCGGCCGCCGCCGGCCATGCTCACATGGAATAAGGCGCGCTCCCGGAGAGCGCTACGTCCGGCCGCAGGACGCCAAAGAAGCCGCTCATGGCTCTTCCTTCGGCGGACCGTGGAAAGTGCTGTGGAATGGGGCAAAGTGGCGGTGGCCCTCCTCCGACTGATTGAGGGCGGCGCCTTCGTGCTCAACCCAGGCATGCGCTTCGAAAAGGTTCGTGTGCTTGCGAACACCAATGCGCACGCTGGCGGAAATTCCCTGCAGCCGCAACAGATACCAGAGGGTGAGTGATGTTTCGAGGCAGCTCACTCCGGGTATCCCGTAGTGGACGGCGGCACGAACCATGCGGCAAGTCTTCTCCACGATGTCCTTGCTGCTGGCGGATTGCGGCAAGGCCGGGTTGCGGCGCCCCAAACGGGCCTGCAGCCACTCCTGCGTCTTCTTGTAACCACGCACGCGCAGAGACATCCCGACGAGAGGAAGAAGTACTGCGGCGCGTCGAAATATCTTCCGGGCTACGGGATCCAGCGCTTTATACCGCTGGAATGGTTCCCACATTGTCGCTCGCAATGTCGAGCAGGCCATGTTCCTGTAGGCGGCTCAACAGTTCGGTAAGATGGGTGCGCAAGAGTTCGGGTTCCACCTCGAATTCTTCCTTGAGCCTGGTGTAAGCTGCGTCAATGCTGGGAGAGGACGTGAGCAGCTCCCACATGCGCGTTCCCGCGGTGTCCAAGCCGAAATACATTTCCGTTTCCAGGTTCAGCAAAACGGATTCTCCGTCAAGATGCTGCACGAGGACGTGCTTGGGAACGATCACGCGATTGGCGAATTGCATCATCCAGTGCTTCTCCTGCCCCTGGTGCCAGGGAGGACGGAGGGGCGATTCGGGCTCAATGTACATGCTCCGCGAGTATCTTACCGGGGAATGGCTTCGCAAGCCATGCACGCTGCGGATAGTGGGTCAGTTTCCGGCTAGCGTGATAATCGGGAGTTGGCCTGACTCCGCTGGCTGGATTCGATCCGAACCCAAAAGGTTCACGAAGCCTACAACATCGAAAGGATTCCAAAGAGCTTCGTGTATGGTCGCGAGAAGAAACTTGCAGCGCAGTGGCTCAACCGGTTCAAATTCTTACGCGTTCCTCGGGGCCATCGCATATCAATTTACGGTTAAGGTCAAGGTCTGCGAGTGGCTCACGCCGTTCGATGTGCCGGTGATCGTCAAGGTGTAGTTCCCGGTTGGCGTGCCGCCCGACGGCGGAGGAGGGGCTGGCGAGCTATTGCCACCGCCCCCGCAGCCCATCAGGATGATGGCGAGCAGCATGGGGGCCACGAAGTCCAGCCGAGCCAAGCCCATCTGGTAGCTGGGCGAATGCCGACGCCATGCAGTCGAGCCGTGCACCCAGGCGCAGAGCCTGAAGGCCAACAGCAGGGCCATGCTGAAGGCCAGCACGGCCAGCGGAACGCGCGTCCTGGGACCGCCCGCAGGCGGGATCCAGGACTGCGTGGGAGCCGCGGTGCTAACGTACACGGTAAATGCGCCTGGGGTCGCGACGGTAGCCATAACCGGCCCGAACACCGAACAAGTGGCTTTGGGCGGGGCTCCCGAGCAGGTGATGGCAACGCTCATCTCATCGCCACCGGACGTTCCGCCCGTGGCGCTCACCTGCAACGAGTACGTCGCCGTCTGGCCTTGGGTCACGGTGGCGACTAGCGAACCCCCGGGAGCGGGCCCTATCAGGAAATCTAAGCCCGCACCGGAGAGGTTGACGGTTTGCGTGCCTGCGGTGTCGGTCATGGTGAGCAGTGCACTCTTCGAGCCGACAGCTGATGGGGTGAATTTCACGTTGACTTCGCAGGAGCCGCCACCGCCCGCAAGGGAATGGCCGGCGCAACTGTCCGTTTCCGAGAAGTCGGAGGCATTCGTGCCGGAAATGACCACGGTGGAGACGCTCGTTGGTAAGGAGCCTCGGTTGCTGAGCATTACAGTAAACGTGTGGGATGATCCCAGCGGTTCACTGGGGAACGCCAGAGGGTTGGGAAAAGCGACGGCGGCAGCGGTGGGCGCTCCGACCAAGCCCGCCACGGAGCGAACGCGGATGTTGTCCAGCACCACCAGGTCCCCGGAAGTACCTCCCGCGACGATCGATGGAGAATCAAAGACGGCGCTCAACGCTGGCCCACCATCGCCAGAATATCCGCAAAAATAACCGCCGTTGCTGTTGAACGTCCCCGCCACGGTAGCGATGTTGCCTGTGGAGGCGGAAACCTCGCGAATCACGCAACTGTCGGGGTCGGGAATGAAGAGATTGCCTGCGGGGTCAAGGAACACGCCGAAGATGTTGCGAAGCTGGGCTGAGGTGGCGGGGCCGCCGTCACCGGAAAAGCCCTGGCCCAAAGTTATGTTGCCGGCGACGGTATAGATGTTGCCGTTGACCGCCATTACCTCGCGGACTTCGTAGTCCCAGGTGTCCGCGATGAAGAGGTTGCCGGCACTATCCACGGCCACGCCGTAGGGAGTATTCAGCGTGGCACTAGTAGCGGGGCCACCATCACCGCCGCCGACGACGAGGCTGAGCGGGATTCCGGCTACAGTGTTGATGATTCCCGTAGAGGCGGAAACCTCGCGAATCACGCTATTACCGGAGTCGGCGATGAAGAGGTTGCCGGAGGCATCGACGGCCACGCCTCCTGCGGGCACCAACAAGTCGATGGGATATAACTCAGCGCCGGTGGCTGGGCCGCCGTCGCCGTAAAAGTCGCAATAATAATTGCCGGAGCTGTCTGGCGGCGTCCCCGCCACGGTGGAGATGATACCGGTGGAGGCGGAGACCTTGCGAACCACACAATTACCGCTGTCCATGATGAAGATGTTCCCTGAGCCATCCACAGCCACATCCCTGGGGTAAAAGAGCGTAGCGCTGGTGGCTGGGCCCCCGTCGCCGGAGAAGCCGATGAAGCCGTTTCCGGCCACCGTGGTGATGATTCCCGTGGAAGCGGACACCTCGCGGATGACGTTGTTGGCCGTATCGGCGATAAACACGTTCCCAGCACGGTCCGTAACCAGACTTGCGGACCAAGGAGTAGCGTTATAAAAGGCGAGCTCTGCATCCATGCCAGGGTAGCCATCGCCGCTATAGGCGGGGAAGCCGATCATCTGGCCCACGTGGTTCGGATCGGGCATGGCCACGCCGGCGAAGGTGGAGATGTTGTCGGTAGAGGCAGAAACTTCGCGGATCACAGAGTTCTGGTAATCCGCGACGAAGATGTCTCCTGAGCTGTCCACGACTACGCCGTAGGGCTGGTTGATCTGGGCGCTGGTGGCCGAAGCTCCATCGCCGGAGTATCCACATCCGAGGCTGTAGTCGCCCCCCACGGTGGAGATGTGGCCGTTGGAGGCGGAAACCTCACGAACCAGGCAGTTGTTGGTATCCGCTATGAAGAGGTTTCCGGAGCGATCCACAAATACCCCGTAGGGCGCGCTGAGTTGGGCGCTCGTGGCCAGTCCTCCATCGCCGGAGTATCCACAACTGCCCGTGCCCGCCACGGTGGAGATGGTGCCGGCGGAGGCGGAAATCTTGCGAATCGCGCAATTAGTGGTATCTGCAATGATGATGTTCCCGGAGCCATCTACGGCCACGCCGTTAGGAAATCCAAGCTTGGCGCTGGTGGCCGGCCCGCCGTCCCCCGAGTACCCGCAATGTAACAACCCGGTTGTATCTGGCAGCGTTCCAGCCAGGGTGGAGATGACTCCGGCGGAGGCGGAAACCTCACGAACCAGGCAGTTGTTGGTATCCGCTATGAAGATGTTGCCGGAGCGATCCACGGCCACGCCGGAGGGATCATTCAGCTGGGCGCTGGTGGCCGGCCCGCTATCGCCGGTGAACCAACAACTGCCCGTGCCCGCGACGGTCGAGATGTTCCCTGTCTGGGCGGAGACCTCGCGAATCCTGCAATAGCTTCTCTCCGCAATGAAAATGTTGCCGGCGCTATCCACGGCCACGCCGGTGGGATATGCAAGGCTGGTGTTGATGGCGGGGCCGCCATCGACGGAGAAGCCTCCACGCGCTCCACTGCCCGCCACGACCGTGACGTTCCCAGTGGTATCCACCCTGAACACCCGTTCAGAGTGAAGACCGACGACGTAAACGTTCCCCGCGCCATCGATGGCGACTGCGGCGGGAAAACCCAGGCTCGACTTCAAGGCGGGGAGATTGTTCGGCCCGCCGCCGGCAACGGTTTGCACCGTGTTTTGGGCCCAAACTGCCGGGGCCATCAGCCCAATCACGAAGATTGCAACTGCTGCGAGTCGAATTGTGTGTTTGTGCATGGCTTTGCTTCCCTCGACTGCGCCGCCAAAACGACCTGACCCCAGCGAAATTGCAAGGCACATCGCGAAAGCGTTCTATTTCAAGGTGCGTCTCACGGCAGAGCCAAACGGACTAATATAGCTGAAAAAGGTATCAATTGGCAGGTCATATGAACGGGCAGCCATGTGCGCGATAAATCGCCTGGCCGGAGACTGACCCGCTACCGCGTCGCGGCAAAAACAGCAGGTTGCCGATTGTCTAATTGCGACAGGCAGGTTATAAAATCAAGCGTGTCTGTCCCTTGCATCGTAATTGATTCTCTTGAGAAGTGGTTTCCGCCCACGTACAGCGGCTGGCGCGCGTTTCTGCAGCCGTTTACCGCGCCCAGTTCCCCGGCGTTGCGCGGCATTTCGTTGGAGGTGGCAGAAGGCGAGGCGGTTGCCCTGCTGGGTGCGAACGGCGCAGGGAAAACGACGCTGCTACGGGTCCTGGCGACTCTGCTGCTCCCGACGCGTGGCAGTGCGCACGTCGATGGCCATGACGCGGTGAGCAACCCGGCTGCGGTGCGACGCCGAATCGGCTACCACGCGGGCCGCGATCTGGGGTTTTACTCGCGCCTGACGGGGCGACAGAACCTGCGTTTCTTCGGGCGGCTCAATCATCTTTCCGACGCCACAATCGAGGAGCGCACGCGGGTCCTTGGCGAGCGGTTTCAATTGAGCGAAGCGCTGGACCGCCAAACACGTTCGCTCTCGTCCGGCACCATCCAGCGGCTCAGCCTTTTGCGCGCGCTGCTTCATCAACCCAAAGTTCTGCTGCTCGACGAACCCACGCGCAGCCTGGATCCCATTGCCGCGCTGGAGTTCCGCCGCTTTCTGAAGACTGAAGTCCTCGCCGGGCACGGCACTTCTCTTCTTTTTGCCTCGCACTCCCTGCCGGAAATCGAACTCCTCGCGGATCGCGTGGCGATTCTACAGGAAGGCGCGCTAATTGCGTTTGACACGCCCACCAGGCTTAGGGCCAAGGTGGGGGCGTCTTCCCTGGAGCAGGTTTTCTTCCGGCTTACCGGGCGCCCCATACCTCCCGATGTGGAGGCCCACCCCGCATGATGCGCACCCTTCGTGATCTTTTTCTCTTTTTTCAACGCGACCTCCGGATCGCCGGCACATACCGCAGCCCGTTTATTTTGGAGGCGATCGAAGCGCTGTTTGGCGCAGCGATGTTTTACTATGTGGCGCGCTTTGTGGATTCGCCGGAGTTGCGCCAGGCGCTGCCGCAGGGAAACACATATTTCGCTTACTCGCTGGTGGGATTCGTATTTTTCGACTATCTCAATGCGGCGCTGGACAGCTTCGATCGCAGCCTCCTGGAAGCGCGGGACACGGGGACACTGGAACCATTGCTGGTTACGCAGGTCTCTCTGCCGGTAATTCTGGCAGGGTCCGCCGTTTATCCCTTTGCGGCCACGACGTTGCGCATTGCCGTGTATCTCGGCTGGGGCGCGATCCTTTTCCATTTTCCGCTGGGAAGAGCGAACTGGATCGGAGTGATTGCCGTGTTGCTCGCGACGCTGCTGGCTTTTTCTGGTTTAGGGGTTCTCTCCGCAGCCTACCTGCTGCTCTTCAAACGCGGAAATCCCGCGAAGTGGTTTCTTCTGGGAATCTCCAGCGTGGTAGGGGGCATGCTATTCCCCGTAAGCATCCTTCCGGACTGGCTGCAATTCATCGCCAGGATCAATCCCATCACGTATGCGCTGGATGCCATGCGGGCGGTTCTGCTGGATGGCGCAAGCCTGTTGGCAATCGGCAGGCCGCTGCTCTTGCTGCTCGTTTTCGCGGCCATCTTGCTGCCCGCTTCGATGGCTGCCTTTGCCTGGGCACTCCGCCGGACGAAGACCACGGGCACGCTGACTCACAGTTGAGCTCGTATCGAAACGAAATGGCCCGGGACAATCACAGGGAGGGCTTCCTCGCCCCGCATGGTGCGATGCTGCTTCGATATTTCGCGGATTGTTTGCTCTTTTGGTCGAAGGAGACCGCTTAGACAAAACCGGCTCCGCGAGAGCAGAGCCGGTCTCTCCGTCTAGATCGAGAGCGCCGAATTACGGCTTCTTCTTCTTTGAGCCGACCTTGGTTTCGATGCCGCCGGTAAGTTGATTCACCTGCTCCAGCCCATCCTTTGCCTGCTTGCCCCAGGTCCCGTTGGGGTCAAGCTCAAGGGCTTTCTGGTAGGCCTCGATCGTTCCAGGCTTTAGCGTGACTTCCACTTTGTCGCCCACTTGCTTGTAATCGGCAGAGGCTACCAGGCAGGCGCCCAGAAGATACCAGGACTGCGCATTCTTAGGATCGATTTCGACGGCCTTCTTGAGGGGTTCGACGCCTTCCTGCATACGGTTTGACTGATACAAGCTGATTCCGAAATTGCGCCAGGCAAAGCCGGCGTTCGGGGGATCGAGTTCCGCACTCTTGGTGTAAGCGACGCGCGCATCGTCGATTTTGCCGGCGCGCGCGAGCACGTTACCGAGATTATTGTAGTAACTCGCATTATCGGGCTTCAAGGTGACGGCCTGCTGGTAGGCGTTGACGGCATCATCGTTTCGCCCGGCCAGATCGTAGGCTTCGCCCATGCGCGCCCAGAAGAGATGATGGTTGGGATCCTTTTCCGGAGCCACCTTGTTGGCCTCTTGAAACTCGGCGATCGCCTTGTCGGAGAGATCCAGAATATGCTGTTTGGCCTGGTCGCGCTGATCGGCGGGAACTTTGGCAAGTTCTCCCTTTGCGGTGCGTTCCTGATCGAGGAAGGCGAGGCCGTTGCTGAAGTGTTCCTTCATACCGACGGTCTTTTGCTGCTCTTCCTGGCGCTTTTTAAAGGCGGCGGCAGCCTCGGGACTTTGCTTTTCGAGGATGTCCTTGAAATTCAGGCTAACGTCGGTCGGGCCGGAGTTTTGAGCGGTTGCCTGCACTTCAAAGGGCTGTTGCAGCTCGGGAGCGTGGAAGGTGAGCGTGTATTTCCCTCCTCTGAGGTTATTGAAAATGTATTTTCCGCCCGCGTCGGTCTTTGTTTCCTTAGCGCTGCCCTGTTCGCCCTTGAGATCGACAAGCAGGTCGGCGAAGGGCTTGCCCTCAAAATTCAAAACTGTTCCCTGAATCGTTCCGTTGAATTGCGCGGTCGCCCGCGGTACAAAGAAACTGATGAGCGCAAGCGTCAACAGAGCGGCGAGCGCATACGCCTTAACTGATTTCAACATGCTCCACTCTCCTTTTGTCTTTGAGGAGCGCCAGCCTCGGTTCTCCGGCTGGTTTCCTCTATTATCACCCATCTGCGGCCGATTCCAATGACCGGCGTCACATTCTTAAGGTATTGCCTTAACCACACTGTGATACGGGATGGGGTCGGGGAGGCCGGCTTCCGCGAAGGCGCGTAGCCGCAGCAGGCAGCTGTCACAGGCCCCGCAAGCCAACTCTTCTCCCTGGTAGCAGGACCACGTCAGATGCAGCGGGGCCCCCAAAGCCAAACCCCGGCGGATGATCTCACTTTTCCTCATGCCGATCACCGGCGTGACCATCTCAATGTGCGTTTCGGGGCGCGTGCCCACCCTAATCAGCTCCTGAAATACGCGGTAGTATTCCGGCCGGCAGTCGGGATAGCCGGAGCTGTCTTCGGCGACCGCACCGATGTAGATGGCCTGGGCGCCGATGGCCTCCGCCCAGCTCACCGCCACGCTCAGAAAATGGGCATTGCGAAAAGGCACGTAGGTGACGGGAATTTCACTTCCGCCCGGTCCTGACGCGCCCAACTCATTCTCCGGAACGGCAATCTCCTTATCTGTTAAAGCGGAGCCGCCGATGGCCCGGAAATGATCCAATTGGACGACGAGTCTTTCGCTCACGCCATAGAAGCCGGCGATCTCCTCGAAGGCGCGCCGCTCGCGTTTCTGGGTCCTCTGCCCGTAGCCGGCGTGCAGCAAGGCGACATTGCCGGCGCCATGTTCCTCAAGGGCAATGGCCGTGCATACACACGAATCCATGCCGCCGCTAAGCAGTACGACGGACTTGCCGCGATTCGTCATCCGCTCACCTGCAAGCGCATTCCTGTTAGACACCCCTCATGGCCGGGTCCCAGACGATTTTATGCAACTGCAAACCCAGACGCACGCTCAAGCCGTCTGCCAGAATCCATTCGACGAGTTGCCGCGGCTGCAAACCCTGCCACTTTCCCTGCGGGTCTTCGCTCACCGGGGAAAAGACCACTTGATTGACGCGCTCGGTGAGCCGGTGGGCGTGGGTAAAATCGCGGGCGAACTCGTAGTCCCGCCGGCTGGAAATCACAAACTTCACCTCGTCCTTGGGATCCAACTCTGCAAGATTGCGGGAATCGAAGGTATCGGGCTCGCCGGAATCTGGGCATTTTACATCGACGATCTTGATGACGGCTTTGGGCAGGCGGCTGACGAAGCGCTCACCGCTGGTTTCGATCATGACCTCATATCCCGCGGCGAGAAGTCCTTCGGCCAAAGGATAGATTTCCTCCTGGAGCAGCGGCTCGCCACCTGTGAGCTCCACAAGCTGTACACCTGCTTTCCCGGTGTCGGCGCGCCTGCTGAGAACATCGACACGCGCCAGGACTTCGCCCACGGTCATTTCCTGGCCGCCGTGGAAGGCGTAGGCCGTATCACACCAGGTGCAGCGCAAATTGCATCCCGTGAAGCGAACGAAGATGCACGGAAGGCCGGCGCGGCTTCCTTCGCCTTGAATCGATTTGAAAATTTCTGTGATGTGCATAAGACGCCCAAAATGGGTTGAGGAGCTCTACTGGCCGACGGTTTTGGCCTTCTTACCCGAGCGCCGCGAAAGCCAGTACATGCCGCCAAAGAAAAGCACCATGGCGACGATCAAGCGCAGGTAGCCGGGGGCAATGCCCATCAGGCGAAGGACGAAAATGTAGCCCGCGGCCACGAGCAAAGCGGGAATCAGAATGATGAAGAGCGAGCTGTTCATGCTTTCCCCTGACTACGGCGTGCCTCAGGCCCCGGGACGATAACGCGCACGGGCCGTGTCTGTCTCCCAGATGACAATGTCAGTCACGCGCGCGCCGCCCGGCAATCCCTTCAGTTGGCCGGTGACCTCATCGTAAAAATACTTCGCCATATTTTCCGCCGTGGGATTCACGGTAGTGAAAGGCTCCAGATCATTGATGAATTGATGATCCAATCGGTGGATGACATTGCGGATGACGCGCTTGAGTTCGGTGAAATCGATGAGCAGGCCGATGGCATCGAGTTGCGGCCCCTCCAGGGTGACCTGCACGCGGTAGTTGTGCCCGTGGACGTTTTCGCACTTCCCCTTGTAGCCCCGCAAGGCATGCCCGGCGGAAAATGTCTCTTCCACGCTGACTTCAAACATGAGGTTGCTTTCTTCCCCTTGCGTCGAAACGCCAATCTGGTTTCAGCCTGCTTCCTTGAAGGCTTTTCGTTTGTGAGCTGGACTTGCCGCAGCTAGGAATCGCCCAACCTCCGCAAGATCGTGGGTCCTATGGTAGCGCGGCAAAGACTCCAAGAAAATTTTACCATAGGGCATACGTTGGATGCGGGTGTCCAGGAGGGCCAGGACGCCGCGGTCGGTCTTGGAGCGAATGAGCCTGCCAAAGCCCTGTTTCAAAGCAAGAACGGCCTGGGGCACCTGAAATTCCGCAAAGGGATTGCGCCCGTCCTCCTGCAAGGCCCTGACGCGTGCGGCCACTATGGGGTCGCTCGGGACCGCGAAGGGCAAACGGTCAACGATGACGCAAGAAAGCTGGTCGCCGGGCACGTCCACGCCCTGCCAGAAGCTGGACGTGGCAAATAGGACGGCATTCGGGGTGTTCTTGAAACGTTCGAGAAGCACAGAGCGCGGCGCCGTTCCTTGGAGGAGCAGAGGAAAGTCGAGCCGCTCGCTGACCCGCTCAAACAGATCGTTCATCTGGGCATAGCTGGTAAAGAGGCAAAAGGCGCGGCCCTGGCTGTGTTCCAGCATCTCCACAATTTCGTCCGCAGCCTTGGGTGCAAAGCCGGGGTCACGCACATCGGGCATCTTTTGCGGGAGGTACAGCAGCGCCTGCTCCTCGTAGTGAAATTCAGGGGGAAGGCCGCTTTCCTTGACGTGGTCCAGGCCGAGGCGCTGGCGGATGAACTCGAAGCGGCCAGCGACGGTGAGGGTGGCGGACGTAAGAATGACCGTGTCGAAGGGTTCAAAGAGGCGCTCGCGCAAGATCTGGCTGACGTCAATCGGGGTGGCCGCAAGGAAGACGCCTTTGTTCCTGCGCTCAAACCAGTAAACGTAATTCTTCTCGTTGGACTCGAAGAGAAACGCCAATTCCTGGCGCACTTCAAAGCTGCGGCGGGCGATGCGCAGCAGCTCTTCGGGTTTCTGGGCGAGGGCGGCAAATTCCGTCTCCATGCCCTTCAAGGAGTTGACTAGCGCGTCGTAGGCTTCGCGGTTCTGCTCGAGAAAAGCCTCACGCTCGTGGCGGGAAAAGGAAAAACGGCCATCGCGCGGCGGAAATGCGTCAAAGAAGCTGCGGCTCCTTTCCCGGATGCGCTGGGTGCGGCGCAACAGCGCGGGAGTTCCCTGGTGCGTGAGGCGCATGGTGTGATCGGCGTCGCGTGCAAGCTCCTCGAAGCGGAAATTGGAGATTTGCTGGCCAAAGTAGTCGCTGGCGACGTCTTCCATCTCGTGGGCTTCGTCAAACACCACGGCGGAATACTCGGGAAGGATACTGCCGAAATCATCCTTTTTCAGGGCCAGGTCGGCGAAAAAGAGGTGATGGTTGACGATAATCAGGTCCGCGTCTTTGGCGCGCTGGTGCATGGCGGTCAGGAAACACTGCTGAAATTCGGGGCACTTCTGGCCGGTGCAGGTGTCGCGGCGCGCGTCAATGCGCGTCCACAATTCGGAGTCGTCCGGCAAAAAGGTGAGTTCCGCGCGGTCGCCGGATTCCGTGAGGCGCGCCCAGTCCTTGATTTGCCGGAAAGCGTCCACTTCCTCCATGCCGCGCAAGACAGGCTGGTCGGCCATGGCGTGCATTTTTGCGAGGCAAAGAAAATTGGAGCGGCCCTTCATCACCGCAACCTTTAGTTCGGGAGCGAAATGCTTTTGCAGGAACGGGACGTCCTTCTGATAGAGCTGCTCCTGAAGCGATTTTGTGGCCGTGGAGATGACCACGCGGCGGCCGCTGCAGATCGCCGGCAACAGGTAGGCGAGTGTCTTGCCGGTGCCGGTGCCCGCTTCCACGATGGCGTGGTGATGGTTCTCGAAGGCATCGTGCACCGCTTCCGCCATTTGCAGTTGGCCAGGGCGGTGTTCATAGCCGCCGATCATGCTTTTTTCGAGGAAGCCGCCGGGACCGAAAATCGCGGCCATGGTCGGTTGTGCACCGTGCTCGCTCGTCCCTTTGGCGGGAACTGTTGCAGCGTGGCCCGGCGATGGATGAGTGACTTCACCGCGTTCTGAGACCGGATAGCCTTCGACGTCGTGCGCGCGCGCCTCTTCTTCGAGCGGCACGTACACGCGCTCGGCAACCGCTTCATTGCGCTTTCTATTGGCCTGCTGGAGATCCGATTTGGTTGTGCGTTTTACCAGAGAGCCTGCCCAATCCCCGGGGAATCAAAGCCTGAATTTGTAACGATAGCATATCCCGCGGGGCCGTTCCCGCAGCGCAGCCGGAAAACTCTATGCAAATTCGAGCAATGCACAAGAGGTCATGCTCTTCTGGGGTGCCCGCACTTCTCCTGCCGGGCGCGAGTCTCTGGAGTAATCTCCGCCCCACCGTTAGAAGTTGGGCACTCCAGGCGATTCCTTGGCGGCTCAGATCAGCCGCAGGCGGTAGAGTGTTCTTGGGGAAATCCCGACCACACAGCCCGCCCGGCCTGGTGTTTAATTTTGACGTGGGGTGTTTGCATGAACTCAAAGCGTGGCCTTCTTATCCTTGGAATTTCAGCGATTTTCGCCCTTACCTCCTGCAGCGGCCTGAAGACCGCGGTTTGCACGACGAATTGCACTGTGAGCGGTAACGCGACGCTTAACCTAACCCTCTCCGACACGCCACCGGCGGGAGTCGGCGTGATCAGTTTCACTCTGCCCATTTCCGGGATCAGCCTCGTGCCTACTACCGGCAGTGCGGTTTCGGTGTATTCGGGGGGAAACTTTGAACTGACTCGCCTGCAGTCGGATTCCGCAGCGGTGGCCGTCGGAGTGTCCGTGCCCGAGGGCAGCTACACGGCGATCAAGGTTACGCTTGGCACGTCCAGCGGGCTTTTCATCAATGCGTCCGGCGGGAGCATCACGAGTTTGGCCGGAACATGCGCCGCCAACGCTGTGTGCCCACTTCCGGCGGGCGCGGCGACCTCGATCACGTTCACGTTCCCGTCGGCGCTCACATTGTCGTCAAATCAAAAGCAATGGATCGGCCTGGACTTTAATCTGAATAACGCCATCACGACGGCCAACGGAATCACCGTGGACTTCGGGCAGGCTAACGTGCTCACCGCGACGACGACGGCCCCGCTTGGTATCACTAGCGGCAACGTGGCGAACATTGACGATTTCAGTGGTCTTGTTACCGCGTCCGCCAGCAACAGCATCACCGTGAAATCCGGGACGCGTGGCACACTGACGGCGGCAATTACTAGCTCAACGACGTTTAACGATCCACAAAACCTGTGCACGGGTTCGTCCAGCGTTGCCAGTTGTATTTCCGCGAATGGCAAGATAGTTGTCAGTGTGCAAGCCGCGCTCTCCACTGCGGGAGCGATCAATGCCACGGAAATAGACGTGCTTGATACGAGTGGCACGGATTCCATCGAGGGAGTCATCTTCCCGAGCACGTGCAACGGGGGCTCGAATATCGGCATGATTCTCGCGGATAGCGCGGTGCCATCGAGTAACGCAACACTCACCGGCCTCTCCTATGGTGCCGGACTCTGTCTGACCGTGAGTCCGACCGCCACTTTCTTCGTGGACACGGGTTTCCTACCCACTGGACAGCTAACAGCCGGTTTCTCGGGCCCCAACGACATTCTGATCGGGCAAGTTGTGCGCGCGGACGTCAGCAATGTGGTGGCTGGCAGTGTGGTCGACGCGACAGCAACGAATTTGCTTCTGCGTTACTCGCGGCTCTCGGGTACCGTAAACGTCGTTACGGGCAACAACTTCACCATAAATGGATTGCCCACCTATCTGGGCTTCACCCTCTCGCCCCTGGTTGCGACCTATGCCGGCAGCACGATCTTTGAAGGGACGACGCAAGGCATCAGCGGATTGAGCAATCCCTTGCCCGTTGCGATCCGTGCTTTGTACCTCAACCCGACTACGGCGCAGCAGGGAATACCTTTTCTGGCGACCAAGGTTCGACTCAACTAGCTTTTTCCCGCCTCCGCAAAAGACGACGGGCCCCGGGAGTTCCGGGGCCCGTTTTCTTTTGGAGTTTTCAGCCAGACAGCCGCGCTAGATGCCGCCGACAGTGGTGTTCGGCGGGAGCGGGCTGCCAACCGGTCCCGTTGGCACAGATGGAATATTGGGCGCGACCACAGGCTGCAACCGGCGGTAAACCGCCAGCGAAATGGCGCCCATGCCCCACAAAACAACCGCCAGGGTCGCCCAGAATCCGATGAACGGGATGCTCGTGACGAGGCGCACCAGGAGTACGCCCAGCGCCATGCGCGCCACCAACGGCCAGTAGTCGGTCGTGCGGCCCAGCAGCCACTGGCCAACGATGGTGCCAACCACGATACCCGTGCACAGAAGCACGATCACGTAAAGGAACAACGTGGACAGGCCCAGCAACAGTCCGACAATCGTGACGCAGGCGATGATCGCAGCGATGGGAAGCCCAAAGGTGACCAGGACACCCAGTCCGAACGCCGCTCCATAGTGTTCGCCGGCTTCCACGGTGTCCACCGCGAACCGCGGAAACAATCCATAAATGACCAAGCCGAGCAACACAAACGCGGCGGTCCAGATCAGCCGCCAGATGTAATAACCCACGCCACGTTCGTAATTGGCATGCGGCTGGTGTTTTGTGAATTGCAGGGGTGAAGCCAGCTTGGCTCCGGGCGAAACGGTGGCGGGCTTTGCTCCTTCAAATTCGGCCTTTCCGTCAATCTCGGCAGTAGGACTGATGGTCAGCGACTTGCCCTTGCCCTGCAGGGAACCTCCGATAGTTCCAGAGAGAGTGATTTGATCGAAAAAAGCAACGACGTCTCTTCCGGTTCTTCCGTCAAGGGTTATCGTTTGCCCGAATACCGTCAAGCTGTGGCCGATCTTTCCATTGGGGTCAAGATTTAGCACTTCGTTAAACGACAAAACGTTCCGCCCGATGTCTCCACTGATGGTGATGTTATTCGTGAACGCACGAATGTTCCCGTCGACCCGGCCGGTGATACGCGTTCCTTGGGCAAAACAAAAGACATCGCCCGTGACGTGGCCTGCAACGTCCAGTTGATGGCCGAAGGCGAAAACGTCGCCATCCACGGTGCCATCCACGCGAACATGATCGCCGGTGATAAAGACGTCGCCGATGATGTTTTCGCCCTTGGCGACACTCACGGATTCGCCCTTGCGGAATTCGCTGGCGGACGCCGCCGGCGTTGTGGCGAGCAGCAGGCCCAAACTGGCAAACACCATCGCCAGCGCGGATCCCCTTCGGATGTACTTTCGGAAGGCAAACGCGGCAGAACCTGCCAGAACGGCGAGAGCGAGAACTTCAAACAGCGTGAACATGGATTGCCATCCTTTCCAGAAAGCTCCTTGAAAGACCATTAAGCTGAGAAGATTGGTGCTGCCAAAGCCAGCCTGCTCAAGTTGCAGTTCCCAGGGCTCGATATAACTCGCGTAGAGGGTGTAGACACCGAGTACCGCGAGACCGAAAACCAAGCCCCAGATCCACTGCATGGAGCGCTTCACGGCCCCGCGGAATTCCGCCAGCCGCGCCGGAAAGGGTTCGTCCTGTTCCAGCATGGCGCGGGTCAACAGGCGCGATTCGCGGTCCAGCGCGCGGAGCAGCGTCAGGCAGCGCGTGCAGGTCTGCGTGTGCAGGGACACCTCCTGGGCGCGTTCCCGGTCGAGCTGCCGCTCGACGTAGAGGAGCAGCGTCATTTCATCCAGATGTTTGTTCGGGGTCATCTCAGTTTCGCTCAACGTGTCCCTCCCACGGCCAGGGCGCTGTTTTCACCCAGCACCTGCCGGAGCTCGTGTCTGGCGCGCAGCAAAACCACTCCCACAAACGCCCGCTGCACGCCCAGGGCGTCTGCAATTTCGTCGTAGGACATGTCCGAGTAATAACGCATCACCAGGGCCATGCGGGCGCGCACGCCGAGCTTACCCAGGGCCTTGCGCACTTCTTCGTTGCTGCGCTCTTCAATCAAGCGCTCCAACTGGTTGGGATCGGGATGCTCCAGGGGAATGTCGTCAACGTTCTCGGTTTCCTTGTTCTGGCGGCCCTTGCGGCGGCGGAGTATGTCCCAGCAATGATTGGCGGCGACTTTATAGAGCCAGGCGGAGAACGACCGGGTGTGGTCGAATTGGCTCAGCTTGTCGCGCAACTTCATGAAAATCTCCATGGTCGCGTCTTCTGCATCCTCGTGCGTGGGCATGGCGCGCCGGCAAAAACGGAAGATCGCCGGGGCAAATTCCCGGTATAAGTCGCCCCAAGCTTCGGCGTCCCCGGTCCGAGCCCGAACGACCAAGTCCGTGGGTTCCGTTTTTCCCGGCGCGCTCATTCGCCCTGGTCTCAGAGGTTCCATAAGCTAGTACGCAGTGGAAGTCACAAAACTATCACAAGTTGCAATGTGGGGAGAGGGATGACGGAGGCTGGGGGCAGGCGGCAGTCAGGGTGAGTTTGTCAGGGCGTCAGGGTGAAGGGGTGCCAAAATGGGACGGAGCGAAAAATCGATTTTGGCTTATGTATTGATTCCAGAGGAGTTAGCTTTTGAGTGGTGTGTAAGTGCAGATTCTAATGGGGTTATAAGCCACTTGTTTTGATAGACCTGCGCAACTGTTGATTCTGAAGGGGTTGGAGGGAGATTTTCTATAAGTGTTGATTCTGAAGGCCTTGTGTTCATCGATTTACCGAGTACTCCCTTATATATACTAAGTGCCAATATACACCAAAAATTACTTTATGTCAAGCGAATTCTCCAGGGGATGTCGATCAAAAGGCGGCACACGAAAAAGGGGCGGTCCCGGCACAAGGCCGGGACCGTGGGAAAACGGGAAGCAGGAAAGGCCCGTCAGAAAGTGAACTTCGCAGCGATCTGCAGGCTGCGCGGGCCGCCGCCGCCGAGAACGGGATAACCGGCGCCGACATCCGCGGTCACAGTCTGTGTGAGAAATCCCGTCAGGCGTCCGTTGGACCCAAATCCAAATGGCGGCGCGAGCCCAAGAGTAGGATCCGAGAGGAAATTGGGCCAGATCGGGTTAGCAAAATTCGGATGGTTAAGCAGGTTGTAGGCCTCAAAGCGTAACTCCATCTTGAGGCGCTCGGTGATATTGGTGTTTTTGAAGATGGAAAAGTCCAACTGGCGGAAAGGAGGACCGACGAGGGAGTTCCTCCCCTCGTTGCCAAAGTGGCGTGTGCCCGGCGTGCAGGTCGAAGCGAAGCCGTCGAAGCCACTAGCTAGGGGGGTGCAAGGAACGGCAAAGGAACTCAAGTCGAGGAAATGAGTTGGGTCACTGTAATTGTATTTGATGGGGCCGACAACGTCCGGCTTGGCAAAAAACGTATAGGCGCCATCGTAGTCGTCTTGTTCCAAAATCATGTGGTAAGGGTTACCCGACTGGATCGTCAGAATGCCGTTGAGTCCCCAGCCGTTGGTGAGCTTTTCCAGGCTACCTTTGCGATTTGGAAACTCGTACATGAAGTTCCAACTGACCCGGTTGCGGATGTCAAAGTTGGAGTTGCCGCGGTTGGACGCCGGGTTGGTGCTGTCCGTCGGCTGAGCCGCGTTGGGGACGTAGTCTTCGCCGTCGCTGGCGGTATCAATGGAGTGGGACCAGGTGTAGCTGAGTCCGGTGGTCAAGCCGTGCCAGTTGTCAATCCGCAGGGTTGTTTGCAGGGCGTTATAGTTGGAATTTGCCCCACTATCTTCCCAATAGATGTAAGTCAGGCTGTTGTTGAGCCTGCGCGGCACCTCGGAGGAGATCGATCCGGTGGGACAAGGCTGGAAAAGTGTGGCACCGGTGCCCGCACAATCCGCCTTCCAAATATCCTCCGCGCTCGGCTGGTTGATGTCTGTGAAGTTAAGGAGTTTGTGCCCCGCAGAGCCCACATACCCCACTTGAAGGACAACTTTGCGGGTCAACTGCTGCTGCAAGTTTAGGTTGTAGTTCTGCAGATACGGGCTGCGCATATGCGGATCGACGCCAAACGCATCCGACATCGGCGTGTAGTTTCCGAATACAGGGACAGGAGTCGGAGCCGTCGTACTGTCTACAAATGGCACGCCAGTTGGGCTTCCGAAAGAGATCTGGCCGACACCGGGGAGTCCGGAGTAGGCCGGCCCGGGATCAAAGCTGCTGCTGAAGGGCAAATGACCCAAAAACATGTCCTGAGAAAAGGAGTCGTAAAAGATGCCGTAGCCTGCGCGAACGACTGTTTTACCTTTCCCGTTGACATCCCAGGCCACGCTGAGGCGAGGGGCCAAATTGTTGTAATCCGGCTGGTAAAGGCGGCCCGAGCCCACGGGAGAAACAATCCCGGTGGTGGGATCGACATTGGTGAACATGTCGTGTTTTTCTTGAACCAGGCCAAAATAGTCATAGCGCAGGCCGAGATTAACGGTGAGGCTGCGGGTCAGCCGGTAGCTGTCCTGCAGGTAAAAGGCCTGTGAATTCTCGAAGGTGTTGCGATTGGTGCTGCCGATCCCCTGGGTGCCCCCGTTATCAGGAATGCCCGCCAGGAATGAATCCAGGCTGAGGAACTTCAATCTGCCGCGAAATGTGCGGTTGAAAATTTGTGAAATTGAAGTTCTACGGAATTCATAACCGAACTTGATATCGTGCTTGCCGGATTTCCACGAGATATTGTCAATGAAATGCCAGTTCGTATCCACGCGCTGCCGCGGGTCGGCCTTGTCTGAGCCAAGCTGAGGAAACCCTCCGACATTCATGACCGGCAGGCCAAAATTGTAAGGATTGCCGTTGTTTATGGTGCCAGGTCCGGTGACGTCGAGGCCGATCGAGTTGGGGTCAAAATTCCTGTCCTGAGCGAAGAATCCTTCAGCGAACCGGTTCCAGCCGACGCGCGCTTCATTCACGATCAATGGAGAAAGAACAGATACGTAGGAAATGGAGATGAGCTGCACGCGAGTGGGAGTCAGCGTGTCGTAGTTAGGCAACGCCCCTCCACCCGTCAAGGCCAAGGGAAAGAGCTGCGTGCTGTCGCCGATATAGTAGCGCCCCGTCAGCAGGTTATTCTTTGTGAAGTTATGGTCAATCTTGACGATGGCGTTGTCCACGCGATTCGAGAACGGAGTTGAAAGCAGTGTATTGGACGAGACCAGCGTCTGAGGGATGGCGTCCTCAGTCGTGGCAATGCACGATCCCGTAAGATTCGGCGCTGGCCAAGCGACCCCCTTGGCGTTCAGAAGGTTTTGAATGACAGAATTGATTCCACCGGAGGGCGTGTGGTTGGTGATGTCGGCGGCGGTCGGAACACAACTGGGACTGCTCTCGGCGCCCGTCTCGCGGACAGCCTCATAGTCGACGAAGAAGAATGTTTTGTCGTGCTTGATGGGCCCGCCGAAGGAGCCGCCGAACTGATTCAGGTGGAAGGGTTGCTGCGGGCCTACAGAGGCGGCATCGAAGAAATTGCGGGCATTGAGCGCGGTGTTGCGCACATAGTCAAAAGCAGAGCCATGCCAGTCGTTGGTGCCGCTTTTGGTGACGATATTGATGGCGGCGCCCGCGCTGCGGCCATACTCGGCCTCAAAGTTGGAAGCAACGTGAACTTCAGCGATGGCTTCAATCGGAAGGATGGTGGCCGGCGTGGCGAACACGCCGCCTTCGTTGATAGCGGGGTCATTGCGGTAGCCATCATTCATGTCCGTGCCATCGAGCAGGTAGTTGTTGGAACGCCCTCTGGCACCATTGACCGAAACCGTCCCATAAGAACCAGGTGAGTCTGTAATGGCATCGGGACCCGAACTCGCTCCCGGGACAAGCAGGATAAGCTTCTGGTAGTCGCGGCCGTTGACAGGAAGATTCTCAATGGTATTGGTTTCCACAATTCCGCCCATATTGTTCGAGGTGGTTTCCACCATGGGCAGTTCTTCGCCCAACACCTCGACTTTTTGGGAGAGCTGGCCGGTCTGCAAAGTGACGTCAGCGCGGCGTTCCGTGGAGACTTCTACTTTGACGCCGGTGATGAGGCCGGTCTTGAAGCCTTGTTTTTCCACAGTAACGCTGTAATTCCCGATCGGAAGCTCGGGCGCGGAATAGCTGCCGTCGTCGGAAGTGGTGAGGGTGCGGGTGAGTCCTGTGTCAACGTTTTTGATCGTTACCGTGGCTCCGGGCACAGTGGCGCCGGACGAATCGGTGACCGTACCCAAAATGATGCCGCGGAAGGTCTGGGCCGTGGCGCTTCCGGCAACGAAAACCAGCAGCGCAATCAGACAACAGCCTAAAATGCATAGGTTACGGATAGACCTAGTCATCATGAGCTCCTTCGAATTTTCAGATATCATCTCGATCCCCCCGAGATTGTGGGACGCCTCCCCCGAGAAGCGCCTAGGGACACCAGGATATAGGTTTAGAGCAACATACCCATCTGGGTGGAGATAATCAAGGAATTGCTTAGCAAATATTTGCATTCATCGGGTGCGTCGCGCCGCTGCATCGACGGGCCAAACCACGCCCGCCAGGCTGGCGCCCGGAGCCGAGCTGCGGCTGTTGTGGCAACGTGATTTTGTCACCCTAATGGCAACATGAAAGTGTCACCCCCCTGGGGCATTGGTGTGTTCGAGGCGGGTATTGCCGTAGTAAAGCGATACCCTTCCATCGAGAGCA